>JBOHYM010000050.1:0-153226 GCA_050737735.1 Rhodanobacter sp. | reverse complement strand
ATCGCGCACAGGGTGCGCTCCTACAGCCACTTCGCCCGCTTGAGCAGCAGGAAGATGCCGCCGACCACGCTGGCGACGACTGCGATGATGGCGGGGTAGGCCCAGGGCTCGCTGAGTTCGGGCATGTGGGTGAAGTTCATGCCGTACCAGCTGGTGAACAGGGTGGGCACGGCGAGCATCGCGGCATAGCCGGCGAGTTTCTTCATCACCTCGTTCTGACCCAGGGTTACCAGCGAGAGGTTGACATTGATCGCGGCAGTGAGCATCTCGCGCATCGCGCTGATCGATTCATTGACCCGGAACACATGGTCGTAGACGTCGCTGAAATACGCGCGCAGTTCGTCCGGGATCAGTCTGGGGTGCAGCTTCACCAGCTGGCTGATGATGTCCTGCAGCGGCGCTACTGCGAGGCGCAGCGTCATCAGGTCGCGCTGCATGTCGTACAGTCGCCGCACCGTTCCGCGGTTGAACGTGTCGACGAAGATGTCCTGCTCGAGCTTCTGCAACTCCTCGCGGAAGTCGCGCACGATCGGCAACATGTTGTCGACGATGAAGTCGAGCACGCTGTACAGCGCGTAGCTGGGGCCCAGCGCGAGCAGGTGCGGCGCGTGCTCGCAATCGCGCCGTGCCGGCGCGTAAGACAGCGAGGCGCCGTGGCGCACGGTGACCAGGTAACGCGGGCCGAGAAAGATGTGCGTCTCGCCAAACACCAGACGGGTAGCGACCAGTTGCGCGGTCTGCACGACCAGGAACAGCGAGTCGCCATAGGCGTCGATCTTGGTGCGCTGATGGGCAGCGTGCGCATCCTCGATCGCCAGATCGTGCAGGCCGAATTCCTGCTGCAGCTTCAGCAGCAGTGCCTCATCGGGCTCGTGCAGGCCGACCCAGACGAAGGTGTCCGGCTGCGCCAGTACGTCACTGATCGCGTCGAGCGTGATCTCCCCGATACGGTTGCCGTCGTTGCGGTAGGCGACGCAGTTGACCACCATCGGCAGCGTGGCGGTCGACGGTGCAGGTGCTGGCGGCGTGATCAGGTTCATCACCGCATGATGCCCCGCGCTGCAAGACAGGGCAATTGCAGGGCCCGGATACCGAAAGGCGGCCAAGGATATGTCTTGCACGCTCCATGTAGGGCGGGCACCGCCCGCCGCTCCTGTCGCATTTCGCATCCTCAAGGCAAAAGCCGGCGGGCGGTGCCCGCCCTACCAGTGCATCTGCGTGCGGTAGCACGTAGGTCGCCCTGCGTCGTTTGCACTACGCGCGCTGCGATTTCAGCCGCTTGAGGATTTCCTCGCGCGCCTCGCGCAGGATCGAGTCGCGGTCGAGGCTGGCGACGATCTCGGCGACGGCGCGCTTGGCACCGGCCTCGCCCCAGGATTTGCCGGCGATCAGGTAGCGTTCGGCGGCGCGCCCGATCAGCACCGTGGCATACCAGCCCAGCGCTCCCTGCGCGGCGGCCGTGACCACCACCGACAGGCCGGCGCTGACGCCCTTCAGTGCGGAGGCGACCAGTTGCATGCCCCAGATCGCGCCCATCAGTGCGGCCAGTTGGGCGGAGATTACTGCCACCAGCCGACCGGATTCGGCGCGAGTCAGCGGCAGCCCGTACACGCGCGACAGCTGCACCACCATCGCCGCATCCAGCCCGGCGGCGGCGAGCAGGTCGGCGACCGGGATCGGGTTGAGCGCCACCGCCACGCCCTTGGCGATGCAGTAGTGGCGGATCAGTTTCGCCGCGACCGCCTGCCGCGTCTGTGCGATGCGTGCGCTGACCTGATCGGTGAGCCGGCCGGCGTACAGCCCGGCATTGATCGCCGATAGCGTCTTGCCTTCGCGTGCCGCGATCGCCAGCAGCCGTTCACGCAGGGCGGCGACATCGGGTGGCTGCGTCTGTTCGCGCGTGTGTTCGTGGCCGTGCACGTCGACCTCGACCACCCGCTGTGCTGCCGGATGCGCGGCCACGGCGAGCACGTCTTCGGCGCGGACCAGTCCGGTGACGCGCAGGCGCAGATGTTCGAGCAGGCTGTCCAGTTCGTCGCGGCCGTAGCGGTCGGCCTTGTTCAGCGCCAGCAGCAGCGGGCGCTGGGTGGCGGCGAGCGTCTTCAGCGCATCGAGTTCCTCGCGGGTGAGGTCGCCGTCGCCGACGAAGACCACCAGGTCGCTGATCTCGGCCACCTCGAACGCGAGTCGTTCGCGCGCCTCGCCATCCAGTTCGTTGATGCCGGGTGTGTCGATCAGCACCAGACCGTCATGCTGTGCCTCGTCGAGCATGGCGTGTGCGGCGTCGGTGGTGGTGCCATGCAGTACACCCACGCTGAACGCCTCGCGGCCAAGCAGTGCATTGCCCAACGCCGACTTGCCGGTGGAGACGCGGCCGAACACGGCAACGTGCAGCTCGCCGCGTTCGAGCTTGTCCAGCATGCTTTCGATGCGGCCGAAATCGGTGGCCAGTTCGCTGCGCACCGAGGCCGGGATGGTCGGGTCGTCGAGCAGGCTGCGCAGGCTGTCGGCCACCCGCGTCGAGTCGCCTGACTGGGCGCGCGGTGCCGGTGTGGCAACGGTGCGGGTGGGTGTGATCCAGCCGTACAGGCGTCGCCACAGGTGGTCGCTCGACATCGTGATGCGAGGTTACTTCGACGCAAGCTGCAGGTGGGCGATGACCTTGACGTTCGCACCGATCACCGAGGTGTCGGCGTAATCGCCCGTACCCACACCGAAGTCGAGCCGCTTCAGTGCGCCGGCCACGTCCATCACGGCAGAACTGCCCTGGGACTTGAACGACACGGTGAGGCTCAGCAGCTTGGTGACGCCACGCAGGGTCAGCTGGCCATCGGCGATCACCTGCGTGCCATTCTGGTGAAACCCGGTGGTGACGAAGTGGGCCGTGGGGAATTTCGCCACGTCGAAGAAGTCCGCGCCAGGCAACGCACTGTCCTGGTCGTGGTCGCCGGTCTTCGCGCTGGCCAGCGTCACGGTCACATCGAATTTCGAACTGCCTAGATTGGCCGGGTCGTAGCTGATCGCTGCCGTCCACTGGCCGAAGTTGCCGTTGAACGCAGCGCCCTGGTAGGTGCCGCTGAAGCCGAGCCGGCTCAGCTCGGGGCGCACGGTGTAGTCGGTGGCCGCGGCGGCGCACGGCAGCGCGAGTGCAAACAGCAGGATGGCGAGTCGTTTCATGGGGAGTCTCCTGGGGAGGTCGAGCCGTTGCGCAAGCGGCCAAAGGGAAGCATCCGTCGCAACACGTTGTCGTTGTCGAATACGTGATGCTTCAACGCCGCACCCACGTGCGCCAGCAGCACCAGGATCAGCAACCAGAACAGATATTCGTGCACGGCATGCGAGAAACCGCGCATGTCGTCATTTTTCGCCACCAACGCTGGCAGGTTGAACAGCTTGAACCATTGCAGCGGTTTGCCGGTAACCGAATTGAACCACCAGCCGCTGATCGGCAGTGCCACGATCACCACATACATTACGCCGTGTACGGCGCGCGCGCCCAGCTGCTGCCAGCGCGGCGCCGGTTCTTCGCGCGGATGGCCATCGCCCCAGCGCCACAGCATGCGCAGCAGCACCAGCGCGAGCACGGTCAGGCCGATCGACTTGTGCAGGGCCAGCCAATTGATCTTTTGCATCGGCGACCGCGCCAGATCCATCAGCAGGCCAAAGATGCCGTTGCCGAGGATCGCCAGCGCGATGATCCAGTGGAAGAACTTGGCGACCGAACCCCACTGGCGATCATTGCTGCGCAGACTCATGGTTGCTCCTTGGGTTTTGATGAAGGGACGTCGCCGCGGATCGCCTCGATTTCCAGCCACACGCTGACCTGGTGCCCGATCGAGCCGGCAAAGCTGGTCATGCCGAACGCGTCGCGATCCAGCATGGCGGTGGCGGAGAAGCCGGCCACATCGTGCAGGCCATAAATAGTCCGTCCGGCGCGATTGAAGGTGAACGGAATGTTCACCGGCTGGCTGATCCCGCGCAGACTCAGTTGGCCATGCAGGATGCCGTGGTGGGCATCCTTGCGTTCCACACTGGTGCTGGTGAAATGCGCGTAACGGTTACGTGAACAATCGAGCAGGGCCGGCTTGCACACTGCCTTGTTCCAGTCCGCGTCACCCATGTCCAGGCTGCCCAGGTCGATGTCCAGCTCGGTGGCCGCAGTGCTGAAGTCGTCCGGGTCGAAACGCAGCCAGCCCCCGGTGATGTGCAGCCGTCCAAACGGGCGCGAATAACCGTCATGGCTGATGCTGAAGACGATCTGGCTATGCACCGTGTCATAGCGATAGCTGGCGCTGGCGGCGTGCGCCTGCGCCAGGGGCAGCAGGGTCGCCGCAAGCCACCACAGCCAGCCGGTTGGGTGTGAACGAAGCATGGGTTGAAGTCTCGCCGATCAGCGGTGACGGTGCCAGCACCGCATGTTCCTGTGGGGCACCTCATGCACGTGTGGGAGGGGCTTCAGCCCCGACGCTCCTTGCTTCATGGCAAGCAAGAGCATGGCGGCTGGAGTCGCTCCCACAAAAGTCTCAAGCAACAGCGTCGGGGCTGAAGCTCCTCCCACAGGGTCTGGTGTGGGGGTGCGGTCAGAACGTGCGCTGCACCGAGTAGTCGGCGAGGGTGGCCAGCGCGTCGTGATAGGCCGAGGCGGGCAGTGCAGAGAGCGCCTCGCGCGCAGCCCGTGCATGGGTCACCGCGCGTTCGCGGGTGCGCTCCAGGGCGCCGGAGTCGCGGATCGAGGCGATGATGCGGTCGAGCGAGTCGAGCCCGCCGTGCTCGATCGCGTGGCGCAGTGACTGCGCCTGTTCCGGATCGGCCTTTTCCAGCGCGTAGATCAGCGGCAGGGTGGGTTTGCCTTCGGCGAGATCGTCGCCGATGTTCTTGCCCAGGGTGCCGGCGTCGCTGATGTAGTCGAGCAGGTCGTCGGCGATCTGGAAGGCGTAGCCGAGCTCCATGCCATAGCGGCGCAGTGCAGCGATCTGTGCTTCCGGCAGGCCGCCCAGGATGCCGCCCAGTTCGGTGGCAGCGGCGAACAGCACGGCGGTCTTGCGCTCGATCACCGCCAGGTACGCCGCCTCGCTGACGTCGGCATTGCCGATGTTGAGCAGTTGCAGCACTTCACCTTCGGCGATGGTGTTGGTGGTGTCGGCGAGGATGCGCATGATGCGCATGTCGTCCAGTTCCACCATCAGCTGGAACGAGCGCGAATAGAGGAAGTCGCCGACCAGTACGCTGGCGGCGTTGCCCCACAGCGCGTTCGCGGTCTTGCGACCACGGCGCAGGTCGGATTCGTCGACCACGTCGTCGTGCAGCAGGGTGGAGGTGTGGATGAATTCGATCACCGCGGCCAGCTTGATCTGCTGCTCGCCGTGGTAGCCGGCCGCGCCGGCGGCCAGTACGTGCAGCATCGGACGCAGCCGCTTGCCGCCGCTGGCGATGATGTGGTCGGCGATCTGGTTGATCAGCACCACGTTGGAGGACAGCCGCTGGCGGATCAGCGCGTCGACGCGCTGCATGTCGGCAGCGGCAAGGTTGCGCACTTGGGCGAAGTCGGCGGGGCGGCTGGCGTCGGCTGGCATCGGGTTCATGAAGGCTTCAAGGCGGTGTATCGACCTGATTATAGGGCCGTGGAGCCCAGTTTTTGCCGTCACCCCGGCGAAGTTTGCCATCCCCCTCGTGCAGATTCTGCCACCATCCCGCTGCAGGTCCGCCGTCACCTCGCACAGATTTTTGCCGTCACCCCGGCGCAGGCCGGGGTCACTTCACCGTGAAGGAGCGATGCCGGCCTGTGCTGGCATGACGTGGCTGGCGCAGGCCGGGGTGTGCAATGGGTAGTTGACCAGCCCGATTGCAATGGCCGCCGGCCGGCCTAATGATGAGCACCTGCGGTTCCACGTGACTGTGCATCGAGGTCCGCTCCGATGGCCCATGAAATCATCGCCCTGATCGCGCAATACGGCCTGCTGCTGGTGTTTCTCAATGTGCTGGTGGAGCAGGCCGGGGTACCGGTGCCGGCGGTGCCCACCATGATCGTGGCCGGCGCGCTGGCGGCGAACGGCAAGCTGGAGCTGGTTGGCGTGGTGCTGGCCGCGGTGCTCGCCTGCCTGATCAGCGATCTGGTCTGGTACTGGGCAGGTCGCCGTTTCGGTTCCGGGGTGATGCGCACGCTGTGCCGCATCTCGCTGTCGCCCGATTCCTGCGTGAAGCAGTCCGAGGTGCGCTTCCAGCGCTGGCGCGGGCGGGTGTTGCTGATCGCCAAATTCGTGCCGGGCCTGTCGACGGTGGCGCCGCCGCTGGTCGGCGCGATGGGGTTGCGCGTCTCCAGTTTTGTGCTGCTCGATGCGCTCGGCTCGCTGCTGTGGGCGGGTCTTGCGGTCGGGTTGGGTTATGCCTTCGCCGCGCAGATCGACGGGGTGCTGGCGGCGCTGGCCAGTGCCGGCACGGTGGCGTTCGAACTGGTGCTGGTCCTGCTCGCGCTCTATATCGCGGCCAAGTGGTGGCAGCGCCGACGCCTGCTGGTGGCCTTGCGCATGGCGCGCATCACGGTGGACGAGCTGAACCTGTCCATCGCTGGCGGGCAGGATCCGATCGTGGTCGATGTGCGCTCGCAGGCCGCGCGCCTGCTCGACACGCGGATCATCCCCGGCGCACTGCTGGCCGATCTGGAGAGTGTTGGTCGGGCCTTGCATGACATTCCGTCGGATCGCGAGTTGGTGATCTACTGCAGCTGCCCGAACGAGGTATCCGCCGCCAGGGCGGCCAAGTTGCTGATGGCCATCGGCTACCGCAACGTGCGCCCGCTGCTGGGCGGGCTCGATGCGTGGGATGCGGCAGGCTACCTGGTCGACCGGTTGCCGCCGGATGCCGCCGTGCATGGTGATGATCCGTTGCACATGACGGTCTGATCGACGGTCCGCGCGACCGCGCGGAAAACTTTACGCGTTCTATACGCGCCCCGGCCGAATCGCTACCCCTTTCTTATACGGCACTTCCTACAGTGCGCGTCGTCCTTTCATGGAGTCGACGCCGATGGATTTCGTCTACCTGCTGTTCCTGTTCGTGCTGTGCGCGGCGGTGCTGGGCTTTGCGCTGCTCTGCGATCGGCTGAGCCCGCGCAAGTAAACCGCTTCGCCGCGTCTGCCTTCTTCCACTGCATGAGTTCCCCGTCATGAATGTCCTCTATGTCCTCGCCGGCCTGATCGCGGTGGCGCTGGCCGGCTACCTGTGTGTGGCCCTGCTCAAGCCGGAGTGGTTCGAATGACCACCAATGATTTCCTGCAGGTCGGGCTGTATCTGGTCGTGCTGCTGTTGCTGGTGAGGCCGGTCGGCAGCTACATGGCGCTGGTATTTGCCGATGCGCCCAATCGCGTTACGCGCTTCGGTGGTCGGGTAGAGCATGCGCTTTATCGCCTGTGCGGCATCCGTACCGGCGAGGACATGAGCTGGAAGCGCTATGCGCTGGCCATGCTGCTGTTCAACGTGCTCGGCGTGCTGGTGGTCTATCTGTTGCAGCGCATACAGCAATGGTTGCCACTGAACCCGCAGCACTTCGGCGCGGTGTCACCCGATTCAGCGATGAATACGGCGATCAGTTTCGCCACCAATACCAACTGGCAGGGCTACGTCGGTGAGTCGACGATGAGCTATCTGACCCAGATGTCGGGACTGGCGGTGCAGAACTTCCTGTCCGCGGCCACCGGCATCGCGGTACTGGTGGCGGTGGTGCGTGGCTTCAGCCGGCGCAGTTCGCTCAGCATCGGCAACTTCTGGGTCGACCTGACGCGCAGCGCGCTGTACGTGCTGCTGCCGTTGTCACTGCTGATCGCCATGTTGCTGGTGTCGCAGGGTGTAGTGCAGAACTTCAAGCCGTATGTCGATGTGCCGGTGCTGCAGGCCAGCAGTTACACCGAGACGGTGAAGGATGCGGCGGGCAACGCGCTGAAGGATGCCGCCGGCCATGACGTGACCAGGGAAACGCCGGTCACCACGCAGACCCTGCCGATGGGACCGGCTGCCTCGCAGATCGCGATCAAGATGCTCGGCACCAACGGCGGCGGGTTCTTCAACGCCAACTCGGCGCATCCGTACGAGAACCCCACGCCGTTCTCCAACTTCCTCGAGATGCTGGCGATCTTCCTGATTCCGGGCGGCCTGTGCGTGATGTTCGGCCGCATGGTCGGCGACCGGCGCCAGGGCTGGGCGATCCTCGCCACCATGTTGCTGATCTTCATCCCGCTGACGATCGGCCTGGTCGCGGCGGAACAAGCCGGCAACCCGGCCTTGCACGGGCTGGCGGTGGATGCGCATGCGTCCGCACTGCAGGCCGGCGGCAACATGGAAGGCAAGGAGACCCGCTTCGGCATCGCCGCCAGCGGCCTGTTTGCGGCGATCACCACGGCGGCTTCGTGTGGTGCGGTGAATGCGATGCACGATTCGCTCACCCCGCTCGGCGGGCTGATACCGCTGTGGCTGATCCAGCTCGGTGAGGTGATCTTCGGCGGCGTCGGCTCGGGCCTGTACGGCATGCTCGCCTTCGCGGTGGTCGCCGTCTTCATTGCCGGGCTGATGGTGGGTCGTACGCCGGAATACCTCGGCAAGAAGATCGAGGCCTACGAGATGAAGATGGCCAGTCTCGCGGTGCTGCTGCCGTGTGCGCTGGTGGTGATTGGTACCGCGGTCGCGGTGATGGTGCCGGCCGGTGTGGCGGGTATCGCCAATCCCGGTGCGCACGGTTTCAGCGAGATCCTCTACGCGGTCAGCTCGGCGTCCAACAACAACGGCAGTGCGTTCGGCGGACTGTCGGCGAACACACCGTTCTGGAATGTGTTGCTGGGCATCTGCATGTTCCTGGCGCGCTATCCGCTCGCCATCGCGATGCTGGCCATGGCCGGTTCGCTGGCCGCCAAGCGGCATGTGCCCGAATCGGCTGGCACGCTGCCGACGCACACACCGCTGTTCATCACCTTGCTGGCCTGCGTGGTGATCGTGATCGGCGCGCTCACCTTCCTGCCGGCGCTGGCGCTGGGGCCGATCGCCGAATTCCTGATGTCGGGGCACTGAATCATGACCGCACAAACGCAAGCAGTAAGTGGCTTCAATCGCGAGCTGGTTCTCACGGCGATGGCCGATTCGTTCCGCAAGCTGTCGCCGCGGCTGCAGTTCCGCAATCCGGTGATGTTCGTGGTGTTCGTCTGCAGTGTGCTGACCACCTTGCTGTGGGTGCAGGCACTCGTCGGCAAGGGCGAGGCGCCGACCGGCTTCATCTTCTGGGTCAGCCTGTGGCTGTGGTTCACCCTGCTGTTCGCGAACTTTGCCGAGGCGCTGGCGGAAGGCCGTGGCAAGGCGCAGGCCGATGCGTTGCGAAGTTCACGCAAGGATGTGGTCGCAAAGAAGCTGGCATCGGCCGATCGCAACGCAACGATTACTTTCATGCCGTCCAGCGATCTGCGCACAGGCCACCACGTGCTGGTCGAGGCGGGCGAGCAGGTTCCCGGTGACGGCGAAGTGGTGGTCGGCGCGGCCAGCGTGGACGAGAGCGCGATCACTGGCGAATCCGCGCCGGTGATCCGCGAGTCCGGCGGCGACCGCAGCGCGGTCACTGGGGGCACCCGCGTGCTGTCGGACTGGCTGGTGGTGCGCATCACCAGCAATCCCGGCGAGAGCTTCCTCGATCGCATGATTGCGATGGTGGAAGGGTCCAAGCGGCGCAAGACGCCGAACGAGATCGCGCTGACGATCCTGCTGGCGAAGTTCACCCTGATCTTCCTGCTCGCCTGCGCCACCCTGCTGCCGTATTCGATCTACAGCGTGCAGGCGGCCGGCGTGGGCCATCCGATCACGCTCACCGTGCTGGTCGCGCTGCTGGTCTGTCTGATCCCCACCACGATCGGCGCGCTGTTGTCGGCGATCGGCATTGCCGGCATGGACCGGATGATCCGCGCCAACGTGATCGCCACGTCGGGCCGGGCAGTGGAAGCGGCCGGCGATGTCGACGTACTGCTGCTGGACAAGACCGGCACCATCACGCTGGGCAATCGTCAGGCGGTCGCTTTCCATCCCGCGCCGGGCGTGGCGGAAAGCATCCTCGCCGAAGCCGCGCAGCTCGCCTCGCTGGCCGACGAGACGCCGGAAGGGCGCAGCATCGTGGTGCTGGCGAAGCAGCAGTTCGACTTGCGTGGACAGCCGCTGGAAGCCCTGGACGCGCAGTTCGTGCCGTTCACCGCGCAGACCCGCATGAGTGGCGTGGATCTCGGCACGCGGCAGATCCGCAAGGGCGCGCTGGATGCGGTGGAGAAATACCTGGAGGCGCAGAACAGCCACCTGCCGCCGCTGGTCAAGCGCATGGCCGAGGATATCGCACGCCGCGGCGCCACCCCGTTGATCGTCACCGAGGCGGCCCGCGCGCTGGGTGTGATCGAGCTGAAGGACATCGTCAAGGGCGGCATCAAGGAGCGCTTCGCCGAGATGCGCAAGATGGGCATCAAGACCATCATGATCACCGGCGACAACCCGCTCACGGCTGCCGCTATTGCAGCGGAGGCCGGCGTCGACGACTTCCTCGCCGAGGCCACGCCGGAAGCCAAGCTCAAGCTGATCCGCAGCATCCAGGCCGAGAACCGGCTGGTGGCGATGTGCGGCGACGGCACCAACGACGCGCCGGCGCTGGCGCAGGCCGACGTGGCGGTGGCGATGAACACCGGCACGCAGGCGGCGAAAGAGGCCGGCAACATGGTCGACCTGGATTCCAATCCGACCAAGCTGATCGAGGTGGTGGAGATCGGCAAGCAGATGCTGATCACCCGCGGTTCGCTGACCACGTTCTCGATCGCCAACGACATCGCCAAATACTTCGCGATCATCCCGGCAGCATTTGCGACCACCTACCCGGCGCTCAACGCACTCAACGTGATGCATCTGGCAACGCCACAGAGCGCGATCCTGTCGGCGGTGATCTTCAATGCGCTGATCATCATCTTTCTGATTCCGCTGGCGCTGAAGGGCGTGAAATACCGCGCGCTCGGTGCCGGTGCACTGCTGCGCCGCAACCTGCTGGTCTACGGCCTGGGCGGCATCGTGGTGCCGTTCATCGGCATCAAGCTCATCGACATGTTGCTGGTCCTGTGCGGACTGGCCTGAGGGAATACGCCATGCATACCCTGAAACTCTCGGTGTCATTACCCGACGCCAGCCATCCGCAGGTGGAGCTGCGTGTTTCCTCAAACGATTCGGATTGCGATGTGGTGATTGCACTGCCGCCGCGTCTACAGCCAGAGACCCTCATGACCGCGGCACCCGACACACCGGTTTCTCCAGAAGACGAATACGTGCTCGGCGGTTACGCCGGCATTTGATAACTGGTTTACGCAGTTTCCATCAATCATCTCCATCGAAGAAAGTCCGGTAAATGCCGGAGTGCAAGGACAACTCATGCAGTACAAGCACACAGTGGCCGCCGCTGTTTTGCTGGCAATCATTCCCACCGAGTATGCGATGGCCGCGACCATGGCCATGGACAGCGTAGATATGGCGGTAGCGCCACAGTCGGCGCTTGCCGCGCCGGCGGTGTCTTCAGCACCTGCTCGCGGACCCAGCAGTGATTGCGACCCCTACAAGAATTTCAATTGCCTCAATGACTACCTGGGAACGGGTTTCTGGGGACGCCTGACCAATTACTACAAGCTCGAGTGGGGCCAGGCTGCGGCTCCCACGGACCCGAAGGCACCTGCATCGAGGCGGGCAGATTGGCCGGCAGCCGCGCAGACAACGCCCCCCATGCCGTTTACCGAGTGGCCCTATGGCGGTACCACCTCACTCGGTGTGACGCGCCCGAATTCGGTCGACAGTCCGTTGATGACTGCACTGAGCAACACTTCTTTCGGCGAATGGCTCACCAGGAACAATTTCCAGATCTATGGCTGGGTCAATGGTGGCGGCAACCTGAGCACGAGTACGACGAAGCCCGGTGGCAATGCGCCAGCGGCGTATGCGTATACGCCCAATACATTGGAATTTGACCAGGCTGTGCTGTATCTGGACCGTTTCCCCGACACGGTGCAGACCGACCACATCGATTGGGGCCTGCGGCTTTCGGTGTTGTATGGCGAAAACTACCGCTACACCACGGCGTATGGGTTGGCCAGCTATCAATTGCTGAACGAAAACAAGGTCAATGGCTACGACTTCCCGATGATGTATGGCGAAATCTACATTCCCTGGGTCGCCGACGGTCTGATGCTGCGTTTCGGACGCTTCATTTCCATACCGGATATCGAAGCGCAGCTCGCGCCAAACAACTACATGTACACACATTCGATGTCTTATTCGTTCGATAACTATACCAATACCGGCCTGGAAGCCTCCTTGGCGCTCACCAAGAACTGGACCGTGCTACTCGGCGTGACGGACGGTACCGAGGCCTTTCCGACGCACTTGAATCAAACGCTGGACAACCCGTATCCGAACGTCCCGGGCACCGGCCCCGGTGAGGTTGGATACAACCCGCTCTATCCGAACGCGACCTTCAAGAAAGATCCGGGTTCGATGCCGTCGGTGTCCGCATGCGTTCGCTATCTCAGCGACGATGGCAAGACCGCCATCATGCCGTGCGCGGATGCAATCAACTCCGGAAGATATGGTTACAACAATCTGCAGTGGTATGGCTTCACGCTCTACCATACGTTCAATGAGCATTGGCATGTTTCTTACGAGGCCTATGACCTCTATGAGAACAAGGTTCCCAACTCACTCAATAGCGATGTGCAAACCATCTATGCCAACGGGGGAGCGCCTTTCTCGTCACGATTCATTCCGTACAACGCGCCCGATCTGGCCATCTGCGCCAACGCCAAGCTGTTGACGTGCCGGGCCAGCACGCTGGCCACCGTTGCCTATCTCAACTACAGCCCCGATCCGCAGGACAACTTTTCGTTCCGGCCTGAGTATTACTGGGACAAGAATGGCCAACGTACGGGCGTGGCAACTCGTTATGTGAACTTCGCGCTGGGTTGGCAACACTGGTTCTCGCCGCAATTCGAAGTGCGGCCGGAAATCGCTACGTACCATTCTCTGAACGGCCCTGCGTTCAACGGAAATTCGAACGCGGGCATTGCTCCGAACAAGTCCCACGAGACGATTCTGTCTGGGGACATCATCTTTCATTTTTGAGCAGGATTCCGTTTGCAAGACAGTGCTGATGATCCGTCAGCTTTTTTGATTTCCCAATGGGTGGTGATGCCATGAGCAGGTTGATACGCAATGCATTCATGCTGCTGCTGGTGATGACGGTGATCACCGGCGTGATTTATCCGCTGGTGACTACCGGGCTGGCCCAGCTGATCTTTCCACATCAAGCCAACGGCAGCCTGATCGTGAAGGATGGCAAGCCGATCGGCTCCGTGCTGATCAGCCAGTCGTTCACCGACGCCAGGTACTTCTGGGGTCGGCCGTCGGCAACCTCGCCGCAGCCGAACAACGGCATCAATTCCGGCGGCTCCAATCTGGGGCCGACCAATCCGGCGTTGACTGACGCGGTGAAGCAGCGCATCGCCGCGCTGCGGGTGGTCGATCCGGGCAATACCGCGCCGGTGCCGGTGGATCTGGTGACTGCCTCGGGCAGTGGTCTCGATCCGGAAATCAGCCCGGCCGCGGCGCAGTACCAGGTCGCGCGCGTGGCGAGGGCGCGCGGGCTCAGCACCTCGCAAGTGCAGGCGCTGGTGGACGAATACACCAGCGGACGCCAGCTCGGCGTGCTTGGCGAGGCACGGGTCAATGTGCTGCAGCTCAACCTTGCGCTGGACACACCGCAGACGCATGGCACGTGATCGCGTAACGTAGTGCCATTCACCGGACTGGACCGGCCAGCGAATGAGTGAACCTTCCCGCGAAGCGCGTGCCGATGCCCTGCTCAGCACCGAACACGATGAGCGCACCCATCGGCTGAAGATCTTTCTCGGCGCCGCGCCTGGCGTCGGCAAGACCTACGCGATGCTGTCCGCCGCACGTGAGCTGAAGCGGCAGGGTGTGGACGTGGTGGTGGGGGTGGTCGAGACGCATGGTCGTGCCGAGACCGCGGCCTTGCTGGACGGCATGGAAGTACTGCCGCGCCGGCCGGTGCGCTACAAGGCGTCCGATGGCAGTGAGCGCGATTTCAGCGAATTCGATCTCGATGCAGCACTCGCGCGCAAACCGGCGGTGCTGCTGGTCGATGAGCTGGCGCATCGCAACCTGCCCGGTGGTCGGCACGAGCGCCGTTGGCAGGATATCGCCGAACTGCTCGACGCCGGCATCGAGGTGTA
This sequence comes from Rhodanobacter sp., assembly GCA_050737735.1. Classification (GTDB taxonomy): domain Bacteria; phylum Pseudomonadota; class Gammaproteobacteria; order Xanthomonadales; family Rhodanobacteraceae; genus Rhodanobacter. Next base: position 138,938 of record JBOHYM010000050.1, on the reverse strand, counting down.
CAGCGCGCTCAATGTGCAGCACCTGGAAAGCCTCAACGACCAGGTGCGCCGCATCACCGGCGTGACGGTGCGCGAAACGGTGCCGGACGCATTTCTCGACCAGGCGCGCGACATCGTGCTGGTCGACCTGCCGCCACGCGAACTGATCGGTCGCCTGAAGCAGGGCAAGGTGTACGTGCCTGAGACGGCGGCCGCCGCGCTCAACGCGTTCTTCTCGCCGACCAACCTGGCCGCCCTGCGTGAACTGGCGGTGGACACCATCGCCGGCCACGTCGACAGCGACCTGCGCGAGCACATGCTGGCGCGCGGCAGCGCGATGACGGTGCGTCGTCGGGTGCTGGCGGCGATCGACGGGCAAGGCCAGAGCGAATACCTGGTGCGGGTGGCGCGGCGCATCGCCGAACGGCGCGGCGCACCGTGGAGCGTCGCCTTCGTCGATACCGGTGCCCGGCTGGATCCTGCGCGTCGCGAACGGCGCGATGCGGCGATGCGGCTGGCACGCCGGCTCGGCGGCGAGGCGATCATCCTGCGCGGTCACGCGATCGCCGACGAGCTGATCGCGCATGCCGACCGCGAGGGCATCGGCCAGATCATCCTCGGTCGTACCCGCGAGCGGGTACTGGCGCGCATGCTCGGCCGCTCGCTGACCCAGCTGCTGCTGCGTCGCGGTGCGCACCTGGAGCTGACCATCATCGCCACGCCGAGCGAGCGGGCGGCATCACGCCGGCGCCTGCGCCTGCCAAACCTGCCGGGCGGGGTGGGACGGCGTGGGGAATACATCTACGCCACCCTGGCCACACTGGTGGCGCTGGGGCTGGCATTCATCGGCGACCGCTACCTGTCGGTGGCGAACCTGTCGCTGATCTTCCTCACCGCGGTACTGGTGGTGGCGGTGCGCACACGCATGGCGGTGGCCGTCTATACGGCCATTTTGTGCTTTATCGGCTACAACTTCTTCTTCGCGCCGCCGCGCTACTCGCTGGACATCGCCAGTTCCGACGATGTGCTGGCGGTGTGTCTTTTCCTGGTCGCGGCGCTGGTGTGCAGCCGGCTGGCGACCCGGCTGGCGCTGCAGGTGGAGTCGCTGCGCGCCGCGCACGTGCAATCGCGCGCGCTGCTCACGCTGGGCCAGCAGCTGACTACCAGCACCGACGCCGCGGGCATTCGTGCGGCCGGCAGCAAGGCACTGGCACATGCGCTGCGCTGCGAGACGGCGATCCTTGCCCGCGATGCGGAACAGGTGCTGCGTGTGGTGGCGAGCATGCCACCGGAACGTGCGCTGTCTCCCCAGGATCTGGCGGCGGCCGACTGGAGCGACCGGCATGGCGAGCCGGCCGGTCGCTATACCGACACCTTGAATGCGGCGCCGCACTGGGTGCTGCCGCTGGGTAGCGAGAGCCGGCCGCTGGGTGCGGTGGCGCTGCGTTTCGATCCGGCGATGGGCGAGCCCGATCCCGACCAGCGCAGCCTCGCGCTGGCGATGACGCAGGACATTGGCCAGGCGCTGGAGCGCGCGCGGTTGTCGGACGAACTCGAAGGTGCGCGCGTGCAGGGCGAGACCGAGCGTCTGCGCAATGCGCTGCTGTCGTCCGTATCGCACGACCTGCGCTCGCCGCTGGCCTCGATGATCGGCGCGGCCGGCACGCTGATCAGTTACGAGCAGAAATTGCCGCCGGAGGAGCGTCGCGAGTTGCTGCAGGCGATCCTCGGCGAAGGCCAGCGGCTGGACCGTTACATCCAGAACCTGCTCGACATGACCCGGCTCGGCCACGGCACGCTCAAGCTCAACCGTGACTGGACCGACAGTGCGGAAATCGTCGCGGCGGCGGTGACCCGGCTGCGCAAGCTGTTTCCCGATCTGCGCGTGGAGACGATGGTGCCGCCGGAGACGGTCTTGCTCTACGTGCACCCGGCCCTGATCGAGCAGGCGCTGTTCAACATCCTGGAGAACGCCGCGCGCTTCTCGCCGCCGGACGAGGCCGTGCGTGTGACCGTGCACAGCACGGCTGATCGCCTGCTGGTCGATGTCAGCGATCGCGGCCCCGGCATACCGGAAGAAGAGCGGGCGCTCATCTTCGACATGTTCTACTCGGTCTCGCGCGGCGATCGCGCGCCACAGGGCACCGGACTAGGACTGGCGATCTGCCGCGGCATGATCGGCGCACACGGCGGCAGCGTGGAGGCCTTGCCCGGCGACGGCATCGGCACCACCATCCGCATCAGCCTGCCGCTGCCGCCACCGCCCGACATCAATCCATGATTTCTGATCCATGACCTCATCCGCTCCGCGCATCCTGGTGATCGACGACGAGGCGCAGATCCGCCGCTTCCTCGATATCGGCCTGCGCGCCGAAGGCTACGAGGTGCTGCTGGCGGCCAACGCGGCGGACGGGTTGGCGCTGGCTGCCACACAGTCACCGGATCTGGTGATCCTCGACATCGGCCTGCCCGACATGGAAGGTCACGCGGTGCTGGCCGAGCTGCGCCAGTGGAGCCAGGTACCGGTGCTGATGTTGTCCGTCCGCGATGCCGAGAGCGAGAAAGTGCACGCGCTGGACCATGGCGCCAACGACTACGTGACCAAGCCGTTCGGCATCCAGGAACTGATGGCGCGGCTGCGCGCCCTGTTGCGCAACCGGCCGGGCGAGCCGGAGGTGCTGCCGCGCTACGACGACGGCCATCTGGCTATCGATCTGGCCAGGCGCGAGGTGAGCCTGGACGGTGAACTGCTCTCGCTCACCCGCAAGGAATACGCCGTGCTGGCGATGCTGTTGCAGCACGCCGGGCGGGTAGTCACCCAGCAGCAATTGCTGCGCGAACTCTGGGGCCCGACCCACACCGCGGACAGCCAGTACGTACGTATCGTGCTGGGCAAGCTGCGCCAGAAACTGGGCGACGACCCGGCCGCGCCACGCTGGCTGAAGACCGAGCCGGGCGTGGGCTACCGTTTTCTCGGCGGATAGCCCGACGGGCCGCATGCTGGCTGGCTTGAACGTTTCAATCCAGCGGCCTCACCCAGATATTGCGAAAACTGACGGGCTGCGAGGGATCGCCGTGAGCCTGCAGCTTGATGGCCGCTTCGGTATACGGCGTGTATTTCGGCTTGCCGATGTAGAAGGTTTCGCCAGCCAGCTGGGTGTGGTTCTGCACCAGCACGCCGTTCTGGAACAGCGTCACGTAGGCCGGTGACTTCAACGTGCCATCGGCAGCAAACACCGGCGCTGTCCAGATGACGTCATAGGTTTGCCATTCCCCCGGGGCGCGCATGGCATTGACCAGTGGAGGTGTCTGCTTGTAGACGCTGGCCGCCTGTCCGTTGACATAGGTTTTGTTCTTCCACGAATCCAGGATCTGGATTTCGTAGCCCTCATCGGCCGGCCCGGTCGAGGCGAGGAACACACCGCTGTTGCCGCGCGCCTGGCCTTCGCCGGTGATGTCCCTGGGCACCTGCCATTCCAAGTGCAGCTGGTAGTTCTTGAACCGCTGTTTGGTCTGGATGTTGCCCGCGGCCTTGGCGACGGTCAGCACACCGTCGTGCACGTTCCAGCGTGCGGGCGAGTGGTCCTTGGACGACTCCCATTGCGCAAGATCGCGGCCATCGAACAGCACGACGGCATCGGATGGCGGCGCACTGTCCTGCTTGCCCGCCACAACGACCTTGGGCACCGGCTGCCACTGCTCGGTCGCCTTGGGGTCGGTCTGTGCCCATGCGGCTGTTTGCATGCTGGCCGCGAGAACAAGAAGAACCATCGCGCTTTGATGTTTCATGGGCATCCTTTGGAAAGATTTATACCGTGCAGATCTTGAATGCCTCGGCAAACGAGGCGTACGGGTCAGGCCGCGACGGCATGAATTCGTGCGCGATGTAACCCTTGAAATCGAGGTCCGCGATCGCCTTGGCAATGGCGTGATAGTTGAGCTCCTGGCTGCCGTCGATCTCATGCCGACCCGGTACGCCACCGGTGTGGAAATGCCCGATCCACGAGATGTTGTCGCGGATGGTGCGGATCACGTCACCCTCCATGATCTGCATGTGATAGATGTCGTAGAGCAGCTTGACGTTGGGCGAGTTGATGCCCTTCATCACCGCGACGCCGAACGCAGTGCTGTCGCCCTGATAGCCGTGGTGGTCGACCTTGCTGTTCAGCAGCTCCACGCAGATAGTGATGCCGTTCTCGGCCGCGTAGGGTGCGATCCTGGAGAGGCCCGCGACGCAGTTGTCGACAGCCTGGCGTTCGTCGATACCCGCCTTGCGGTTGCCGAACATGGTGATCAGGTTGGTCACGCCGGCGCGCTTGGCGAGTGGGATGGTCGCTTCCAGCTCCTTCAGCAACGTAGCGTGATTGGCCGGGTCGTTGAAACCCATCGTGATGAAGTTATCGCGCTTGGCGGGATAACCCATCGATACGGCCAGGCCGCTGTCGGTGACCACCGCCCATTCGTCCGCATACAGCAGATCGACGCCAGCGAAGCCGAGGGGCTTGAGGCGCTTGCACAGTTCGGGGAGCGGCGCCTTGGAGGTCCAGCGGCTCAGCGATTGCTGGAGGCGTCCGGGAGCTGCTTTCTCGGGAGAGATCTTGCCGGGGACAGTATCGGCGGAGGCGAGCAATGGCATGGCGCCTAAAGCCGCGGCGGCCGCAGCGAGGCGCCCCAGCGCGGTACGGCGACTGATGTCGGGAGATTGGGTGGTCACGGCTATTCGAGTCCCAGGATGTTGCGATTGAACGCACGGTCGCTCACCGTCGCGGCGAAATCGTCGAACGCGCGCTCGGTGACCTTGATGATGTGGTCGCGGATAAACACCGCGCCTTCCTTCGCACCTTGCTTGGCGTCCTTGATGCAGCACTCCCATTCGAGCACGGCCCAGCCGGGATAGTCGTACTGCGCGAGCTTGCTGAAGATCGCGCCGAAATCGATCTGCCCGTCGCCCAGTGAGCGGAAGCGTCCGGGGCGGTCGATGCAGTTCTGGTAGCCGCCATAGACACCGGAGCGTCCGTTCGGGCGGAACTCGGCATCCTTCACATGGAACGCACGGATCCGCTCATGGTAGTTGTCGATGAACTGCAGGTAGTCCATCTGCTGCAACACCATATGGCTCGGGTCGTAGAGAATATTCGCGCGGGGATGGTGGCTGACGGCGTCGAGGAAGCGCTCGAAGGTCGCGCCGTCGTGCAGGTCCTCGCCGGGGTGAAGCTCATAACAGACATCCACACCGACCTCGTCGAACGCATCCAGGATGGGCCGCCAACGTTTGGCAAGTTCCGCAAAGGCTTCCTCGATCAACCCGGCGGGGCGTTGTGGCCACGGGTAGAACAGGTGCCAGGCCAGCGCACCGGAGAACGTTGCGTGCGAAGACAGCCCCAAATGCTTGCTCGCCGTCGCTGCGAGCTTGAGCTGTTGCATCGCCCATTCCTGGCGCTGCTGTGTGTGGCCACGCAATGCGGGAGGCGCGAAACCATCGAACAGGCGATCGTAGGCCGGGTGCGAGGCCACCAGCTGCCCTTGCAGATGCGTGGACAGCTCGGTCACCACCAGCCCGTGTTCGGCCAGCATGCCTGCGATGTCATCGCAGTACCCCTTGCTTGCCGCTGCCTGCTGCAGGTCGAACAGGCGATGATCGTTGGTGGGGATCTGCACGCCGACAAAACCGAGCGATGCCGCCCAGCGGGCGATATCGGGCAGCGTGTTGAACGGCGCCGCATCGCCCGCGTATTGGGCAAGGAAGATGCCCGGACCCTTGAGTGTCTTCATGCGTGTGCGCTCCGCATCCGGTTCATGGGTCAGATCTTCAATTCCGTTTCGACAGCCCAGGCCTTGCCATTGCCCGCCTGCGACAGTGGTATGTCGGCCTTGTAGCCGCCGGGAACGGCGATGTACTGCAGCACCTGCGTGCAGCCAGGCTCCGACATGAAAAAGCCGAGCATGGTCAGCTTCTTGGTCATCATCACGAAGTCCTCCGCGGGTGGCAGCGTGGAATCCGGCGAGTGGCCCAACGCCTTGGCATGGAGTGTGGTTACCCGCGCCTTGCGCTGCGCTTCGTCGAGCTGCAGGAACGGCTTGCCACCGGCCTGATCGAATGCGGCCATCGCGTTGAGGTAACGCTGTTGATCGGCCTTGGTATAGGCGTCCTTGAACATCGAATCGACAAACGCCGGCACGCCCGCGTCGATCGCTCCGGGGGTATCCGTGTGCGGGATCACGATGTCGGCCACCGCAGCGATCAGGCTGGTCTGCGCCGGATCGAAGAATCCGGGCGCGGCGCCCGGCTTTTGCGAAGCCGCATGCGCGTCGAACACGGCCAGCAACGACGGTGCGACGAAAGCGCCGACGGCAAGCGCGGACATGCTTTTCAACCATTCGCGACGGTTCATGGCCGGTCTCCTCAGATGTTGCCGCGCTTGAGTTCTTCCACGGCATGACTGGCCGCGCGTGCGGTCAGTGCCATGTAAGTCAGGGATGGGTTCTGGCAGGCCGACGAGGCCATGGCCGAACCGTCAGTGATGTAGACGTTCTTGCAGGCATGCATCTGGTTCCACGCGTTGAGCACCGAGGTCTTCGGGTCGCGGCCCATGCGCGCGGTGCCCATTTCGTGGATGCCGGCGCCGACGTTGGCCGGGGTGACGAAGGAGTGCACGTCGCGATAGCCGGCGGCGGTCAACATTTCCATGGCGTCGTCGATGATGTCCTTGGCCATCAGGATCTCGTTCTCCCGGTGCGCGGCATCGAAGTTGAGCACTGGCATGCCGTACTTGTCCTTGCGATTGCGATCCAGGGTCACGTGGTTCTGGTGAGACGGCAGCATTTCGCCGAAGCCTCCCATCGACACCCTCCAGGGGCCGGGTTTCTCCGCGGCGCGCTTGAGCTCGTCGCCGAGCGCGGGCCCGTCGACCAGCCGGGTCCAGTCGCGGCGGCTCGCGCCACCCTGGAAGCCGAAGCCGCGCAGGTAGTTGCGTTTGTCTGCGCCGATGTTGCGGTAGCGAGGGATATAGAAACCATTGGGCCGGCGCCCGAAGTAGTAACGGTCTTCATGGCCCTCGACCAGCGCACCCGCGCCGGTTCCGAACAGGTGGTCCATGATGTTGTGGCCCACTTCGCCGCTGTCGTTGCCAAAGCCGTTGGGGAAGCGGCTGGAGATGGAGTTCAGCAGGATGTGCGTGGTGCCGAAGGTGGACGCGTTCAAGAAGATCACCCGCGCGAAGTACTCGGTCTGGTGGCCGGTCTCCGCATCCAGTACGCGAACGCCCGTCGCCTTGCCCTTGGCGTTGTCGTAGATCATCTCGTAGACGATGGCGTTGGTGACGATCGTCATGTTGCCGGTTTTCTCGGCGGCGGGAAGCGTCGATGAGTTGCTGCTGAAGTAGGCGCCGAAAGGACAGCCGCGCATGCACAGGTTGCGGTACTGGCACTGCGCACGCTGCGGGCTCAGGTTGTGCTTGAGTGGTTCGGAGAGGTTGGCGGTGCGGCCGATGATCAGCTTGCGCTGGAACTTCTCGCTCAGCTTGCCCTGGAAATCCTTTTCGACACAGTTCAGTTCCATCGGCTTGAGGAACTGGCCGTCCGGCAATTGCGCCAGGTTTTCGGTCGACCCGCTGACGCCGATGAAATGCTCGACGTAGTCGTACCACGGGGCGAGGTCGTCATAGCGGATGGGCCAGTCCACGCCGACGCCTTCCTTGCCGTTCGCCTCGAAGTCCATTTCGCTGAAGCGATAGCTTTGCCGGCCCCACATCAGCGAGCGGCCGCCGACGTGATAGCCGCGGAACCAGTCGAACGGCTTGGTTTCTTCATACGGGTTGTCGATATCGTCGACGAACCAGTGCTTGGTGGACTGCGTGATGCCGTAGAACGACGGACGCGTGCTCTTTGGATGACGGGCGATGTCTTCCTGCGTCGGCTCGTCGGCGTACGGCAGTTCCCATGGCGACTTCATGGCGGTCGGGTAATCGCCATGCTTGACCATCGGACCACGGTCGAGCACCAGGGTCTTGAGTCCCTTTTCGGTCAGTTCCTTGGCGGCCCAGCCACCGCTGACGCCGGTGCCGACGACGATGGCGTCATATGTGTTCTTTTCCATGCGGTTCCCTTGGGACAGTTCAGCGCAGCGGGCGCAGGTAGGCGTAATCAACGCGGGCAGCGTCGAGCTGGCTCATGCGGGCATAGGGGCCTTCCTGCTCGACGAAGCAGTGCTTCAGTCCTGCAGCGTCCGCCGCCGCCATGATCGGCTTGTAGTCGAGTGTGCCGCGGCCGAGTTCAGCGCCCGGGTAATCCTTGCCGCCGTTGGGCAGGAAATCCTTGGCATGCATCAGCGGGATGCGGCTGGGGTTGGCCTTGAAATAGTCCGCAGGGTTCTTGCCGCCCGCGTGGACCCAGCCGCAGTCGAGCTCGAACTGCACCAGCTTGTGCTCGGTTTCCTTCAGCAGCACGTCGTAGAACGTCTGCCCCCCACCCACGTCGGTAAATTCCAGATGGTGGTTGTGGTAGGCGTATTGCAGCCCGGCCTGTTTCGCTTTCTCACCGAGGCGGTTGGCGTACTCGGCCGTGCGCTTGGCGTCGTCGAGCGTATAGGTTGGCTCCGATGCGCTCTGGCCTTTCGCCTTCTGCATGATCGCTGGCAGCATGCTGCTGACGATGTACTTCGAGCCAAGCACGTGGGCGGCATCGATACCAGGCTCGAAACCGAGGCTGTCGAAGTGCAGGCTGGGTGAACGCAGGCCGGTTTCGTTCAACTGGTCGCGCAAGGTCGCCGCCGTGCTGGTGACGATGGCTTCGATTTCCGTATAGCCGATCGACTTGAGCGTCTTGAGCGCGCCGACGGGATCGCTCTTGTAAGCATCCAGCACCATGTAGAGCTGGATGCCGAGCGCCTTGCCCTTTGATGTGGCGGCGGCAAGAAGTTTTCCGGACGTGCCAAGGCTGAGCCACGCCGCTGTGCCACAAAGCGCGGAGCGAGTCAGGAATTGCCTGCGATTCATCATGAATGGTTCTCCCGGGGAGTGAGGGTCGCCTTGCGATCCTTGAAAAGCAGTACGAACAAGACCAGCACGACGGCAGCGCAGGCCCCGGCGATCAACCAGATTGCGTGCCAGTCGTAGGCCACGGCGCCCTGGGCGTTGGTCCGGGTATAGGTGTCAACCACTACGCCGGACAGCCATGCGCCGACGAACATGCCCAGGCCGTAAGTCAGGAAGGTGATCAAGCCCTGCGTCGCCGCGCGCAGCGCGGTCGGTGCCTCGCGATCGATATAGATCTGCCCGACGACAAAGAAGAAGTCGAAACAGATGCCGTGCAGGATGATGCCCAGCCACAGCATCCACATCAGCTCGCCGGTACCGCCAAAGGCGAACATGGCATAGCGCACCACCCAGGCCAGCATGCCGACGGCAAGCATGTACTTCACGCCCAGGCGCCGGAAGAACCAGGGAATGAGCAGCATGCAGAGCACTTCCGACATCTGCCCGCCGGTCATCTTGCCGGCGGCGTTGACCACGCCGATATCGTTGAGGAACAGGTTGGTGAAGGCGTAATAGAACTGCAGCGGGATGCAGATCAGGAACGAAGCGAGGGCAAATACCGCCATCGACCGGTTGCGCAACAGATGCAGGGATTCAAGCGGGAGTACGTGGCGGATCTCGAAGCGCTTGCCGCGCGCGAGCGGCGGCGTCGGCGGCAACGTCAGGCAATAGATCGCCATCACCAGCGAAAGGCCCGCCGCCAGGTGCAAGGGCAAGGCGGTGGCCTCCACGCCCCAGGCGCCGACGATCAGGCCCACCACGATCCAGCCGAGCGAGCCGAACACGCGGATCGCGCCGAATTCTTCCTGCGGATCGTTGACATGCCGCATGGCGAGCGAGGTGGTCAACGCCAGCGTCGGCATGTAGCACAGGCTGTAGGCCAGCAGGGCGACATACAGCACCGCGAACGAACTCTGTTGCGCGGCGAGCACCAGCAGCACGGCGCCGATGATGTGCAGCACGGCGAGTACACGGCGGGTATCGAACAGGCGGTCGGCAACCAGTCCCATGAACAGTGGCGAGATCAACGCGCCGATGGCGGTGGTGCCGGCGATGGCGCCGATTTCCTTGCCGCTGAAATGCAGTGTCTGGCCCAGCCAGGTGCCGACCGTGACGTACCACGCACCCCAGATCGCGTACTCGAACAGCATCATCAACCGAAGGCGCCACCTCATCCGCGTTTCCCCTTTGTACGTCGTGGTTCGAGTGGGTTGTCGATGGGTTGCCATACACCGCCTGCGGCATGGCTCTTGAGCATCGCCTCGACCAGCAGGCTGTTGCGATAGCCGTCGGCGAAGGTGGGAAGCGCGACCGGCTTCGTTTCCGGTGTGCCGCCGCGGCGAATCCACGCGTAGGCATCGGCGATCAGGTTACGGAAGGCGTCCGCCCAGGCTTCCGGGTGGCCGGCCGGCAGGTGCGCGTAACCGCGCGCGGCGGGATCGAGCAGGGCCGGGTCGCGCGTCAACAGCGTGTTTGGCTGGTCGTGGTGGCCGAGCCAGAGTTCGTTGGGCTGCTCCTGCTGCCACGCCAGCGAGGCCAGGCGTCCGCTGACTTCCAGGCGCAGGTCGTTCTTGTGGCCGGGCAGCACCTGGCCGACGGTGACGCAGCCGCGCGCACCGTTGTCGAAACGCAGCAGCACGCTGGCGAGGTCTTCGCTGGTGATCTTGATCTTGCGCCGTGGTGCCGATTTGGCCGCGCCGGCGAACGCCTGCGGCGAAGCGGCCGGCGCCTCGCGCACCGGCACCGCCGTATGCAGGTCAGCCAGCACGGCGGTGATGCGCGCACCGGTGACGTGCTCGGCCAGGTCGCACCAGTGCGAGCCGATGTCGCCAAGCGCCGAACTGGCACCGCCGAGCTTGGGATCAAGTCGCCACGAATAAGCGCGCGCGTCGGTCAGCCAGTCCTGCAAATAACAGCCATGCACGAACACCGCCGGGCCGAGCTTGCCCTTGGCGATCATCGCGCGCGCCTGCTGCACCAGCGGGTAGCCGCGATAGTTGAAGGTGACGACGTGCGCGACATGGGCTGCGCGCGCGGCTTCGTACAGTTCGCGCGCTTCCTGCATTGTGCTGGCAAGCGGCTTGTCGGAGATCACATGCTTGCCGGCACGCAGCGCCGCCAACGAGACCTCCCGGTGCAAGTGGTTGGGCGTGGTGTTGTGGACCACCTGCACGGCGGGGTCGGCCAGCAATTCCTGGTAACTGGCGTAGGCTCGCCCGGCGTTCAGTTCGCGCGCCCGTTTCTTCGCGGATTCGAGGCTGGAGCCAGCGATGCCGACGATCTCGACATGGCCCAGGCGACGCACGGCATCCAGGTGATGGGCTGCGATAAAGCCGGGGCCGACGAGACCCATGCCGATGTTCTTCATCGGGTTATCGCGCTGGCGCTGGTCGATATGGACTGGCTTGCCATTTCCCCTCCGAGGTGCCGCTATCGCTAAAATGTATTCGATTACATCCGCATAAACATTGAGATCAGCTGTTTCACTTGCACGGATATTGGTCGCTTTTGAGCCAAGCGTCTGGGCGCATAGCGCATGAAACGTGGCAATGTATGTAGCAGATGTGTGAACACCGGCGCAACGATTTCATGTAATCCATTACATTGCATTGCACAAATATCGATCGGACCGATCACTTTGGATATTTCGTTTTCGGGCGCTGCCGGCTGGTATCGTCCAGGGCACAGCGGCGATAAAGGGAACTGGAACGCGTGAGTGCGGAGGGATCCAAGCGTAAGCGGCGGGGCGCCAAGGGCGAGCATGCGAATGCTGCGCCGCAGCCTGCGCGTGTCCGGACGGTCAAGGAAATTGCCGCCATCGCCAAGGTTTCGGTGGCGACCGTGTCGCGCGCCTTGCAGCGGCCCGAGCTGGTCAGCGAAGCGACGCGCCAGCGTATCCACGAGGTCGTCAAACGTCTGGGCTACACACCCAATGCATTGGCGCGCAATCTGCGCACGGCGCGTACGCGACTGATCGTCGCCTTGCTCCCCGATATCGCCAACCCGTTTTTCTCGGAAGTGATCCGCGGCATCGAGCAGGTCGCGCACGAGAACGGCTATTCGGTGCTATTGGGCGAGACGCAAAGCAGCCTGGTGCGTGAGCAGGCTTACGCCGACATGGTTGCGGCGCGCCAGGCCGACGGCATCATCACCATGTCCCATCGCGTGCCGTCGATTCCCATCGATGGCCGGTTGCCTGTGGTCAATGCTTGCGAGTATGTCAAGGACAACAAGATTTCCAGCGTTTATATCAACAACGTCGCCGCAGCAGGCGCCGCGGTCGACTATCTCGTCATGCTGGGGCACCGCGACATCGCCTTTATCGCCGGTCCGCCATCGAGCCCGATATGCGTGGACCGCGAACAGGGCTACGGGCTTGCTCTTCAGCGCGCGGAGATTCCAGTCAATCCTGCGCTGACGGTGGTTGGCGACTTTTCGATCGAAGCGGGCGAGCGCGCCATCGATCTGCTGGTGTCGCAAGGGCGGTCGTTCAGCGCGGTGTTCTGCTCCAACGACGAAATGGCGATCGGCGCGATGCGCGCCTTGAGCGCGCACGGATTGCGCGTACCGCAGGATGTTTCGGTGGTCGGTTTCGACGACATTCGCTTCGCGCGTTATACCTCGCCGTCGTTGACCACCATCGCCCAGCCGAAAAATGCGCTGGGGCGGGAAGCCATGACCATGCTGATCGAGCTGCTCGACGATCCCAAGGTGCCGCCACGCAAGCGTGTGCTGTCGGCTGACCTGGTGGTGCGAGGCTCGACCGCGCCTTGCGCACGCCGGCGTGCATAGCGAGCATTCCGGGCCGGATGGTGATCGCGAGCCCCGTCCGGCCGGTCAAAACCTACGTGCCGACAAGCCCTCCGCACCTGTACAGAGCCCGCGCTGAGGTTATGATAGGCGGATCGTTTCATCACTCCGGCCGTAACTCATCCTATACGTACGGCCGGCTCAACAGAGGACATTCCCATGGCACGCGGCATCAACAAAGTCATTCTGGTCGGCAATCTCGGTGCCGATCCGGAGTTGCGTAGCACCGGCGGTGGTCTATCCATTTGCACCTTCAATCTGGCCACCAGCGAGTCGTGGACCGACAAGCAATCCGGTGAAAAGCAGGAACGTACCGAGTGGCACCGAATCAAGATTTTTGGTCGACTCGGCGAGATCGCCCATGAGTACCTGAAGAAAGGCCGTCAGGTCTACATCGAAGGCTCGATCCGTTCCGACAAGTACACCGGCAAGGACGGCGTGGAAAAATATTTCACTGACATCATCGCAAGCGAGATGCAGATGCTCGGCGGCAATGAAGGCGGCGGCAGTGGTGGCGGTTTTCAGCGCGAGCGTTCGCAGAGTGGTGGCCAGCGCCAGCAAGGCGGCGGCAACTACGGTGGCGGTCAGTCTCATGACGGCAACGATTACGGCAACCAGCCACAGCGCCAGGCACCTCCGCCGGCCGACAGCGGCTTCGCGGATGACGAGATTCCGTTCTGAGATATGCCGTGTGGAAAATGTTGCATATTCACCTGGAGCCAGCTATTTAGCTGGCTCCATTTGTTTTTGGGGCTTGTTGCGATTGGTCGGGCCAATTTTTAGTCGGCCCGATTTTGTCAAAGTGCTGCCGAACTCGTAGTGGTGCGTCAGCTGAGGTTCCAGGCTGATGCCTGAAGCCGGATTCAGGACTTACATCGTGGTCTTTTCGCAGAGCGAAAGATTCCCGGTGCTTCTTGATGAAGCGGGTTTGCCACACTGGTTTTCAACGCTCTTCACCGTTGCTCAGAAGCGCAACGCCAATAAAGCCCCAATACCCGGCTCAGCATTACGGGTGCAGTGCGGCTTCTTCTCGTGTGGGCGGCGAGACAATCCATCGATCTCGAACAACGCTTTGCATGTCGCATGAGGCTGCAGGAGGGCGAGATCGAGTCGCTTTGCGCTTTTGCGCAGTCCCGTACTGAAACTCATCACGCAGGACTTCCTTCACTGGCTCGGCTTCCAAGGCGACGGGAGAGTGTTCGTGCGACCGCGGGACTGCCCAAGGAGTACGTTGCGAGCGGGACACAGTGCATTCGCATGACCCATATGGCCAACTGCGATATTCACAGAACTGCAGAGTCACACTGTGCCTATTGTTGATTGATCAGTCCTTTGACTAGGTAGCTTTGGACAGATTTTTGAATGCCATCGCCAGCGTATGTAGCGCATTGCGCGATCGGCGGTCATGCAGCGCCGAATACAGCACCACCTCGTGCGTGGGTAGCGGAGGCAGTGAAAGCGTGTGGCCAATATCGATGGTGCCCGACGGCGCAGCACGCTTCGGCAGCACGGCGACTGCTAATCCAATCGTCGCTGCAGCCCCCACCACGGCGGCGCCCTTGCCGATAAATACTTCCGCCCAGGCGATGCCGGCACTATCAAGCGCACGGACCGCTGCCGCACGGATGCTGCAGGTTTCCCCTTGAGTCGATAGAGGCAACGGTTGACCTGCACGCGGCTGCCAGTGCGGGGAAGCGATCCAGGCGAACGATTCGGCGAATAGCACTTCACCATTGCGACGACGATCTTCCGACTGCAATACCAGGGCAGCATCCAGCACGCCATCGTCGTAGGCCTTGAGCACTTCGTTTGAGCCGGCTACGCGTAGCTCGATCACCAGATTCGGATCGTGCTCATTCATCCAACGCAACAAACCGGGTAACTCGCTGCCCACCAGTTGGTGGCTGATGCCGATAACCAGTCGGCGCTGCTTCACTTCAAATGAGGCGATGGCGCGCTCATGTGCCCCAACCAACTCGCGCGCGGCCCCCATAAAAGCGGCTCCCTCGGCAGATAGCCGCACTTGGCGCGGCGTTCGCTCCAGCAGTCGTCGACCCAGTTGGTCTTCCAGTCGGCGCAATTTCAGGCTGATCGCCGATTGCGTGCTGTCCAGCGCGTCTGCGGCACGGGTGAAGCTCTGCAGCTCGGCGGTCAGGACAAAAGCTTTGACGGCATCCAGGTCGAGGGATTTCATGGCTTATCCATGTCATTTTTAAATGACTGAAATACATATTCATATGTTTTCTAAATGGATAGTAGCGCACTAAACTGCGCCGCATATCGTCAATCGAAGCGGCAAATCTTTCATTGGCCGGCTTCCAGCCATCATCTGGACAGGTACTTGCTCATGCGCTCGCTCTGGCGTGGTCTGCTAACGCTGCACGGCCATGTCGTCGATTCGCGTCGCACGCTCCGATGGGCCGATCCGTCCGCATGGAAAGCACAGCAGAACACCGAAAGGACGAATACATCAAGCAACAACACAGCCAATTCGGCAGAACCTTGCAGGAGACCCAGTCATGAAATCAGCAAAGACATTTCTATTCGCCCTTCTGACCCTTCTCCCGATCCACGCAGTCACCGCCTCAGAGCCCCATAAATTGAATACGGTGGCTGCCATCGAAGGCACCTGGACGCTTGCCTTTGCCGACGTTAAACATCTGGATGGAACGCGCGCACATGACTACGGCGATGCCCCCAAGGGCATGCTGCAAATTGATCATGCCGGGCACTATTCGCTGTTTATCTTCGACAGCTCTCGCCCCAGGTTCGCCGCCAATAACAGGAACGCAGGGACGCCGAGTGAATTCCGGGCTGCCGCACTGGGAACAAGCTCTCATTTCGGCACCGTCGAGATCGACCCCATGAAGGGCACGCTTACCTTCCATATTGAGGGAGCAACGTATCCGAATTGGGAGGGAACTACTCAGGTGCGCAGTTATGTACTGAGCGGTGACATGCTGAGCTATAAGGTGCCGCCGCGACCGAATGGCGATATCCCATTGACGGGGTGGAAGAAAGTTTCACCTTGATTGAGGCGTGTAGATATCCGTTTTCGAGATCCCATCGTGGACATCACTGATACGGATCTCTGCGCTTCAGAATTGTTCGATGTACGGGGAGGTTTGACACATTGGAATTCGACCGGACGCCAGTTCCTTGACTATCAGGTAGTAAGAGCCGTTCTAAATTCCACCATTCGAATAATTGTTGCGTTTCCCCGAAAGGCCTGCCATTTGGTGAGCTTTTCTTTGTCTTCTCACTTCTATTTGGGTTGCGTTTTGAAAGCGGGTGGTGACCTAATGCATACCTTGATATTTGTTGCGCTAGGTGTTCGCTAGCCCTGTCGCCACATGTTCCACAAACGCTCTCACCTTCGACGAATGTCGTCGTTCTTGCGGGCTCACCAAATGGATCGGTGAAGGCAGCGACCAATCAGGCAGCAGTCGGATGACATCGCCGTTGGCTATTTCAGCCTGGAACAACCACGTCGGCGTGTAGCAGACGCCCATGCCGGCCAGGACGGCAGTGCGTATGACCTCGCTACTGTCGGTCTGCAGGCTGCCTTCCACTTTGATCGTGCGCGTGGTGCCTTCTGGAGCATCGGCGCCGGGCCCTGCGACGAACTTCCAGGCGTTGCGCATCGTGGTTCCTGTGTAGACGATGCAGTTGTGCTGTGGGAGATCGTCAGGAGATCGGGGGCGCTTTATACCCTTGGGCAACGCGCGGAGATAGCTGCGGTGCGCCAATAGTTCCCGGTGGGAAAGACCGACTTGCCGCGCGATCAAACTGCTGTCGGGCAGGTCACCTATACGGACGGCAATGTCGATACCACGCTCCACCAGGTCGATAAAACCATCGCTGAGTTGGAGATCGACTTTTACCTCGGGGTGCTGGACCAGGAAGGTCTGCACCAATGACACAAGCTTCAGCCGGCCGAAACCCACGGAGGCAGCGACGCGCAACCAACCCTTCAACTGTTGCCCGCTGCTTTTGAGCGAGGTTTCGGCCTCTGCAATCTCCGCCACCAGGCGCCGGGCCTGTTCGAAGTAGCGCTCGCCCTCTTCGGTGAGCGCCAACGAGCGCGTGGTGCGCGTAAGCAGCTTGGCACGCAGTACGTGCTCCAGCGAGGCCACCTGTTTGCTTACGGCGCTCTGCGTGCTGCCGGACTCCTTGGCTATGGCCGAGAAACTGCCTGCCTCCACCACGCGCACAAAGATCTGCATGGCTTGCAACTTGTCCATGGCACCATCCTTAATTAATTCCTTTGAGGAATTAATATTAGTGCATATTTCCTTCTAGTGGCGATTCGAGGAATCAATCAGAGTGCACGACGTAGAGCGCTTTTCACCTCTGATGGAGTCCACTCATGAATACCCCTGTCGTTCTGATCACCGGCGCGTTGACCGGCATCGGCCGCGCCACCGCCATCGCTTTCGCCAAGGAAGGCGCCCGACTTGTCGTCAGCGGCCGTCGTGAGGAGGCTGGCCATGCCTTGGCCGCCGAATTGCGCGCCATGGGCGCCGAAGCCGAGTTCTACCGCGCCGACGTGCGCTTCGAGGCCGATGTGCGCAGCCTCGTTGAACAGGCTGTAGCTCGCTTCGGCCGCCTGGACGTTGCCATAAACAATGCGGGCACGGAAGGGCAGTTGGCACCGATCGTGGAGCAGACCACCGACAACTACGACACGACCTTTGCCACCAATGTGCTCGGCACGCTGTTGTCGATGAAGCACGAAATGCGTGTGATGCAGGCACAGGGCGCGGGTGCCATCGTCAATCTGTCATCGGTCGCCGGCCAGGTTGGTATGCCCGGTGCATCGGTATATGTGGCGAGCAAGCACGCCGTAGAAGGTCTTACCAAGAGTGCCGCACTGGAGGGAGCCGCCATCGGCGTGCGCGTAAACGCCGTTGCCCCCGGCCCTGTGGCCACCGATATGCTCGATCGCTTTACGGGCGGTAGTGACGACGCCAAATCGGGCTTCCTGAGCACGATACCCGTCAAGCGTGCGGCCAACGTCGACGAGATTGTCCAGGCTATCGTGTTCCTTGCCAGCGACAAGTCACGTTACCTCACCGGCCAATGTCTGGCGGTGGATGGCGGCTACACGGCGCAGTAACGCCTGGATTACTGCGCTTCCTCTTTCATCCACGCCTTTCCCTTTTCAGGAGAAATCTCATGTCATCTTTCAACGTACCTACTCGAGACGATGTGTCGCCTGCCAATCAGGCACTGTTTGACCAGCTCAAGAAAAATATCGGAGTGGTGCCCAATCTCTACGCTACGTTCGCTTACTCCGAACATGCATTGGGCAATTATCTGGCCTTGCAGAACGGCAAGAGCAGCCTCACCGGCAAGGAGCGCGAAGTAATCAACCTGGTGGTCAGCCAGGTCAACGAGTGCGAATACTGTCTGGCGGCACACACCATGATCAGCAAGAAGCTTGGCTTCACTGACGCGCAAGTGCTGGAGATACGTAGTGGCCGTGTCAGTTTCGACGCGAAGCTGGATGCTTTGGCGCGCTTGGTGAATGGCATCGCTATCCAGCGCGGCCATATCGATCCGGCACTGCTCGATGCTTTCTTCGCCGCTGGCTGGAGCAAGGAGCACCTGGTGGACACGATCGTCGCCATCGGCGACAAGATCATCACCAACTACCTGCATGCGGTGACCAAGGTGCCGGTAGATTTTCCAGCAGCGGCGAAGCTGGCTGCCTGACTGGCTACGTTGTCAGGCGAGGCACATCGCGCTCGTAACGCGATGTGCCTCTGGTGAGCGCAAAAGGGCGGTAGCGCCATCTGAAACACAATCAGCAGTTTTTCACGAGGCGGTTTCAAGGTCCACGTGCAACATGATCAGTGAATCGTCCGGTCGCTCGCCTCTCCGGACTCATGCCGGAGACCTTGACGCAGATTCGCAATGGCGAACTGACGGGCGACATCCGGTGCGGAGACATTAAACGTTTTTGCGTCACGACGGCACTAACCTCTTGGGCTGACCACCCCGATGTCCGGACAGCCAGTCCCACGGTGATCCGGACAGGCCCCTCGCCCTTCCACAGCAGGCCGTCGTGAAAACTCTCGAATCCATCAAAGCTGCTCCCGGTACCAGGCATGCACTGCCCCGTGCGGCGACAACCGTCGCGAATGACGCGTTGAAATACACGCGTGTTGCGATGCTGATGCATTGGGCGATTGCGCTGTTGATCCTCGCCAATATCGCCCTCGGGCTGAGCGCCGCGTTGCTACCGCCGTCGGTGCTGTCCGATACCGATGCACGCTTTGTCATCGACATGCACAAATCCATCGGTATTACCGTGTTGGGGCTGGCCATTGTGCGAGTGCTATGGCGATTGACGCATCGGCCGCCGCCATTGCCGGCGGTGTTTCCCGGTTGGGAGAAGGCCGCCGCGCATGTGGCGCATATCGCGCTCTACGTGCTGATTTTCGCGCTGCCGCTGAGCGGCTGGATGCACGATTCGGCATGGAGTGCCGCCGCATCGCATCCGATGTATCTGTTCGGGCTGATGCCCTGGCCGCGCATCGGCTTTCTGATGCATCTGGGTCCCGCCCTGCAAGACCAGATGCATACTCAATTGGGAACACTGCATACCGCATGCGGCTATGCACTTTACGTGGTGCTGGCGTTGCACGTCCTGGGCGCACTCAAGCACCAGTGGATCGATCGCCATCCGGTAATCGGACGGATGTTGCCTTGACCACGGTATGGCCACGGCATGGCGGCCGATCGTGGCCAATACAGCAGCCGCGACATGCGACGCCGGCGTGGCCGATATGCGTCGACTGTTGCTATCAAGTCTTGAAGGATGTTGATGGATACGCCCCCCACTGTTCTTGATCGCGCGCGGACGCTCGCCTCGCCGCGCATCTCACCCGTGCGTACCCCGGCTATCAGCGTGTTCATACACGTCGGTGTCATGGCGCTATGGGTGGTGCTGTTCGCACGTGCGTTCTTTCTGCACGGCCTGGCCGCCTGGTCCACCGGCATTGCCTATGTCATTTATGACACGCTGCTGCTGATCTTCGTCGCGTGGAAATCACTGGCGCTCATGCGGCCGTTGCCACATGTCGCGGCAAGCGGCCCTTCGCCGTCGCTTGGCGTCATCGTCGCCGCGCACAACGAAGCGGCCGTGCTGTCGATCACGCTCGGCGCACTGCTCGCCCAGACCCGCGTGCCAGCGCAAATTGTCATCGCCGACGATGGTTCAACCGATGGCACCGCGGCCTTGCTCGCGAGCCATTTCGGCCTGGCTGATCCGGGCGAGGGCAACCTCAGCGAACCGAGCGTGTCGCACCCGGCGCTGCGCTGGTTGCGTCTGCCGCACGGTGGCAAGGCACGTGCCCTGAATGCAGCGATGCTCGTGATGGACACCGACACGGTGATGACGGTTGATGGCGATACCCTGCTCGAACCGGAAGCATGCGCCGCGATGTCCCACGCGTTCGCCGTGTTGCCAAAGATGGTGGCGGCAGCCGGGTTGTTGTCGCCAGTCTGCAGCCAGACGCTGAGCGGCCGCTTCTTCCAGTGGTTCCAGACTTATGAGTACATCCGAAATTTCATTTCGCGCTACGCCTGGATGCGTGCACATGGCCTGCTGCTGATCTCGGGTGCATTTGCGTGCTTCCGGCGCGAAGCGGTGTTGATGGTCGGTGGCTTCGACCCGGATTGTCTGGTCGAGGACTACGAGCTGATTCACCGACTACGCCGCTATTCCTGCGATCGGGACCTGGGCTGGGATGTACGCGTGATAGGCGGTGCGAAAGCGCGTACCGACGCACCGAGTACCTTGCCCGGTTTTCTGCGGCAGCGGCGACGCTGGTTCGCGGGGTTCCTGCAGACGCAGTACTGGTATCGCAGCATGATCGGCAACCGGCGCTACGGCGCGCTCGGTACGCTGATGCTGCCGGTCAAGGCGTTCGATACCCTGCAACCGGTCTATGGACTGGCTGCGTTCGGCCTGCTGCTCGCCTTCCTGGTTGGCGGTCGATTTACCATTGTGCTGCCCGTGTTGGCGATCATCCTCGGCAAGATCGCCATCGATCTGGCGTTTCAGTCCTGGTCGCTGCATCTGTACCGACGCTGGAGCGGCGATCGCACCAGTTCAAGCTTTGGCATGGCACTACTCGCGTCAATCCTGGAGCCGTTCTCATTCCAGCTGATGCGTCATGGCGGCGCCACGCTCGGCTGGCTTTACTTCCTGCTCCGGCGAAGCGAATGGGGCGCCCAGCATCGCGAAGGCCTTAATTCAGCAAGCAGGCCCTGAGCTTCAGGGCCATGTGCCTGTGAATCGCCCCGGAATTGGTGGAGGCTGGCACGGGTGGATCCTGACGGTTGCTGAGCGAATCAGCTGGCCGTCGGCTGATTCTTCAGGCCCAGTACGTCGATCGACTCGATCGTCGGTGGCTTGGCTAGCAATTCATCGGCGTGCGCCATCAGCGCCTGGGCGATGGGGCCATTGAGGTGGGTCTGCCGGTCATCTTCGGTTTCGAATGCGTCGAAGATGCCAAACGTGTTGGCTGATAGCCTCAGGGCGAACCAGATCGGTGTCGTCGCCTCCTGGTTGGCCATGGCCTGACCAGCGGCGAGAAATTCAGCCACAGCCTGTTCCTTCCCAGACTTGGCCTCGAGGCGGACAAACAATGCGTATTTGATCATTCTGATTCTCCAGTTACTGCATGACGGGTTCGTTCGGTTGGCGGCAGTTTACAAACGGGATAGCCCGGCAAATACTGTCTCGATTGACAACTTTGATATCGATACAGCCATGAAAATTGCCGTTCTTGTTCTTGAGGGCGTGTTTGATACCGGTCTTGCCACGGTGCTTGATGCCCTGACGACGGCCAACCAGCTGGCGCAACTGACAGGTATGCGCACACCGGGATTCGACATTACCGTGGTGGGCATGCGGCCACAGGTGCATAGCGCCCTGGGATTCCAGGTGCCGGTGCGCGACCCCGTCGAAGCTCACACGCCGGACTGGGTCATCGTTCCGGCCCTCGGTTCCAAGCTGGCCGACCAACTTGTACCCGCGCTTGGGCAGGACGACGTCGTCGCATCGCGGGGCATCTTGCGTACATGGATGAACGGTGGGGCCCGCTTGGCCGCTGCGTGTACCGGCACCTTTGTATTGGCCGAAAGCGGTCTGCTCGACGGGCATGAAGCCACGACGAGCTGGTGGCTCACGCCGTTGTTTCGTCAGCGCTACCCCGACGTGCAACTGGACGCACACCGCATCATCGTACCCAGCGGTACCGTATTGACGGCAGGCGCGGCTCTCAGCCATCTCGACCTCGCGCTTTGGTTGATCCGTCAGGGTAGCCCTGAGCTTGCTACGCTGGTGGCGAAGTATCTTGTTTTCGATTCGCGTCCGTCGCAGTCCCCCTATGTCATTTCCGACCACCTCTCGCACTCCGACCCGCTGGTGGAGCGTTTCGAACGCTGGGTGCGCGAACGGCTCGGCACGTCGTTCTCGCTTGACGCGGTTGCCGATGAGCTGGCGACCAGCAAGCGCACCTTGTCGCGACGTCTGAATGAAGTGCTTGGCAAGACGCCTGTCGAGTACATCCAGGATCTGCGGGTCGAGCGTGCCGTTCATCTGCTGAAGACCAGCAAGCACAGTGTGGATCGCATCGCTGAGCAGGTGGGCTACGCAGACGGCGTCACGCTGCGCACGCTTCTACGCCGCCGGCTTGGCAAAGGTGTCCGTGAACTACGAGCACCTTGAAACCGCCAAGAGTTACATTTGAAATTCTCTACAACCGGCATGATTGCCACTGCGTGCGTCGCGGCGACGGAATGAAACATGGTTCTTGCTCACGTATGCCACAGCATCATGCGGATGCAGGCTTTCCTGGTGTTCCACACGAACATGAAAATCGGCGATGTCGTCATCGGCATCCAGCGCGCGCTGGATGCGACGTGCAGCATCTTCGCAGAACATCAGGTTGCCGCCATTGGCGAGTGCAAATGCCTGTTCGTCTTCACGTTTCACCGCCGTCTGTACGGGCGTGCCCAGCGACTGCTCAACGCGATCGAGCAGGGCAATGAGGTTCAGCGGTGCACCATCAGCGAAGCGCACCTGCAACCGCGCGACGCTGCGCTGTGCATGCGGGGTGGCAACAATCCCTTTCTCGCTGCCCAGCCAATTCAACACAGCGGCATGATCCAGCGGCCTTGCTGCATCGAAATCCCTGGCGAACTGCCCTTGGATAAGCTGACGCGACAACGCCGCTGAAGCAGGGCAGGTCGACGAATACACCACTTCTGTGCCCAGCTCCAGCTGGAAACCGTCGACGCACAGACTGGCTTCGATCGAGACCGGATAAGCGCGCCATCCGCTGTTTTCACTGCGCAACGCGGTGCGACGCACGAGCTGATCGAAGCGGATGTTTATGCGCGCGCGATCGGCCAAGTCCTTTTGCGACTCCAGGAAGGCGTGCAACAAGTATTCAAGCATCCCTCCGTCGATCGTCTTGGCGCTCAGATGTTCATCGAGCAGCAGGTAGAGACGCGACATATGTATGCCACGCTGATCCGGTCGCATGAGATTGACGAAGGCGCCGATCCTGGCGCTGGAACGTTGGACGTCACCGTCGCCAGCATCGAAGCGCACCAATGCCTCGATACCGTCCATACCCACCCAGTTCAATCCACTGTTCAGATGCGGCTGTACCTGGGTGGCGACATCGGGCATCAGGCCAATGGCTTCACTAATATTCTTCACAATGAGATTCCGGATTCGGTGAGCCTGCTTGTGTCGGATATTTCGCTCGGCTCATCTGCGCAGGGCGCAGGCTCGACAGGTGTAAAAAGCGTCACGGCGCGAGCACCATGCCGCCATGTGAAGCAGTCACGCCACACAGGAGTGCCGATGCAAAAGCTCATGGCCAGCATGCCGGCATGACGATGGAAAGCAGAGGGGGAGTTGCGCTTTTGAAACGGGCGCGGGATCCGGTGGACGACGCATCACTATGCTGAGGAGTCATTCATCAGGGAGTGCCTTTCTCTTTGCTGTGCAAAGTCTCAACTGCCGACGCCGCATTCACCTGAAGCGTTCCGTCGGAAACCTTGCTGCTTCGCAGCAGCAGGTCATGCACCGAATGCGCATCCAGTTTGGGTGCCATGGCCAGCAACAAGGCAGCGATGCCACTCACATGCGCGGCAGCCATGGATGATCCGGATGTGAAGTCATATCCACCACTAGGCTGGGTGGTCAGAATGTCGCTACCGGGGGCGCTCAACACGCCTGGTGGCGCTTGTGATGGGTTACTTGTGCGAACGACGATGACCCCTGGCGCATTGTCGGGGAATCCGCCGACGTTTCCGTCCGGCGGCATCGCCGTGATCACGATGCGGCCCTGGCTCAGTAACCGGGCAAGCAGTTTGTCGAGCAGCGGATCTGCCGGGCCGCCCAGGCTCAGATTGATAATGCGTGTATTCGTATCCATGATCGCTGCCAGGGCCTTGGCGAGCGTGAAGGTATTGCAGCGTGCGCCGGCATTGGGCACCGGCGGATACCAGCATGCCTTGTAAACACTGAGCAGGGCCTTGGGTGCTATCCCCACAATGCCTGGATGATTGTCTCCCGTGGCGGCGATGACACCAGCGACTTCGGTGCCATGGCTATCGCGGTTGAACGCCGCGCTATCCTCATCGACCAGGTTGTGGATGTCGTGAATGCGTCCTTCCAGATCGGGGTGCGTCGTGTCGACACCCGTATCGACGATCGCGACATGAACCCCATCGCCTTGACTGAGGTTATGTGCGAGCGCGGCACCGGTTTCGACAAAGCCGCGCTGAAGATTGACATAGGGATTGTTGTACTGGGGTGGGTCCTGCGCGCCATCCGCGTAAACGGAATAATCCTGCAGCGGCTGGGCAAGTTGTACCCGATCATCCTTGGCGAGCGCCTTGAGCAGGATGTCCCGGGTCATGCCGGGGGGCGGTTCCAGCACGACGCAGTACAGGTCGAGAGCCTTGATGGGCCAGCCAGTCACCTCATGCCAGCCGTAGCTTTTCCTCAGCGCAGCGAGAGTCGACGTGGCGCGTTCGCCGGCGGCGTAGTTACCTGACGGGGTATAACCCAGCAAGCTGGAACCGGCATGTGTGGCAGGGGGGGCAAGCGGATTGGCGACGGCCAGCACAATGTCGCGCTGGCTGTCCATGGAAGACATCTCGGTGACTGCAGGGTGGCTCAAATTGGCCTGATCATCCGCAGGCGCCATGGGTCGCGAGCGCACACACGCGCTCAAAGCCATCGCGGCGGCGAGGATAAGTACGCCGTACTTCATGGTGTGGTGGTGACAGGCTCAGCCAGGCGGATGCCTCGTGTGGTGCGCAGCTGCTGCAATGCATGCTGCTCCGTCGAGGTGGAGCTCTGTGGTACGACCGTGTAGGCACCGACCTCATTGGGGCCGCCCACCACCTGCAATCCAAGGGAGCGCAGCAACGCGTTCCAATCGGCCAGTTTCATGGTCGCGTCAGGCACCACATGGATCGAGCCCGGGGCGACGGGCAAGGACGGTTCACTGAGGGTACGGTACGCGGGGCGCGCACCTTCCGACCACAGCTTCACACCCAGTGAACCGATACCGAGCGCCTGGATCAGCACGGCGGCGACCAGTGCGCGGGTCATCCAGCTTCCCGATCGTGAACGAACAGGCGCCTCCTGAGGGACAGGTGTATCGAGACGACCCAGCAAGCGTTTTAGTCCGACGTTTGCGTCGAGAGGAATATCCGAGGGCAGCGACATGGCAAGCTGCAAACGACTTTGTCGCGCGAACTCTGCGCTGCACGATTCACAATGCGCCAGGTGACGCGTCAGCCATTCGCTTTGTTCCTGCGTGGCACTGTCTTGCAGTACCCAGGGCATGGCTTCCCAGGCACGGGCACAGTCCCTACCGGAATCTGTCTGGAACATCATGGCGCGCGCTCCTCACGTATAGGCGAATCTCCAGCCAAGGAAGGAAGTACGTTGCGCAGCTTCACACGCGCGTGAAACAGCCGCGCTTTCACCGTGCCCACGGGGCATTGCATGATGGCGGCAACGTCATCCAGGGTATGACCCACCCCATAGACCAGCTCGATCACGACCCGTTGATCCACCGACAGGTGGCCGAGACCCTTGCCCAGCCAGTCGCGCAGTTCGCGATCTTCATCCGGATTGTGGGCGGGGATGCGATCTTCCGGCACAGTGTCGTCCGCGACCGGCTCGTCGCCATGCTGCCTCAGTGCCTTGAGTCCACAGCGATAGGCAATGCCCATGATCCACGTGGAAACACGCGAGTCCCCATGGAAGTTGCCTGCTTTCTGCCATGCGACCCAGAAGCAGTCATTGATGACTTCCTCGATGACATCGGCGCGCCGCGTCAAGCGGGAAAGGAAGCGGCATAGCCTGCCGTGATAACTGCGGTAAAGCACCGCCAATGCAGCGCGGTCGCCCGTCGACATGCGCTGGAGCAGCATGCGGTCAGTGGCGTCAGCGTCGATATCAGTGTCGTTCATGGGCTCGGATGAAGCGTTCGGATCGGGGTGGGTTCGTGTGTAAGTACTGTTTCCCCCCAAAAAGGTTGCCTATGCGTCAAAAAGACAGCGAAATCGTTGCAAGCCATGGCGCGGCGGCCATATCTCCCCTTGAGTGCCGCGATTCCAGGTCCGTCAGGACGCGATCGAGCTCCACCCGCCATGGCCCTTTGCTCCACAGCAACCCTGCATGGCCGTAGTGGTAGAGAGTCCCTTGGTCGTAGTGGTAGTGGCCGTTGTACTCATAGCGGAAGGGGGGGGAGTGGGCGATACCCGCACCGGCGGAAAAGGAAACATGCTCGACCAATGGCCAATGGAAATCGATGTCGGCGGCAGGACGCGGCTGCTGATCCCGCGCGCCGATGATGCGGACGGCCGACAGGCCAAACGTCAGAACGTCCCGATAGATCCAATTGACTCCTGCTTCGCCGTGATCATAGGCCATCGAATGGGCGATGCCGGCGTGATGGTAGTAAAGCAGGCTCGCCTGCATCTGCCAGTCACTGGAAAGCGGCCAATAGCGTGATCCCTGGACCAGGGTTTCGGCAATACGTCCCGGTGAGCGCACTTCGGCACTCCCTGACAGGCCCAATGACCAGCCCGTCGGCGAGGTCCAGGACGCAGCCCCCTGCACGATGGGTGTAGCCGGTGTGATCGCCAGGCCGCGGTCAACCAATTGCGAACTGAGCGCGACCGTGCCGCTTAAGTCAGTCGACTGAGCATGAAGTAGTGAGGGATGACATGCTGCAATGGCCACTGAAATGAAACCCAGGGCGTTGCGGGTGCTGAAGTCAAGCTGACAGAAGCAGGCGCGGTATCGGCGCAACGCGACTTTCGCGCAAAGTGGACGACATTCCGCCATAGGATCTACCTGGTACTCAGACGCACGAAACCCACGTCGTGGAAATAAACCACAGCACGGGCATCGGTAGCGTTAAACAGAGGGCGGTTGTACGACATCGCTGCATCATATGAATAATCGGGGCGGCTGCCATGCTCCATGAAGTCATTCACACCTTGCAACTCATCCGCGCAGGGAGCGATGTTTCATCAGTGGACGGTACTCAGGTATGAAATAAGTTCGTCCAACTGCTTGGGATCGTCGAGGCCCGAGTATTTCATCTTGGTACCTGGATTGGCCTGCTTTGCCGGCTGCGACAGGTAGCTATGCAGCTTTTCCGCCGTCCAGGTCCAGTGGGCTTGCTTCAAAGCATCCGAATAGTGGTAATCCGGCAACGTGCCCGCCGCGCGCCCCACGATTCCAAAAAGGCTGGGACCTTTTTTATTACGCCCCTGCTTGACGGCGTGACACTCGGCACACTCTGACTTGAAGACGTCCGAGCCTGCCGAGCCATCTCCGGCCAAGACGAAAGGTGAGGCAAGCATCCAGCCGAAGAAGAGTCCTGTCGCAGCAAAACACCGCAACGAATTACCGAAAGACAACTTGGTCACGCGCTGACTCCTGTACGTATTTTTAGAACGCTATGGCGGCGGAAACGGAGAAGGCATTCAAGTCGCCGGGATTCGTCACCAGACTGCCGGGCGGAACTCCAAAGACGTTCGCCTTGGCGCCGTTGAACTTGGTGAAGCGGAACCATGTGGCGGAGATCTCCAGGTTGCCCAGTGAAGTAAAGGAGTCGTCCTTGCCGAACGGCGACCAGAACACGCTGATGAGATTGGCGGTGCTATCGGGCGATCCATACGGGATATAACGGGCAGGGTCATGTGATCCCGTGCTCACCAGATGGGCCAGCGTGACGCCGTAGCTTTGCTTGAAGGTATAGGTGGCGCTCAACGTCTTGTCATGGGCATCACCGCGTTGCAGCGCGAACAGACCTGGCACGATCGGACTGGGGGGCGTACTGCCGTAATGGCGTCGCTCGAAGATATCCACGTAGCTGAGCCGCACGATGTTGTCCCGGTTACCGAGGAACTGATAAGTCAGGTCGTAGCCCAGATCGGTAATGGCTTCGGCAGGTCCCGCGCGAGGAAGCTGGCGATCGGTCGTCAACCCCACCACGCCTGCCGAGAAGAACTGGCGCTTGAGATCCTTCATGTAAGCGAAGCGGAAATACCCCGTATTACTGAGCTTGCCCGGATCACCGCCAAGCGAATAACCCAGATGATCCTGCAGCGAGGTCGGCAGGGAGTTATAGCTGCCGATTTCGCCATACCAGTCCGAGTCATACAGGCCGTAGACCGACGCGCCGATGACGCGATTGGCCAGTCCGCTGTTCAGCAGGGTGCCGGTAACTCCCGCCGTCATAAGTGTTGATGCGGCCGGCAACACAGCGAGGGGATCATCGAATCCCGGGTTGTTGTTGACGCTCACACCGATCGTCATGTCTTTGCCACCAAGTTTCAGATCCCTGGCGACAAAGCGCAGATCGAGGTTGCTCAACTCGGTGTTGTACTTGGCGTGCCCGGTGTCGGTGGACGCAATCTTGACGAAACCGCCAACATTGTCGCTGACGCGTCCGGCCAGATAGAGATCGGCTTCGGTAAGCTCCGTGGTGCTGTTGCCGCGAGCGGGAGCGTCATGCGTTTCCGTGAGCTGTCCGGACACCGGTATCTTGACGCCGTTGCCGTCCGTATCGGTGTATCCGTTGAGCTTGAAGCGCATGCCGTAAGGCGTCAGGGCAGGGCCGCCGGGGCCACCTCCGTAGGAGCCGGCATGGCAATCCGCGCAAGCAGAGCCCGTCTGCCGGGCAAACGCCGGAATCGCATGGGCGGAGTTGCTTGCGAGCAGCAGCAGGGCTGCAAGGCCGTACCAAAGGTGCATATTCTTGGGCCGGCATAGCGCACGTCGGATCAGGAAAGACAGCATGAAGTTTCCTTAGTCTTGATAAGGTGCGGCAGTAAAGGAAGGGCTATACGCCCCTCAGCGACGGCGTCTCGGCAACATCATCCGCAGCGCTTCATCGCGCATGACGAAGTGATGCCACAGGGCTGCAGCCACATGCAGCGAAACCAGTCCAAGCAATAGCCACGCGGCATCCTGATGCCAGACCAGCAATCGATCGGCGAGGTCTTCATCCGCACCGACAAGTGCAGGCAGCGTGGCTCCAAGAAAATGAACCGGCTTGTCTGAGGCATCACTGAGGCACCAGCCAAGCACGGGCAAGGCAAGCAGCAAGGCGTACAAGGCGAGGTGGGTTAGTCCGGCCACGCTGCGGATGATCCATGTGGAGTGGTTCGCGGGTGGCAGCTTGCCCAGCCGAAGGCGAAGCGCCACGCGGGCGAAGAAGAGAAAGAGCACCAACAATCCGAAATGGCGATGTCCCTCAAGTAGCCATTGTCGTATCGCCCGCCCGTCGAGTTGGTCACGCGTCAGGATCAACGCCGCCGCGATAACCAGGCAAAGGACGGTGAGCCAGTGCAGGACCACCATCATTCTCGGACGCGTGGGTGTTGCCGCTTCGGCAGGCTGCCAGGTTGGGGTGGCCAGATCGCTCCCGGAGCCAGGCACGGAGGTCAGCTCACTGCCCCCGGTTGGCGGAGCGTCATTCGCCATGTCCCCATCCGATATGTCTTTGTGCGTCGCCGTCATTCGTCGATTCCCGTGCACGCCCGCGATCCGCCTGGCGTCTATGTGATGTCATGAACATGCTGCAAAGAAGCCTTGGTGCGCGTGAGTGCGGCTCGTATCGTGAAAGGTTGCATCCGGCTCGGAAATGCCGCGGCGCCATGTCATCCAGCCATGGTCGATCAAGCTGCTCCGCTGCGTGCTTCGATGTCGACGCAACCTTTGGCACGCCAGATCGCACTCAGACAGGTAGGTCGTCACTCAATGATTTACAGCCTGGCCTGAAACATGGAAATCCAACGCGTCCAGTTGCACAAACATGGTGACAACCGCGGCATGCTGATCGCGCTGGAACAGGACGGCAACGTACCTTTCGCGATCCGACGCGTGTACTACATTTTCGCCACGAAGAACGATGTGCATCGTGGCCGGCACGCGCACCGTCATCTCAATCAACTCGCAGTGGCGGTGCGTGGCTCGGTCACGTTTCTGCTGGATGACGGCAGCGGAGCGGTGGAGGTCGTGCTCGACGATCCCTCACAGGGACTGCTTATGGGCAGTATGGTGTGGCGCGAGCTTTATGATTTCAGCGACGACTGCGTCCTGATGGTGCTGGCCGATCATCTGTACGACCCGGATGATTACATCACCGACTACGCCGATTTCATGCGTGAGGTCAGTGGCGCCATGCAGCTGGAGGGCATGGCAGCATGGCAAGGCCGCTAGTCCTCATCGGCGCAGGCGAGTTCGCGCAGATCGCCTGCGAATACTTCGAGCACGACAGCGACTACGACGTGGTCGCCTTCAGCGTCGAACGCGATTACCTCGTGCAGCGGGTGCTGGCGGGTCGTCCTGTGGTGGACTACGAAACACTGGAAGCACACTATCCGCCGACTGATGTGGACGTGTATGTCGCGATCCCGTCGAGCCAGCTCAATCGCCTGCGCGCGCGCCTTTACCAGGATGCGAAACGCAGGGGTTACCGGTTTGCCACGTATGTCAGCACCCGCGCGTTCGTATGGCGCAATGCCGAATTGGGCGAGAACAGTTTCATTTTCGAAGGCAACGTCATCCAGCCCTTTGTCCGCATCGGCAACAATTGCATCCTGTGGAGCGGCAATCACGTCGGGCATCGCACAGTCGTGTGCGACAACGTGTTCGTCGCTTCGCACGCGGTCATTTCAGGCTATTGCGAGATCGGCGAGAACAGCTTCGTCGGCGTGAACGCCACGTTCAACGATCGCGTAAAGGTCGCGCCGGACAATGTGATCGGCGCCGGCGCACTGGTCACGCGCGACACGGAACCGGGCCGGATCTATGTCGGTTCGCCCGCGCGCGCCGTAGCCGGCAAGTCCAGCTTTGACGTGAAGCTTTGAGTGCGCATGTTCGAGTGGACCAAGCAAGGGCTGGTATTCGAGACCGCGCGGCACGGCGTAGGCGGCTGGATGCGTCACTCGGCGCTCACGCCCACGCCATATCGCATCGACGATGACCTCATACGCGTCTACGCGGGGTTCCGCGATGCCGACGGCGTCAGCCGCATCGGCTACGTTGACGTGCGCGCAGACGATCCGGCGACTATCGTGCGCGTCAGCGCCGAACCGGTGCTCGACATCGGCCGCGACGGCTGCTTCGACGACAACGGCATGATCCTCGGTGATGTGGTCGAAGCGCCGGGCGGCCTGCACATGTTTTATGTCGGCTTCCAGCGTGTGGCCAAGGCCAAGTTCCTGGCCTTTACCGGTCTGGCCGTCTCCGGCGACGGTGGCCATCACTTCCGGCGTGTGCAGGAAACCCCCATCCTGGATCGCGCGCAAGGGCGCAGCGCGATCGGTGCAGTACATTCGGTCATCCACGAAAACGGCCGTTGGCGCATCTGGTTCGCCGTCGGTGACGATTGGGAAACCATCGATGGTCAGCCGTTTCCGCGCTACCACATCCGCCACGTGGAGACGGGCGATCCTGCGGTCATCCCGCGCCAGGACGATATCTGCCTGTTGCCTCGCGGCAGCGAATACCGCATCGGCCGACCGCGCGTTTACAGATTTGGCGACAAATACGTCATGTACTTCACGCGCGGCAATGTCACCGGCGAATACTTTCCCGGCGTGGCCTGCAGCGACGACGGCATTCACTGGGATCGCCGCGACGAATCGTTCGGCCTGGCCCTGTCTGCCACCGGCTGGGATTCGCGGGTCATCTGCTATCCCGCCCTGATCCGCCAGCGCGACAAGCTGCTGATGTTCTACAACGGCAACGACATGGGAGTGGATGGATTCGGTGTGGCCGAAGCCAGTGTGTCCCACTTCGAGGGTGGCGCAGATGTTCGCGGTTAGGCCCTACGTCAACGCGGACGCCTACGCCTGGGATGCCCTGATCGCGCGTTCCAGAAACGGCAACCTGCTGCATCGACGGGGCTACATGGATTACCACGCCGAGCGCTTCGTCGATTGCTCGCTGATCGTCGAGCGTAACGGCGAGGTCGTGGCGGTTTTTCCGGCGGACATCCGCGACAACCAGGTGACCAGTCATGGCGGACTCACGTATGCCGGGCTGATAACCAGCCATGCGCTGCGCGCCGAATCGACGCTCGCCGTGTTCGAGCAGATGGCCGACTGGTATCGCGCGCTTGGCGTGGAACGTATCGTCTACAAGGCGGTGCCGCATGTGTTCCATGCGTATCCGGCTGAGGAGGATCTTTACGCCCTGCAGTACATGGGTGCGCGGCTGATGCGCCGCGATTTGTCATCGGTCATTGCTTTGCAGGAGCCGTTTCAATTCACGGAAGCGCGCAGGCGTGCCGTCAAAAAGGCAGCGCGAGCGGACATCACCTTGCAGGTTGGCGCCGATCCGGTGTCTTTCCACGCCCTGCTTTCAGAGGTGCTGCACAAGCACCATGCCGCGCCGACCCACAGCCTGCAGGAATTGCGCTTGCTGCAGGCCCGCTTCCCACAGCAGATCGTGTTGCATGAAGCACGCAGCGGCGGCACCTTGCTGGCGGCCGTCCTCGTCTACGATTTTGGCCGGGTGGTGCATACCCAGTATCTGGCCGCATCGGAGGAGGGGCGGCGCCTCGATGCGCTCAGCCTTCTGCTGGCCGAGCTCATCGGCAGCACCTACGCGAGCAGGCGCTATTTCTCCTTCGGCATTTCGACCGAGCGGGAAGGGACGGTGCTCAACGGCGGACTGGTCACCCAGAAAGAGTATTTCGGTGCCCGTGCCGTCATGCACGATTTCTACGAGTGGCTGCTCTGATGGACAGACACGCTCTGATGGACGCGCCCTTGCTTGACGTACCTTTCCTCGATGTAGGTGCCATCAATGCACGCCATGCCGATGAATTGAAGGCGGCGGCGGCGCGGGTGATCGACTCCGGCTGGTATGTGCTCGGCGAGGAGCTTGCGGCCTTCGAACGCGAGTTCGCCGCCTACGGCGGTAACCGCCACGCCGTGGGCGTTGGCAATGGGCTCGATGCGCTGTCGCTGATTCTGCGCGGCTACAAGGAGCTCGGCAGCATAAACGAGGGCGACGAGGTCATCGTGCCCGGCAATACCTTCATCGCCAGCTTTCTCGCCATCACCGGGAACCGGCTCGTGCCGGTGCCGGTGGAGCCCGATCCGGCGACATTCAATATCGACCCGGCTTGCGTGGCAGCGGCCATCGGCCCGCGCACGCGCGCGATCATGGCGGTCCATCTGTACGGCCAGTTGGCCGATATGCCGGCATTGTCGACACTCGCCCGTCGGCACGGGTTGCTCTTGATCGAGGACGCGGCGCAGGCGCATGGAGCGTCGATCGATGGACGCAAGGCCGGGACATTCGGAGACGCGACTGGTTTCAGCTTCTTTCCCACCAAGAATCTTGGCGCACTCGGCGACGGCGGCGCGGTCGTGACCGATGACGCCGCGCTGGCGGTGCGTGTCGCGGCACTGCGCAACTACGGTTCCGAAGTGAAATATCGCCATCCGTATCAGGGTGTCAATTCGCGGCTCGACGAGATGCAGGCTGCAATGCTGCGGGTGAAGCTGAAATATCTCGACGACGACATCGCGTGGCGCCGCCGCGTGGCGCGCCGCTATCGCGATGGCATCCGCCATCCGCATATCCAGCTGCCAAATGCGGCGCGCGAAGAGCAGCACGCCTGGCACCTCTTCGTGGTTCGCTGTCCCTTCCGCGATGCGCTGCAACGCCATCTGCAGGCGCATGGTATCCACAGCCAGGTGCATTACCCGGTGCCGCCACACCGGCAGCCGGCCTACGTTGCCTTGCGCAATACCCACCTGCCGCTGACGGAACGACTGCACGACGAAGTGTTGAGCCTGCCGATCGGACCGACGCTGTGCGACGGCGCCATCGACCGCGTCATCGAGGCGTGCCAGACGTTCAAGGCGCCGGCGTGAACATCGTCCGCTCCAGCTTCTTCACCGCGATCGCCACCGCCGCGAAGCTGCTCGCCGGTCTGGTCGTTCTCAAGTTGGTGGCGTGGTTCGCCGGTCCGCAAGGCGTGGGCAAACTGGGCCAGTTCATGAGCCTGATGTCGCTGCTGGCCGTGCTGGCCGGCGGTGGCATCAGTGCCGGCATCGTCAAGTACGTCGCCGAATACCGCAACGACCCGCAACGACTGTCGCGCCTGCTTGCCGCAGCGCTCTGGTATGCGCTTTTTGCGTCCTGTCTGATGGGATGCGCGACCTTCCTGTTCAGTCGGCAAATCGCCCTCTGGCTGCTTGGCGATCCCCATTATGCAAGCCTGATCCGTGTGCTTGCCGTGGCCCAGCTGGGCATCGCCTTGGTCAACTATATCCTTGCCGTGATCAACGGCTTCATGGATGTGCGCCGGCTCGCTTTCATCCAGGTGCTGGGTTCGTTTCTCAGCATCGTGATGGTGGTATGGCTGTCGCGCTGGCTGCAGCTTTACGGTGCGTTGCTGGCGCTGGTCGTGGGTCAGACGCTATGGCTGGTGGTGGGATTGCCGACATGGTGGCGCAGTCCGTATTTTCAAAAGAGCATGCTGCGCATGCATTTCGATCGCGAGATGACCACGCGGCTTGCGGCCTTCTCGGTGATGACCGTCACCTCCGCCCTGTTGCCACCGCTGATCAACATCGCGGTGCGCGACCACCTCGCGCTGCAGTTCGGTTGGGAGCAGGTCGGCTACTGGCAGGCAGTGAGCAAGGTGTCGGAGGCCTATCTGCTGTTCCTCACCACGGCCATCAACATCTATTACCTGCCCAAGCTGGCATCGATCCACGAACGCGCGGCACTCATACTCGAGCTGCGCAATGCCTATCGCTACCTGTTGCCGGCGGTGGTCGCCCTGGCAGCGCTTGTTTATGTCCTGAGAAACTGGGTGACGCGCCTGCTGTTCAGTGCGGACTTTGCATCCGCGGGCGCGCTGTATGGACCGCAGCTGGTCGGCGATGTCATCAAGATCGCTTCCTTCATCCTGTCCTACCTGATGCTGGCCAAGGCCATGACGAAGCTGTTCGTCATATCCGAATGCGTGTTCGGGATCAGCTATCTCGCGCTGGTCTATGTGTTCACCGCGCACTACGGCCTCGTCGGCGCGATGTATGCGTTCTCGGTCAACTACCTGCTGTATCTCGTTTTCAACGTGCTGGTTGCACGACGCTACCTGGGGGAGTTGTGACCATGGCTGACGACGTATCGATGGATGCGGTGGCGACGCCGCTGGTTTCGATTCTCATACCCGCATTCAACCACGAGCGTTTCGTGCAGCGCTGTCTGGACAGCGTGCTGGAAGACCCCTATCCGGCCAAGGAGCTCGTCATCATCGATGACGGCTCGACCGACGGAACGGCTGAAAGGATTACGGAGTGGGTGGAAGCGCACCGCGGCAGACTTCCCATCCAGTACGTGCGCCGGGAAAACAAGGGTATCGCAGCGACCTTGAACGAACTGGCAGTGCGTGCGCATGGAATTTTTCTCCGGCCCGGGGCAAGCGATGACTATCTGCTGCCTGGTGGCCTTGAGGCCCAGGTTCGCTATCTGCGGGCACATCCGCGCAAGGAGGCGGTGATCGGTGACTCGGTGGTCGTCGATCAGGATGGGAACAAGATTCATGACAGCGGCATGCGCGATCTTCACCGCGCCAGCAAAGATCTCTATCTCTCGGACGAGGGCATACGGCGCGGCATCATCAGCCAGTTTGCCATTGGTGGGCCGGTCGCCCTGATAAGAAAGAGTGCAGTCGAAACGATCGATCGCTGGAGTGAAGGCCTGCGCATCGATGACTGGGACCTTTTCCTTCGCCTGGCGGCCCGTGATGCACTTGGCTTCATCGATGTCAGCGTCTGCGCGTACCGCATCCACGGCACCAACCTGAGCATGACACGGCACACGGCTACGCGGGTTCTCAACCTTGTCGAATCGAGGCAGGTCGCGATGCGAAGGGCATGCCTGTTCGAAGAGCCTTACAGAACCCTGCTCAGGGCGCAGGCTCACTACATCGAGGCCAAGATTTCGTTCTTGCAGAGGCGGCTGTGGCCTTTGGTGTTTCACATGATGGCCTATCTCTCACTGGTTCTTGTGTCAAAGACCAGGCATCCATCCGCAAGCCCGAGTATGCGGGAGGCATGATGCGACTGCTGCGGTTGCCATCTGCCTATCTCGGTATTCCGATGCTGCTTGCCTGTGGGCTCACGTTGCTCACCTACGATCTCGATATCGATTACCTGGAAGGTGTCCTTCTGCTGGCCGTGGTTGCATCGAGCATGATGCTGTTCGACGTGTTTGCGGGAATCAGACTTCCGGTAGTCGCGCAATTTCGTGCCCACCGATATGTGGGTACCCGCGAATCGTTCGTCGCGTTGGCTTTTGCCATCCTGATTGTTCTTTTCTGCCTGCTTGACCTCACGTTGTTTCCCGTTCCGCTGCTTGACCATCCATCGTCGTATGCCGTGATGGAGGGTGGCCGCGAACATGTACGGCACATCTCCGACATGTGCTGGGTGCTTCCTCCGATAGGGCTGCTCTGTGCCAGAAGCAAATGGCTTCGCAACGTGCTCATCATCATTGGCCTCGCCTTTCCGGTGCTGGTGATCGACCGGAACAGAATCTTCGCTGCCCTGTTTTCATTCGCGCTCGTCATCGTGTTGCGCAGGGACGAGGCGAGGCCGTTGCCATGGAAGACCATCTGCTTTCTGGCGCTTGCGGGCAGTGGCGCCTTTTCGATACTCGGCATCCTGCGCTCGGGTTCGCTGGATTCCATCACGCTGCCTTTCAGTGCCCTGTATCGCGCCGCGCCGCAGGGGATCAAATGGCTGCTCCTCTACATCACCGCCGGCCCGTATAACTTCAGTGCGATGCTGGCCAAGCATTACTCCAACGCCAGCTTCCTCATCAATCAAGTGATTCCCCTGAGTGGATCCGTTGCCACGGCCGGAACGGATATTCCGCTGGATGCACCGACCATCAATGTAGGCACGGAGTTCTTTCCGTTCCTGCTGGCACTGGGGCCATTCGGTGCGGTCATCTCGATCTTTGCGTTGTACGCGATGCTGCTGTGGAGCGTGCAACGTATTCGCTCGACGATTCCGCTGTTTCATTTCCTGATTTTCCTGCGCGTTTCCTATGTGTGTGTGATGTCGCCTTTCGCGCCACAGGCATTCACGTGGACGAATGTCGGCTTCATCGGCATCTGCCTTGCGATGCAGGCCCTGTCGGCGTTGCTGCCGAACAGGCAGTCCCGAGAGTCGATGGGCGGCGGCCCCGGCGATGCATCCACGGTGGCCATGCAAATCACCTCTTCATAACCCCTCCAGTGAGCCAAGACCATGGAACAAGATGAAATCTATTTGATCGACCTCTGGCGGATCCTTCTCCGCGAGTGGCGATGGTTCATTGCTGTGCTGGCTCTGATCCTGGCATGTGCCTTCGCCTTGACGCATTTTGCAAAACCCCAATGGGAGGCGACCGCATGGGTACAGATTGGACAGGTCGGACAGGTCGGGCAGATGCCGTCAGGACAGGATCAGATGGTCGAGCCGCTGCAACGCGTTCTTGAGCGCCTGCAGATGGTGCCGTTTGAAAACGACGTCATGAAAAGTGTCGGGTTTGCACCCGATTCAGCCGAGGCCGGGCTTTACCGCAACAGCCTGAAACTCGAGCCACTGCCCTACGCGGGCCCTCTCATCCGGCTGAGCGTACGTGCGCACTCGCCGCAGCAGGCGCATCAATTCGCGATGGCGACCGTCACGCAGTTGCAGGCCATCCACCAGCCTATCGAAGCGATGTCGCTGAATGCAGCCCATGCACGTCTCGACCAGATCCAGGCTGATCTGCAGGGCGCCACGGCGGAGCAGGTTCGATTGATGCAGGCTGCCACATCGGCAAACAAGGGCGATGCGACAGGCAAGGATACGGCCAATGCAATGCTTGCCAACATGCTGCTGGCCAGCAAGAACAAGGAGGTTCGGGATTTGAAGAAGGCAAGCATGGACCTGACTGATCGTCTCAGCCCTGCCTACACGTACGAGACGTCGATGCCGTGGCCCATCTATGTCCCCCGCAGGCAGGTATTTCCAAACCCCGCTCTGGCGTTGGGCATCGGCATCTTGTTGGGGGTCTTTCTGGGTGCATGCGCGGCTATTGCGAGGAACGTCGCACGACGTCGGGCATCCGTTCGCTGAAAAGGTCGGGCACGCTGCGAAGTTGACGTCGATGTGACACAGGCCAGTTATCCATTCGTCGACTCCATTCAACCAAAGCGACCCCAAACAGCACTCACGGGTCAGGTCGAAGATTATCGGGCTTCACATCATGGTTCACTCCGGGTGTCATTACCGATCGAGGACTGCAAGGACAGAGATCGATATGCGTGGGCAAGATAAGCTTGAAATCAGTGGCGGGTCTGTATCCGCCAGTAGCACTCGTCGGCGTCCATCGAGTGCAGCCCTGAACGATACCCAGCTGCTCGAGACGCAACGCGCCTTCGACAGCGTCGCCGCCGACTATGACGGTCCGCGCGGCAACAACGAGCTGATCCAGCGCATGCGACTGGCCCTGTGGGATGCCGTGCACGATGAACTCCCGGCCGGATCGCGCCTGCTCGATCTGGGATGCGGCACTGGCATCGATGCCGTGGAATTCGCGCGACACGATTACCAGGTGGTTGCCACCGACTGGTCGCCGCAGATGGTCGAGCGCGCGCGCCGCCGCGCCGCGGCCGCCGGCATGGAGTTCCGGGTGACGACGGCGCACGTCGGGGTGCATCAGCTCGATCGGCTCGATGGCGAGTTTGACGGGATCTATTCGAATTTCGGCCCGCTGAACTGCGCGCCCGACCTGGGCGCTGTCGCGGCCGAATGTCTCCGGTTGCTCAGGCCAGGCGGCAAGCTGGTTTTTTCGGTGATGGGCCGGATCTGCCCCTGGGAGCTGGGGCACTACGCACTGCGCGGCCGCTTCAAGCGGGCCGGTGTGCGTGCCGCACGCGGCGCGACGGCGGTGGGGATGAATCACCACACGATCTGGACCTACTACTACCTGCCACGCGAGTTCTATCGCGCGTTCGCCGAACACTTTTCATTGAGTGGCTATCGCGCGCTGAGCCTGTTCATGCCGCCGCCCTATCTGGTCGACTATTACCGCCGCCGCCGTGACTGGTGCGAACGCCTGGGCCGGCTCGACGACCGCCTGGGCGCACTGCCGCTGCTGCGGAACATGGGCGACCATTTTCTCATCGTGATGCAGCGGCGCTGATCCCATGCACACTTCCCGGACGCCGATGGACGCCAGCCTGCACCACGCGGTTTCGATCACGCCGGAAGGTGTGTCGCGTGCGCCGCTGCAGATCAGGGCAGGGCGCATCGGCTACTCGACGACCACGCGGGCCTATCGGCTCGATCTGCGTGATCACCTGATCTTTCCCGGCCTGATCAACGCGCACGAACATCTTCACGTCAACGCCATTCCGCCGCTTGCGAACGCTGCGCCGTTTCCCAACAGCTATGCCTGGATCGCCGCTTTCCAGGCACATTTCAAGGAACCCGCCGTGGTGGCGGCGCTGCAACTGCCCAAAGAGCGGCGACTGCGACACGGGGCATTGAAGAACCTGCTCGCCGGTACCACCTGCGTGGCGCATCACGACCCCTGGCATCCGGCGCTTGATGCGGCGGATTTCCCGGTCGCACTGCTGCGCGATTATGGCTGGAGCTACGCGCTGGGATGGCCCGGCTATGGTCCACCCATCGAGCAGAGCTTCGCCGCCACGCCCGCCGACTGGCCGTGGCTGATCCATCTGGCGGAAGGTACCGATGCGACGGCGCAGGCGGAACTGGAACAACTGGACCGAATGCAATGTCTGGCGCCGAACAGTGTGTTGATCCACGGCGTGGGTCTGCGCGAAAGGGACATCGATCGCGTGATCGCCAGCGGCGCAGCAGTGGTCTGGTGCCCGGGAAGTAATCACGCCCTGCTCGGGCGCTCGCTCGATCCACGACGCTTGTGCGACGCCGGTCGGCTGGCCTTGGGCAGCGATTCGAGGCTTAGCGGTGCGCGCGACCTGCTCGACGAAATGCGCGATGTCGTCGTTCGCGCCGAACTCGATCCCAGGCGCCTGCTGGGACTGGCCACGACCCACGCTGCACGCATCCTGCGCATGCTATCGCGAGGCACGCTTGCGCATGGCGCGTCGGCGGACCTGGTGATCGTCGAGGACCAGGGTGGTGATGAGGCACGCAGCCTGGTGGGCATTGAGCGCAGCCGAATCCGCGCGGTGGTACGCGACGGCGTTCCCCGGATCGCCGATCCCGATTTTGCCGAATGGTTTACCGCCGCCGGTGTGGAAACGGTGCCGGTGACGCTGGATGGCAAACCGAAACTGCTGGCGCTGCCGTTGGCCGATCCGGCGTTGATCGCGCTCGAGCCAGGGCTCGAACTGAGCGGCGAACAGAACGAGCGTGAGCGTGATCGCGCCATCGAAGCATGGTGCGCCTGATGACGCGCCCGCCGATGCTCGAACCTGCCGAGGCATACGCGCTGTGGGCGCCCAGTTATCCGGCGCATGCGCATAATCCGGTGATGCGGGCCGAGGAGCGCGCGATGCTGGGGTTGATGCCCGCCACACTGCAAGGGCAGACCGTGCTCGATGCCGGCTGCGGCAGCGGGCGCTACATGTTGCATGCGCTGCGGCGCGGCGCGGCGCACGTGATCGGCGTGGATCTTTCGCCGGACATGCTCGCACGCGCCGGCATCGAACTTGACGCGTTCCGATCCGACGTCGAGGTCGAGCTGATACAAGGCAGCGTGACGGCACTTTCGGTACCGGATGCCCACGCCGATCTCACCCTCTGCGGCCTCGTCGTGGGACATCTCGAAAATCTGCAACAGGTGCTGGCCGAGTTGCGCCGGGTGACCCGGCCCGGCGGCACGCTGCTTTGCAGCGATGTGCATCCGATCGGACATGCGCTCGGCTGGCTTCGCGATTTCAAATCCGGTGGCCAGCGTTATGCCGTGCGGCATACGCAGCATCTCTACAGCCACTGGCACGTCGCCTGCGCGGCACTCGGGTTGCAGATCGAGCAGGTGCTCGAACCCATGCTCGATCCGGCCGATATCCCTGCCGATGCGCGTTTCGACCGCATGGCGCTCAAAGTGCCGGTGGCGCTGGTGTTCCAGCTACGGCGCCTGGCCTGATCGACGCATACCGGAAGCTGTCCATGACTCACGCCCCCAACACGCTGCTGGTCAACCCGACGATCACGACGCGTCCGCGTTTCCCGTTGGCGCTGCTGAACCTGGCGGCGACACTGGACCGCTTCGGCAGCCGCCGCATTGTCGACGGCAACTTCGATCGCGACCTTGTCAGCGCGACCTTGGCCGCCATCGAGAAAGAACGCTTCGACAGCGTCGGCATCAGTGTGATGGGCGGTCCGCAGGTGGCGCCGGCGATTGCCGTTTCCAAGGCGATCCGCGAGCGGCATCCTTTCATGCCCATCATCTGGGGCGGCTATTTCCCGACGCTTTATACCGATACCACGTTGGCGGCGCCTTATGTCGACTACGCCGTTCGCGGCCAGGGCGAGGACAGCCTGGTCGAGCTGGTCTCCGCGTTGGGTCGAGGTGGCGGCGACGAGGCACTGGCCAAGGTCGGCGGCATGTCCTGGCGCCGCGACGGCGAGATCGTGCATAACCCGAGTCGCAGCTTCTCGCGCGGCGATGCAGCGCTGGTGCTGCCCTACGGGAAGCTTGGCGATCCGGACAAGTATCTTTCAAGCAGCTTCCTGGGGCGCCGTACTGCAGCCCACCAGGCATCGATCGGCTGCCGCTTCCGCTGCACCTTCTGCGGCGTGGCGGCGATGTTCGGCGGTGCCACGTCGTTGCCGCCGACCGAGCGCCTGGAGCGCGAGCTGAGTTACCTCAAGTACGAACTCGGCGCCGACTCGGTGCTGTTCTACGATCACAACTTCTTCGACCGCGAGCAGGACATGATCCCGCTGCTCGAGGTCATGGCGAGGCTCGAAATGCCCTGGTGGTGTTATGCGCGCGCCGATGCCTTGCTCAACCTTTCCGAAAGCACCTGGAAGCTGGTGCGAAAGAGCCGCCTGCGCATGGCCTATATCGGCGCCGAGTCGCCCAGCGGCGCGATGCTCAAGGAAATCCGCAAGGGTACGCGCCCGGATCAGACGCTGGCCGTGGCCGAGCTTTGCCGCCGTCACGGCGTCGTTCCCGAGTTTTCCTTCATGCTCGCGCCACCGGTGAACACCGAACAGGAAACCGAGTTGACGTTCGAGTTCATCCGCGAACTGAAGCGCATCAACCCGGTGTCGGAAATCATCACCTACATCTACACGCCGTTGCCAGATGCCAGCCGCCACGAGAAAGATCGCGGCAAGCATCCTTCCACGCCCTTGCTCGACATCCATGGCGAGCCGATGGTTTTTCCCTCCACGCCGGACGAATGGACGAGGCGCGAGTGGGTGGATTACGCCTGCCATGCCGACGCGCCCTGGCTCAGCGACAAGCTGCGCCAGCGCATCCACGACTTCGTCACCGTGCTGCGTTGTCGCTATCCCACCGTGCAGGACGTGCGCTCGCCGCACTGGGCCAAGCGCGGCCTGAGTGCGATGGCATCGTGGCGTTATCGCCACCGGCGCTATGACCGTCCGTGGGAACTCAATCTCGCCAATCGCTTTGTGCAATTGCGCACGCCGCAAAGCACGGGCGCGTAGCGATGCCGGCCGTGCATGCCGTACAGGTCAATTTCGTGCCTGCCCCCGAGGGCCTCACGTCGGCCGGGGTTTTCGAACGATGGCCGTCCCTGCCGGATGTCGCCGAATTGGTGGCCGGTTCCGGTATCCGCGTATCGGTGATTCAGGCGGCGGCACGGGCGGAGCATGTGACACGCAACGGCATCGACTACCACTTCATCGATAGTGGCGGAAAAGGCGTAGTGACAAGCTGGGCTGGCTGGGGGCGGCGGGTTGCCGGCGTGCTGGGTGATATCAAGGCGGACATTGCGCACGTCCATGGCCTCGAGTTTGCCGAGGCCGCATCGGCCATCTCACGGCACCTGCCGCAGTTGCCGATCCTGATTCAAGATCACGCCAACCGGCCGCCGCGCTGGTGGCGGCGGTCTCAATGGCGGCGCTGGTATGCGGCCGCTGCGGGCGTCGCCTTTACCGCGCCAGAACAGGCGCAGCCGTTCACTGCCGCCGGTTTGTTCGAGGCGCGGATGCCGCTGTTTGCGATACCGGAATCCAGCAGCCGTTTCATGCCGGGCAGCCATGCCGACGCCCAGGCCGAAACCGGCCTTCGGGGCGACCCCTGCGTGCTGTGGGTAGGGCATCTGAGCCCAGGCAAGGATCCGTTGAGCGTGCTCGACGGCGTGGCCCGGGCGGTGTCACGGCTGCCCGGCCTGCAACTGTGGTGCGCCTTCGGTCGTGCGCCGCTGCTCGCCGAGGTGCAGCAGCGCATCGCACGCGATGCCCGGCTCACCGGCCGTGTACATTTGCTGGGCAGCGTCGCACATGCGCATGTCGAGCGGCTGATGCAGGCCGCGGATGTATTCGTTTCGGGCAGCCATGCCGAAGGCAGCGGCTACGCGCTGCTGGAGGCGCTTGCCTGCGGCGTCGCACCGGTGGTCACGGATATCCCATCGTTCCGTGCGCTGACCGGCGGCGGTCAGGTCGGCAACCTGTGGCCTTGCAGCGATGCGGCGCGGCTGGCCGACGCGCTGGTCGACGCTGCCTCGAACCGGGCCACGCGGTCGCAGGTACGTGCCCACTTCGATGCCACGCTGTCGTTCGCCGCGGTGGGGCGCCAGTGGGCAGACGCGTATGCGCAACTGCTGCGCGGCCCGGATGTGCCACGATGAAGATCGCGCTGGTGGTTCCCGGCGGCGTGGACCGCACCGGCGAGTTCCGCGTGATCCCGGCACTGCTGGCACTGATCGAGCGGTTGGCGAGCTGCCACGAAGTCCACGTCTTTGCCCTGCGCCAGGAAGCGGCGGCGGATCGCTGGGAGCTGGCCGGTGCCAGCATCCACAACCTTGGCGACGGCTGGACACGTCTGCGCGCGATCGCGGCGATCCGTGCCGAGCATCGCCGTGCGCCGTTCGACCTGATCCATGCGATCTTCTCCGGTCCCTGCAGTCTGGTCGCCGTCGTCGCGGCAAAGTGGCTGCACCTGCCCAGCCTGGTGCACGTTGCCGGTGGCGAACTCGTCGCGCTGCACGGTATCGGCTACGGCGGGCGGCGGAACTGGAAGGGTCGCCTGAGCGAGGCGCTGGTATTGCGCGGTGCCGATGCGGTCACCGCGGCCAGCACGCCGATCATCGATTCGCTGCATGCGCTCGGGGTGCAGGCGCGGCGTGTGCCGCTTGGCGTCGACCTGCGCCACTGGCCACCGCAGGCTCCGCGCCGGCGTTGCGCGAAACAGGCGCGACTGATCCACGTCGCCAGCCTCAACCGCGTCAAGGACCAGCTCACCTTGTTGCAGGCATTGAAG
Organism: Rhodanobacter sp.; assembly: GCA_050737735.1. Taxonomy (GTDB): domain Bacteria; phylum Pseudomonadota; class Gammaproteobacteria; order Xanthomonadales; family Rhodanobacteraceae; genus Rhodanobacter. The sequence continues at coordinate 94,085 of JBOHYM010000050.1, read as the reverse complement.
GTCCTGGCCGAGTCCGGGATGGACTTCCGGATGGACATCGTCGGCGTGGACACCTTGCATGGCGAGGTGGACCGGATGGCCGCCCGGCTCGGGTTGGAGCGTCATGTCCGGTTTCTCGGTTTCAAGACGCAGCGCGAACTGCGTCCGATCATGCAGTCGGCCGATCTGCTGGTGATGTCATCACGACATGAAGCCGGTCCACTGGTTCTGCTCGAGGCAGCGGTGGCGGGCGTGCCCACGGTCGGTACGGCGGTGGGGCACGTGGCAGAGTGGTCGCCATCGGCAGCGTTGGCGGTGCCCGTCGGCGACTGGGCGGCCCTGGCGAACGCCATCCAACGAGTGCTGGCCGACGAGGAACTGCGGCTGCGGCTGGCCTGGGGGGCGCAGCATCGGGCGATCATGGAGGACGCCGACTACACCGCCAGATCGTTCGAGGCGCTGTACCTGCAATGGCTGCGCCCGGTGCCGCTCATCGACGGCCGGACGTCTAGCTCGCGGTAACCCGGGATTCCAGTGCCGCGCGTACCGCGAACATGGTGTCCATCCGCGGGACCGGTTGGGTGAGCCAGGTCAGGATACGTCGCCCATGCGACAGCCCAACCCAGTTCGGCCCCTGGTGCAGCCAGAGCTGGGTCCGCAGCATGTCGTCGCGTTCCTGGTTCGCTTCTTGCGTGGGCCGGATCCGAGTCATGAGGTAGTGCCGGATGTCGCGGACGGAGCGCGACCACTCGATGCCATGGAACGCGCGCAGCCATAGTTCCGAGCACGAAGCCTGCGTCAGGGTCTGGCGATGCGAAACCATCCGCAGCAGGGGATGGCAGTCGGGTTTGAGACGGGCGAGCACATCGGCAGGGACCGCATCGGTGTAGTAGCGCGCGACCAGCAGCAGCGGTGGCAGCGCATACCAGGGAGAGTCGGCGGCGTGCTCGTCCCACAACACGTTCCAGTCACCTGCGGACATGCGTGCCGACAGCAAGGCGATGTCGTTCACATGCAGCAGGCGCAGGCTGCGGTTGCAGATGTTGCCTGCGGCATGCAGCAACAGGTGGTTCATCAGCGCGCCGAACGACGGGTAGGGGTTCAGGCCCGGCTGAGGCTGTTGCGGATAGATCCGCTCGGTGATATCGACGGCGGCTACCGGCAGCCGTTCCTGGATGCGGGTATGCAGTTCGATATTGACCGGCGTGTCGCGATGCTCGCCCAGCCCGGCAAACGGTTCACCGGTCGCCGGCTTGAATACCCGGTGCTTCCAGGCGACGAACGACTCCACGTAGCCGAGGTCCTGCAGCAGCTTGATCGCCTGTGCCGCATCGTCTTCGCGGACCAGCAGGTCGATGTCGGCCATCGGCCGGTCGCCTGCCGCGTAGATTCCCAAGGCATGCAACGCGGAACCTTTCAGTGGCACGATGGCCAGCCCGGCGATGCGCGCACCCGCGTTGATTCGTGTCAGCAAGGTCTCGATGCGCTGATGGCGCTGTGTGACATGTTCGCGTTGATCCGACAGGAACCGCTTCCACGAGGGGTGCTGCCACGAAGAGAGTTTGTCCAGCAGTGGCGACACGCCGTGCGCGGCGGCAACCGCCGACGCCAGCCGCCATTCGAGCTCGTTCCATGCTGGCATCGCGCCGCCCGGCCGCGCCAGCTCCTCGGCCAGCGCCTCGGTGGTGCGGCGCAGGCCGGCCCTAACGATGTTGAGCGGTGGCAGCATGGCGCAGCGGCTGGTCATCGTCCGCTGCCATTGCGGGCGTCGGCGTCGCGGGTTCGGTGCGGTGCATGCCTTCGGACGCGATCAGTGCATCCCATCGCGCATCGAGCGCGGTGCTGGCCTGCCGGTAATGTTCCGGTCGGTCGGCCGCTTTGGACTGCTGCAGCGTGACCTGTTCATGCAGCAGGTCGCGCACGTGACGGTAGAAATCCGAGTCGTAGGCGCCGCGGAACATCATGGCCAGATCGTCGCTGTCCCGCCAGTGGGTTTTTTCTCCGAGCTGCGCCTTGACCTTCTCGTAGAATTTCGTCCCCGGCAGCGGATAGGAAACGCTGACGCCGATGTCATCGGGAGCTGCCTGCGCGACCAGCCCGCGGGTCGCCAGCAGATCAGCCAGCTGCTCACCCAGATAACCCAGCTGGATGAAAAAGCCCACGCGAATGCCGTGCCGGCCCAGTCGCACCCGAGCCACGATCAGGTCGGCCACCTTGGTACCCTTGGTCATGCTGTCCAGCACACGCTGGCTGCCGCTTTCGGCACCTATCCAGGCTTCGGTGCAGCCGGCCTGTTCGAGCGCGTCGGCCATGCGTTCACTGAGCAGGTCGGCGCGGGTCTGGATGGTGAACGGGACGGACCCGTCGACCTCGCGCAGGTGCGCGCCGAACTCCGTCACCCAGTCGACATGGAAACCGAAGATATCGTCCGCCATCCAGATGTGGTCGGGCTTGAACGTCTGTTTCAGGTAAGTCATTTCGGCGGCGACGTCCTGGGCACTGCGCTGCTTGTAGTGGTTGCCCCAGATCGGCTTGGCGCACCAGTTGCAGCGAAAGGGACAACCCCGCGACGCTGCCATGTTGAGGCTGAAATAGCCGTGCCGCTCCTGCCAGATCGTCCGATAGCGCTCGATGTCGACCAGGTCCCAGGCGGGATGGCCAATCAACCGCGGGTCCGGCGGCATGGCGCCGATGCGTTTCAGTTGAATCTGTCCGTTCACCACGGTCGCGACACCGGAGATGCCGGATAGCCAGTTGTCGTTGGCGCCGGCCGGACTTTGCTCCAGCCGTCCGATCAGTTCGGCCAGGGCCGCGATGCCTTCGCCGATCAGTACGGCATGCGCGCCTGCCGCGAGAAAGGCATCGGGATGATCGGATGCGTCGGAACCAGCCACGATCACCCGGGCACCATGGATGCGCGCCTCGGCGATCATCCGGCAGGCCGCCTCGCGCATGCTGCCCAGGCACATCTTGGTAAGGAAGTTGAAGTTGTCTTCGTAGAGGACGACCACATCGGGTCGTGCATCCTGCAGTGATGCCTCATAGTCCTCGACGCCATCGGCAATCATCGCATCGAACAGGGTGACCTCGTGTCCTGCCTGCCGCAGGAGCGCAGCGACCTGGATCGTGGCCAGCGGAGGATAGGGCTTGCCGCGTTCCCACTGCTTGCGGTCGTACCTCAGGAAGTAGGAATGGCCGACCTGAATCTTTAGCATCTCAAAGGGACCTCGATCGTCACCGTGGGGATATGGGCCGGGGACTGCGTCGACTCCGGCCTCAGTGCTGGCTGGACGTGAGTGCCCCAGTGCGCTTTTTCGGTTGCCTCGCATGGCAAAAAAATTCAGCCCCTCCAAGTAGCAGGCACAACCTTTACCCCTTGAAGCTGCACTCAACAGTCAGCTGCACGGATTCGTGCAGAGCCGCGTCATGCCATTGAGACCAACTGAGACCTTTGATCGACAACGATGACACCGATTCCTCGCGACGGCGTCCGCGACACTCATGCCGACCCGTTCGACGAACGATCGCGTGCTGCATCCTGTGTGGACAAACAGATTCTGGGTGGCTGCTTCCGCTTTGAAAGCAACAGCGCGGCGCTGCTGCATCTGGTCGAAGCCGCCTACGCGGGTTTGCCGTCGCACCAGTTGCCGATGCTCGCCGCGGAGTTTCACATCGAGCTACGCCTGGTGCGTCGTCAGGTTTCACCACCCATCGCCGAGCCTCCGCCCGTGCAGATGCAATCCGGCGCAGGTTGGCTCTGCGGCATCATGGACGCCTCGAACTACGTGGTGCTGGATCCCGGGCGACGGCGGGCGCTGGTGGTGGCCTCGGAAGACATGCTGGGCTGTTCTTACTACCTGCGCTACGAGCTCATCGAGTTCGCCGTCTTTACCCTGGCGACACGCGCATTAGGCCTGGTTCCCTTGCATGGTGCCTGCGTCGGTTGGAACGGGCGGGGCATTCTGCTGCTGGGAACCAGCGGTTCGGGCAAATCGACACTGACCTTGCACAGCCTGCTGCAGGGCCTGGATTTTCTCGCCGAGGACGCCGTCTTCGTGCAGCCAGAGCACATGCTTGCCACCGGCGTGGCCAACTATCTGCATGTACAGGCCGATGCGTTGCGATTCGTCGACAACGCCGAGGCCCGGCACTGGATCAGCCGCGCGCCGACCATTCGCCGCCGCAGCGGTGTCGAGAAGTTGGAAGCCGACTTGAGACAGGGCCATGGCCGGCTCGCGGCAGTTCCACTGGAGCTGGCCGGCGCAGTGTTCGTTTCCAGCCAATCGGCCGACGATCCGGATGCCTTGCTGAGTACCGTCCCCAAGGACGAAATCGCCGCGCGTCTGTCTGCCGATCAACCCTATGCGGCAGGGCAACCGGGCTGGCATCGCTTCGAACAGCAGATGATGAAGGTGGGCATCCACGAATTACGCCGCGGGAGCCATCCGCGGGACGGTGCCGCGGCATTGCGGAAACTGCTGGACAAAGCCCCATGACGGGCGCAAGGGTAACCAGCGAGGTGATGGCTGCGAAGTAAGCTTGGAGCCTTTCCCTGCTGGCACCGCGATATGGCAGGTCGTTTCACGTTCCACATCCAACGAGCTAAGAGCCGGGGCACGGGTGCACACGCGCACTCCATGCCGGATCGATGCTCCCTTACGAGGGTCACAGCAATGAAAAAGCGTTTTGCGGGATCGATAGCACTGGGTGCGCTGGTCGCGTTAACTTCGGCGATGCCGGCTTCTGCTGCACTCGAACCGGGTGCGATGGCACCTGCGTTCACGGCGCAGGCCAGCCAGGCAGGCAAGGATTTCACTTTCTCCCTTGCCGATGCCCTCAAGAAAGGACCGGTGGTGGTGTATTTCTACCCGTCGGCCTATACCGGGGGCTGCGATCTCGAAGCGCACACCTTTGCGGCCAACCGGGACAAGTTCGACGCGGCCGGCGCGACCATCATCGGCGTGTCGGCCGACAGCATCGAGCGGCTCAACACCTTTTCAGCGGATCCGAAGTACTGCGCCGGCAAGTTTCCGGTCGCATCGGATGCCGCGGTCAAGATCGCGCTTTCCTACGACCTCAAGGCTGTCCAGGCACAGTCGGGCATGAACGATGTGCGTGGCGTGGCGATCGATCATGCCTTCATCCCCCGCACGACGTTCGTCATCGCCAGCAATGGCAAGATCGTCGCCACACTTTCCTCCGATACGGATCATCTTCGGCCGGACGAGCATGTGAAACGGTCGCTGGCCATCGTGCAACGACTGCAGGCAGGCAAGGCGCCGTAGCGCGGCTCGATACCTGGCAGGGCCAAGGACGCGGGTTCGGTGATGCAACCCTTTCGTTCTCGAATCGCACTCACCGGCATTGCGGTTTCCTGCCTGGGAGAGGCGCTCTCTGGACCATGACGAAGCACCATCGAAACCGTGACGGATGTGGCCAATCATCCATGCGGCCCTGTAGCGATGTCTGACAAACCGTCGTCCGCGCAGGGCCGCACGTTTGACCTGCTGTACTCGCTCACGTGCACCGACAACGGCCTCGCGGAAACCGCCGCTTATGTCGTGTTGTCGCTGGCGGCAGCGCTGGCTGGCAGCATTGCCGCGGTGCTGCTGGTGCCACTGGTCCAGCCGGCACATGCCTTCAAGCTGGCTGGCGGCATGTTCGAGATGCGTGGAGGCGTCGAGATGCAGGCCGTCACCTTCGCTGCTGCGATGGTGAGTTTTGCCCTGCTGCGCTGGCTGGCGGCGCGATTGGGAGCACGCCTGGTTGGCCGTTTCGGTCTGAGTTTACGCAGGAAGGTTCACGCACGCCTGATGGATGCCCCGCTGGCTTCGCTGGCAGACACGACGTCGGCGGAGATCGCCAATGTCCTCACCCACAACGTCGAGGTGATCGTCCAGGGCTACAGCGCCTTGCAGCAGCTGCTGGTCGCCGGCATCACATCCATCGTCAGTCTGGGTCTTGCGTTCTGGGTATCCCCGCCACTGCTGCTGGCGACACCCGTTTTCGCGGTTTTCGGGTTGATGGCATCACGCGTGTATGGCCGTGAACAAGCGCTGGTCAGTCGCCAGTACGTCGCCGACATGACGCAGCTGTTCTGGCACAGCGAGGATTTTCCGCGACGCATGCGCCATGTGCGCTCGTACGAACGAGAAGATGCGGAGAAAGCCAGTTACGGCACGATTGCCTCCCAACTTTGTCATGGCTACCGACGCCAGCTGGAACTTATGGCCTCCGGTCGACTGATGCTCGAGTTGTTGGCGGCGATCGGTATCGCAGGGATCTTCATGCTCGCCCACCGCTGGCATGGGATCGACCAGGCATCGCTGATAGCCGTCTGCCTGCTGTTGGGACGCTTGCTGCCCTATCTGGTGGTGACCCGGCAGAGCTTCCAGCAGCTGCGTACGGCGGCGCCGGCATTCGAGCTCTGGCAGCGATACATGAACCTGGCACCCGTCCAGCCATCCGTTTCGCCATCGCGTACGACGACATCCGATGGTGCCCTGCATATTTTGCGGATGCGCGTGAAACCGCCGTCCACGGGTCTGGATGTCGGTGATCTGGTTCTGCTTCCCGGAAAACTGACCTTGATTTCCGGTGACTCCGGCATCGGCAAGAGCAGTCTGGTCGACGTTCTTGCAGGCATGATGAAGCCCGAGGTTTTTGAGGCACGCGTTGGTGGACAGGCCCTCGCTTTTGACGAATACCGCGAACTCGTGCGAAAGGGCGCCTATGTCAGCCAGCATGTGCGTCCCTGGCAACATTCGGTACGCGAGTGCCTGCTGTGGGCCGCGCCCGGGGCCACGGACGAGATGTTGCGCAGCGCTCTGATCGACGTCGGTCTCGACAAGCGGCTGGCCGGATCGCGTCACGGACTGGACACGACGCTGCACAGCGCTTCGAGCAGGCTTTCCGGAGGCGAGTTGCAGCGACTGCTGCTGGCCCAGGTGATCCTGCGGCAGCCTTTCCTGGCGTTGCTGGATGAAGCGACCAGCGCCCTCGACGCCGTCTCCGAGACCGCGGTTCTTTCAGCGATCAGGCAGCGCCTGCCGCAGACGATTCTGGTCGTCGTATCGCACAGAGCCAGCGTGGCGGCGATCGCCGACCAATGCCTGAGCATCAGCAGCGACCTCGTTACGACGGTTGATGCAAACCCCAGGCAGCTACCGCCGCTCGTATGCCCTGATGATCGGGGTCGATGTGCTCAGAGCGATACGGCAGAGAAAAATCGTACCGTGGTTGCTGCTGTTTTCGGAGTTCATACGGGCGCCTGAAATAGGTAGCCCTGCCGGCGCAAAACGCCAGACGGCTGCCCACCTTCAGCACAGCCACTGACCGGCATCGCCAGTGAAACTGACCACGGCCGGCGGCCGCGCTGCCCATCGTCGCGTGCGCGTTGCCCATTTCCGGCATCGGGCCTGACCACCTTCGCCAGCGGAATCGACTGGCCGACTTCGGCGCCAGAAACTGCCGTTCGAAGGGAAGCCTCGGATCGCCAAGTATTCCCGGCGTGAGGATCATTCCCGACCGGAACTCTGATCAAGGCGACATCGCTCCATCCCGGTTGCCGCGCAATTTCACCATGCCGTGCTTGCGCAACAACGCACGCAACTGGTGATAGCTCAGGCCAAGCAGCGACGCGGCCTCGGCCTGGTTGTAGCGGGCTTCGGCAAGGGCGCGCTTGATCAGATCGACTTCGAGGCGGGCAGTTTCCGACTTGATGTCGCACGGAAGACGGCTCGACTTTTCAGACGGCACCAGCATGACTTCTTGTTCGGCTTCAACCACGGGGCGGAAGGCGGAAGCAAAGGGATCGAACACGATGGCGTCAACCGGCTGATCCGCTGCCGCGCGATGAACCGATCGCTCGACCACGTTCTTGAGTTCGCGCACATTGCCCGGCCATGCGTAATGGATCAGTGCCGCGCGGGCGGACTCGGTGAAACCGGCGAACAGGTCACGATCCAGTTCACGAGTGATGTTGACGGCAAAGTGCTCGGCGAGTTGCGTGATGTCGCCCGTGCGTGCGCGCAGCGGTGGCACCGTCAATACATCAAAGGCCAGCCGGTCGAGCAGGTCGGCACGAAAATGTCCGGCGCGCACGGCGGCCGGCATGTCTCCATTGGTGGCCCCGACAATGCGCACGTCTACCGTCAGCGTGTCGCTACCGCCGACTCGCTCGAATTGGCCGTACTCGACCGCGCGCAGAATCTTTTCCTGCACGCGCATCGATACGGTCGTCAGTTCGTCGAGAAACAGGGTGCCACCATTGGCCTGCTCGAAACGGCCAACGTGACGGCGAGTGGCCCCCGTGAAGGCACCGGCCTCATGGCCGAACAACTCGGTTTCGAGCAAAGCTTCGGTCAAGGTCGCGCAATTGAGCTTGACCAGCGGCGCTTCCCAGCGCGGCGACAGATAGTGCAGGCGCGCGGCGATCAACTCCTTGCCCGTGCCGCGCTCGCCGATGACCAGCACCGGCTTGTTCACTGCGGCGACGCGCGAGGCATGCTCCAGCAGATCCAGGAAGGCCGGTGACTCGCCCAGCATGGCGGTGGTTTCAGTATCGAATGACCGTGGACCTGGCATGGGGCATCACACGTTGGATGAGCAGGATTCTGCCTGGAAGTATTCCACGTTAAAGCTCAAATCACCCATGTTTAGTCAAATTGACTATACATAAGCTAATTTGGCTTTTCTAAACCACTACGCTTGCCAGCCACACAAGAATAAATTCATGTTTATCAATGTCTTGAACGATTATCGAGTGTTGGCACGGCCCGTGCTGTAAACACTTCGTGGCCCTTCATCATCACGAGGTAAGCAAACATGGGCGTTTTTTCAAGAATGAGCGACATCATCAACTCCAACATCAACGCGATGCTGGACAAGGCTGAAGAGCCGGAAAAGGTGGTACGGCTGATCATCCAGGAAATGGAGGACACGCTGGTGGAAGTGCGCTCCGCGGCGGCACGCGCGATCGCTTACCGCAAGGAACTGGAGCGGCGCATGGACCACGCCCAGCGCGAAACCGACGAGTGGCAGCGTCGTGCCGAGCTGGCCATCACCAAGGGGCGTGACGACCTGGCCAAGGCGGCGCTTGCCGAAAAGAAGCATACGGAAGTCGCGCAGGACTCGCTGAAGGAGCAGCACACTAACGTCGAGCAGGGCCTGGCCAAACTCAACGATGACATCGTCGCACTGCAAGCCAAGCTCGCCGATGCCAAGCATCGTCAGAAGGCCTTCGAAACCCGTCACCTCACGGCCGCCAACCGCCTCAAGGCCCGCAGCCGCACCCACGACGAGCGGATCAATAACGCGCTGGGCCGGTTCGAGCATTACGAGCGCAAGCTGGAGCACATGGAAGGCAAGGTCGAAGCCTACGACCTCGGCAAGCAGCGCGACCTCGACCGCGAATTCGCGGACCTTGAAACCAACGACCACGTCGAGGCCGAGCTGGCTGCACTGAAAGAACGCATGAGTTCGGGAAAGTCCGCCGACAAGGAGTAGCAAGCGGCGGCAGGTGCAAGGCCTGGCGGGCGAAGACGAAAAAATGCTGTCGGATGTGTGGCAAATAGCCAGCCGGATGGAAGGCCGCGTCAAGCCGCTGGAAACCATTCTGGATGCACGGATACCAAACGGGAGAGACAAGGCATGAACGATTCACGGAACAAGTACCGCACGTACCCGCTCTATCGCGACTCCGAGCGCGGCGTAATCTTTGGTGTCTGCGCTGGCATCGCCAAAAGTTTCCAATGGCCGGTATGGCTGACACGTCTCGGTACGCTTGCCCTGGCCTGGTTATTCCCGGTGTCCGTCGTGGTGGTTTACGTCATGGCTGCGCTGATCTTTCGGGAGCGACCGCTGAGCTATTGCGGCGATGGCGACGAACGCAGCTTCTGGCAATCAGGCCGCCGCCGGAGCTGAGTCATGAGACACGAGCAAAACTGGCGCGCGCAGCGCTTCTACCGCGATCCTCGACACGGCAAGCTCATAGGTGTGTGCGCGGGCGTGGCCGATTATTTCGGCTGGAATGTCACCACCATCCGGATCCTGGCGATCATTGCGCTGTTCTGGTTCAACGGCCTGGCTGTGATTGCGTACCTCATACTCGGTTGCATGCTTCCGACCAAGCCGGACACGCTCTACGATGGGGATGCCGATGAGGAATACTGGCGCAGCATGAGGCGCTCGGCGGACGACACTTTTCTCGATGTGCGCCATCGCTTTCGCGAGCTGGACATGAAGTTGCAGCATATGGAAGGCTACGTCACTTCGAGTCGATACGAACTCGATCGCCAATTTCGCGATCTGGAACATTAGGAATCCACGATGGACGACAGCTACCTCTTCGTACTGGGCATCATTATCATCGTCTTCGGGGCTCGAATCTTCAGGGATCACCTGCGACTGAAGCAAACCCAGCCACGCGAAAACCCGCAATATCAGGCACGCCTCGACGCCCTGGATCAACGCGTGAAGACGCTCGAGCTGATCGTGACCGACAAGGGTTACGACCTCAAACGGGAATTCGACAAGCTGTAAACATCCCGGCAAGTCCAGAATCCTGCCTGGAAAACGGCAAGCCGCGTCGGCAAAGCGTTACGGCGCGCAGGATGCCGGTCAAGTCGAGTTCACTGCGTTGGCAACGCATGGTCAGTTCGTTGGCAATACGCAACAGGATTCGAACCTGCGTGAGCGGCTTGGCATCGGCGTCGTAGTTCTCGTTATCCGCGCCGGAGCTCACCGTGACGAGGTGGTTTAGCGCATCGTAGCCGAGTGTCTGCGTCAGGCTGTCGTCGATGCTGTCACTGGTCAAACGGGATTCCTCCCGTCCAATGCGGGCTAGATCTCCGTGAGCGGCATCTCCTGCCGTCGGCGGTAAGCTTGATGAAAACCTGCCGTGTGGTGCAGTTGGGCGCCTTCCGCCAAATTTTCGTCAGAAGTGATACGGCCAAGGAAAAACGTATGTATGCCGATCTCCTGACTATGCACAATGGTCAACTCCTGAACGCGCAGCGCTGCAGCAACGGCAGGAATGCCAAATTCCCGCGACGGTCGAACTGGAAACGGAAGTGCATTCCAGTCCAGCAGTGGCTGCTTGTGATGCTCACTGAGCTTGTAGACGACCGCCTTCATCGCCGCGGGGACGCTGGACAGGGCAACCCGGTGCACTTCGCGCATGGCTGGCACGGAAACATTGGTGCTGCGTAGCGCGAGCGAAAAAAGTCCGCTCCGCTCCAGCGGGCCAATCAAATCCATCGGGAAGATATTTTGGTGGCCTGGCGCATCGACAGAAACAAGCACGACCGGCCGCGCGCACAGATAGGCGATCATGAGTTGCTGTACCGCGACAGGCTCCGTATTCAAGTGGTTCGACGAGCGATTTTTCAGCATGATGCGGTTCTGCAGCCACGCGTTCCACGAGCGCCGCGGCCAGCCGAGACAGCGGTGCTCGCCAGTTGCAACGTGATAGAGGGTGAGTGATGTCCTTTCGGCAGCGACTGATGCCGTCCGCGCCAGACGCAAAGCTCCGAGCAGTCTTCCTGTGGCGCTATCGCGGTACTCAAGAACAGGGCGTTGGCCAGCGTCAAGACTGGATGCGATCACGAGTGGCTTCAGTGAAGCCACGGTGTGATCCGCCGAGACATCGACCGATTTGCCATCCCAATGCAAGGTGGCAGTGACCACCCGCTGCGGAGGAGCAATGGCAACCGCAGACCATTGCGGCAATGGACGCACGAATGGCCTTATCCAGTCCTTCCACATCTCAAACCCGCCGAAATAGCAAAAACATGTAGAGATGCGTGGCCAATCCGAAACCACGCGGGACGAGGCGTTCCAGCCGGAAATACGGTGCTGCCGCTCGCGCCACGACACTTGGCGCAAAGCGATGGATGCGGCTTTCACTTGGGATAGCGTAGTGACCACGACGCATGAGAGTCATGACGTTCGCGCGCCACCAGCGGTAACGCGCATCACCGAGGTAATAGGGATTGAGCATGCTGGCCAGGACAAAACCGCCTTGGTGGACCACGCGCGACAACTCCTCAAAAAGCGATGTGTGATCCGCGAAATGATTGAGGACCGCAAAGTTCGCCGTGACTGCCTGCACCTTGCAGGTGAGAGGCGACGCAACCGCGACAATGGCCTTGCGGTCGATTTCGTCGCGACAGTACTGCGCCATGTATGCGCACATCGCTTCCGAAGGTTCATACACGAAAGTCGGGTGGCCGTTGGCGACATAAGCCTTTGCATCAATACCGGTTCCGGCACCAAAATCGAGCACATCTGCTCCCTTGGGCAGCAGATCCAGCGCCATCTTCTGAAACCCGTCGCGCACCAGCCGGTCTCGCTGCGAGGTCAGAATGAATTTGTGGTACTGCTCTCCAGTATGCATGTCGTCGACTTGTCGTCGTCCCAGCGATCCCCTGGCATTCATCAGGTCTGCGTCGCGTGTCGGGCGATCTTCAAACGCAGGTTGAAGGGGTCTTGTCCGGGTGGGTGCCTGCTAAGTCATGGAAAGTTGCTTCGAGCCGAGCGCCAGCTGCCAATCCATGCGTGGCAAGCACCATCGCGGGGACTTGTCTCCCAAGGACAACATTTCGGTGTTGCCGTGAAACGGGAAGTGAGCCTATCCGGCTGAGCGTGCAGCTTCGACCAGCGCATGCGTGGACGTCAGCAGAATCCGGGTCGCATCGTCAGGTACAAGCAGTTCCGAACTGACGAATGCGCCATTGACCAACAGAGCCAGTTGCGCAGCCAGAACATCCGGGTGGGCCACATCGAGCCGTCTGGCGATGGCATCCAGGCGTGAGCGGAGCCCTTGCATGTGCGCGCGCGCCACCTGTCGCGCCGGATGGTCTTGTTCGGGGAATTCGGCGGCGACGTTGATCTGCGGACAACCGCGATAGTTCGAACGCGACAGGCGCTCGCCGATCCAGTGCATGTGGGCGGCCAGTTCGCCGGCCGGGTCATTCGCGTGCCTGGCGGCAACACCGTCCCAGGTAGCCCAGAAGTCGACGTCCTCGCGCTCCAGGAACGCGACGACGAGATCGTCTTTCGTGCGGAAATATCGATACAGGCTCGTTTTCGCCACACCCGCCTGCTCGACCACCAAGTCAACGCCAACGGCGCGGACGCCTTGCCGATAAAAAAGAGTCGACGCGCACTCCAGAATCCGTTCGCGTACGTCCAGCGGCTCGGCACCGGGTGCTTTTCGGTTCTTTACAGGCAACTGCGCAGTCATCGCAGGCTCCAGGCCCATTTCAGTGTTGACATGGTACAGACCGTTCTGTAGCGTTACAAGAACAGACAGGTCTGTATCGTCCAATCGGGAGGCTGACAATGAACAGAAACAACGCGGTCGTAGCCGTCTATGGCGCGACTGGGCACACGGGTAGCTTCGTCGTCGCTGAGCTTCTGCGCCGCGGCTTGGCCGTGGTCGCGGTGGGCCGCGATGTATCAAGCGTTCCGGCGGGCGTGACGGCGCGAGTCGCAACCATTGATGACGCGGCAGCGCTGGACCGTGCGTTCGCCGGCTGCGCGGTGGTGATCAACTGCGCCGGTCCTTTCCTGGATACGGCATCACCGGTCGTGGAGGCCGCCCTGCGGGTGGGCAGTGCCTATCTGGATGTAACGGCAGAACAAGCCAGCGCACTCTCGACATTCGAGCGGTATGACGAGCGTGCCCGCGCAACGGGTGTTGCCGTCGTTCCTGCGGCCGGTTTCTATGGTGGCCTTGCTGATCTCCTCGCCAGTGCGCTGGTTGGCCAGCAGCCCGTCGATGACATGACCATTGCCATCGCCCTCGACCATTGGTGGCCGACCAAGGGAACCCGCATGACCGGCGAGCGCAATCAAGTACCGCGCGTCGTGGTCGAGAACGGCCACCTGGTGCCAATGATGGTTTCGAGGACGAAGACAGAATGGACTTTCGATCCGCCGCATGGTGTGCAGGAAATGGAAGAGATGCCCCTCAGCGAGATCATCACGATCTCGCGTCATCTATCCGTGCGCAACCTGCGAGCTTATCTCAACGTGGCGTCCCTCGACGAAATCCGTGACGCCGCGACACCCATACCGGTGGCCATCGATGCGCAAGGGCGATCTGCACAGAAGTTCGCCATGGAGGTGGTTGCACGCGATAGTGCGGGTACACGTCGTGCTCGGGCGTGGGGACAAGACATCTACGCCGTGACGGCACCGCTTGTGGCCGAGGCGGCCGCACGCATGCTGCAATCCTCCTTCGATCGAAGCGGCGCGCTCAGCCTGGGGGAGGCATTCGATGCCGAGGACTTCCTCCGTTCCCTCAGGCCCGAAGACCTGCTGTTCGAGCTCGATGCGAGCTGATGCACCGGGCTCAACCCAACCACCCCACCTCAACCATCCCGTGAGACGCCTCGTGCAGCAGAAAGAGATGATCCACACGTTTGCGCCGCAAATGCGTTTTGCCAACGAGCTGACCACGTGTTGCCAACACAGTTGACCAGGGCTGGCACAGGACTTGACCAGCATCGCCAACTGGCTGACCACCTGACTGAGGGTAACCTGTCGGGCATAATCGACCGGCAGCAACCGCCACCCGAAGCTGCCGGTCACGAAGGCACGATGAGGCTCGTTGTGGGACGATCCCAATCGGGGTTGCGGTGGATGTAATAACCTGACACAGGCGCGGCAAGGTCACCTGATCATCAAACGCCCTTGAAGTGGGCGAGCGTTGGAAACTTCATTCGGTACTAAGGAGAGTCCCTTATGCGTCGTTATCTGGTTCTATTGCTGTTGCTTGCAAGTATTACTGTCCATGCCGCGAGCTCGCTACGCGTTGGCAACAAAGTGCTGACGACCGGCGACAGTGCAGCTCGAGTACTGGAATTGATGGGTGAGCCGGCTATACGTGCTTTTAAGCAACTGCAGACTGGACCATTACCAGATAACCAGGTTGCGGCCGGCGAGGAATGGCAATACCCGCAGGGCGGAAAGACAATTGTTATCACCGTTGTGCAGGGCAGAGTTATCTTTATTGAAACGATCTACGAATGATTATTTATCAAGGAAATCCCCGACCCTCCCGGTGGATACCCGCGTTGGTGCCATGCCAGGCTCGCCATACTCACTCAGTAAGTAGCCGTCTAGGTATGAAGTCAAACGAAGGGGCGTCTATGACGCTCAGGGCGTCAGTCTAGTTGCTCAGGGGTGAAGGCGCGCAGCGAAGTTGGCTTCGTCCATGGCGCACATCCTAGACTCGTCATCCGGAATCGGATCGAGGTCAAGTGAAGTGTCCTCGTTTTTCCGAGTCACACAGAAGTAGAGGTGGCCAATGATGCCATGGCGTAGCGGACGGGCGAGAGTCCGCCCAGCGAGCGATGGGGCCGGTCGTGGTCAGTCTCGCTGCCGCCGCCGGTCAGTTGCTGTGGTGAAGGTGGACAGGTGGCTGGCGTTTTGCGCAAACGTGCCGCGGTTGCTGGACCACGGCGTGGTGGACATCAACTTCGAGGACCGCATCGTACGCCGCATATCACTAAAAATTGCGCGGCCTGCCTATTGATGTTTGCGCACTACGTGCCGAGGCGGCGGCTTCGCGCTTTGACATCCGGTCGCCGACCGCCGTCGTCATCAGACAAAGCTCCGGGGGTCGGCGTAGCTTTGGACTATAACCGGCTGCAGGCGCATGACGAGATGGACAGTTCCGGCCCGCTTGCTTCGTTGAATGCTCACTTCGATGAACTTGTGCGCAAAATGCGAACTCCCGAGGCGAAGCGCGGAGTTGATGCGCTGATGCGTGCCACCCCCAGGGAACTTGGCGAGGCTGCGGTCAAGGCTGCACGCGCCAAGCGTCAGGCTCACGCAGATCAACAAGAAGACTGAGCTATACCCCAAACTCTATTCGGAATGGATTGCGCTCGGAGCACTCCTGGACTCAACAAGCAAGGGGTCTCGGATTGGTGGGCGTGTCAGGGCACCACGGACAACAGCAGGAATATTGCAAAAATAACCAGGTGAACCGCGCCTTGCACGACGGTCGTGCGACCCGTGGCCAACGTCACTGTGCCGATGAAAAGCGTAAGCAGCAAAAGCACCGTTTCCCCGGGCCCCACGCCAAGGATTAGTGGCTGTCCCAGCAAGATGGCGGTAAATGCAACGATGGGTATCGTAAGGCCGATCGTAGCCATCGCTGAGCCCAGGGCGAGCGTCAAGCTGTTCTGCAGTCGGTTCGCGCGTGCCGCCCGGACTGCAGCTATCCCCTCCGGAAGCAGCACTACCGCAGCGATCACGACACCGACGAAAGACACCGGAAGATTAGCTGCCGCGACCTGCCGTTCCAGTGCGGGCGCCAGTACCTTGGCAAGCACCACCACGGCAGACAATGCTGTGACGAGCAGTGCCAGGCTGACTGCTGCAGTACGGTTCGATGGCGTAACGTGCCCTGGGTCGTCAGCAGGGGAGCCTGCTGGCAGTTCCTCGATCACCAGGAAATAGTGGCGGTGACGGATGGTCTGTTCGAACAGGAAAACTCCGTAAAGCACCACGGAAAACACGCCGATCAAGCCTATCTGCAATGGCGCATAGAACGGACCCACGACCGTGTGTGTGTAGTTCGGGAGTACCAGGGCGATGACCGCCAACGTACCGATGACGCTGAGCGCCGCCGCCGAACCCTGTGTCTGGAAGGACTGAACCAGGTTCCGCGCACTACCCATTACCAGGCTCAGTCCGACGACGCCGTTCAAGACGATCATGACGGTTGCAAACACGGTGTCGCGCGCCAGGGCTTCGCTGCCTTCAGCGGCCGACAACATGATCGAAACGATCAAGGCCACTTCGATGACGGTGACCGCCAGCGCCAGAATGATCGATCCGAACGGTTCACCGACTCTGGCTGCAATGATTTCGGCATGATGCACCGATGCGAATACAGCACCTCCCAGCAAGATGGCGGCGGCAATGAGCATGATCGGGGAAGTGGCGGAAGCCATTCCACTGAACTTGATCGCAAGCAGCACCCAGGCTGCGAAAGGCACCACCCAGGCCCACCAGGGGTTATGCGTGCCGGCAGCCGGATCAGTGTTTGCGGGAATCGTCATGAGGTCACCACCGGCGGAACGGGGACATCATCGGTAAGAGTGGGATTCTGATTTGAAGTCTCGGATCTTCAGTCAGGTTTTTCAGATGAAGATGCACTTGCTGGTTGAGATTGCTTTTGAATCGATCGCAGTATGAACGCGTGCACCTCTTGTTTGGAAACCAGCCCGCGATGCTGCGTGTCAATGGCGTCGAAGTGATCGACGATAAACGGGACATTCCCTGCTTTTGCCTCATCTTTGCTGAGCAGCCCATCATGGTTCCTGTCCGCCATGTCAAAGTTCTTGTCTGACGCATTTACAGTTTTGACGAGTCCATTTAGCCCACTCTGGGCCAGTGCGGGTAAGGAAGCAGCGAAGCAAAATGCAAATGCAAGCATCGTGAGCGTCATTTTGGGCCAGTCGTGAGCTGTCAAACGAGACTTGATCATGAGCTACTGAACTCCAGTGGATGGCAAATAGCCGGCGATGTCGGAACGCGGCATCTCATCGATGCTTTCCATGACGGACGCGGCGACGATCGAGGAACATCAACGACTCACTCTCCGAGCGAGTGCTTGACGATCTTGCCGTTCTTCATAATGACAGCAAAGTTCTTGGCTGGGTCGTTACAATAACATCGAAGGTCGCTGGCGACTCGGCAGCCCGCACCGAGGCCTGCTGTCGCAGGCTCCTCCGCGATGCATTTTCAGATCGTTGGCGATTTGGCGGGCGAAGTCGGGCAGGTCGCTTTGCATCACCGTTGAGAACCAGACGATGACCAAGTCGTTTCGTGGCGACACGTACAAGCCCCAGGGCACGGCCGATGCGCGTGGCGTCCCACTGTTCATCAAGGCGCGGACCGATCTGTTCCTTGGCGCCGCGGTCAAGCCGCCTGAAGGGATGACCGAAGCGAAGGAGCGCGCGGCCGCCTATGCACGTGGGGCGCTTCCGGATTCTTCGTCCCCGGTCTGGTCGACTTGTCTGCCATTCGGGCATTGTGTAACAGCGTAGAGCTGCCGCTGAACGTCATGGCGATGCCGGGACTTCCCTCTGCGCATGCGTTGGCGGACGCCGGCGTCGCCCGCATCAGTCACGGGGCGCCCGCCTGCTTGCTGGCCATGGAAGCCATACACAATGCTGCACGGGATGTCCGCGGGCAACGGCAGGCGGCATGAACGCAACCTGCCGTCTGACCAGATGATCAGGCGAATGGTGTGTTTCGGCGAAACCTCACTTGGCCAGCGATGCGTTGTCGATGACGAAGCGATACTTCACGTCGCTCTTCACCATGCGGTCGTAGGCCTTGTCGATGTCCTGCGCCGCAATCATCTCGATGTCGGCGACGAGGCCTTTTTCGGCGCAGAAATCCAGCATTTCCTGGGTCTCGGCGATGCCGCCGATCAGCGAGCCGGCAATCGATGCCCGCTTGAAGATCAGGTTGGCCACGCTCGGCGACGGATGCGCATGCTCCGGCACGCCGACCAGCACCAGCGTGCCGTCGCGTTTGAGCAGGCTGGTGTAGGCGTCGAGGTTGTGGCTTGCCGCGACCGTGTTGAGGATGATGTCGAACGTGCCCGCGTGCCGGGCCATTTCGTCGGCGTTGCGCGACACCACCACCTCGTCGGCGCCCAGGTCCAGCGCATCCTGCCGCTTGCTCTCCGAGCTGGTGAAGGCGACGGTATGCGCGCCCATCGCATGGGCGATCTTCACGCCCATGTGGCCCAGGCCGCCGATGCCGACGACGCCGACCTTCTTGCCCGGGCCGGCCTTCCAGTGCCGCAGTGGCGAATAGGTGGTGATGCCCGCGCACAGCAGCGGGGCGACCGCAGCGAGCTGGTTTTCGGGATGGCGGACCTTCAGCACGAACTTGTCGCTGACGACGATGCGCTGCGAATAGCCGCCCAGCGTGTGCCCCGGTGCATCCTTCGTGCGACCGTTGTAGGTGCCGGTGAAGCCGTTTTCGCAGAACTGCTCCAGGCCCTCCGCGCAGGACGCGCAATGCTGGCAGCTGTCGACCAGGCAACCGACACCCACGGTGTCGCCGAGCTTGAAGCGTGTGACGTCGGAACCGACGGCACTGACATGCCCGACGATCTCGTGGCCCGGCACGCAGGGATACTGCGTGCCGCCCCATTCCGAACGCACGGTATGCAGGTCGGAATGGCAGACGCCGCAATAGGCGATGTCGATCTGCACGTCATGCGGTCCGGGCGCGCGGCGCGTGATGTCCAGCGATTTGAGCGGCTTGTCGGCAGCCTGGGCGCCGTAGGCTTTGATGGTCATGGAATGCTCCTCGGGGAAAGGGTGGGGGAAATCAGGATAGCGGACCGACAAGGTATTGCTCGTCGGTCACTTTCTCCATCCAGTCCACCACTTTGCCATCCTTCGCTTCCTGGATGGCGATATGGGTCATCGCGGTGGTCGGCGTGGCGCCGTGCCAGTGCCGGTGGTTCGATGGGCAGCAGATGATGTCGCCGGCGTTGATCTCGACGATCGGACCGCCCTCGCACTGGGTCCAGCCCTTGCCCGCGGTGACGATCAGGATCTGCCCCAGAGGATGGGTATGCCATGCGCTGCGTGCGCCAGGTTCGAAGGTGACGATGCCGCCGGATACATTCGCGCCACCGATGCCCTTGAACGGCGAATCAATGCGCACGTTGCCGGTGAAGTATTCGGCTGGGCCAGTGGCGGATGGCTGCGAGCCGTTGCGGATGATTTCCATGGTTGCTCTCTGATGGATGAAGCAGGCGTTTGATGCGCGGGATCGGGGGGGCGGGCTACCCGGCAGAGCTTCAGGCGGGTCGCTCCTGTTTGATCGATACGGGCTTCTCAGAGTGAGGTGCCTTCGTTAATCACCCGGAGCGCATTCAGGCTGCGTGGATAGCCGATGAAGGGCAAAAGTTGCGTGATGGTGGCGACCAGCAACGCGCGGTCGTTGCCGACGGCCAGGTTGCCGGCGAGGTGGCTGGCCAGCTGGGGTTCGCAGCCGCCCATCGCCGCGAGTATCGCGAAGGTGAGCAGTTCGCGTGTCGACAGGTCCAGGCCATCGCGGGTGTAGTAGTCGCCGAAGCAGTTCGCGGACAGGAACCGCGGGATGTGCTGCTGGTCCGCCGGTGCCTGTGCGGCCAGCGCGTCGATGCGGTCGCCGAAGATCTGCTTCTGCATTTGCAGCCCCCGCTCGAATCGCGTCTGTGCCGTGGTGGTCGACTGGTCCGGCAGCGGCAAGGCGATGCCTCGATCACGGAACACCTCATTGGTGGCGTGCAGGAAATCGAATGCCCTGGCCATGCCGACGTAAGGCAGGGACTGGTACACGATTTCCTTCACCTCCACCGGCGTGACACCGACATGCAATGCGCCGCCAAGCATGACGCGATATTCGTTCACCGCCTGGCAGGCGATCAGCGCCGCCAGCTGCACCAACAGGCGCAGCCGCGCATCCATCGGTGCCGCCTCGGTGACCTCGCCGAAGGCCCAGTTGTCGAACAGCGCGATCAGTTCGGGATCGGTGACTTTCAGCGTGGAGACGTGCTCGGAAAATAGCTGGTCGTGATTGCGTTGTGCGGCTTCAGTGATAGCCATCGGGTTGCCTCTTGGATGCTGTTCTTCGTTCACCTGCCCACACTTGCGGCCAGCTGGGCCGGATAGCGATCGCCGTGCACCTGGATGTGGGCGAGGGCGTCTTCGATCCGGCGCAGTTCGTCCGCGTGCAGTTCGATCGCCGTGGCGCCGATGTTTTCCTGCAGGCGCTGCCGTTTGGTGGTGCCCGGGATCGGCACGATCCACGGCTTCTGCGCGAGCAGCCAGGCCAGCGCGATCTGCGCCGGCGTCGCCTGTCTGCCCGCTGCGATCTGGCCGAGCAGGTCGACCACGGACTGGTTCGCCTGGCGTGCCTCCGCCGAGAAGCGCGGCACGCGGTTGCGGAAGTCATCCTTGGTGAACGTGGTGGTCGCGTCGATCTTGCCGGTGAGGAAGCCCCGGCCGAGCGGGCTGAACGGCACGAAGCCGATGCCAAGCTCCTCGCATGTCGGCAGCACCTCCTTCTCCGGTTCGCGCCACCAAAGCGAGTATTCGCTTTGCAGCGCCGTGACTGGCTGCACCGCGTGCGCGCGGCGGATCGACTGCACGCCTGCCTCCGACAGGCCGAAGTGCCGGACCTTGCCTTCCGCGATCAGCTCCTTGACCGTTCCGGCCACGTCCTCCATCGGCACATTCGGATCGACGCGGTGCTGGTAGAACAGATCGATATGATCGGTCTTCAGCCGCTTCAGCGAGGCCTCGGCGACGGCGCGGATGCGCGCGGGCCGGCTGTCCATGCCGGTCGACGCATCGCCGTCCTTGAAGCCGAACTTGGTGGCGATCACCACCTGATCGCGCAACGGTGCGAGCGCCTCGCCGACCAGTTCCTCGTTGGTGAACGGGCCATAGGCCTCGGCCGTGTCGAAGAAGGTCACGCCGGCTTCGACCGCCTGGCGCAGCAGGGTGACCGCATCCTGCTTCGCCATCGCGGCGCCGTAGGCGAAATTCAGGCCCATGCAGCCGAAGCCGAGGGCGGAGACGGTGAGGCCGCTGTGGCCGAGGGTGCGCGTTTGCATGATGTCTTTGCTCCTGCCGGGGATCGGGATGCAGACAAGTTTGCGCGCGGCCGTTTGATTTGATTAGACGCTGCAATGCGAATGCTTTTATGATCTGAATTCATCAATCGGACGGGTCTGCGCATGCCCCGCGAGAACTACAACGACCTGCTGGCCTTCCTGACGGTGGCGCGCGAACGCAGCTTCACCCGTGCGGCCGCGCAACTGGGCGTGTCCCAATCGGCGCTCAGCCATACCATCCGTGGGCTGGAAGCCCGGCTCGGCCTGCGCCTGCTCACCCGCACTACCCGCCATGTCGCTCCCACCGAGGCAGGCGAGCGTCTCTTCAAGGAGCTGACGCCGAACTTCGAGGACATCGATGCGGCCCTGGCGAACCTGAGCGAGCTGCGCGACAAGCCCAGCGGTACGCTGCGCATCACCACCGGCGAGCACGCCGCCACGACGATCCTCTGGCCGGTACTGCGCAAGCTGTTGCCGGACTATCCGGATATTCGCGTGGAGGTCATCAGTGATTCCAGCATGACCGACATCGTCGCCGAGCGTTTCGATGCGGGCATCCGTCTGGGCGAGCAGGTGGCCAAGGACATGATCGCCGTGCCGATCGGTCCGCCGATGCGGATGGCTGTGGTCGGTGCGCCCGACTACGTCGCCTTACGTCCGTCGGTGCGTACCCCGAGTGACCTTACCCGGCACGACTGCATCAACATCCGTTTCCTCACCCACGGCGGACTTTACGCATGGGAGTTCGAGCAAGACGGCCGCGCACTGAACGTCCGGGTGGAAGGGCGGCTGGCCTTCAACAGCACCCGGCAGGTTCATGTGGCCACGCTCGATGGCTTCGGCCTGGCCTATCTGCCGGAAGACACGGTGCTGGCGGATGTCGCGGCCGGCCGACTGCAGCGCCTGCTGACCGACTGGTGTCCGCCGTTTGCGGGTTATCACCTTTACTACCCGAGCCGGCGCCAGCCCTCGCCGGCGTTTTCGCTGCTGGTGGAAGCATTGCGCTATCGGTGAGGCTTCTGCCCCTATTGTTCCTGCATAGGGGAATCCGCGGTGGTGTGGACAGACGGATGCGAGGAACGAAGGAAGCCCTCTTGCTCCTAGCTTTCGGCAGTGGCTTCGCGTACAGCGTGAAACCTGCAGTGGCATCGTCGGCACATCAGCAGCGTTCGCTTCCAACATCATCAGACACGCAAGTTGCCGGCGTATCCGAGTCCATGGGGCGCACTAATCTGCAAATAAGCGGGGCAATGTACGGTTCAGAAGCCGCTTACACAGCTTGAGCACCCGGCATGTCTATCACGCGTCGACGGGTAGTTCGACAAGACACACTTGTGCGTGATTGATCAGCCGTTTGCAACAAATCGAGCCATCCACGCGCAGGGGACGCATGAATTTTTCAGCAGTATTTATACGTCGGCCGATCGCTACCTCTCTGTTGATGCTGGGCGTGCTGTTTCTCGGCATCATCAGCTACACACAGTTGCCGATTGCCGGTGTTCCCCAGGTCGATATTCCGACCATTTCGATCGATGCGGCGCTGCCGGGGGCGAGTGCCGAGACGATGGCTTCATCGGTGACCGCCCCATTGGAGCGGGCACTCGCCGTGTTGCCCGGGGTGACGTCGATGACCTCGACAAGCTCGCTTGGCTCGACTTCCATTGCGGTGCAGTTCGACCTTTCACGCAGCGTCGATAGCGCTGCGCTTGACGTGCAGACGGCCATCAACGCGGCGTCAGGCGACTTGCCGAAGGACTTGCCCCACCCACCCACTTTCGAGAAAGCCAATCCCGCCGACGCGCTTCTCATGACGATCGCGGTCTACTCGGACGTGATGCCGCTCGGCAAGGTCGACGACTATGTGGAGAACTACCTTGCCCCCGAGATCGCGCGTGTTCAGGGTGTCGGTCTGGTCGATTATCACGGGCAGCAGAAACCGGCTATCCGGGTGCGCGTCAATCCGGCTGCGCTCGCTACGCTTGGACTAAGCCTCGAAGATGTGCGCGCCAAGATCGTCGCCTCCACGGCAAACGCGCCCAAGGGGACACTCAACGGCCAGTATCAGTCCGTAACGCTCGATGCAACCGACCAATTGGTGGATGCCGATGGCTACGCGACTCTGATAATTGCCTATCGTAATGGTGCGCCAGTGCGACTACGTGACGTTTCCAGCGTCGTGGCGGATGTCGAGGACGTGCGTCAGGGTGCATGGGTCGCCGGACATCAGGCGGTGATGATCGATGTACACAAGCAGATCGGATTCAACATCAACCAGACCGTCGAGCGCATCAAGGCCGAATTGCCCCGCCTGACCCACGATATGCCGGCATCGATGCACCTGATCCTGCTGGGCGATCGCACGCAGACCATCCGCGCTTCAGTCGTCGACTTGCAATTCACCCTGCTGTTGAGCGTGATGCTTGTCGTGTTGGTCGTTTATGCATTTCTGCGTGACCTGCGCGCGACCCTCATACCGGTTATCACGATACCGCTGTCGCTGTTCGGCACGATTGCAGTGATGAATGTTCTTGGCTACAGCTTGGACAACGTTTCCCTGATGGCACTGACTGTCGTCATCGGCTTCGTTGTCGATGATGCGATCGTGATGCTGGAAAACATCCTGCGTCATATCGAGGATGGCAATACACCATTCGATGCCGCGCTCAAGGGCTCACGCGAGATCGCTTTCACCATCGTGTCGATGACCGTCTCGCTGGTGGCCGTTTTCATCCCGTTGTTGTTCATGGGTGGCCTGGTGGGACGATTGTTTCGTGAATTTGCGGTGACCGCGGGCATCGCCGTACTGGTTTCCGGCCTGGTTTCGTTGACGCTGACGCCCACCCTGTGTGCGCGCTTTCTCAATCGACAAACCGCCCACGGTCGCGGGCGCTTTCATCGGACCGCGGAACGCACCTTCAATCGGCTGCTCAACATCTACGCGGCGAGCCTGCGTCGGGCACTGGCACATCGGAAGCTGACCTTGCTCGTGGCGGGGATGACGTTGGTGGGAACTGTGGTGATGTATGTAGTCATTCCAAAGGGGTTTTTCCCGCAGCAGGACAACGGCCTGATCAGTGGTGTGGCTGAGGCCTCGCAGGACATTTCCTACACGGCCATGGTCGAGCGCATGCACGCGCTTGCCTCCATTGTCGAGCGTGATCCTGACATCCAGCATGTCTACTATTGGGCCGAGGGGGATCCATCGGCGAACATCGGCCGTGTATCGATCGACCTCAAGCCGTTCGGAGAACGGTCGACATCGGTATATGACGTGATCAAGCGCTTGCGTCCGCAGGTCGAAAAACTGCCTGGCATTTCGCTCTATCTGCAGGCGCGCCAGGACGTGCAGATCGGTGCACGCACGAGTAAGACCCAGTTCCAGTACACCCTGCGGGATACCAATATCGACGAACTGGAGTACTGGGCGCCGATCATGCTCAAGGCGCTCGGCGACATCCCGGTCATTCAGGATGTGGCTGGGGATCTGGAGCCAGTCGCCCCTCGGATCACCGCAGTACTCGATCGCGATTCGATGAGCCGTCTGGGTATTACGCCACAAATGGTGGACGACACGCTCTATGACGCGTTTGGTCAACGTCAGGTCGCCACCTATTACACACAGCTCAACGTCTATCGCGTGGTTCTGGAAGTCGATCCGCGTTACCAGCTCGACGAGCGCGCGCTAAGCCGGATTTATCTGGTCACGCCAGATGGCAAACAAGTACCTTTGTCCTCATTCGTTCGACTGGAGCGTTCCACCGCGCCGCTTACGATCAACCATGACGGTCAGTTTCCGGCGGTGACATTGTCGTTCAACCTTGCGCCTGGCCATGCGCTGAGCGAGGCGATTGCCGCCATCGATGCCAAGGGCGCGGAACTAGGAAAGCCTGCGGGGTTGACGGCGGTGTTCGAAGGTTCGGCCCAGGCGTTCAAGGCTTCGCTGTCGAATCAACCCTTGCTGATTGCTGCAGCACTGCTCGCCATCTACATTGTTCTTGGCATGCTCTACGAGAGCTATATTCATCCGCTGACGATCTTGTCGACGCTTCCATCGGCGGGTATCGGTGCGCTCGGCGCACTGATGATGCTGCGATATGAGTTTTCCCTGATAGCGCTGATCGGCGTGATCCTGCTGATCGGGATCGTGAAGAAGAATGGCATCATGATGGTCGACTTTGCGCTGACGGGCGAACAGGAGCGCGGACTGTCGCCGGAGCAGGCCATCTACGAAGCCTGCCTGCTGCGTTTTCGGCCCATCATGATGACCACCATGGCGGCCCTGCTCGGCGCACTACCGCTTGCGTTCGGTTCCGGAGCAGGAGCAGAACTGCGGCGCCCGCTCGGCATAGCCATTGTGGGTGGCCTGCTGCTCTCCCAGATCCTCACGCTCTACACCACGCCAGTGATCTACCTTGCGCTTGACCGCTTCAGTACACAGCGAACGCGCCGGCATCAGCGTGACGGCATCACCTGAAGCAACTCGTAGCAGGCACCCATGGTGTGGTAATCGACCTTGCCGGCCGGGCTTTTCTCGTCGTCGTACTTGCGGTTGTCGCGGGTGAGGATGCGGTACCAGGCACCGTACCGGTGATCGACGAAATGCTCCCACGCATACGCCCACAGCTTTCCGTACCAGTCGTCATACGCGGCCAGGCCGGTGCGCGCGTGCAGCAGGGCGGCGGTGACCAGCGATTCGGCCTGCACCCAGAAATACTTGTCGTCGTCGCACACGCTGCCGTCCGGCGCGAAGCCGTAGCAGATGCCGCCGTGCTGGTTATCCCAGGCGCGTGCCAGTGCGGTGTCGAACAGTTGTCTTGCGGTTGGCAGCAGCCAGTCTTCCTCGCGGCCGCGTTCCAGCAGCAGCGGTTCCAGGATCAGCAGCAGCTTGGCCCATTCGGTCTGGTGGCCGGGCTGGAAACCCCAGGGACGGAACAGGTGTTTCGGATCGTCGCGGTGGTAATCCCAGTCGATCTTCCAGTCGCGGTCGTAGTGCTCCCACACCAAGCCGCCGGCTTGCGCGGCCTGGCGGCGGGTCATGTGGTCGGCCAGCGTGAGCGCACGTTCCAGGTAACGCGGTTCGTCGCTGGCCTGGTAGGCCGCCAGCATCGCCTCGCACAGGTGCATGTTCGCGTTCTGTCCGCGGTAGCCGCTGAAGTGCCAGTCGGCATCGGCTTCATCGCGATACAGTCCGGCGTCGGTGTCCCAGTAGCGCTGCTCCAGCAATTGCCAGATCTCGTCCATCCAGGCCGCGGCTTCGGTGATGCCGGCCTTGTGTGCGGTGGCGTAGGCGAGCAGCACGAAGGCCACACCGTAGGCGTGGTTGGTGCGGTCTTCCGCTTGGCCGTCGCGAATCGTCCAGGCGTAGCCGCCGCTGTGCGGATCGCGGTGCACCTCGCGCAGGTAGCGCAGGCCATGTCGCGCGGCATCGAGATATTCCTTATGGAGAGCCGCCTCATGAAGAGCGGCGGGGTTATCGAATTCGATCGCCGCCATCGCGTAGTTGAAGACGAAACGCGTGCTGCTGACCAGGTGACGATGGCGGCGATCGTAGATCGTGCCGTCATCCTTGAAGTAGTGGAAGAAGCCGCCGGCCGGATCGATCGCGCGCGGGTGATAGAACGCCATCGTTTGCGCGATGTGGCTGCGCAGGAACGCGGCGGAACGGAAGTCGGGCATGGCGGGAGTTGTACTCATGCCTGTTGCTCCATGAAGGCCAGCACTTCCTCGCCGCGCGGCATCGCGGCGAACGAGCCCTGGCGGGTGACGGTGAGCGCGCCACAGGCGGCCGCAAAGCGCAGCATGGCGTGCAGGCGCGGCAGTTCGGTGACCAGTTGGTCGATCCGGTCGGGGCCGGTCGCGAGTTCGGCGAGGCAGCACAGCAGGCCGCCGACGAAGGCATCGCCGGCGGCGGTGGAATCGACCACCTCGACGGGATAACACGGCAGCTCGCCGTCGGCATCGGGATGGAACCAGCGCAGCGGTTTCGACCCGTCGGTTACTACCACCAGCCTGGTGCGGCCCAGCCACAGCCGGTCGAGCGCGGCCTGCTCGCCGTCCACCGCGAGCCAGGTGAATTCCTCCGCGCTCAGCTTCACAACGTCGGCCAGATGCAGCGCCGGCCACAGCAGCGGCTGCGGATCGGCGCCGGCCGGCCACAGCGCCGGGCGCAGGTTGAGATCGAAGCTGACCAGTGCGCCGGTGCCATGCGCGCGCTGCATGCCTTCACGCGTGGTCACGGCCAGCGCCAGGTCGGTCATGCTGTTGGAGCAGACGTGGAATACGGCGACATCGCGGAACGTATCGGCGCGAAAGTGCTCCGGACGAAACAGCAGGTCGGCGGTGTTCTCGCGGTAGAAACTGAAGCTGCGTTCACCGTGCGCATCCAGCGTGACGAAGGCGAGCGCGGTGTTCGCCGTGTCGGCGCGCGCCACGTCGTCGGTGCCGACGCCGGCATGCTGCAGGCTGTCCAGCAGGAAGTCGCCGAAGCGGTCGTGCGACAGCATGCCGGCGAAACGTGCGGTGCCGCCGAGTCGGGCCGCGGCCACCGCGACGTTGGCCGGGGCACCGCCGGCGAACGGCACGAACTGCCGTGCGAAACCGGCGCCGTCGCCGCCCTCGGCATGAAAGTCGATCAGCGCCTCGCCGAAGCACAGGATGGGAGGTGTGGACATGCAGGTGATTTCCCGGAATGGATAGGCTCGGACAGCGCAGTGCCGCCTTCAGCCGGCTTGCGGCAGGTCGCCGACCCTGGAGCCGCGGACGCCGTAGAACAGGATGTACAGATAGCAAAGTAGCGGCAGGAAGAACGCGTGCTGCAGGCCGATGTGATCGGCAAGCACGCCCTGCACATAGGGAATCACGGCGCCACCCACGATCGCCATGATCAGCAGGCTGGAGGCCTTGCTGGTCATCGGTCCCAGCCGCTCGATGCCGAGCGCGAAGATCGTTGGAAACATGATCGAGTTGAACAGGCCGATCGCGATGATGCTGTACATCGCCACATCGCCGCTGCTCAGCATGGTGGTCAGCACCAGCAGGGCATTGATCGCGGCGAACAAGGCCAACAGCCTGCGCGGTGAGAACTTCGCCATCAGCGCCGAGCCGACGAAGCGGCCGACCATCGCGCCACCCCAGTACCAGGACACGTAGTGCGCTGCCTGCTGCTCGCTCATGTGGCCGATCTCGGGCATCGACAGGTAATTGACCATGAAGCTGCCGATCGACACCTCGGCGCCGACGTAGCAGAAGATGCCGAGCACGCCGAACAGTACATGCGGGTGCCGCAATACTTCGACGAAGGTGTGCTTCGCGTGGTCGCCCTTGCCGGTGGCCTCGGTCAGGGTCGGCAGGCGGAACAGCCATACGAAGATGGCCAGCAGGAACAGCACCACGGCCAGCCCGATGTACGGAAACTGCACGGCCTGGGCCTGCTGGGTGTCGTAGAGCAATCGCTGGGCCGGCGCCAGCGCGGCCAGCTCGTCGGGGTTCTTGACGACGTTGGAGAGGATCAGCAGGCCGCCGAACAACGGGGCCAGAGTGGTGCCCAGTGAATTCAATGCCTGCGCCAGGGTCAGCCGGCTGGAACTGGTCGCCTCCGGCCCAAGCAAGGCCACATACGGATTGGCGGCCACCTGCAGCACCGTGATGCCGGTGGCCAGCACGAACAGCGCACCCAGGAAGGCGGGGTACAGGTGCAGATTCGCGGCAGGCCAGAAGCCGAGTGCACCCAGTCCGGCGATCGCCAGCCCGGCGACGATGCCCTTCTTGTAGCCCAGGGCGGCGACCAGCCGTCCGGCCGGCAGCGCCATCAGGAAGTACGCGCCGAAGAAGGTGAACTGCACCAGGATTGCCTGCGCATAGCCGAGCTGAAAGATCGACTTCAGGTGCGGAATCAGGATGTCGTTGAGGCAGGTGAGGAAGCCCCACATGAAGAAGATCGTGGTCAGCACGCCGAGCGCCATCGGGTAATCGGTGTAGCGCTGGCCGGATGGTCCAGCGGTGGCGGATGACTGTGGCGCAGTGGCAAAGGCCATGTAGGTTCCCCTGGACGGAAAGGTCACGCGTTGATGGGCGGGCAGCTGCTTTCGCGGATGACCAGTTGCACCGGTGCGATGGTGCGGCGGGTGCTGGCCGCCGGTTCGCGCAGGCGTTGCAGCAGCAGTTCGGCGGCCTGGCGACCGCGATCCCGCGGCGCGGCGGTGAGGGTGGTCAGCGGTGGCATGCTCACGGATGCCTCGGCGATGTCGTCGAAGCCGGTCAGCGCGAAATCGCGCCCCGGTCGCAGCCCGCGCTGGTTCAGTCCCAGCATCAGGCCCAGTGCGACCGCGTCGTTGTAGCAGACTGCGGCGGTCGGTGCGGTGCTGCCCGTGAACAGCGCTGCGGTCTGGCCGGCGGCATCGAGCCGGGTCGGCGCACACTCCACCTGCCAGTGCGGTTCGATGCGCAGGCCGGCAGCCTGCATCGCCTCGACATAGCCGGCGTGGCGCTGGCGACAGGAGCTGGAGTCGCGATGCCCGCCAAAGAACGCGATGCGCCGATGGCCTTGCACGATCAGGTGTTCGGTAGCGAGCCGGGTGCCGCGCTGATTGTCCAGCATCAGCAGGTCCCAGTGCGCGTATTCGGGCAGGTTGCCGCCGAGTTCGCGGTTGAACAGCAGCAGCGGCGTCTGTGCACCCATGGCGGCCAGCACCTGCTGTGCGTTGCTGCCTTCGGCCGGCGACAGGATGATGCCGGCCGGGCCGTGCTCGATCAGCGAGCCAAGTACCGCCTGTTCGCGCGTCGAGGATTCGCTAGTGCAGCCGAGCAGGGTGACGAAACCGGCATCGCCGACCGCGGCGTCGACGCCGGCGGCGAATTCGGCGAAGAACGGATTCGCCAGGTCGTTCAGTACCAGCGCAATGCTGGAGGACGTGCGTCGACGCAGGTTGGCGGCGGCGCGGTTGTAGACGTAACCCTGCCGACGCAGTTCCTCTTCGACGCGGGCACGGGTGTGCTTGTTTACCAGCGGACTGCCGCGCAGGACCAGCGACACCGTGGCGCGCGAGACATCGCACCCGGCAGCGATGTCGCTGAGGGTGATCTTGCGTCGGACCGGGGTGATGCTGTCCATCGTTATTTCCGAATTGGAACGATCCAAATGTAACCGATCCGCTGGTTGCGGCGACAACGCCGCTGATCTCGCATTGCAGCATGCGATGCGCCGCCGGCGATGCTAGCGTGCCGCATTTGGAACGATCCAAACCCGGAGCACGTGCGATGGCTAATCCCTGGTTTCGCCTGTTGATGGTTGCCCTGAGTCTGGGTTCGGCACCCGCGATGGCGGCCTCCGGGCATGCCGATGCGGTCGATCCGCGCATCGGTACCGGCGGCGACGGCCACACCTTTCCCGGTGCCACCGTGCCGTTCGGGATGATCCAGCTGTCGCCGGATACGGCGATGCCGGACTTCAAACATGCCTACAAGTGGGCCACGGGTTATCAGTACGGCGATCCCACCATCATGGGTTTCTCACATACGCACTTCTCCGGTTCGGGTCATTCCGATCTAGGCGATGTGCTGGTGATGCCGATCAGCGGTGAGGTGAAACTGGACCCGGGTGATGCGACGAAGCCCGGCAGCGGCTACCGCTCGCGCTTCAGCCATGCCAGCGAAGTGGTGCAGACCGGCTATTACGCGGTGACGCTGAACGATTACGACGTGCGCGCCGAGCTGACCGCCAGCCGGCGGATCGGCTGGCATCGCTATACCTTCCCGACCGGCAAGCCGGCGCATGTGTTGCTCGACCTGCGTCCGAGCATCTACGACTATCCGGGCAAGGTGCTGTGGGCGGATCTGCGCGTGCATGCCGACGGCACCGTGACGGGCTGCCGCACCACCCGCGGCTGGGCGCCGGGGCGCGAGCTGTGCTTCGCGATGCGCTTCTCGCAGCCGATGACCTCGCGCGAGCTGTACAACCGCGAGACCGACGTCGTCTACAAGGGTTTCGCCGGGCCGGGCAACCAGCCGGAAGATCATGATGCGCAAAACGGCCGCGCACTGGTCGGCGTGTTCGATTTCGGCGCGCTGAAGCAGCCGCTCGAGGTGAAGGTGGCGATCTCCCCGGTCAGCGAGGCGAACGCAGTCGCCAATCTCGACCAGGATGGCAAGGGCTGGGATTTCGACGGCCAGCGCGCCGCGGCGAAGGCGGCGTGGGACAAGGCGCTGTCGGTGATCGACGTGGATGGCACGCCGGCGCAGCGCACTGGTTTCTACACCTCGCTGTATCACGCGATGCTGGCGCCGACGTTGAGCATGGACGTCAACGGCGAGTACCGCGGACCGGACCATCAGGTACACCATGCGGACGGTTTCGATTTCTATTCGAGCTGGTCGATGTGGGATGTCTATCGCGCCGAGGAGCCGCTGATGGTGCTGCTGCGGCCCGACCTCAGCACGCAGTTCATCCGCTCGCTGATCGCCGCGCAGCAGGCCAGCCCGTTCGGCATGTTGCCGGTGTGGGCGTACCAGGGGCTGGAGACCTGGTGCATGACCGGCTATCACGCGGTGGCGATCATCGCCGATGCCTACATCAAGGGCGTGCGCGGCTTCGATGCCGACAAGGCGCTGCGCGCGATGGTGTCCACCGCCACCTATGGCGATTATGGCGACCTCGCCGACTACATGAAGCTCGGCTACGTGCCGATCGACAAGGAAGTGGAGGGCGGTTCCAAGACCCAGGAATACGCCTATGACGACTGGACGATCGCGCAGATGGCGAAGGCGATGGGCAAGACCGACATCGCGGCGACATTCGACAAGCGTGCCGACAACTGGCGCAACGTGTGGGATCCGAAGACCGACTTCATGCGCGCGAAGTTGAGCAACGGCCAGTTCCGCGAGCCGTTCGATCCAGGCTCCGCCGCGTATGGCAGCGACTACACCGAGGGCAATGCCTGGCAATACTCCTGGTATGTGCCGCAAGACGTGGCCGGACTGATCAGCGCCTATCGCGGCGATGCGAAGTTCGTCGCCAAGCTCGACCAGATGTTCGACGCCAAGGTCGATCCGTCCATCTTCAAGAACGTGGAGGACATCACCGGCCTGATCGGCTGGTACGCCCACGGCAACGAGCCAAGCCACCACATTGCCTATCTGTACGATTACGCCGGCGCGCCGTGGAAGACGCAGCAACGGCTCAAGCAGATCATGGACAGCCAGTACCACAACGGCCCGACCGGCCTGGCCGGCAACGACGACCTCGGCCAGATGTCGGCGTGGTACGTGTTCACCGCACTCGGCTTCTATCCGGTGACGCCGGCCAGCGACGAATACGCGATCGGCCGGCCGTTCGTACCGAAGGCAGCCATCCATCTTCCGAATGGCCACACGTTCACCGTGGTGGCCGATCGCCTGGATGATGCACATCCCTATATCGGTGCGGTGACGCTCAACGGCAAGCCGCTGGATCGCGTCTATCTCCGTCATGCCGAGATCCTCGCCGGTGGCGAGTTGCATTTCAGCATGCAGGCGCAGCCGAACCGGAGCTGGGGCATCGGCGATGCGGCGCGACCGACCGCGACCAGCCGCTACGGCCAGTAGGAAGCGCCCGGTTCCGGTGAAACGTTGCGATGAGCGCGCCAGCACCATGGCCCGGTGACGCCGTCGGCAGGTCGGATGGATGGCCCGCGAAAACATGCCAGAATGCCTCCAGTCGTTTCCCGGATCGGGCTGGCCGATGCTGCAAGCCACATGAGCATGAGAGAGCAGGGCATCATGCGCTGGCGTACCGGCGGTTTGCTGCTGGCGGTGCTGGCCATTGTCGGTCTGCCGTTTGTGGTAACGCTTTCCAGTGCGCGTGATACCCAGCGGGCCACGGAATGGGTGATCCATTCCAATGCGGTGAAAGCGACGACCTACGAACTCGCTTACGTGGCCCGCGACAGCGAGAGCGCCATCTATCGGCTGCTGGCGGGCGACAACAATGCGTTGACCCAGGAGCGCGCGCAGCTCGCCAACCAGCGGGTGGCGGAGTTGTTGCAGGAACTGCGCTCGATGACGCGTGACAGCCCGGACGAGCAGGTCAACATAGGCTCGCTGGAAAACAGCCTCAAGGGCCGGGTGACGTTGATGAACCAGGCAATCTCGCAACTGCAGCAGGGCGACCAGGCGGGTGCCCGGAAATCGCTGCGCGACGCCGGTGATCTGTTCATCATCAACGACGACATCACGGACATCGTGCGCCACGAAGACAACCTGCTGGCGAACCGCCGTACCAGCGTCCAGCATCAGGTATCGAACAGTCATATCGTGCTCAGCGTCACCGCGCTGGCGCAGTTGCTGCTGCTGACGATCATCGTGGTCGCATCCGAACGACAGATCGGCCGGCGTCAGCTGGCAGAGACCCGCGAGGGCCGTGCGGTATTGCGTTCGCAGTTCATCCTGCAGGCCGTGCGCGAGCCGATCGCCCTGTTTGACGAAGGCCTGAAAAGTTTGCAGGTGAACAATGCCTTCAGCGAGCTGTATGGGGTGGATCCTCAACAGCGTGCACAGCCACTGGAGCAGATCGGCGATGGCGCCTGGAGCGACAGCATGCTGCTGCAACGGCTCAAGGACGTGCTGCTGCGCGATCGTGAACTGTGGGACTACGACACGATCCAGCGCACGGTCGACGGAGTCGACCGGCACTTGGTGATCAACGCGCGTCGGCTGCAACAGCAGGACACCGACGCAGCGGCGCTGCTGCTGACCGTCAGCGATGTCACCGTGCGCGCGCTGGCCGAGCAGAAGGTGACCGAGCTCAACCGCCAGCTTGAGGGCAAGGTGACGCAGATTTCCGACGTCAACCGCGAGCTGGAGGCATTCAGTTATTCGGTATCGCACGACCTGCGTGCGCCGCTGCGGCACATCGCCGGTTTTGCACGCAAACTGGGGCAACACCTGGGCGAGCACAGCGACGAGAAGGCGGCCCATTACATCGAAGTGATCGACAGTTCGGCACAGCGCATGGCGTTGCTGATCGATGACCTGCTGGTGTTCTCGCGGCTCGGCCGTGGCGCGCTGCGATTGCAGGCGGTCGACATGCAGTCGCTGGTCGACGAGGCACGCGCACTGGCCGAATCCGGGGTGCAGGATCGGCGCATCGTCTGGGCCATTGCGCCGCTGCCGATGGTGATCGGCGACGAGAACATGTTGCGCACGGTATGGCAAAACCTGCTCGGCAACGCGGTCAAGTACACCAGCCACTGCGACGTGTCGCGCATCGAGGTAAGCATGCAGCTGGGCCGCAATGGCGATTACGAATTCACTGTGGCCGACAACGGCGCCGGCTTCGACATGCAATATGCGGACAAGCTGTTCGGTGTGTTCCAGCGGTTGCATCGCGCTTCGGAATTTCCCGGTAACGGCATCGGACTGGCCAATGTTCGACGGATCGTGGTGCGCCACGGCGGTCGCGTCTGGGCCGATGCCGAGCCGGGGCATGGTGCCCGTTTCCACTTTTCGCTGCCAGCTACCGATCTGGCCGGCGCACGTACCTGAGAGTCGAGCATGAACAAGCGTGAGCTGCGTACCATCCTGCTGGTCGAAGACAGCATGGCCGATGCCGAGATGGCCATGGATGCACTGAACGAGGCCCACCTGGCCAACCCGGTGGTGCATGTCGAAGACGGCGTGGAATGTCTGGACTACCTCTATGCGCGTGGCGCGTGGGCCGCACGCGAGCCGGGCGATCCGGCGGTAGTGTTGCTGGACATCAAGATGCCGCGGATGAGCGGGCTGGACGTATTGACCCACATGCGCGACGACGAGCGGATGCGGCGGATTCCGGTGGTGATCCTGTCGTCCTCGCGCGAGGAAAGCGACTTGGCGCGCAGTTGGGACCTGGGCGCCAATGCCTACGTGATCAAGCCGGTCGATGTGGATCAGTTCTTCGACGCGGTGCGTACGATGGGCCAGTTCTGGGCCGTACTCAATCAGGGGCCTGAGCACGACTGATCGCGTAGAGTGACAGGGGCGCGGGCGCACCGTTGCGCTTCGCGGTAGCTGCACAAGCATCACCATCAAGAGTCGTTGCGGGAACCCACATGCCAAACCGGCAGATTCGACCGATACCAACCATCCGTGTACTGCAGGTCGAGGACAGTGAGCTTGATGCCGAGCTGGTGCTGGCCGAGCTCGATGGCGACGGCATCGCCTATGAGGTGCAACTGGTCGACGACGAGTCACGCTTCGTTGCCGCGCTGGAGGAGTTCAAGCCGCACATCGTGCTGTCCGACCTCAGCATGCCCGGCTTTTCCGGTCAGCGTGCGCTTGAGCTGTTGCGCCAACGCGACGAGGATCTGCCGTTCATCTTCGTCTCCGCCACGCTGGGCGAGGAGGCGGCGATCGAGGCGCTGCATGACGGTGCCACTGACTACATCCTCAAGCAGAATCCGGCCCGGTTGGCCAGCGCGGTGCGGCGCGCACTGGCCGAAGCCGACGTGCGGCGTGCTTCTCGCCGCAGCGAGACCGAGCTGATCCGGGCGCAGCGCTTCGAGAGCCTCGCGATGCTCGCCGGCGGCCTCAGTCATGACCTGCGCAACCTGCTGCAACCGCTGTTGCTGGCAGGCGACAGTCTGCAGGATTACCAGGAGGATCCACGCCTGGCGCGGCTGGGCAAGTTGGTGCGCGATTGCGGCAAGCGCGGCCTGGACATGGTGCACTCGATGCTGTCGTTCGCACGCGGCGCGCGCCGCGCGGAGCAGGTGCGGCTGGGTGCGTTGTTCAGCGCGTTCGGCTTGCTGATGCAGGGCAGTGTGCCACGCGCGGTGACGATGGAGCTGGCGATCGACGATCCGGAGCTGTCGTTCGAGGGCAACCACACCGAACTGCAGCAATGCCTGCTCAACCTGTGCCTGAATGCGATCCAGGCGATGCCGGATGGCGGCCGCCTGCGCATCGAGACTTCGCAGGCGCAATTGTCGGCCGACTTCTTTCTGTCAGAAGAGCAGGTGCGGCTGGGTCACTACCTGCGTATCAGCGTGATCGACAGTGGCCCCGGCATGGATCAGGCGGTACTGGAGCATCTGTTCGAACCATTCTTCACCACCAAGGAAGCCGGCACCGGACTGGGGTTACTGTCATGCAAGCGCATCGTCAGCAGCCACGGTGGCGTGATGCGGGTGGACAGCGCGACAGGCAAGGGCACCCGCTTCGATCTCTATATTCCGCTGGAGGAGCTGGCGGCGGATGGCGATCAGCTGGATAGCCAGGACGACCTGGAAGGCGCCGCCGAGCGCGTGCTGGTGGTGGTGGAGGAGGCCGGCCAGTTGTCGCTGCTGGCCGACACGCTCGATGCCTACGGTTATCAGGCCCACGCCAGCCAGAGCGGTACGGCCGCCTTGCAATGGATCGAGGCCGGCGGCCTGCCCGATCTGGTCCTGCTGGATGCGGACATGAACCTGTTCACCGGCGTGCGCACGCTGGCCGCGCTGATCGAGCAGGGTTATGTGGGCGCCGTGATCATGCTGGCACGCCCCGGTGCACCACCGGACCTGCACGAGTTGCCGCCACTGGAGCATCTGTACGTCATCGACAAGCCGGTCACCACCCAGGTGCTGCTGCGCACCTTGCGCAAGGCGCTTGAAGTCGATGCGGGTGGCAAGTAAGCCGCTCACTGCGCGAGCCCGAAGGCTCGCGGGCCACGGCGTCAGTCGATGCCGAGCTTCTTCAGCTTGTAGCGCAGCGCGCGGAAGGTGATACCGAGTTTCCGCGCGGCCGCGGTCTTGTTGTAGCGCGACTCCTCCAGTGCCTTGACGATGGCGGTGCGCTCGATATTGCTGATGTAGTCGTCGAGGCCACCATCGGCGCCGGCAGCCGCTGGCGGTGCAGGCGGCGCCTCGCGACCGGGCATCGCCACTTCCGGGCTGGCGCTGCGCGCGCTGCGCTGCGGCAGCATCAGGTCGGACGCATCGATGTTGCTGCCGTCGCACATCGCCATCGCGCGTTCGAGGATGTTTTCCAGCTCGCGCACGTTGCCGGGGAAATCGTACGCATCCAGTGCATCCCGCGCCGCCGGCGACAGCTGACCGACGCTGTCGCCACTCTTGCCAGCCAGCGCCTTGAGTATGAACGCGGACAGCAGCGGCACGTCGCCACGACGCTCGCGCAGCGGTGGTACGCGCAGTTCGATCACGTTGATGCGGTAGAACAGGTCCTGGCGAAACTGGCCCTGCTCGACCAGCTGGCCGAGGTTCTTGTGGGTGGCGGACAGGATGCGTACGTCGACCGGAATCTCGTCGCGGCCACCGATCGGGCGCACGGCCTTTTCCTGGATCGCGCGCAGCAGTTTCACCTGCATGTGCAGCGGCAGTTCGGCGACTTCGTCGAGGAACAGCGTGCCGCCCTGGGCGGCCTGGAACAGGCCCTCCTTGTCGGCGCCGGCCCCGGTGAAGCTGCCCTTGCGATGGCCGAAGAATTCGCTTTCCATCAGCTCGGAGGGGATCGCGCCGCAGTTGACCGGCACGAATGGGCCGCTCGCGCGCGGACCCTGTTCGTGGATCAGCCGGGCCACCAGTTCCTTGCCGACGCCGGATTCACCGGCGATGTAGACCGGTGCCTGGTTGCGGGCAAGCTTGGCGATGGTGGCGCGCACCTGCTGCATGGCTGTCGAGTCGCCGATCAGGCGATCGCTGGAACCACCGGTTTTCGCCGTTGCCCCACCGTTGCGCTTCTCTTCGGCCAGCCGCAGGGCGGTGCGCACCAGTCCGCGCAGCATCTGGATGTCGACCGGCTTGGAGACGAAATCGAAGGCACCGGCCTTCAGTGCGTTCACCGCGGCATCGACATTGCCGTAGGCGGTGATCATCGCGACCGGAGTATCCGGGCAGGTTTCGGCAATCAGCTCGATGATTTCCTGGCCATTGCCGTCGGGTAGCCGCATGTCGGTGAAACACAGGTCGTAACTGCGTTCGGACAGTGCGCGGCGCGCTTCGGTCACGGTACCCACGGCTTCGACCTGCAGGTCCATCCGGCCCAGCGTGATGGTCAGCAGTTCGCGGATGTCGCGTTCGTCGTCAATGACCAGGACGGTCTGTGGGTTCATGGCACGGCGCGTGGCTATCGATGCATCAGAGAATACCCGGCCCCACGCTGCGGGGCAAAGGCTGTCGTCGGGCGTCCGGCTCCCTAATGCCCCAGCTCGCGGTTGAAGAATTTCGCCGTCACGGCATAGGCTTCGCGGGATTCGGGCAGCTCCGGGTCGGAGAAGAACGAGTGCCACATGCCTTCCCACACGTGCAGCTCGGTCTGTACCCCGGCCCGATCCAGCAGCTGCTGGCTATGAACCACCGAGCTCATCGCCATGTCGCGGGTGCCGGTGATCAGCAGGGTGGGAGGG
Source organism: Rhodanobacter sp. (assembly GCA_050737735.1). Taxonomy (GTDB): domain Bacteria; phylum Pseudomonadota; class Gammaproteobacteria; order Xanthomonadales; family Rhodanobacteraceae; genus Rhodanobacter. Next base: position 55,098 of record JBOHYM010000050.1, on the reverse strand, counting down.
AATTTCGCCAGCAACGCCGGGGACAGGCCCGGCTGCACCAGCGGGTCCCGCGGGTTGGCGCCACGGAAATAGGGCAAGGCACTCAGGCCGAGTGGCTGCGCCGGGACGCCCTGGCCGTTCAACAGCGGGGCGATGTAGGACGAGTCGCCACCCAGGTCGGTCAGCGACCCGCAGAAGGTGCCGATGGCACCGGGCACTGGCAGCTTGTCGACGATGAAGCGGGCGACCGCTTCGGCGGTGAGTATGCCGCCGGCCGAGCAGCCGTAGATGCCGATCTCGGCAGGCTTGTACTGCTTGAGCAGTGCGCTATAGACCGCTTTCACGTCGTCGCTAGCGGCCGGGAAGGTGTGTTCGGGACCTTGCCGGTAGTCGACGCTGATGACCTTGATGCGGCCGATGCTGGCGATCGGGATGGACTCGACCAGGCCGCCACTGTGCGCACCCCACAGGAAGGCGCCGCCATGCAGGTTGATCAGGACGCGGTGCGCATTCTCCGGGGCCACACCCTGCGCGGGAAGCACGACATCGGTGCCGACACCGGCGATGGTTTCGGCGTGGATCTTCACCGGGTACAGCTTCTCCATGCGCGCGGCGCGGTCGCTGTTCATGCGGTCGTAGAACGCGCGGCTCTGTGCGATCGGTGCATTCAGTGGTGGCGCCTTGCTGCCGGCGGCGAGCATCTTCGGGAAGAACGCCCGCGCTTGCGGTGATGCAAGATCCGAATAAGGCACGGTAGCCGCGGGCGAGGTCACGCTGCCGTCGGCCTGCACGCCGGGTGACGAGGCCTGCGCCAACGCTGCCGTGCCCGGGATGCCTGCGCACAGCACGATGCCGGACAGGATGCGTGGAAGACGTGGTGCATGCATGGTGTTACCTCCCGTATTGCTGGTTCGGAGCCGTCGCGCCGGTAGGTCGGGTGTGTGTCACTTTGCGTTGCCTGCCGATGCAGGGTGATCGGGCGCAGTGGTGGCGTCGCCATGCAGGATCTCCTGCAGCTTCAGGTACACGCCATTCGTCCAGCCGAAGCCGACGACGTTCTGGGTATAACCGGTGCTGACATGGACGTCCGCGTTGCCGAGCACCATGTTGTATTTCTCGCGAATGGTTCCGTCCGTCGCAACGCCGCGATCGACGGTCGCGCAGAACTTGCCGGCGATGCGGTGCGCATCGTCGTGGAAGCCATAGGCATCGAGGCCGGAGACGGCGAGCCAGTTCGTCGGTGCCCAGCCGAAGGGCTGGTCCCATTGCGCACCGCTCGGGTGATCGTCCATGGCCACGCCGCCGGGTCGCTCGAAGATCGCCAGGTGATCACGCACCGCGCCGGCCTGCTGCGCGGAAGCTGCGTGTGCCCAGAGCGGATAGAAGGTGGTGATGTAGGGATAGGCCGCAGGCTTGCCGGCAACGAAGTCGTAGTCCATGTAGATGCCCGCGTCGGCGTGCCACAGGTATTTGTCCATGGCCTGCCGGCGCTCCTGCGCGGCCTGCGCCCAGTGGGCGGCATCGGCGGTCTTGCCGAGTTTCAGCGCAAAGTCGTGCAGGTCCATTTCATAGCGGTAGAGCAGGCTGTTCAAACCCACCGGCGCGTAGTGATGGGTCGATCCGGCAAACGGGCCGAAATGGAAATTGACGTCGAAGCCCGACTCGCGCATGGCGCGATCACCCAGGTAGTAGTCGGCACTCAATCGATAGCCGCCCAGCCACGCGTCGGCGCATACCTTCGAGGTGCGCACATCGCAACTCGCCGATTTCAGCTGTGCGGCTTCGGCATCGTCAGGGTGTTGCGCTGCCTTCACGAGATAGCCGGGATTTTCCGAGGGATGCGCAAGCAGCCACTTGATCACGCCGCGGTAGTAGCCGGCGTCGCGCGCTTCCAGCACCGGGCCGTTGCCGAGGTCGAAGTAACGCGCCAGGCCGGTAGCGCCGGCGCGATGCTCGGTGCGCGTCCAGATATCGTGGTTGCGCACGGCCAGGGGGTACGCTTGCGCCAGCCACGCGTGCATCGCCGCCTTGTCATGGAAGCTGGCGGGATCGCCGAGTACCGCGGACATCATGGCTGTGAGGAAGGGCGGCTGCGAACGGCTGAGGTAGTAGGTGCGGTTCGCATTCAGCACGCCACCGTAGTACTCGACCTCGAACAGGGCGTTGTCGACCATGTCGCGCGCCAGTGCAGTGCGATGGTCGGCGACCAGGCCCAGCACGATGAAATAGCTGTCCCAGCCGTACATCTCGTTGAAGAAGCCGCCGGGCACGACGTAGGGATGGGGCAGGTAGAGCAGCCCCTGTGCGGGCAGTTGCGCGGGATCGATGTCGCCGAGCTTGCCGATGACGCGTGGCAAGCTGCTGAGGCCGACGCCGCAGCGTTTCGCGATCCCGCGAAGCTGCGCAGGCACCGGCAGCTGCGCGGGCAGATAGAGCACCGGGTGCGTGCCCACCTTGCTGTCGGCCAGCGCCGAGCAATCATCCAGTGAGCGCGTCAGGGTGTCCCAGGCGTGATCGATATAGGTGCGGGTCTTGACCGGATCCGGGCGGGTTGCCGCGGTAGTGGTGGTCGCGAATGCGACTGCTATCAGCAGCGCGAAGATGGGCAGTCCACGATTCGCCGATCGACGGGCACGCGGATGGATTGTCTGGACCAGTAGGCGGGACGAGCCTTGCATGTTTGTCATGTCTTGCGTCCGATTCGTCAAATGTGAAGTGCCTGGGTGGCGTCGGCGTACCGCGTGGTGAAGCATCAAAGTGCTTTACGCGTCAGGTTTGTCTTTCCGCTGGCATCGCGATCGATGGTGATGTCGTAATGCCTGCCGCGGAACGTGATGTCTTTCAGCGTCATGGATTTCCATGTCGATGGCAGCACCGGCGGATAGGCTTCGAGCAGACCCGCCGGTTCGATGCGCAGCCCGGTCAAACCGTAGAGGAGGCCCTGCACGAAACCGCCCGAGCCCGTGAGGAAGTAGCCGGTGTTGTTGGTGGCGGTCTCGGGGCGCACGTTGAACGGCGGCTTGAACATGTCGGCAGCGGCATTGCGCGCGATCCAGCGGCCTGCTTCCTCCGCGTTGCCGATAGCGGCAGCAGCGATCGGCACCGGGCCGAGCCCCATCGTGGTGGGTATGCGCTGCGATGTATCCATCGGCTTCACCGCGATGGCGTAGTCGTTGCGTCGCACCTGCGCGCTCATCGGCAGGTCGAGCGAAGGGAACGACAGGAAGGCGAGGTCGCTGCCGCCGCCCAGGTCGTGTTGCACCGTCTCATCCATGTCGAGGTAATGCTGTCCGCTGGTGGAAAACGGCAGATAGAGCTTCGCGGCGATATCGGCCCAGCGTGGATCGGGTTTCTCGCCGACCACGGTCGCGGCGGCAGTTGCGATCTGCAACGCCTTGGCCGCATCGGCATTGGTGAAGGTGTCGTTGGGGACGTCGTTGTAGTTTTCCTCGACGGAGGTGACGTGGAGAATGTCGTAGCGCTGCTTGCCGGGGTTCCAGCTCACCCGGCTGGTCCAGTAGCGTGCGACGTCGCGTATCACCGGCCAGCCATGGGCTTTCAGCCATGTCCCGTCGCCGCTGGCCAGGTAGTACTGCCATTGCGCGATCGCCACGTCGGCATTGACGTGGATCTCGCGTTCGCCCAGTACCCAGGCGGCATGCACGACCTGCTCGGTGCCGTTTTGCGGGTCGGCCTCCCACGGGTACATCGCGCCTTGCAGGCCACGCGCCTGTGCGCGCTGCTGCGCGGCGGGCAGGGTGCGGTCACGGAACATCACCAGCGATTTGGCGCGCTGCGGATGCAGCAACAGCAGAGCCGGGAAGATCCACGAATCGCTGTCCCAGAAAATGTGGCCGACGTAGCCGGTGGTCAGTCCGCAGGCGCCCATCGCCCACGCGGTGTCGGGCGTTGCGTTGGCAAGCAGGTAGTACAGATCCGAATGCACGACCCGCTGCGCGTTCGGGTCACCATCGATGATGATGTCGCTCTTCCACAAGTCGGCCCATGCCCTCCGGTGTGCACCAAGCAAGGCATCGAAGCCATTGGTGCGTGCAGCTTTCGCCAGCGCCAGATCCGCCTTGGCGTCGCCGCCCCAGTCCGCGCGCGATGTCGCCACGTATTTGGTGAAGGTATAGGTCTGACCCTTGTGCACATGCACGCGAAGATCAAGCGTCAGCCGGTAGATGCTCTTGTAGAGTTTGACCTCGACCGGCTGGAGTCCATCGGGCAGGCTGACAGCAGCGGCCTCGGCCATGTCCATGCCTTGTTCGGCGCGGCCATCGAGCCACAAGGTCAGCTCCTTGCTGTCACCGTTGTTGGCCAGCACGTGAGTGTCGCCGTGGTACCACACGGCGGCGCGATCCGGCGTGGCCGGTGGAATCGCCTGGAAGCTCAGGTTGTGTGCGGCCACGGCGATCTGCATTTCGTCGCCGGTCAACTTCGCCAGCGGCAGCCTTGGCTGGTGCGGCGCCCACAGGTTGAACGCGAACGACAGCTCGACCACGCCGTCGAATTCCGGCGTGATCGAGATCTGGCTGGCGGCCAGATGTGGTGATGCCTCGCTGACCAGGCTCACCACCTTGATCCGCGTATTCCGGCCATGGTCGAGGTAGCGATAGCTGGTGGTCAGGGTGGCGTCGTGCAGGTTCAGCACTTGCCGATAGTCCTGGAATACCGAGGGATTCAGGTCGACCTGGTTCATCCAGAAGTGGCCGGCGTCGGACTGGCCGGTGCTGTAGTCGATTTCGGTCCAGCCCGGGATGGCGGCAGGCCGCGAGATGTCGTCCTTGCCATAGTCCATGAACGCGACCAGGTAGGCCAGGTTGCCCTCGGTGCCGCGCGGCGCAGTCATCGTGGACAAATAACCGTTGGCCAGCTGGCCCGGGAAATAAGTGCTGAAGTCCTTCGATGTCGCGGTCAGCAGGAAGCTCGGGTCGGTGCCCGCGTGTGCGATCGAGGCGGCGTAACCGACCATCGTCACGATCAGCAAGACGACGTTCTGGAACGGATGCTTCACGTGCCCTCTCCCGAAAGCGGTGCCGGGATGCCCGGCGCCGTGAAACCTTCTGTTATTCCGCGTGGCGGGTCAGCGTGACGTTGCCGCTGGCATCACGCCCGATCACGGCATCGAAGTGCTTGCCGCGAAAGCTGATGTGCCTGAGCGTCAGCGATTTCCAGGACGGCGGCAGCACCGGCGGGTAGGCCTCGGCCAGACCCTGGTCCTCGATGCGCAGGCCGGACAGGCCGTAGACGAAGCTCTGCACGAAACCGGCGGAGGTGGCCAGAATGTAGCCGGCGTTATTGGCGACGGTTTCGGTGCGCACGTTGAACGGCGGTTTCAGGAAACCGACCAGGTTGCGCTGGATCCAGTCGCCCGCGGCCTTGCCGTTGCCCAGCTCGGCCTCGCCGACGGCGAGCATCACCATCATCATCTCGTTCGGATCGTCGCCGTGGGTCTTGAGCTCCTGCAGCTGGAACGCGAAATCGTTGCGGCGTATCTGCGGCGACATCGGCAGGTCCAGGTTCGGATACATCAGCCAGACCAGCGACGAGCCCATCCAGGTGATCTTGTCGTGTGGTACCGAGGCGTCGAAATCGAGATGTCGCTGATTCGTGTTGTCGAACGGGATGTACATCTTCGCGGCGATCTCGGCCCACTGCGGATCGGCCTTTGCGCCCACCAGCTTGGCGGCCTTGGTGGCGATCTCCAGTGCCTTGCGCGCCGCGGCGTTGGTGAACGAGTCGTTGGGTACGTCGTCGTAGGCTTCGTCCGGTGAGGTGACGTGCAGGATCTCGTAACGATCCTCGGCCTTGTTGTAAGTCACCCGGCTGGTCCAGAACTCGGCGATCGACTGGATCACCGGCCAGCCGTCCTGCTTCAGCCAGGCTTCGTCGCCGCTGGCCAGGTAGTACTGCCATTGCGCGATGGCGATGTCGGCGTTGACGTGAATCTCGCGGAACACGCCATAGGCGAAATGGGGCGTGTTGTCGACGCCGGTCTGTGGGTCCGCTTCCCATGGGTACATGGTGCCCTTGGCCCCGTATTGCTTGGCGCGGTCACGCGCCGGGCCCATGGTGCGGTCGCGGAACATCACGATCGGCTTGGCCCGTTCCGGGTGCAGCAGCAGCAGCGCGGGGAACACCCACGAATCGCTGTCCCAGAACGCATGGCCGGCATAGCCCGGGGTCAGTGCACAGGCGCCCATCGGCCACGCGGTGCCGACGGTGGTGTTGGACAGCAGGTAGTACAGGTCCGAATGCACGGCCAGCTGCACCTTCGGGTCGCCATCGACGACGATGTCGGACTTCCACAAGTCATTCCACGCGGCGACGTGGCGGGCGAGCAGGTTGTCGAAGCCGGTCTGGCGTGCTGCCTTTGCAAGTGTCACGTCGGCCTTGGCGTCGCCGCCCCAGTCCTGCCGTGATGCGGCGATGTACTTGGTGAAGGTGTAGGTCTTGCCCTTCTGCACGCTGACCACGAGGTTCAGCGACAGCTTGTAGGGGCCCTTTTCCAGTTTCACCTCGTCGACCTGGATCCCTGCTGGCAGGCTGATCGCCGCAGCCTCGGCCATGCGCAAGCCCTGTTCCGCGTTGCCGTCGAGCCACAAGGTCAGTTCACGGGTGTCGCCGTCGCTGGAGACCACCTTGGTATAGCCGGGGTACCAGACTGCGGCGCGATCCGGCGTCGGTACCGGCTTGTTCTCCAGGTTCTGGCCGCTGGCGATCACCGCGTTGATCATCTCGTCACCGGTCATGGTCGCGATCGGGAAGCGCGGCTGATGCTCGGACCACAGCCTGATCGGGAAGGTCAGCTGCACCTTGCCGTCGAACTGCGGGGTGATCGAGAGCTGGGTGGCAGCCAGGTGCGGGTCGGCCTGGCTGACGAAGGTGGTCACCTTCACGTCCGTCGCCTTGTTCGCGTAGGCGAAACGGTAGCGGGTGGTCAGCGTGCCGTCATGCATGTCCAGCGTCTGTGCGTAGTCGACGAAGATCTTCGGATCCAGACGGATTGCATTGAGCCAGCCGCCGCCCGGGTTGTAGTCGATTTCGCTCCAGCCGGGGATTGCCGCGGGCCGGGAGATATCGCCCTTCGCATAATCCATGAAGGCGACCATGTAACCCATGTTGGGCTCGGTCCCGCGCGGCGAGGTCATCGTGGAGAAGTAGCCATTGGCCAAGTAGCTGGGAAAGTAGCTGTCGAAATTCTTCGCTGTCGCGGTGAGCAGGAAGCTCGGGTCGGTCTGGCCGAACGCGGGCACCGTGACGATGGCGGCGATTACGGAAAGGCAGGCAAGCTTGATAAGGCGAAATGTCATGGCGGCTCCATCGTGGCGATGTGCGCGTTTCCCCTCCGGGAAACGCATCTATTTGGCAGCAAGACCGACCTTGGCCGGGGCGACCGCCGTCGAGCGATCGGTCTCGCGCTTGAACAGGAACAGCAGGATCAACAACAGCGTCATCGGGATCAGCGAGAAATAGAAGGCATGGATGCCGTCAAAGCGCGCGAACACGATCGCGGTGATGCGCGAACCCAGCGTGCCGCCGAGCGCGGAGAAGATCACGATCAGGCCGGTCATCGCCGCATGCGAGGGTTTCGGCAATGAGCTCAGCGCCACCGAGTTGATCACCGGATAGATCGGTGCCATCAGCAGGCCGATCAGCGGAATCAGGTAGGCCGCGACTGGCGCGTTGAACCAGTCGATGTCGGCACGTGCCACCACGTTCCTGGCCAGTGGCAGGACCCCGATGACCAGCAGGCCCATGCCGACCACACAGACGTTCAGCAGCACATGCCAGGGCACCCGGCGCAGCACCTGGCCGGCGAGCAGGCGGCCGATCGCGGTGGCGCCGGCGAGGATGCTGGCGACCTGGATGCTCATCGCGTTGGGCAGCTTGAGCACCTCGTTGTTGAACGTCGGCAGCCAGGTGCCAAAACTTTGCTCGATCAGCACGTACAGGAAAGCGGAGATCAGGAACACATACACCAGTGGGCGCAGGAACAGCTGCAGCATCTCCTGCAGCGAGCCGCGCATCGAGTTGGTCTTCTCGTTGTGCGCCGCCGATTCGTCCAGTTGCGAGCTGGCCAGCAGCACGATCACCAGCGCGCACATCGCGGTCAGCAGCCAGTAGACATTCAGCCAGGACGGGTTCGCCGGTGCGGCATGGTCGATGAAGGCGCTGAAGATCCAGCCGCCAGCGAGCACGCCGACCATGAATAGGCCCTCGATGGTATTGGTCAGCCGGCCGTGTTCGGCCTTGTCGCGGGTCAGCAGTCCGATCGACGAATAGACCGCGACCTTGGTCAGCGCAAACGAAATGCCGATGCAGGTGAACAACAATTCGGTGGTGTGAAAGCCCGGATACAGCGGCATCAGCATGCAGGCCGCGCCGACTATCGCCAGTGCAAGCATCATCGCGCGCCGGTAGCCGAGCAGAGGCAGGAACGAGGCGACCAGCAGCGAGGTCACCGCGATGGTCAGATCCTTGAACAGTTCCAGCAAGCTGGCCTGTGGCTTGTCCACGCCGAAGGTGTGGATCGCCTGCAGGATCACCGTGCCGACGCTGTTGAGCAGGATCGCGAACACCATGTAGATCAGTGCCAGTGCCGCGATCATGCGCAATCGGTTCATGGACGCCTGCTTCATGATGAGTTCGAGGGCGAATGGGTGTGCAGCGCCCCCTGGATGCGCTGCAGACCCCTTCATGCGCAGTGGAATCGGGGCATGTGGTGACAGTGTGCCCAAAAATGATATCGGTATCAATCCATGATAACGGTATCATCCAAAGTGGTTATCCTGTGCACGCATTCTCGGCGGCAGCGTTAGGCAGTCTGGACCGGGCGGAATCTCGAAAGCCATGCCTGGAACGGATGTATCCGGAGTTGACGACATCGCGGTTCGACATGGCGCACGTGTTGATGACGAAAGTACTCGAGACCATGGACGGGCCTGGCCCACGCCGGGTTGGCATGTTCTCGGGCCATTGATCGGCGGACTCGCCTCGTGATCCTATGCAGGTTTGGTGCTTGGTGTTTACCCGCGGCGGGCAGATCCTGGGCGAGCGCAGGTTTGCATCCGACAGCCGTAGCCGCCCACGCTTCGGCTGCCACTGGCCGGGAGGCAGCAAGAGAGCGGTCATGGGGCGGTGTGGATAAGCCGGCGATCCTGCGCTGCCAATGAATGAGGGACGGGAATTGAGTCGGACAAGCAAGAAGCAGGTGGGCAAATTGCACTCGACCGGGCCGACCATGGCCGACCTAGCCAAGCTGGCCGGCCTGTCGAAGATAACCGTGTCGAGGGCATTGGCAGACAGTCCGCTGGTCAACCCGGAAACGCGCGATCGAATCCGCGAGTTGGCGCGGGAGCACGGCTACAAGCTCAATATCAGCGCACGCAACCTGCGTCTGCGGCGCAGCCACACGGTGGCGGTGATCGTCGAGATGAAGCCGTCCACCGATCGCACCATGTTCGATCCCTACCCGTTGGGATTGCTCGGCGGCATTTCGCAGGAGCTGACGGCGGTGGGGTACAGCGTGCTGCTGACCACGCGGCAAGGCGCCAGCGCCGCCGCCGTGCAGGCGGCCGACGGGCTGATCCTGCTCGGCCAGGGCGTGCACCAGGATGCGGTGCACCGGTTCGACAAGCTGGGCGTGCCGATGGTGGTGTGGGGCGCTGGCCTGGAAGGGGACTCGCACGTGGTCGTTGGCAGCGACAACCGGCAGGGCGGTGCGGTGGTGGCCGATCATTTCATGGCGCTCGGCCGGCGCCGCCCGGTGTTCATCGGCAACCCCAGCCACCCCGAGATCTATGAGCGCCTGAATGGTTTCGTCGAGGCCCTCGGCGTTCATGGCATCAAGCCCTTGCTGATGCGGCGTGACGAATTCACCCCGGATTCGGGCATGGACGCGGTGCGCTCGTTGCACGCCCGCAAGGTCGATTTCGATGCCATCTTCGCCTGCAGCGATCTGCTGGCGATGGGTGCGATCCGCGGCATCCAGGAAATGGGCCGTTCCGTGCCGGGCGATGTCTCGGTGGTGGGCTACGACGACATGCCGCTGGGGGCCAGCTTTCTGCCGCCGCTCAGCTCGGTGCGGCAGGACTGGCAGGAAGGCGGCATCCTGCTGGCACGCAAGGTGCTGGAATTGATCCGGGGCGAACCGACGGAGTCGGAGATCCTGCCGGTGAATCTGATCGTCCGCGCGACCTAGACGTCAGATGGCACGTTGCTGTGGTCACCGGGCAGGCTTGTTCTATCAGGGCGTGCATGCCGCACGATTTCCTCTCATGCTGCAAGCACGTCCTGGTAGGCGCTGTAGCCCTCGCGTCCGATGTCGAGGAATGGACGCAGTGTGACCGCCGCGCTGCCCGCGTCGACGCGCCAGGACGAGGCATTGCCCAGCAGTGGCTGCGCCGACAGCAGCGCGCGGCGGTCCAGTGGTGCTGGCGCAGCGGTATCGCGCAGGCGCATCAGCACCAGCGGACCGGCGAGCAGGGCCACCGTGTCCGGATGTTCGGGATCGATGCTTTGCAGCTGCTTTTGCAGCGGCAGGTCGAGCTCGATCCGGTCACCTGCATGCCAGGGGCGGCGAATCGTCGCGAAAGTTCCCGCTACCAGCGGATACGCTTCGGGCCTGCCATTGATGCGCAGGCTCGCGCCGCTGGCCCAGGCAGGAATGCGCAGATTGACCGAAAACACCTGTGTTGTCGGTGTCTGCACGGTGATCGAGATCGCGCTGGCATACGGGTAACGTGTTTCGATCGACAGGTGCGACTCGGTGCCGTCCTGACGCCAACTGATCCGGGCCGGCACATACAGGTTCACGTAGATGCCTTGCGGGTCGCTGAAGGCGGTGCTGATGCGGTAGTCAGCTGCGATCAGCGGCAGGGTGCCGGAGCAGCATGGCCAGCGATCGGGGTGAAAGCCCTTGTGCGCCTGCCGGGCATAGTCGGAATAGTAGAACGCATGACCGTCCGGCTCGATCGGCAAGGCACCGAGTACGGTGTTGTAGAGCACGCGTTCCATGCTGTCGCCGTAACGTGTGTCGCGGGTGATCCGCAGCAGATATCGGGTCAGCTTGAAGTGGGCATAGGAGCCACACGGCGTCTCGAAACTCTTGTGCTCCGCCGCCAGGCCGGCGCCCAGCTTGCCACTGCCGGGCGCCACGAAATGCTCGTCTGGTCCCCAGCCGCCGGTGGCGAAGCTCTGCGCGTCGACCATCGCAAAGCCATGCCGCGCGGCCTGCAGATAGGCCTGCTGGTTGAGCGAAAGATAAGCCTGTGCTGCCGAACTCAGGGCGTTCACGTGACTGTAGGCGTGCTTGCCCGGCAGCACGTTTTCCCCGCGTGCCAGCGGCAGGAAGAAGTCGTCATAGAGGAAACGCCGGGCGAGGGCGCGATGCTGCACATCGCCGGTCAGGCGGAACGCCAGAAACTGGTTTTCCGGCAAGGTGTAGCTCTCGTCCCAGGCGTGCTGGCTGAAATCCTCGCCGGGCTTGGCCGCTTCGTTGCGCGGCATCGCGTGCGGTGGAAGATAGGGCAGTGCTGCCTGGGTCGTGCGTCGGAGCGTGGCAAGCGCCATGTCATTGCCGGCCAGCTGTCTAGCGTCGACCAGGCCGCCGACCAGCTTGTCGTAGGTATAGGACGGGAATCGGTTGTTTCGATAGAACTTGCCGTCGGTATCAACCGTGGCGGCATACCCGCTGACCATCCGATCGATCTTCGCGCGCGTCGCGGTATCGCCGGTGATTGCGTAGTAGCGCGCCAGTGCGCTCAGCCATTGGCCGAAGGTGGCGCCTGGCGCGAAACCCCAGGTGTCGTACCAGCCGCCGAGTTCTTGTCCCGGTGCGGGTAGGCCGCCGCGCAGACGAAATGGCCGCAGCAACGCATCTTCATCGAGATGCAGGACAAGGTGATGGTTCTCGCGGGCCTGCCGCTCCAGCGGTCCGGGCGCGAACTGCACTTGTCCATGGCTGAGCTCGGCCAGCGGCGCCAGCGCCGCCGAAGCAATTGCGGCCTGATTGCCGTGCCATAGCGCCAATCCCGCCGTCGAAAGCACGCCGTACTTGAGGATCGCCCGGCGCGCTGGATTGAACTCGCTGCTCATCGCGACACGACACCCGTCCAGGCAATGTCCGCTTGATCCTACGCTGGGCAACGGCGCGTGTCACGGCAGCGACGGATGCCTGTAGAACGGGACAGGATGTGCATCTGCAGCAAATGTTATCGGTATCTTGATACCGATAACATTTGCTGTTAGGTTCGCGGCAAGATCTGTTGGGGGCAGGTCGAAACACGCTCATCCACGCGCGCGCCAGTTAGGAGGGGATGCTTGTCACGGGGAAAATCCATCGTTAGGGATCGCGCAGGGTCAGGTCGCCCCTGGTCGTTGTCGCGGGCCGCAGACGGCCGGGCTCGCCGGTTCCCATGAGCAGCGACTCTCTCCACACCCGGCAGGAGGTTGCTGGAAGCGTCGACTTCGCGGAGGAGGCTGTGCATCCGGACGGGTTCGATGCGCCGGCTGCAGACGCCGACACGTGGCGGCTGAGCCAGTCGCAATGGCGTGCTGCCCACGCCGCGCGCGACGAAACCCTGTTTGCGCTGGCCAATGGGTCGCTCGGCGTACGCGGTGGCTTCGAGGAATCGCCCAGTCCGACCCAGGGAAGCTTTCTCGCCGGCGTGTGGGAACGCGCGCCCATCCACCATCACGAACGCCACTTCGGTTTTGCACGGAACACCGACACGCGCCTGCCGGTCGCCGAAGCAACCGCTATACGTATCCGCCTGGGCGATCTGCACGTCGACCCGCTGCAAGGTGAGCTTCTCGAGTTCAAGCGGGTGCTCGATCTGCGCGAAGGAAGGCTTTCCCGCTTTCTGCGCTGGCGCACCGCGCAAGGGCATACGTTCGAACTCGAGACGGAACGCGTGGTGCCGGTTGCGCATCCGGGCCTGCTCTGCATCCGCCTGCGCCTGCGCTCGATCGACTATGCCGGCCCGGTGGCTTTCGAGTCATCGATATCCGGCGATCAGGCCGCTGCGGCGCAGGGCGACGATCCGCGCTTCGGTACCGGCAGCGGTCTGGCCTTGCGCGTATCGCACACGTTCGCCACGGAAGCCGATACGTGGCTTGCGCAGCGCACCGGCGCAAGCGCGATTGGCGTGGTCTGCATGCAGCGCCACCGGGTCGGCGGCCTCACCTTCGCCAGCGCCGCTACGGACGCCGGGTGCGTGCGGCAGAGCTATGACGGATATCTCGCTGCAGGCGATTCGGTGGCGATCGAGAAATTCGTCGCCTATGCGTGGAGCCAGCCGCAGCAGGAGATATCCGACGAGGCGTTGCATTCGCGTGCCGCGAGCGCGCTTGCCAGCGCCATCGATGACGGCTTCGATTCACTGGTGCAGGCCCAGGCGCGCGATTGCGCCGCCTTCTGGGAACGCGCCAGCCTTTCGATCGAGCATGACAAGCGCAGCGAACAGGCACTGAAATTCAACCTGTTCCACATCTTTCAGTCCGCCGCGCGCGACGGGCATGGCGGCATCGCCGCGAAGGGCCTGACCGGCGAAGGCTATGAAGGCCATGTGTTCTGGGATTCGGAGACCTTCGTGCTGCCTGCGCTCGCGTTCACCGCGCCGGCCCTGGTAAAGCCGAGCCTGCTCTGGCGCCTGAGCACACTCGATCATGCGCGCGCCCATGCGCGCGAAATGAACCATGCACGCGGCGCGCTGTATCCATGGCGCACGATCGGCGGCGACGAATGCTCGGCGCATTACCCGAGCGGGTCGGCGCAATATCACATCAATGCCGCGATAGCTTTCGCGATCAAGCTCTACGTCGACGCCAGCGACGATCGGGCCTTTCTCGCCGAGGGTGGCGCGGAAATGCTGATCGAAACCGCACGCATCTGGTTGCAGGTCGGACATTTCAACCAGCGTCGCGGCGGTGCGTTCTGCATCAATGACGTGACCGGGCCGGACGAATACACCGCACTGGTCGACAACAACTACTACACCAACCGGATGGCGCAGGAGCACCTGCGCTATGCCGTCGAGGTGGTGCGCGAGCTCGCCGGTAGCGCGCCAGCGATTTTTGCCGCGCTCCAGCAGAAACTCGAATGCTCAGAACGCGAAATCGCCGACTGGTCGCGCGCGGCCGATGCCATGTATCTGCCGTATGACGAGCGCCTGGGCATTGTCGCCCAGGACGATACCTTTCTGGACAAGCCACGATGGGATTTCGCCGGCACGCCACCGGAAAAATATCCCTTGCTGATGCATCACCATCCGCTGACGCTGTATCGGCACCAGGTGTGCAAACAGGCGGACGCGTTGCTGGCGCTGGTACTCGCAGGTGACAACGTCGACCGTGCCACCAAGCGGCGCAGCTTCGACTACTACGAGGCGATCACGGTTCACGATTCGACCCTGTCCGCGTCCACCTTCGCGGTGCTTGCCGCTGAAATCGGCCATGCCGAAAAAGCGCACGACTATTTCATGAAGGCTCTGCGGGTCGATCTCGACGACCTGCACGCGAACACCAGCCACGGTGCACACATGGCCGCGATGGCTGGAAGCTGGCTTGCGCTTGCCTGGGGATTCGGCGGCCTGCGCATGGCGGATGGTGGTATCGGGTTCGATCCGAGCCTGCCTCCTGCGTGGCGCGGATACCGCTTCAGCGTGGCCTGGAAGAACCGAAGCATCACCGTTGTCGTCGACGGGCAAACCGCCCGTTACACCCTGAGCAGCGGCGCGCCGTTGGCCATCATGCATGCCGGCAAATCGCTGCTTCTGACGGAAGGTGTCGCGCAATCGCAGGCGCTGAACAGTCACCGGCATCCGGCCGCTGTGCCGCAAGGTGCCGCGGTGGTGTTTCCGCGCGCATTCCGGGCATTGATCTTCGATCTCGACGGCGTGCTGGCCGATACCGCACATCTGCATCATGCAGCCTGGAAACGGCTGACGGCCGAGATCGGCCTGCCATGGAACGAGGGTATCGGCGAGAAGCTCAAGGGCGTTGATCGCGCCGCCTCGCTTGAAATCGTTCTTGGTGAAGCCGCCGCCGGATACACGCGCGAGCAGAAGCAGCAACTCGCCGATCGGAAGAACGCCTATTACCGGAAGGCCATCGAGACATTTTCGGCCCGGGATCTTCTGCCGGGTGCGCTGGCAACGCTGAAGGCCGCGCGCAAGGCTGGTCTGAAGATCGCCCTGGCGTCAGCCAGTCGCAGCGCCGGCGAGCTCGTCGAACGCATGGGTATCAGTGAATTCTTCGATCACATCGTCGACGTCACGACGGTGCGTGCGAAGCCGGATCCGGAAATTTTCCAGCGCGCCGCCGCGGCGCTGGGTGTCGATGTTGCCGACTGTCTCGGCATCGAAGATGCGCAAGCTGGCATAGCGGCTATCAAGTCTGCGGGCATGGCTGCCCTGGGCATCGGCGATGTGGGGATATTGGGGGAAGCCGATGCCGTACTGCCCGATCTGGCGTCATTCAGGCTGGAGCACTTTGTCGAGCCGGACTGAGATCAGGACTATCGCTGGGTCATCTGTTGATAAATCAGAACAAGTACAACTTTGAGTCAAAACCCGGTGCTCCAACACCGCCTTTGAGGAGGGACAACCATGAATCACCCCGAGCTTGTCAGACTGGCATTGGTGACCGCGATCGCGGCGGCGCTCCCGCAGATGGTCTGGGCAGCAGGCCAGGACGGATCTGCGCCGACGGCGCAGGCCGATACCCAGGCCAATAGTGCGCCTGACGCCAAAAAAGCGTCGAATATGCAACCCGCACCGACCAAGTCCTTGCAGACTGTCGTCGTGACCGGTAACGCGGGCGGCGTCAAGAAGATCGACGCGAGTTACAACGTTGTTGTCGCCGATCTTCAGAAAATCACCCAGTCCAACGCGAAGAGTACCGCGGACCTGCTGAAAATCTCGCCGGGTATCTGGCCGGAATCCAGCGGTGGCCAGACTGGCGCCAATATAGAAATCGCCGGTTTTCCGGGTGGCGGTGATTCTCCGTTCTTCACCATGATGGTCAACGGCACGCCGCTGTACGGCATGCCGTCGCTGTCCTTCATGGATAGCAGCTCGCTGTTCCGTCTGGACGACACCATCGAGCGCGTCGAGATCGTGCAGGGTGGTCCGGGTGCCATCTTCGGTCCGGGCCAGATGGGTGCCACGGCGAACTTCATCTTGCGTCAGGGTACGGAGGTTCCCTCTGGCGACATCGGGGTGACCTATGGTTCGGAAGGCTTGTACCGTGTGGATGGTTTTTATGGCTTCCCCATTGCGCAAAACTGGTATGGCAGCATCGGTGGCTTCTACCGCAAGTCTGATGGCATACGCGATCCGCAATACCCCTCCGACAACGGCGGTCAGTTGACCGCGACCCTGACCCACGACCTGGACAACGGTACCCTCATGTTCTGGGCGCGCGCGCTCGACGACAAGAACCAGTTCATTGCCCCCACCGCAATGATTCAGAACAGCAATGGGAGCTATTCAAGCTTTCCCGGCTTCGATGCATTGACAGGCACTTATTACAGCAAGGCGTTGCAGCACGTTCAGGTGCCTGGACCCTACGGCAACATGCTGAACGCAAATCTTGCCAACGGTCGCGGCGGCAAGCTCAACTATTTCGGCGGTACTTATAGCGCCGATTTTGGCGGCGGCTGGAAGGTGGACGATCATTTTGTGGTGGGTGGTGGCCAGCTCAATACCAATGCGTTGTTCTCGGGTTCCAATCCGAAGCCGTTGAGCTATTACGCCTACGGTTGCAACATCGCGCAGCCAGCCGGTTTCTGCAGCAGCGCCAACAAGCCGGTGGACAGCGATACCCTGGGGTTGCCGGCTGGCACCGCGATCCAGGCCAACTATGTCGGTGGTGGCGCGGTACCGCTGAATCAAAGCGTCATCCACCAGGGCTGGTGGTACATCCAGAAGCAGCTGCATACGTTCAACAACGACTTCCGGCTCAGCAAGGAGCTGTTCGAGGGCAATACCCTGACCGCCGGATACTACTTCGCGCGTTCGACCGACAACGACAACTGGTCGCTGGGCAACCAGATGCTGATGACCAATGCGAACAATGCCAAGCCGATCACGCTGAGCTATGTCCAGAATGGACAGACCATGTATGTCACCAACCCGCAGGGCTTCTCCAGCTTCAACGGCAATTTCGATATTTCCGAACACAACGTGGCGACCAACAATGCGTTCTACCTGTCGGATTCCTGGAAAGTGGGTCCCTGGCTGCTGGACGCTTCCGCACGGCTGGAAAACATTCATGCGGTCCAGAACACCTGCAACTTCAAGACTGTTGCCCTGGGCGGCCCAAATGACCTGTACGACAACGCCGTTCAGATCTGCGATGGCAGCTTTACGCGTCTGGTCTACGACAAGACCCACCCGTCGTTCACACTCGGCGCGAACTATGAGCTGGCGGACAACATGAGTGTGTATGTACGTGGCAACACGGGTGCTCATTTCGATGACTTCGACAATGGCATCCGCGGGACCGGCGGCAATTTTTCACCGATGGAGAAGATCCGCAACCTGGAAGGCGGCTTCAAATACCAGTCGCAGGTCCTTTACGTCGATGCCAGTATCTATTACAGGAAATTCACCGGCCTGCAGTACCAGGAAACCAATGGGGCTGGCGTTCCGATCGGTGCCATTTCGAATTACGGATCATCGACCAAGGGCTTGAACCTGAATACGACATGGTCACCGATTGAAAACCTGAAACTGGAACTGGTCGCCGCTTACATGGACGGCCACTACACGAACTACAACGGCTGCGCGCCATACACCGATATCAATGGCGGTACGCAGTGTGTCGGCCTCAATGGCGAGCCGCTGCAACGGCAACCCAAGGTGCGCTATGCGTTCACGCCGAGCTACCGGCTGCCGACGAGCTGGGGGGACATCACTGCTTTTGTCACCTATACGCACGTCGGCCAGCGCTACGAGGACCAATCCGGTCTGCAGCCGCTGGGCACGTACTACACCTTGGATGCGGGCATCATTGCCAACTACCAGAGCAACTGGCAGTTCACCCTGCGTGGCACCAATCTGACCAACCAGATTGGCCTGACCGAAGGCAACTCGCGCATCTTCGGCGTCAATACAGGTATCGGCGGCGTCATCCTGGCCCGTTCCATCGAGGGCCGCGAAGTGAATCTGCAGGCGAAATACAGCTTCTAGGCCCGGTGGCCTGATCCACCAGCAGTAGCGGGCGGCCCGGATCGTTTCCCTCGACGATCCGGGCCGTTTCGTCTGGCGCACCAGCGCGCTACATTCATGCTTCCACGCCGGTCTGCCTGTTCGCCGCTCGATGCATCGACCTGGCTGATCGATTCGGCAGTCCGAGGCAGGCAACGAACAGTGTCGACAATGAATTCATCAAACCCGTTTGCTGGCAGATGGCGATGATCCCACCCGCGGTCATCGACACCATGCGGCGCATCAGCGTGCTGTTGCAGGCAGGGGATTTCCGGCTTGCGCATGAGCAACTCGAAGCCGTGGTCAACGACAACCCCAGGTTCGCCGAAGCGCGACGGCTGCTCGCCGGCACCCAGCAGGCGCTTGGGGATCTTGCCGGTGCGGAAGCCACCTTGCGTGAAGCACTGGCGCTCGATCCCGGCTGGACGCCCACGCTGGCGACCCTGGGCGAACTGCTGCTCGGCAGCGGCCGGGCCGGCGAAGCCGAACCCCTGCTGCAGCGTGCCTGTGCGGGATCGCCGCCATATCCGCGCGCTGCGCTGGTGCTCGCGCGCTACTACAACGACACGCAGCGCCCGGCCCAGGCCGTGGAGGTGACTACCCGCTTCTGCGTTGCCGGCCATGCCGACGCGGAACTGGTGGCGCAGCATGTGGCTGGTCTGGCGGCGCTCGGACGCCAGGGCGAAGCCGTGGCTACGTTCCGCCAGGCTGTAGCAGCCTCGCCCGGCAACCCTTTGGCTGCTCATGCCCTGGCGATGGCCCTGGATACAGCGAACCAGCCTGCCGAAGCCGAGTACGTCGCCCGACAGGCACTGGCGCACGGACAGCCGAGTGCGATGCTGCACTACACCCACGCCCGCAGCCTGGTCGCGCTCGGTGACTTCGATCGCGCCGAAGCCGCCTTGCGTGATTGCCTGCGGCTGGAGCCGCGCATGCTGGATGCGCAAAGCCATCTCGCCCGGCTGGTATGGATGCGCACCGGCGACAGCGCCCAGGCCACCGCCACGATGGACCAAGCCTTGCAGACGTTTGCCAACGACGATGCCCTGTGGGCGGCTAAGGCCGCCATCCTGCAGGGTGCCGGGGATGCGCGCAGCGCGTACGCCTGTCTCGCGGCGCAGGCTTCACGTGCGCATGCCCCGCCGGCGTTGCTGGTGCGCGCCGGCCTGGCGGCGCTGGAATTCGAGCCGTCAACCGCGCTGGGACTCGCCGAGCGCGCGCTGCGTGCAGCGCCGACCGACACGGCGGCACGCAAGCTGATGGTTGCCGCCCAACTCGGCATCGGTGATGCGGCCGGCGCGCTACCCCATTGTGATGCGCTGTTGGCCGTCACGCCCGACGATCAGTATCTGATCGCACTGCAGACCACAGCCTGGCGCCTGCTCGGCGATGCGCGCTACCACGAGCTTTGCGATTACTCACGATTGGTCGTGCCGCAGCAACTCGACGTACCGTCGCCATGGTCCGATCGGAACAGTTTTTTTGCTGACTTGAAAAGCAGCCTCGATCGCCTGCACAGCAGCCATGCCCATCCGTTGCTGTTTCAATCGTTGCGTCATGGTACGGAGACCACCGAAGAGCTGACACGCAGTGCGGATCCGGTGATCCAGGCCTTGTTCCGGGCCTTCGAGGCGCCTATCCGCCGCTATCTGGAGCAACTCGGCCACGGGCCCGATCCATTGCGCCGTCGCAATCAGGACACCTGGCGGTTCAATGGCAGCTGGTCAGTGAGGTTGCGCACATCCGGTTTCCACACCAACCACGTCCATCCGCGTGGCTGGATTTCCTCGGCGTGCTACATCGAACTGCCCGACAGCATGGCCGATACGCGAAGCCAGGACGGTGTACTCACGTTTGGCGAGCCCAGTATCGCGACGACTCCGCCCTTGCCGGTGGAACACGTGGTACGCCCCGAGGTAGGCATGCTGGTGCTGTTCCCGTCCTATTTCTGGCACGGCACGGTGCCTTTTTCAGGCGACCAGACGCGTCTCACGGTGGCCTTCGATGTGGTGCCCGATCGCCAGTAACGTTGCGCGCCAGTTCTACACAACCACGGCATTGAAGGAGATCGAGATGCGTGGCTCATCGCTGTCATGGGGTTCCACGAAATGTTCCATCCAGGACGGAAACAGCACCAGCAGGCCGGTATCGGGTGCCAGCTGGATATCGCTGTAGCCGTTCGGTACGGCGCCTTTCACGTAGCCATGAATGACACCGGGACGTGGGTCGCGGAACACCAGTTTTCCCGAACCGGCGGGCACGCTCAGATAGAAGCAACCCGACAGCAGACAGCCCTCGTGCACATGCAGAAAGTTGAAGCCGCCGCGGTCATGCAGGTTGATCCACGATTGCAGCTTGAACGGGATATCGCGTATGCCCATCTCGCCCAAGGCGCTGGCACAACCCGAATGTATCGCCTGTTGCAGCGGCGCAAAGACGGGTTGCTCCAGCACTGCCATGTCCTCGCTGTTCCAGCCCTGGCGGTTGGTGCGGCCCGCCGGGCGGGGGCTGGCCGCCCGCAATGCCCGCACGACAGCCATCCACGGCTCCAGATGCGGAGTCAGCGCGGGCATCTTGGCCTGCCAGATACGGGTCGGGAAAAGATCGAACGAGCGCAGCGCCGGCACGACCGGAGGCAACACCGCCGAAGGGTTGCTACTCATCCCGCTCGCGACCGTTCCGCCAGGCAGGGCGGTGGAGAAAATCGTTGAGCCGGGCACGCCGGAGGTCGCTGCGAATCCCGCCTGACTGTCGCTGCGCGTTCCCTTGAACGTGATTGTGAAATTGCCCGCCATCCGTCGTATTCCTGTCTTGCCCGGTGATTTGCATACTGCGCGCGAGTCAGTGTGGCTCGCAAGATTCGCCCGCGTGATCAGTGCGCCGGCTCCGCGTCGAAGCGCAGGCCGGCCGTACTTGGCACGGGATGCGCCGGGGCTCCGCGCAGCTTCGCGATGTATTCGGTGAAGAACGCATTGGGCCAGCCGAAGTCCTCACGGGTGAATTTCGTGGGGTCGTGCGGATCGAAGGATTCGTGCAGCCGGTGGTCACCCGGGTCGCTGGCCAGCAGCATGGCCAGCACGCGCTGCTGCTCGGCCGGGTCGTTGGTGGTGAATCCTTCGGCGAGCAGTCCCAGCGGCCAGATCATGCCGGCTGGCGTGTGCGGACTGCCCAGTCCGGCCGCCAACGGACCGGAGTAGTAAAACAGGTTGGCCTGGGAGAGCATGAAATGCCGCGTGTTCTGGTAGGTCGGATCGTCGTTACGGACATAACCAAAATACGGCGCTGCGAGCAGGTTCGGGAGGTTCGCGTCGTCCATCAGGTTCGCGTGGCCGAGCCCGTCGACCTCGTAGGCATAGATCGGTTTGCCGTCAGGACCCTGCACGATGCCGTATTTCTGGATGCCCGCATGCACTTGCTGGCGCAATATCTCGGCGCGGCGTGCCATTGCCGGATCGTGATAGACGGCGGCAATGTCCCTCAGCGCCGACAGTGCCTGCACCGCCATCATTTCGTCGGGGATCATGTAGTCGTAGAGGCAGGGATCGTCCGAAGGGCGGAATCCGGTCCAGATCATGCCGGTATGGGCCACCGGATTGACGCCCGCTTCCTGGGTGTCGGACTTGAAGCGGTAACTGCTGCTGCGCCGGTGATGCTGCTCGATCTTCATGACGTCGAGCACGCGCAGGAAGGCTTGCTTGAGTTCAGGCGTGAACACCGATGCATCGCCGGTCACCCGGTAATACTTCCACGCGAGCAGGATCGGATAGCACAGCGAGTCGAGTTCGAACTTGCGCTCCCACACCGTATAGTCCTGCTTGAAGGCGTTGGCATACGGATCGACGATCAGATACTTCGCCTGGCGCTGGATCACAGCCTTGAACAGGGCGCGGACCTGCGGGTCGTACGCGTAGTCGAGATAGGTGGCTTCGACCTGCACGCTCGAGTCGCGCAGCCACTCGGCGGGGATGTCACCGGTCTTGACGTAGGCCGTGCCGTCGTCTGTCGCCACGATCTGGGTGCCGGTATTGAGCAGGGCTGAACGCACCATCGCCTGCAACGCCGGGTTCGGATTCCGGTAGGCCGCCGCGGCAGCGACGATTACCGCGGGCTGGACCACCAGCTTCCCGTACTGGTGCTCCTGCGCCACCGATGTCCGCGTATCGACATGCGCCGCGGCGGCTTGCCGGGGCGCGAAGATGGCGCAGGCGCACGACAGGGCCACCGCCAGGCGATACGCGTTGCTCATGGCAAACCCTCGATCATCACCAGTTCGGAGGAATTCGCCATCGGCAGGACCACGGCAAACCCCGACTGCATCAAGTCGCGCCCGTCGACTTCGCGGTCAGGTGAGGAGCGGTCTCTGAAATGCAGCCGATACCGGCGGTCGCTGCGCAATCCGCGCAGCATGAAGCGGAATACACCGGGCGTTGCCTCGCTGCCATGGAATGCGTAGAGCACACCCTGATCCCGGCTGGCATCGAAGTATTCCAGTCCGTCCCAACTGTTGCCGTCCGGTCGCGGGCCCACGTGATAAAGGTCGGCGTCACGGATCAGCGGGCGCAGGGTCGACTTGTAGAACGCGATTTCCCCGGCCGCAGCGGCATGTTGCTCGCGGCTCCAGCTGTTGCTGTCGATCATCACGGTCAGCCAGCCCATCATTCCGCTGCGCAGCATGTAGCGGAAATTCTCGATGCGCGGCGTCGGCCATGCCTTCACATAGGCCTCGAGCATGGCTGAAGGAAGCACATGGCTGGCGTCGTAGAACGCCTGCCGGTTCGATACCGGGTCGTAGGCGTCCACGATGGAAAAGTAGTCGCCGTGCGCGGCGCTGCCGAAGTCGATCATGCGCCCGCCGTCGTTGCAGATTTCAAGCATCAGGCCCGGGTGTGTGCGCCGTAGTTCCGTCTGTATTTCGTAGTAGGCACGCGTGGCGTGCAGGCTGACATCGGTCGAATTGGCACTGTCGACCCACAGGAAGTCATCATCGCTGTAGCGCCGGGTCTTTGCGAGATCGGCCGGCGCATGCGGATGGTCGCTGCGAGCGCAGCCCTGGGCGACGACATAACCGTCGTGTTCAAGCATGTCGACGTGATAGTCGTGCACGATGCGATTGACTTCGCGTGTCGCCCACGCTTGCGCCGCAGGTACGCCCAGGTCGATGGTGATGCCCTTGAACTCCGCGGGCTTCCAGCCTGCTGGCGGACCGGTGGTCAGCCAGTCGCGTACCTGCGGGTCGGCGACGTTCAGCGCGCCGCGGTGCGCGCTCGTACCCGCCTGGGTCCAATCGACCCAGAGGCCGAATTTCAGGCCGCGGCTATGTGCATAGTCCGAAATCGCGGCAATTCCGCGCGGAAATTTCCGTGGATCCGGATACCAGTCACCGACTGCGCGGAACCAGCCGGCATCGAGGTGGAACATCTCGAAACCCAGGCTGCGCGCATCGTCGATCATGCGCCGGGCCTGCGCGTCGGTAATCGCCATCGCGCTGCCCCAGCTGTTGATGGTCACCGTCGGATAGGCGGGATCGTGCAAGATGGCGGGATCGTTCAATACCTCGCGCACCCAGCGTCGCAGTGTGTTGCCGGTATCGTCCACGTCGCCATCGCTGGCGCCGACGAACACGGTTGGCGTGGTGAAGGTTTCACCGGGTGCCAGGCGTGTGCGAAAGGGGCCTGGTTCGGGATTGAGCCCCACCACGCCTTCGAGCACGTCGCCATGTCGCTTCAGTTCCATCGCGGTGCGGCCACTGAACTCCACCCCAACATACCAGCCAGCGTTGGTGGAGTCGGCATCGCGGACGAGGAAATACGGGATGATCTCGCGCGGCTCGCCTGCAGGCGGATGCGCGAACGTACTCGATACACCACGCCAGTGATAACCCTCGGTGACTGGCACAAGATGCGTCCCGACGGGCGGCGCCTCGCCGGCGCCCTTGTCGATCCACAGCTGCTCCAGCGACTGACTCGCAGCGATCTTCCATGCAAAGCGAAAGCTGTCCTGCAACGGGATCCAGACCTCGTGCCTGCCTGGGTTCTCGATACGGATCACGTGCTCGATCGGGCCATGCTGCGCAGCTGCCCGCCATTCCCAATAAAGCCGCAAGCCGGTAGAGCGCTCCCCGTATACGAGACTGGTGGAATCGTTATGGATGCGGCTGGCGCCTGGGTCGAATCGCCAGTGCAGTGGAATCACCACGCCATCGACCGTTGCGCTGCCGATGAAGGTCTCGGCATCCATGCCTTGCCAAGTTGCGCCGCCGATGCCCGTCAGGCGCAACACCTTCGGGGCAGATGCCGTGGATTGCAGCGCGATCTGATTGTCCGTATTTCCGACCAGGACAGGCCCGACCAAGATAGGTCTGGACGCCGTGTCGGCAACGGCGAACCGCGAAAAGATCAGGCCGAGCGACAGGCAGACCCATGCAACGCGCTTCATCGTGTGACCTGTCCTCGTGGCGTGTCCAGCAAGCTCACAGCGATCCACGTCCGAAACGTCAACGCGTGGCGGTCTGGGCGGTCTCGGCTGTATCGACGGGTCCGCGTGCCGGTGGGGTCAGCACCAGTCGGAAGCAGCTGCCGCCGCCGGCGACGCGGACGTATTCCAGCGCTGCCTGATTCGCCTCGCTCATCTGGCGGGCCAGGTACAGGCCCAGGCCGGTGCCGTATTCGTGGGTGGTATAGAACGGTTCGAAGATCTGCGCGGCCACCTTCGGCGCGATGCCGGGGCCGCGATCGATCACTTCCAGGATCGGTACGCCGTGCTCGCCCTGCCGGGTCACTACCATCACGCGTGCCGGTTCGCCAGGCAGGCGGCCGTAGCGCAATGCGTTCTGCACCAGGTTCCACAGCACCTGTTGCAGCTGCTGCGGATCGGCCACGGCGGCCACTGGGGCACCGTTGCTGGCGATCGCCCGCAACGAATCGCTGCCGAGGTCGTTGCCTTGGGAATATTCCTCAACGAAGGCCTGCACCCAGTGGCCGAGATCCAGCGTCTCCGGGCGTGAGCGTTCGCGCCGCGACAACTGCAGGATGTTTTCGATGATCTCGTTGAGCCGGATGCAGTGGTTGTTGATGATCTCGACCATGCGCTGGTCGGTGGCGTCCATGCTGGTCGATTCGGCCAGCAATTGCGCTGAATAGCGGATCGCCGCCAGCGGATTGCGGATCTCGTGGGCGATCGAGGCGGACAGCCGGCCGAGCGAGCTGAGCGTGAGTTCCTCCGCCCGGCGCGACAGCAGCGAGGTGTCGTCGAGGAAGATCAGCACGTGCGAGTCGTCGTTCGGCGCCAACCGGGTGAAGCGCGGCACCACCTCGGGTACGCCGTCGGCGAGCTGGGTGGCAGTCTCGTCCAGCTTGCCGGAAGTCATCCAGTGATAGAGCCGGCGCGACAGTTCCGGCGCCAGCTGACCCAGGTCGCGCTGATCGGCGCGGGGATTGCCCATCAGCATCCAGGCCGACTCGTTGATCTGATGGATGCGGTTGGCGTCGTCGACCAGCAGCACGCCGGTCTTCATGCGGCGGATGATCAGCTCGTTGATCTGCGAAAGGTTGGCCAGGTCGGTGCTGCGCTGCTCGGCCAGCGCCTCGGTGGCACGCAACTGGCGACCCAGTACGTGGCACAACGTGGTGCTGGCGAAATAGGCCAGGCCGAACAGTGCCGCTTCCAGCAGGTCGCGATCGGCGGGGTTGTCCGACGTACCAAAGAAGGTATGGCCGAGGATGCCCAGGGTGGCCAGCGCGGCGAAGAAGCTGGACAGCCGCAGCGGCAGGATCAGCGCACCGGCGCTCAGGTTCACCGCCAGCATCATCGCGATGCCGATGCGCGCATCGTGCATCGCGGCGATCGCCAGCACGGCGGCGAGGATGTCCACCGCCAGGGTGACCGAAACGGCCATGTTGGCGTAAACCATGCTGCGCCGGTTGAACAGCAGGGCGACCAGCGCAAAGAGCAGGTACGCCGCGGCCACAGCGTGGGCAAGGCCGGGAGCGGCCAGCTTGGGCCAGCCCATCCCGGCCGGGCTGAAGGCCAGACCGACATAGACCAATGCCTGCACCAGCCGGAACGTGTTGAGGAAGGTCAGCTCGTGACGGATTGTCGCAGTACCGCCCGTGCGGGTTGCGGAGAAGGGTGGCGTGCTGGACACGTGGCGGGCACTCCATGGCAGTTCCGGATCAGTATAGACGGGCTGATCGGCGTTGGAGCAGCACCCCGGAGCGCTTGAAACCGGCCTGCCGGGCGGCTTGCGCACGCCGCTCTTTCCATTGCCGCCCGCTTCCGCGAAAATAAGCGGCCGTATTGCGCGGTTTTGTCGATTCACCGGCATGCGCACTGCATTCGGTAGCGCGTCACTCCGCCGTCCGACTTCCCTGACCCACGCCGTTTTCAAGCGTGCGGCCGCCATGTTTTCCGTTCGCTCGAGGTATCGAATGAATTTCCACGAATACCAGGCCAAAGAACTGTTCGCGCAGTACGGCATCGCCGTGCCGCCGGGCAAGATCGCCAACTCCCCCGACGCTGCCGTCGACGCCGCCAAGCACCTCGGCGGTTCGCAGTGGATGGTCAAGGCGCAGATCCACGCAGGCGGCCGCGGCAAGGCCGGCGGCGTGAAGTTCTGCAAGAGCTTCGATGATGTCCGTGCTGCCGCCAAGGGCATGCTCGGCATCCATATGGAAACCTACCAGTCCGCCGGCCGCGCGCTGCCGGTGAACCTGGTACTGGTGACCGACGCGACCAATATTGCCAGGGAGCTGTACCTGTCGATCCTGGTCGACCGCGATTCCAAGGCCGTCTCGTTCATCGCCTCCAAGCATGGCGGCGTGGACATCGAGCAGGTGGCGAAAGAGACACCCGAAGACATCCACACCATCGTGATCGACTTCGTCGAGGGCCTGCAGCCGTACCAGTGCCGCCAGCTCGGTTTCGCGATGGATCTGAACGGCAAGCAGGTCAACCAGCTGACCAAGATCATGCTGGGCCTGTACAAGCTGTTCAACGAGCAGGACCTGGCGCTGGTCGAGCTCAATCCACTCGCGGTGCTGGAAGACGGCAACCTGGCCGCGCTGGATGGCAAGGTCAACTCCGACGACAATGCCGAATACCGTCATCCGAACCTGGCTGCGATGCGCGACCTGACCCAGGAAGACGCCGCCGAAGCCGCCGCGGTGCAATACAACCTCAACTACGTGACGATGGACGGCTCGATCGGCTGCATGGTCAACGGCGCCGGTCTGGCGATGGCCACCATGGACGTGATCAAGCTGGCGGGCGGCGAGCCGGCCAACTTCCTCGACGTCGGCGGCGGCGCGACCAAGGAGCGCGTGACCGAGGCGTTCAAGCTGATCCTGTCCTCGGACAAGGTGCGCTGCATCCTGGTCAACATCTTCGGCGGCATCGTGCGCTGCGACCTGATCGCCGAGGGCATCATCGCCGCAGTCAAGGAAGTGGGCCTGAAGATTCCCGTGGTGGTGCGCCTGCAGGGCACCAATGTCGATCAGGGCCGCGAACTGCTGGCCAACTCCGGTCTGGCGATCACGCCGGCGGATGATCTCAACGACGCGGCGCAGAAAGCCGTGGCTGCGGCCAAGGGCTGAGGAGCATTACGAATGAGCGTTCTCGTCAATAAAAACACCAAGGTGCTGGTGCAGGGTTTCACCGGCCAGCAGGGTACCTTCCATGCACAGCAGTGCCTCGACTACGGCACCAAGGTGGTCGGCGGCGTGACTCCGGGCAAGGGCGGTTCCGAGCATATCGGCCTGCCCGTGTTCAACTCGGTCGATGAAGCCGTGCTGGAAACCGGCGCCGACGCGTCGGTGATCTTCGTGCCGCCGCCGTTCGCGGCCGACTCGATCCTGGAAGCGATCGACGCCGGCATCAAGGTCATCGTGGCGATCACCGAGGGCATCCCGGTACTCGACATGCTGCGCGTGAAGAACGTGCTGCAGCAGCATCCGGAAATCGTGCTGATCGGGCCGAACTGCCCCGGCATCATCACCCCCGGCGAATGCAAGATCGGCATCATGCCGGGTCACATCCACCAGAAGGGCAAGGTCGGCGTGGTCTCGCGCTCCGGCACGCTGACCTATGAAGCCGTGTTCCAGACCACCAACGAAGGCCTCGGCCAGAGCACGGTGATCGGCATCGGCGGCGACCCGATCAATGGCCTGAGCTTCATCGACTGCCTCAAGCTCTTTCAGGACGATGCGCAGACCGAAGGCATCATCATGGTCGGCGAGATCGGCGGCAGCGCCGAGGAGGACGCGGCCGAGTTCATCGGCGAGTACGTGACCAAGCCGGTGGTCTCGTTCATCGCCGGCGCCTCGGCCCCGGCCGGCAAGCGCATGGGTCACGCCGGCGCGATCATCTCCGGCGGCAAGGGCACCGCGGCGGCGAAGTTCGCCGCGCTGGAGAAGGCTGGCGTCACCACGGTGAAGTCACCGGCGGATCTGGGCAAGACGCTTGCGGGTCTGATGAAGAAGTAAGTCGGCACGGACTGCTTTAAAATAC
The DNA here is from genome assembly GCA_050737735.1 of Rhodanobacter sp. Classification (GTDB taxonomy): domain Bacteria; phylum Pseudomonadota; class Gammaproteobacteria; order Xanthomonadales; family Rhodanobacteraceae; genus Rhodanobacter. The sequence continues at coordinate 26,398 of JBOHYM010000050.1, read as the reverse complement.
GAAGGCCGCGACTCAAGAAGTCGCGGCCTTCGTCATTTCAGGAGCACGTTCATGGCAAGGCTGCGTCTGGCACTGGCCCAGTTCGATTTTGCGGTCGGCGCGGTAGCGGCGAATGCCGCGAAAGTGGGCGACCTGATCGCCCACGCGCGTGCTGGTGGCGCCGGGCTGGTGCTGTTTCCCGAGTTGACCCTGAGTGGCTATCCGCCGGAGGATCTGCTGCTGCGGCCCAGCTTTCTCGCCGCCTGCGAATGCGAGCTCGCCGCGCTGGCGCAGGCCACCAACGGCATCGCCGCGTTGGTCGGCCATCCGCACAGCGAGGGCGAGGTGTACAACGCCACCAGCCTGTTGGGTGACGGCCGTATCCAGGCCACCGCACACAAGCAGGCGTTGCCGAATTACGGCGTGTTCGACGACAAACGTTATTTCCGTCCCGGGCACGAGACTGTCACCGTGATGGTCGGTGGCGTGCGGGTGGGGCTGCTGATCTGTGAGGACGTCTGGCAGCCGGAACCGGCCGCGCAGGCGGCGGCAGCCGGTGCGGAACTGCTGGTGGTGGTCAACGCCTCGCCGTGGGACGACGCCAAGCAGACTACGCGTGAGGAGGTGCTGATCGCCCGCGCGCGCGAAACCGGTTGCGCGATCGCCTATCTCAACCTGGTCGGTGGTCAGGATGAAGTGGTCTACGACGGCGCCTCGATCCTGGTAAATGGTGATGGTTCGATTGCCGCGCGCGCGCCGGCCTTCGTCGATGCACTGCTATGGGCGGAATTCGATCCGGTCACACGGACCCTGCATGCCGAAGGCTGGCCACCGCTGGCCGACACCTCGCTCGAGGCCACGCTGTATGCCGCACTGGTGCGCGGCATTCGTGACTACATCGACAAGAATGGTTTTGGCGGCGTGCTGCTGGGCCTGTCTGGCGGCATCGATTCGGCGCTGACCCTGGCGCTGGCGGTCGATGCACTGGGTGCCGATCGGGTTACCGCGGTGATGATGCCCACCCGTTACACCTCGCAGCTGTCGCTGGACGGCGCGCGCGCGCAGGCCGTGCAGCTGGGTGTCGATTATCACGTGATCGACATCGAACAGACTTATCAGTCGTTCGTCGACGCACTGACGCCTGCGTTCGCCGGCAAGCCGGCCGATACCACCGAGGAAAACCTGCAGTCGCGCACTCGCGGCGTGATGCTGATGGCACTCAGCAACAAGCATGGCCGCCTGCTGCTGGCGACCGGCAACAAGAGCGAGATGGCGGTGGGCTACGCCACCTTGTACGGCGACATGTGCGGCGCCTACGCGCCGTTGAAGGATGTCTACAAGACCGTGGTGTACAAGCTGTCGCGCTGGCGCAATGCGCACGCGGCGCAAGCCGGGGGGAGCGAGATGATTCCGGTGGCGGTGATCGAACGTCCACCGTCGGCGGAGTTGCGCGACAATCAGACCGATCAGGATTCGTTGCCGCCGTACGACGAACTGGATGCCATTCTCGAGCGCTTCATCGAAGGCGAGCAGTCGCAGGCCGAGATCGCAGCACAGGGTTTCCACGCCGATACCGTGCGCCGGGTGGTGCGGCTGGTGCTGCTGAACGAGTTCAAGCGCCGGCAGTCGGCGCCGGGGCCGCGCGTGACCACGCGGGCGTTCGGCCGTGAGCGGCGCTATCCGATCACCTCGGGCTGGCGCTGACCACTACGAACAACCGGCATCTCTGCAGGAGAGCCTGCAGTCGCAGTGTTGTTGCTTGAGACTTTTGTGGGAGTGACTTCAGTCACGACGCTTTTAAGCCAGGGGCGTCGCGGCTGAAGCCGTTCCCACAAAACCGCTCCCACAAGAGGTATGGCGGCAGCGGGCATCTGCCCTGACTCTCGACGCTTCAGTGCGCCCGCTTCTGCTTCGCCAGCGTGATCACCACCACGCCGAGCAGGATGATCGCCATGCCGGTGAGATCGTACGGGCCGACGTGTTCGCCGACCAGCAGCACGCCGAACAGCACCGCCACTGGTGGATTCACGTACGCGTAGCTGGTACTCAGCGCCGGCCGCGCATGCTTCAGCACATACAGGTACGCACTGAACGCGATCAGCGAGCCGAACACGGCCAGATAGACCACCGCCAAGGTGGCGCGCGTAGTCGGATGGGCCGGCAGCTGCTCGCCGCTGGCAAAGCCGAAGATCAACAGCGCGACGCTGGCGCACAGCATCTGTGCGGCGGTGTTCATCGGCCCGGGCGGCATTTCCCGGCGGCGGCTCCAGGCCGAACCGAACGCCCAGCACATCGCCGCCACCAGCAGGGCAATGGCGCCGAGCCGCGAGCCCGACAGGCTGCTACCCAGGTTCAGCACGATCACGCCGGCGAAGCCGATCGCCAGACCGATGCTCTCGCGCCGGTTGGGCCATTCGCCATACATGCCGGAAAACAGCGCAGCGAACAGCGGCATGCTGGCTACCGCCACCGCGGCAATGCCGGAGCTCACCCGTTCCTCCGCAAAGCAGACCAGGCCGTTGCCGAAACCGAGCAGCAGCAGGCCGGTGAACGCCGCGTTGCGCCATTGCAATGGCGTCGGCGGCGCCATACCGCGCAGGCGCAGAAAGCCGTACAACGCCACGCCGGCGCACAGGAAGCGCACGCCAGCGAGCAAGAATGGCGGGTAGCTTTCCAACGCGAAGCGGATGCCCAGATAGGTCGAGCCCCAGATCACGTAGAGCGCGAACAGCGCCAGTGGAATCAGTACACGGGGGTCGCTCAGGCGATGCGGCGTGTCGACCGCAGGGTGGTTGGACATGAAGGGCGGGTCATGAGGGGACGGCGCATTATCCGCGAGCCCGGCGGATTTTGTGAGCACGACTTCAAAGCCCGCTTTTCTGTGGGAGCGGCTTTAGCCGCGACGCTGCTGCTGGTTCTGCCGAAAGGCGTCACGGCTGAAGCCGCTCCCACAAAAGTCGCTCATGCGGGGCATCGCCCGGACTGGAGTAGCTCAGTGCGCGACGGGGCGCCCCTGCTGCCGGATCACCACGAACTCGCCTTCCAGCACGTCGGGCTGATGCGTGGTACGCGCCGCAGCGGGACTGGCCGGCCCGCGCCCATGCTTCCACTGACGCCAGCCCAGCAGCAGGGCGCCGCCGACCAGCAGCACACCGGCCACCACCAGGCCGAACACCAGCAATACGCCGACCACGGCCACGCCGAGCAGCAGTGACAGGGCGCGAACCAGCGGGTGACGGGAGCGACGCGGGGAGGGCATGGCGAAGTGCATGTGTTAAAAATCCGTGTGGTAAAATCAACGACTTACGCTTGAAATCATGCGTGCAACCATGGGGCCTTCCGGCCCGCGAGGCAAGTGCCGATGGATACAGTCAGTCACGTGCAGCCGTTGTGCCTGCTCGACGAGATTCCCGATGGCGGAGCTACCGCTGTCGATGTGTTGCTGCCTGATGGCGCGGAGAGCCTGATTCTGTTGCGGCACGGCCAGCAGGTGCGCAGCTATCTCAACGTCTGCCCGCATGCGGGGCGCCGGCTGGACTATGCGCCCGGCAAGTTCCTGCTGAAGAACGACACGCTGATCTGCGCCGTGCACGGCGCCACCTTCAACCAGGGTGACGGGTTGTGCATTGCCGGTCCCTGCCGTGGCGAACATCTGCGTACGGTGGCGGTGCGGGTGGTGGATGGCGTGGTGCAACTCGCCATGACCGCGTGATGCGCTTTACTGTGGGAGCGGCTTCAGCTGCGACGCTTTTTGCTTGAACCAGCCAAGAGCATCGCGGCTGAAGCCGCTCCCACAGAAGTCGCTCCCACATGAACTGCAGGCTCCGGCAAGGGTCGTTGGCTTCACCTCTTTGTCGTGGTTCGGGGTGCGATATGGGCGAAACGCCTTATGCATAGAGCCGCTGCTCATTACGCAAACGGCGCCAAGCCAACTAGAATCCGTATGGATAACCACGGCAGCGACATGACGAACATTGACGCGCTTGCGCACGCATCGCACCTGAAGCAGCTGGAATCCGAAAGCATCCACATCCTGCGTGAGGTGGCGGCGGAGTTCCGCAATCCGGTGATGATGTATTCCATCGGCAAGGATTCCTCGGTGCTGCTGCACCTGCTGCAGAAGGCGTTTTATCCGGCGCCGCCGCCGATCCCGCTGCTGCACGTGGACACCACGTGGAAGTTCCGCGAGATGATCGCGTTCCGCGATCGCCGCGCGCAGGAGACTGGTTGCCGCCTGATCGTGCACATCAATCAGGACGGGGTGGCGCAGGGCATCGGCCCGTTCAGCCACGGCGCGACCGTACATACCGATGTGATGAAGACCCAGGCGCTGAAGCAGGCGCTGGACAAGTACAAGTTCGACGCAGCCATCGGTGGCGCGCGGCGCGACGAGGAGAAGTCGCGCGCCAAGGAGCGCGTGTTCTCGTTCCGCAACGCGCAGCATCGCTGGGATCCGAAGAGCCAGCGTCCCGAGCTGTGGAATCTCTACAACGCGCGCATCCACCAGGGTGAGAGCGTGCGCGTGTTCCCGCTGTCGAACTGGACCGAGCTGGATATCTGGCTGTACATCTATCGCGAGAAGATCGAGGTGCCCTCGTTGTACCTCGCCGCCGAGCGGCCGGTGGTCGAACGTGACGGCACCCTGATCATGGTCGACGACGAACGCATGCCGTTGCGACAGGGCGAGGTGCCGCAAATGCGCAAGGTACGCTTCCGCACGCTGGGCTGCTATCCGCTGACCGGTGCAATCGAATCCGACGCGGATACGCTGCCGGCGGTCATCCAGGAAATGCTGGTGGCACGCACTTCCGAGCGCCAGGGCCGGGTGATCGATCAGGATCCGTCCGCGTCGATGGAGAAGAAGAAGCAGGAGGGCTATTTCTGATGCGCAAGGAGCATGACGCCAGCACCGCGATCGACGCCTATCTGCAGCAGCACGAGACCAAGAGCCTGCTGCGCTTCATTACCTGCGGCAGCGTGGACGACGGCAAGAGCACCCTGCTCGGACGCCTGCTGTACGACAGCAAGCTGCTGTTCGACGACCAGCTGGCAACGCTGAAAGGCGACAGCCTGCGCCATGGCACGCAGAACGGCGAGCTGGATTTCGCCCTGCTGGTCGATGGCCTCTCCGCCGAGCGCGAGCAGGGCATCACCATCGATGTGGCCTACCGCTTCTTCAGTACGGAACGTCGCAAGTTCATCGTCGCCGACTGTCCCGGCCACGAGCAGTACACGCGCAACATGGCCACCGGCGCCTCCACCGCCGATCTTGCCGTGGTGCTGATCGATGCGCGCAAGGGCCTGCTGACGCAGACGCGTCGGCATACCTATATCTGCGCGTTGCTCGGCATCCGGCATGTGCTGCTGGCGGTGAACAAGATGGACCTGATCGATTATTCCGAGGACGTGTTCCGCGCGATCGAGGCGGATTATCGCGAGCTGGCTGCCTCGATGGATATCGCGCAGGTCAGCGCGGTGCCGCTGTCCGCGCTGCGTGGCGAGAATATCAGCAGCCGCTCGCGCATCATCGAGTGGTACGACGGTCCCAGCCTGCTGGAACATCTGGAAACGGTGCAGATCGCGCGCGTGGCCGACGACGTCGGCTTCCGCCTGCCGGTGCAGTGGGTGTGCCGGCCGGATCAGAACTTCCGCGGTTACGCGGGTCAGGTCGTCGCCGGTTCGATCGCGCCGGGCGATGAAGTGGTGGTGTTGCCGAGTGGTGTCCGTTCACGCGTGGCGCGCATCGTCACCGCCGATGGCGACCTGCCGCGCGCCGGTCTTGGCGACGCGGTGACGCTGACCTTGGCCGACGAGCGCGACATCAGCCGTGGCGATGTCATCGCCGCGGCCGCGCAGCCACCGCAGGTGGCCGACCAGTTCGCCGCGCACCTGCTGTGGATGAGTGAGGCGCCGCTGCTGCCGGGGCGCTCCTACTGGCTGAAGATCGGCGCGCGCACCGTGAGCGCCCAGATCACCGAGATCAAGCACAAGGTCGACGTCAACACCCAGGAAGCGCTGGCCGCCAAGCGGCTGGAGTTGAACGAGGTGGGCTACTGCAACATCAGCCTCGATCACGCCATCGCGTTCGAGTCGTATGCACACTGCCGCGAGATGGGCGCGTTCATCCTGATCGACCGACAGACCAACGACACCGCGGCCGCCGGCACGTTGAACTTCGCCCTGCGTCGTGCCGACAACATCCACTGGCAGCACATGGATGTCGACCGCGCGGCGCGCGCGCGGATCAAGGGCCAGGCGCCGGCCTGCCTGTGGTTCACCGGCCTGTCCGGCTCGGGCAAGTCGACTGTGGCCAACCTGGTGGAGAAGCGCCTGCACGCGCTGGGTTATCACACCTACATGCTGGACGGCGACAACGTGCGCCATGGTCTCAACCGCGATCTGGGCTTCACCGACGAGGATCGCGTCGAGAACATCCGCCGTGTGGCCGAGGTGGCGAAGCTGATGGTGGATGCCGGCCTGATCGTGCTGGTCTCGTTCATCAGCCCGTTCCGCAGCGAGCGGCACATGGCGCGGGATTTGTTTGCCGAAGGCGAGTTCAGCGAAGTCTTCATGGATACCCCGCTGGCGATTTGCGAACAGCGCGATGTGAAGGGGCTCTACGCCAAGGCGCGTGCTGGCGAGATCCGGAATTTCACCGGCATCGATTCACCGTACGAGCCACCGGAGCACGCCGAAGTGCATCTGCACGCGGCTGAACGCAGCGCCGAGGCGATGGCCCAGCAAGTGGTCGAGGTGCTGCTCGGGGCTGACTGAGCTGGCCGGTTCGCTCCTGCGCAAGCTTGGCCCGCACGGAGCAAACCTTTCTCAGCTTTAAGCCGTGCTCTGGCAGGTTGGGGTGAGCGCAGCGATGCCCAACTCGCGGGGAGGCAGCCGGCAACGTTGGGGTTTGCGATCGCTCACCCCAACTGCGATATCCGGCTTCGGCTTGAAGACCCGACGCGGCGCAGACTCAGCACTCGATGACGTTCACCGCGAGACCGCCGCGGCTGGTTTCCTTGTATTTGTCCTTCATGTCACGACCGGTGTCGCGCATGGTCTTGATCACCTTGTCGAGCGAGACGCGGTGCTTGCCGTCGCTCTTCAGCGCCATGCGGCTGGCGTTGATCGCCTTGACCGAACCCATCGCGTTGCGTTCGATGCAGGGGATCTGCACCAGGCCGCCGATCGGATCGCAGGTGAGGCCGAGGTTGTGTTCCATGCCGATCTCGGCGGCGTTCTCGACCTGCAGCACGTTGCCGCCGAGCGCGGCGGTAAGGCCGCCGGCGGCCATTGAGCAGGCCACGCCGACCTCGCCCTGGCAGCCGACTTCGGCACCGGAGATCGAGGCGTTTTCCTTGTACAGGATGCCGATCGCGGCGGCGGTGAGCAGATAGTTGATGATGCCGTCGTCGTCCGCCTTCGGGCAGAAGCGCAGGTAGTAGTGACCCACCGCGGGCACGATGCCGGCCGCGCCGTTGGTCGGTGCGGTGACCACGCGGCCGCCGGCGGCGTTTTCCTCGTTCACTGCCAGCGCGTACAGGTTCACCCAGTCGAGGATGGTCAGCGGGTCCTTCAGCGCGGCTTCCGGCTGGTTGCGCAAATCCGCCAGCATCGCCGGTGCGCGACGCGTCACTTTCAGGCCGCCGGGTAGTACGCCGGGCGAACGCAGGCCGCGGTCGACGCAATCCTGCATCGCCTTCCAGATCGTCAGCAGGCCGGCGCGGGTCTCCGCCTCGGGCCGCCACACGGTTTCGTTCGCCAGCATCAGTTGGGCGATGGTCATGTTGTGCTGCTTGCACAGCGCCAGCATCTGGTCGCCGGTGGAGAACGCATACGGCTGCTCGGTGGTGTCGGCGACGATGCGGTCTTCCGCGGCCTCATCGGTGTTCACCACGAAGCCACCGCCGACCGAGTAATAGTCGCGGCTGGCCAGTTCGTTGCCGTCGGCGTCATAGGCGGAGAAGCGCATGCCGTTGGTATGGAAGGGCAGCTTCTGGCGCTTGTTGAAGACCAGGTCGGCCTTTTCGTCGAACGCGATCTCGTGCTTGCCGAGTACACGCAGGCGCTGGGTGGTGCGGATGCGCTCGAGTGTGGCGGGGATCTGGTCGGGATCGACGGTGTCCGGATGCTGGCCTTCCAGGCCCAGCAGCACCGCCTTGTCGGTGCCGTGGCCGCGGCCGGTCATCGCCAGCGAGCCATACAGTTCGGCGCGCACGCGGGTCACGCGATCGAGCACGCCCTTTTCCTCCAGCCAGCGTTCGGCGAAACGTGCTGCCGCGCGCATCGGGCCCACCGTGTGCGAGGAGGATGGGCCAATGCCGATCTTGAACAGGTCGAATACGCTGACGGCCATGGGATGCTGCCGGGGAAAGGAGTGAACCGGCTATTCTACGCGGCGTCCCCGCCTTTGGCAGTCCATTCGCAAGCGCATGCCCGATCTGATCCTGTACCAGCGCGATTACTGCCACCTGTGTGACCTCGCGCTGGCCGTGCTGGCCGAGGCGCGTGCACCGGAGTTCGACAGCGTGTGGGTGGATGATGCGGTGGAGCTGCAGCAACGCTACGGCACACGGGTGCCCGTGCTGCGCGACGAACGCGACGGCCGCGAACTGGACTGGCCGTTCGATGCGGCGGCGGTGCGTGCGTTTCTGAAGTAGCGGCGCCAGCGCATCTTGTGGACGCCGTAGGGCGGGCACCGCCCGCCGCTTTGCACTCATGCAGCAAGAGCCGGCGGGCAGTGCCCGCCCTACGGCGTCCATCGATGCTCAGCTGGCCAGCGCTGGACTCACGGCAAACGCGCACCCGGTCTTCGCCTTCACGTCCTCCAGCGTCACGCCGTCGTTGAGTTCGATCAGGGTCAGGCCCTTGCCCTTGGCCACCTCGAACACGCACAGGTCGGTAATGATCAGGTCGGCCACCTGCTTGCCGGTCAGCGGCAGGTCGCAGGCGTCCTTGATCTTCGGCGAGCCATCCTTCGCGTTGTGCTCCATCAGCACCACCACGCGCCTGACGCCGCTGACCAGGTCCATCGCGCCACCGGGACCCTTGACCATCTTGCCCGGCACCATCCAGTTGGCGAGGTCGCCATGCGCGGAGACTTCCAGGCCGCCGAGGATCGACAGGTCGATATGGCCGCCGCGGATCATCGCGAACGACTCGGCGCTGGAGAAGAAGCTCGAACCGGGCAGGGTGGTGATGGTCTGCTTGCCGGCGTTGATCAGATCCGGATCGATTTGATCTTCCGTTGGGAACGGGCCGATACCGAGCAGGCCGTTCTCCGATTGCAGGATCACGTCCATGCCTTCAGGAATGAAGTTCGCCACCAGGGTCGGAATGCCGATGCCGAGGTTGACGTAGTAGCCATCGCGCAGTTCCTTCGCCGCGCGCTGTGCCATCGCGGTGCGAATCGGGCTTTCCTTGCCGGTGTTGGCGCCGGCGATAGTGCGGAACTCGATGCGCTTCTCGTAGTTGGCGCCCTGGATGATGCGGTCGACGTAGATGCCCGGCACGTGGATATTGTTCGGATCGAGCGCGCCGACCTCGACCAGTTCCTCCACCTCGGCTACGCAGACCTTGCTGCAGGTGGCGATCATCGGGTTGAAGTTGCGTGCGGTCTCGCGGAATACCAGGTTGCCAAGGCGGTCGCCCTTCCATGCCTTCACGATCGAGACGTCGGCGCGGATGGCCTCTTCCAGCACATATTCCTTGCCGTCAAAAACCTTGGTTTCCTTGCCTTCGGCCAGCTTGGTGCCGAAGCCGGTGCGCGTATAGAAACCGGGAATGCCGGCGCCGCCGGCGCGCAGCTTCTCGGCCAGGGTGCCCTGCGGGGTGAGGTGCAGTTCCAGTTCACCGGCCAGTACCTGGCGCTCGAACTCCTTGTTCTCGCCCACGTAGGAGGCGAACACGCGTTTCACCTGATGCGTCTTCAGCAGCGGACCCATGCCGAAATCGTCCACGCCGGCGTTGTTGCCGACGATGGTCAGGCCCTTGGTGCCGGCTTCCAGCAATGCACCGATCAGGTTCTCGGGGATGCCGCACAGGCCGAAGCCACCGGCGGCGATCGTCATGCCGTCAACCAGCAGTCCATCGAGGGCTTTCGCCGCGCTTGGGTAAACCTTGTCCATTGCCATGCCTTCCTGCAGGGAGAGTCAGCTGCCAAGCATACGACGGATTGGCCTGGGCCGGCCCTGTACCAAGGTCGCATGCCAAGTTCAGCGTTGGAAATCCGGGGCTTGACGCAATCATTTACGCGTGTAAACATCAAATCACTTACACGTGTAAACGGTGACCCATGGCAATCAGCGAAGCAGAAGCGGTGGTGATGGAGGTGCTGTGGCGCGAAGCGCCGCGCAGTGCCGAGGAGATCCTCGCCGAGGTCGGTCCGACGCAGGACTGGCAGGAAGGTACGGTGAAATCCCTGCTCAACCGCCTGCTACGGAAGAGGGCCGTGCATGCCGAGCGCGACGGTCGCCGTTACCTGTACACGCCATTGCTGACGCGCGAACAGTACGTGCAGCAGGAGAGCAAGGGCCTGCTCGATCGCCTGTTCGGTGGCCGCGTGGCACCGCTGGTTGCGCACTTCTCCGAGCAGCGCAAGCTGTCGAAGAAGGACATCGCCGAACTGCGCAAACTGCTCAAGGAGCTTGACGATGAACAGCCTTGAGTTGGTGGGTATCGACTGGATTGGTCATGGCTGGCTGCTGATCCTTGCGTTCACCGCAGCGGTGCTCGTCGTGGCTACGCTACGCAAACCATGCCGATATCTGTTCGGTACCGAGCGCGCGTTTCAATTGTGGCTGCTGCCGCCGTTGGCGATGCTGGTCAGCCAGTTACCACATGCAGCCATCGCACCGGTCACGGTGCAGGCTTCGATTGTGTCTTCGATCGCGTCGTCTGCCGCGTTGCCGACGTATGCCGTGACGATCAGTGCGGTCGACTGGAGCATCTGCGCCGCGTTGTTGTGGCTGGCGGGCATGCTTGTCAGCCTGCTGCTGGCCATGCTTGCGCAGTCGCGTTACCGCATCCATGTGCGTGGCGCCACGCCGGTGGCCGGATTGCGCTCGCGCTGGCCGGTGCTGCGTGCCACCAGCGCGGATATCGGGCCGGCGCTGGTCGGCGCCTGGCGCAGCCGTATCGTGTTGCCGGTCGATTTCGAGCGACGCTATGACGCCGTCGAGCAGTCCTTGATCCTGGCCCACGAAGCCACCCATGCACGCCGTCGGGATGGCTGGTGGTGCCTGCTCGCGCAGATCGTCGCTGCCATGTTCTGGTGCCACCCACTGGCGTGGTGGGCACTCGCCGCGTTGCGCCATGATCAGGAACTGGCCTGCGATGCCGCCGTGCTGCGTGAGCACCGCTCGCAGCGACGCAGTTATGCGAATGCGATGTTGAAAACTCAGTCGGCCGCGTTCGCGTTGCCGGTGGGGTGCCCCTGGTCACCACGTCATCCCATCACGGAGCGTATCGCCATGTTGAAACTGCAGCAGCCCGATCTTTTGCGCCGGCGCGCCGGTGGTGTTCTCCTTGCGTTCCTCGCCATCGGCGTGGGCACTGCAGTCTATGCCACGACTCCTTCGCCACAGGGAAAGAGCGGCGACGGTATGAGTGACCATTACACGCTGAAGATCGAGGTTGCGATCGGCGGCCACCCTGATTCGATGTATTTCATCCGTTGCGTGAAGCCGGGCGAATACACCGAGCCGAGCGGAGTGGACACCGGCAAGCTGGCATGGCAGGGCCGCTTCGCGGTATCGCCGGTAGCTGGTGGTCAACTGGAAGTCAGCGCGCAGGTCGATACCCGTTTCGATCGTGGTAGTGGCAACGTGCGGACGCAATCGGCCAAGCCGGTCGTGCGGACCATGCCGGGCCAGCAGGCCAGCATCGTGTTCGGCCAGATCGTTGAAGGCAAGCCTATCGATAACCTGAAGCCGGAAAACAACACCATCAAGATCGGCGTGACGCCCAGCATGGGCTGCGACAGCCGATCGCTGGATTCCGAGTGGCATCCGGTCACAGTCGATCAATAGGGCAAGTGGAATTTCGCATGGGCGCCGGCGGAATCGGTGGCCGCCAAGTTGGGGCTCGTTCTGGTAAATCCGGAAACTCTGGACAACTGCTTGATGCTTTGAGTTTCGAACAGGTGTCGGCCACCTCCGCCGTGCAACTGATTGCCGACATCGATGGATTGCGCGCGATGTTCAAAGGCAAACAGGTGCACTTCGAACCGAAGTGACCGGCTCGGATGGCTATACTCTCCTGGTCACCGATCGGGAGAGTGTAGTGAAGCCGCGCCATCTGTTGATTGCCCTTGCCACCCTCGGAATTTCAACCATGAGCCACGCCGCCGTCTCCCCCGTGCTGGTAATCCACGGCGGCGCTGGCGTGATCAAGCGCGAGATGACGCCGGCGAAGGAAAAGGCCGTGCGTGCGGCGATGACACTGGCGCTGCAGAACGGCTATGCCCAGCTCAAGGCGGGCAAGCCGGCACTCGATGCGGTGACGGCGGCGATCACCGTGCTGGAGGACGATCCGAACTTCAATGCCGGCAAGGGTGCGGTGTTTACCCACGACGGCAAGAACGAGCTGGACGCGGCGATCATGGATGGCAATACGCTGCGCGCCGGTTCGGTGGCTGGCGTGCAGCGGGTGAAGAATCCGATCCTGCTGGCGCGTGCGGTGATGGAGCATTCGTCGCATGTGATGCTGGCGGGCGAAGGTGCCGAGGAATTCGCGAAGGAGCAGGGCATCACCCTGGTCGATCCGTCGTATTTTCGCACCGAGGAGCGCTGGCAGCAGCTGCAGAAGGCGTTGAAGGAAGATGCCGCGAAGCAGCCGCATGCGGACGTGGAGACGGCCAAGCATTTCGGCACGGTCGGTGCAGTGGCGCTGGATGTCGACGGCCATCTTGCCGCCGGCACGTCAACCGGCGGCATGACCGACAAGCGCTGGGGTCGCATCGGCGATTCGCCGATCATCGGCGCCGGTATCTACGCCAATTCAGGCTGTGCAGTGTCCGGCACCGGCTGGGGCGAGTACTACATCCGCACCGTCGCCGCGCATGAGATCTGCATGATGGTGACCCAGATGCGCGTGCCGCTGAAACGCGCCGCGGCCCAGGTGATCAACCAGGAGATCCCGTCGATGGGCGGCAACGGTGGCGCGATCGCACTGGACGCGGACGGCCATGTCTCGATCCCGTTCAACACCGACGGCATGTACCGCGGCTGGATCGGGGCCGACGGTGTGCCGCATGTGGCGATCTACGGCGACGAGGACGACGGCACGGCGGAGCCGCCGGCACCTGCCGACAGCACGGCACAACCGTGATTTGAGCGCGACATGTTTGTGGGAGCGACTTCAGTCGCGACGCTTTTGCAACCGAACCCTTCGAAGAACCGTCGCGACTGAAGTCGCTCCCACAGAAAGACAAGCTGCTATCGCGGTTTCGTAGGGTGGGCACGGCCCGCCGCTCTTGCAACGAGGCGGGACGAAGAGCCGGCGGGCGGTGCCCGCCCTACAGGAGCTTCTGCAGTTGCGCGGGCGTCAGCGCACCGCTGAGTCCAAGTCGACTGCCGTCGGCGCGTATCACCAGCACGCGCGGGGTCTCGCCGCCCCAGTTCGGGTCGAGCAGGAAGTTGATTCGCTCGGGCGAGGCCTCGGCGTAGGCAAGCACCGGATAATCGGCCAGCTTCATCTGCTGCAGGCGCGCCTCGATCGCCGCGTGTTGGTCGATGCTGTCGGTGGCGACCACCAGCAATTCGATGTCGTGCGGGTGCGCGCGCTGCAGCGTGGCCAGGGCATCGAGGTTGGCTTCGCAGTAGGCGCAGTCGAGCGCCCACAGCGCGATGATCCGTTCGCCGTGGGGCGGCGGCTTCAGCAGGGCCGGAACATCGGCGGCGGCCAAGGGCTGCAGCGGACCGGCGCAGGCGAGCGCGGGCATCAGGCAGGCCGTCAGCAAACAGGCAAGCGCAGGCAGCAGACGCTTCATCACGACGCCTCGACCGGAATCAGGCGAAAGCCGCTGGCGGTGTTCCATGCGACGAAGGCGCGCCCCTGTTTTTGCAGCAGCTGCGGCGAGCCGACCGCATCGGTGCTGTGGGCAATCTCGCGTGCCGCATCGAAATGCCTGCCGTTGTCGAGCGAGCGGCGCAGCATCAACGCATAGCCGTTGGCGCTCACCTGATTCCACACGATCCATACGGTCTGGTCGTGCACGGCCACGTCGGCGTGGCTGGCGCCGGCGTTGGCGACCATCAGGGTGTGCTGTGGCGGATGCCCCGGATCGAGCTGGCCGTACCAGATGGTGGGTTTCTCCCGCGCCTCGTACCACACGGCATGCCGCGAGCCGTCGGCACCGATGGCGAGGCCGGGACCTTGTTCAGGGCAGGCAGCGATCTGCCACTGGTCGAAGGTGGCGCGTTCGGCGTGGCTGGGCCGTCCGTCCGTGTGCAGCACGGCATAGGCATGATCGCGGATGTTGTCGCCGAAGATGCTGCGGAAAAACACCGCGACATCGCCTTGAGGCGTGCGTGTGATGGCGATGCGGCAGCATTCGCAGCTCTGGTCGATCAGCTTGTGCTCGGGCACGAAGCTGCGCCCTTCGTCGTCCGACCAGCTGTAGTACACGGCGGCGCCGAGGTAACGCTCGCCTTTGGCGTGGGCGGCTTCCAGGTCGCGCTTGTCGATCCAGGCGATGACCACACGGCCATCGCCATCCACCGCCAGTGTGTCGAAACGGTGGGTGATCTCGGCGTGGTCGTGATGCACGGTGAGCGGCGCGGAGAAGTGCGCGCCACCATCCAGTGAGCTGGCGAAGCGCACGAAGCCGGTCCACGGTTTCGCGCGTGGCTGCGACCAGCTCACGTACAGTTCGTCGTGCGGGCCGAACGCGATCTTCGGCCGGTTCTCGGCGCTGTCGTAGATCGGCTCGGCCTGCGCATTCACATCGACTGGCGCACTCAGTGTGCGGCCGTCGTCGTCCGAGTGGCGCAGTCGTACATGGCCGTCCGCCGCGCCGACCACCCACAGTCGGCCATGCGCATCGAACGCCGCGCTGGCACCGAGCTGCGGGCCCTTGGTCATGTGCATCATCGCCATGTCGTCATGCGCGATGACGGTCAGCGGCAACAGGCAGAGCAGGATGAGAATCAACTTGCGCATGGCAGATCTCGATGAGGTACGGGTCACAGATCCCAGCGCAGCTGGCCGAACACGGTGCGGCCGGCATAGGGATGGTAGACCCAGTAATGTTCGTTAGTGAGGTTGTCGACGCCGAGCGAGGCGGTCCACTGCGGCGCGAACTTCCAGCGCAGTTTCGCGTCGACCACGGTGAAGCTGCTGACCGCGCCGTAGGTGTCGACGAAGTCGCTGTTGTTGAGCGTGCCGTACTGGCGACCGGAATGACGGACGCCCAGCGAGGCATCCCACTGCGATGCGAAGCGGTAGTCGGCGAACAGGCTGGCGCGGACCTTCGGGATGCGCGGGAAGATTTTGCCGTTGGCCAGCGGGTATTGCTGATCCTGCAGCGTCTTCGCGTCGTTGAATGCGAGGCTGGCCGAGATATCGAGTCCGGGCGTCCACACGTCGGTCAGGCCCAGCTCGCCTTCGATGCCGCGTCCGCGCATCAGGTTGATGTTCTGCACGTTGGTGACGGTGGGCGTGACGGTGATGTCGGTCTGCGAATACAGCGCGTCGGCGATGCGGTCCTGGAACAGCGAGATGCGCCAGTGGCCCCGGATGAACTGGCGGGTCAGGGTGAGGTCGGTGGATTCGTCGATCTCGGGCTTGAGCGCGGGATTGTTGTTGACGATCGCATTGGCCGAGATCGTGCCCTGGAACAGCTCGGCCACGGTCGGGTAACGCACCGCCTTGCCGTGCGCCAGCCGCAGCTGCCAGTCGTCGGCGAAATCCCAGCTCAATGCAGCCTTCGGCGAGAAGTCCGTACGCTGCCGGTCGGCGTAGCGCAGCGTGCTGGTGGCATTGCCGAGCAGGCCGCCGTAGGCGCGCCACTGCTCCAGCCGGCCGCCGAGGGTGAGCGCCCACGTTGGGGCAAAACTCCATACATCCTGCAGATAGGCGGCGCGGGTCTGGGTGCGGCCGGCGAACGCGCTGACCGGCGTGCCGTCGGCATCGCCAAGCCAGTCGCTGGCGTTGCGCACGCGCGTATCCAGCACGTAGCCCTCGGCGTGCACGCCGGCATACAGCATGTGCTGATCACCCAGCGGGCCGGAGCTGCGCAGGTCGAACGTGCTCCAGCCGGAACCGCTCATGTCGGCGATGGTGCCGGGGCCACCGACCGGCGTGCCGGGTTCGGCCAGGTTCGCAGTGGCGGCCAGCGAATGCATGAAATCGTAGTGGCTGGCCACGGCGGTCCAGCGCCAGCCGTTGTCGAAGTGGCCGTTCAACTCGGCGCCGTAAAGCATGTGCGAATCGACCCCGGCGGTCGGTGCGAGGCCGCTTGCCGGCAGTGTCCAGGTCTGCCCTGCGGCGTCGATCACGCCGCTGTCGACCAGCTGGCCGCTGGCATTGCGGATCAGGCTGCGGGTGCGGTCCTCGGCGTCGTCATGCCACCAGCCCAGGGTGAACAGCGCGGCGACATGGTCGGTGATGTCCACGCCCAGCTTCAGCTTGGCCTGGGTCTGCACGGTGTGCTCGATGCTGTTGGCGCCGTAGACCAGCCGCGGCGTGCCGTTCGGGTTGCGATCGAGTGTGGCGCCGGTTACCGGTGCTGCGGCCGCGGCGTTGCCGCCGGGCGTGGCAGTGGCGTATTGCAGCGGCTGGCCGTCGTTATTGAGCCGGCTCAAGGCGAGCAGCCAGCTCCAGCGGCCCTGCTTGTTGCCCAGCGTGGCAGCGAACTGATTGCCGTTGTAGTGGCCGCCCGCGCCGTAAGCGTCGTGGTAGTCCTGGCTCATGACCTGGGTACTGACGCTGGCCACCAGATGCTGCGGCAGGATGGTGTGGATGAGTACCGTGGTGCCCAGCGAGTTGCCCGGGTAGAGCGCGGAATAGGGCCCGTACAGCACGTCGACTGCGCCGATTTCCTCCGGCGCCACCATGCCCCAGCGCGGCGCGCCGTTGTAGCCGTTGGTCATCAGGTTGGACAGCAGCAGGCCGTCGGCATAGACCAGGCTGCGCGCGCTCTGCAGGGTGCCGGTGTTGCGTCCGCTGATCACCGCATTGGGATCGCCGATGTAGCGTGCGCGTACCAGCATGTTCGGCACGTACTTCAGGGCGTCGGCACTGCTGGTGACGTTCTGCTGCTGCAACTGCTTGCGGGTGACGCGTACCTGCACGGCCGGGGTTACCGTCACCAGGCTGTCGCTGGCGTGTACCGATACCGGTGCCAGGGTGGTGGTCGCCGGTGCAGGGTCGGCGGCCAGCAGCCGGCCACTGGACAGGGCAAGCGCGATGGCCCAAAGGCCGGGCGGGGTGACTTTCAAGGGGCACTCTGGATGTGGGTCTAGGGTTGTGAGGATAGTCGGTTGGCGGATGCGCAACAGATGGCGCGTTGTCGCAGCGATCCGTTGACGGTTCGGTCGCCGTGATGGGATGCGCGCATGCAGCAAAAGGTGCCGCTCCCGGCGTGCGCCGGGGCCAAACGCCAGGCACAAAAAAGCCGGCGATCGCTCGCCGGCTCATCTGATCCGGGTCACTGAAACTCAGTGATGCCCGGAGAACGGCACCATCTTGCGCAGCGTGGATGGCGCGTGCGGCCACTTGGCATCGGTCAGGTAGGGATGGTTCGGGTAATTCAGTGCCAGCACCTGGCGGGTCTGCTCGGCGAGTTCCTTGTGGCCCAGTGCCAGGTAGCTGCGGGTGAGAATGGCCAGCGCGTCACCGGCTTGCGGCGCTTCCTGGTAATGCTCGACCACATATTGTGCGCGGTCGGCGGACCCGACATAGGCCTTGTTGCGCAGGTAGAACTCGGCCACGTTGATCTCGTACTGGGCCAGCACGTTGCGCAGGTAGATCATGCGCTGGCGCGCATCGGCGGTGTAAGCACTGTCGGGGAAGCGGCGCGACAGCTCGGAAAAGTCGTCAAAAGACTGCAGGTTGTAGCCCTGGTCGCGGCGACTCTGGCTCTCGCTGTGCTTGGTATGGCGTTCGAGAAAGCCGCTGGTGCGATCGAAATTGATCAGACCACGCAAGTAGTAGGCATAATCGACGTGTTTGTTGGTCGGATTGGTCTTGATGAAGCCGTTGACGGTCGACAAGGCATCATCCGGCTGGTTGTTCTTGTACTGGGAATAGGCCAGCTCGAGCTGGGCCTGTTCGGTGTACGCACCCGAGGGAAAACGTGCGATCAGGCGCTGGTAGGCCCTGGTGGAGGCCGCATAGTCGGCGTTTTCCAGCGAGGTGTGCGCGTTGTTGTAGAGCGCGTCCACCGGCATCGTGTCGATGCTGTCGCGCTTCTTGTGGTGGAACATCGAACAGGCACTCAGCGACACGGCGAGCGCGAGCACGACGAGCACCTTCAGGGCAGGCAATTTGGACATCGGCAACTTGATTACGCGCATGAGGACAGGATTCAGATGTTTGATCGAAAAGGCATGATAGCCGAAACCGATAACCGCCCGCGGGTGCCGGCATGACCACCATCCGGCATGAAGCAACGGTGCCGCTGGGGGCAGCAGGACGCAGGTTCGACCAGGCTGTGGCCGAGATGTTCCCTGATTATTCGCGTTCGCGGCTCAGCGGCTGGATCAAGTCCGGTGCGGTGACCCTGGACGGCGCGCTGGCGCCACCCCGCCAGTTGCTGCGCGGTGGCGAACTGGTGCGGCTGCAGGTCGAGCTGGAAGCCGAGGTGAGCAGTGCACCGGAAAACATTGCGCTGGCCATCGTGCACGAGGACGAGCACCTGCTGGTGCTGGACAAGCCGGCCGGGCTGGTGGTCCATCCGGGGGCCGGCAACCCGGCCGGTACCCTGCTCAATGCGCTGCTGCATCACGATCCGAAGCTGGCCGAGCTGCCACGCGGGGGCATCGTGCACCGGCTGGACAAGGACACCTCCGGCCTGATGGTGGTGGCGAAGACGCTGCCGACCTGTACCGCGCTGGTCGACCTGCTGTCGCGTCACGAGGTGGAGCGCCAGTACGAGGCCGTGGTGCTGGGCACGCTGGTGGCCGGTGGCACGGTGGACGAGCCGATTGGCCGCAGCATGGGCGACCGCCTGCGCCAGGCGGTGCGCGACGAGGAAGACGGCAAGCGCGCGGTGACGCATTACCGGCTGCGTGAGCGTTTCCGTGCGCACAGCCTGCTGCAATGCCAGCTGGAAACCGGCCGCACGCATCAGATTCGCGTGCATCTGGCGCATATCAACCATCCGCTGATCGGCGATCCGTTGTACGGCGGTGGCCTGAAGCTGCCCAAGGGCGCCACGCCCGAGCTGGTCACCGCGCTGCGTGGTTTCCGGCGCCAGGCGTTGCATGCGGAGCGGCTGTCGTTCGAGCATCCGGTCAGCGGTGAACTGCTCTCGTTCAGTGCCGAACGGCCGGCCGATCAACTGGCGCTGATCGAGGCGCTGCGGGCGGATCTGCTCGAAAACGGCCCGGATCACTACTGACCGTGAGGGTCGACGAGGAATCGGGGCGGCGAGTGTGCGATGCTCAGCGATCCTTGATTTCCGATCCCCGACTCCCGTCGCCATGACCGACACCTGGATCTTCCCCGACTGGCCAACCCCGTCGCGTGTCCATGCGGCCATCACCACCCGCCATGGGCCGGGCATCTCGGCGCCACCGTTCGATCGCTTCAATCTGGGCCTGCGCAGCGGTGACATGGCTGATGCGGTGGTGACCAACCGCAGCGCCTTGCAGCAGGCGTTGGCGCTGCCGGCAGCACCACGCTGGTTGCACCAGGTACATGGCATCAGCGTGGCCGAGCTGGGGCCGCTGCCCAGCCCGGACCAGCCGCAAGCGGATGCGGCGGTATCGCACATCCCCGGCACCGTACTGTCGATCCTCACTGCCGATTGCCTGCCGGTGCTGTTCTGTGCCGACGACGGCAGCGAGATCGGTGCCACGCATGCCGGCTGGCGCGGTCTTGCCACCGGTGTGCTGGAGGCCACCCTGACCCAGCTGCAGTCGCCGCGGGAGCGGCTGCTGGCGTGGCTGGGGCCATGCATTGGTGCGGCCTCGTACGAGGTGGGCGAGGAGGTGCGTGGTGCCTTCGTGGCAGCCGACGCGGCGACGATGGATTGCTTCGTGCCGACGCGGCCCGGTCACTGGCAGTGCGATCTGGCCGCACTGGCGCGGCGGCGGCTGGCCGCGGCAGGCGTGACGCGGATTCACGGCGGCGGCTTCGACACGTTCAGCGATACGCGTTTCTATTCGTACCGCCGCGACGGCGCACGCAGCGGCCGCTTCGCCAGCCTGATCTGGCTCGCCGACAGTTGACTGCCCGTTGAGGCATTGACGCCGCCTCGTCATGACGCGTTGCTTGAATCACCTGCCGTTGTCCGCATCTAACCGGACAGTGGCGGCAAGTCCGCCAAATCCTTCACCTCTTGCGGGGAGCACGATATGCGGATGGACAAACTCACCTCGCGTTTCCAGCAGTCGCTGGCCGACGCGCAGTCGCTGGCCGTGGGTCGTGACAACAACATGCTGGAACCGGCGCATGTGATGGCAGCGTTGCTCGATCAGCAGGGTGGTTCCACGGCACCCTTGCTGACCCAGGCGCAGGTCAACGTGCCGGCGTTGCGTCAGCGCGTCAACGACATGCTGGAACGTTTGCCGAAAGTCAGCGGGCAGGAAGGCAACATCAACGTCGGCAATGATCTGACCCGCCTGCTCAACCTCACCGACAAGCTGGCGCAGCAGCGCGGTGACCAGTTCATCGCCAGCGAACTGTTCGTGCTCGCGGCGCTGGACGACAAAGGCGAGCTGGGCGCAGCGTTGAAGGCAGCTGGCGCGACCAAGCCGAATCTCGAGGCGGCGATCGACAAGCTGCGCGGCGGCGAGAAGGTGCAGAGCGAGAATGCCGAGGAGCAGCGCCAGGCGCTGGAGAAATACTGTGTCGACCTCACTGCGCGCGCGGAGTCCGGCAAGCTCGATCCGGTGATCGGTCGCGACGAGGAGATCCGCCGCACCATCCAGGTGCTGCAGCGGCGTACCAAGAACAATCCGGTGCTGATTGGCGAACCCGGCGTGGGCAAGACCGCGATCGTCGAGGGGCTGGCCCAGCGCATCATCAAGGACGAGGTGCCGGAAGGTCTGCGTGGCCGTCGTGTGCTGGCGCTGGACATGGGCGCACTGATCGCCGGCGCGAAGTTCCGCGGTGAATTCGAGGAGCGCCTGAAAGCCGTGCTCAACGACCTGTCCAAGCAGGAGGGTCGGGTGATCCTGTTCATCGACGAGCTGCACACGATGGTCGGCGCGGGCAAGGCCGACGGTGCGATGGATGCGGGCAACATGCTCAAACCAGCGCTGGCGCGCGGCGAGCTGCACTGCATCGGTGCCACCACGCTGGACGAATACCGCAAGTACATCGAGAAGGATGCCGCGTTGGAGCGCCGCTTCCAGAAAGTGTTCGTGGGCGAGCCGTCAGTCGAGGACACCATCGCGATCCTGCGCGGCCTGAAGGAGCGCTACGCGGTGCATCACGGCGTGGAGATCACCGATCCGGCGATTGTTGCCGCAGCGACGCTGTCACATCGCTACATCGCCGATCGCCAGTTGCCGGACAAGGCGATCGACCTGATGGACGAGGCCGCTTCCCGTATCCGCATGGAGATCGACTCCAAGCCGGAGGAACTCGATCGGCTGGAGCGCCGGCTGATCCAGCTGAAGATCCAGCGCGAGATGCTGAAGAAGGAGAAGGACAGCGAATCGAAGCAGCGCCTCGCCGATCTGGAAACCGACATCGAGAAGCTGGAGCGCGAGTTCTCTGACCTCAACGAGATCTGGAAATCGGAGAAGGCCGCCCTGCAGGGCGCGACCAAGGTGAAGGAGCAGATCGAGCAGGCGCGGCAGGAATTGGATGCCGCCCAGCGCCGACAGGACTACGCGAAGATGAGCGAAATCCAGTACGGCCGGCTGCCGGAACTGGAGAAGCAGCTCGCTGCGGCGCAGGCGGCCGAGACGCAGGACTTCAAGCTGCTGCAGGACAAGGTTACCGCCGAGGAAATCGCCGAGGTGGTCGCGCGCTGGACCGGCATTCCGGTCGCCAAGATGCTCGAAGGCGAGCGCGAAAAGTTGCTGCACATGGAAGACGACCTGCATCGCCGGGTGGTTGGTCAGGACGAAGCCGTGCGCGCGGTGTCCGATGCGATCCGCCGTTCGCGCGCCGGTCTGTCCGATCCGAACCGGCCGAACGGTTCATTCCTGTTCCTCGGCCCCACCGGCGTCGGCAAGACCGAGCTGTGCAAGGCGCTGGCCGAGTTCATGTTCGACACCACCGATGCGATGGTGCGCATCGACATGAGCGAGTTCATGGAGAAGCATTCGGTGAGCCGGCTGGTCGGTGCGCCGCCGGGTTATGTGGGTTATGAGGAAGGCGGCTATCTGACCGAAGCGGTACGGCGCCGACCGTACAGCGTGATCCTGCTGGACGAGGTGGAGAAGGCACATCCGGATGTGTTCAACATCCTGCTGCAGGTGCTCGACGATGGCCGCCTCACCGATGGCCAGGGTCGCACCGTGGACTTCCGCAACACCGTGATCGTGATGACCTCGAACCTCGGTTCGCAGATGATCCAGGATGCTTCCGAGAACAGCGAAGGTGGCGATGTCGAGGAGCAGTACACGCAGATGAAGGCGTCGGTGATGGGCGTGGTGCAGGCGCACTTCCGGCCTGAGTTCATCAACCGGCTCGACGAGCTGGTGGTGTTCCGTCCGCTGGACAAGACGCAGATCCGTGCCATCGCGAAGATCCAGCTGGAGTATCTGGAGAAGCGGCTGGCCGAGCGCCAGTTGAAGATGGAAGTCAGCGATGGCGCTCTGACCCTGCTTGGCAATGTCGGCTTCGATCCGGTCTATGGTGCGCGGCCGTTGAAGCGCGCGATCCAGCAGCAACTGGAGAATCCGCTGGCCAGGGAAATCCTCGAAGGGCGTTTTGCGCCTGGCACCGTGATCAAGGTGGATGCCTCCGGTGGCCATCTGGTATTCCGCCAGGACTGACCTTCGATGGCAGCAACTTGCCTGACAGAAACAAAAATCCCGGCTTGCGCCGGGATTTTTGTGTTGATCAGATGACGGCTGCCGTCACCAGCTGTAGCGCACCTTGCCGTAGACATAGGCGCCGTTGTAGCCGAACGGTGAGAACGTGGAATACGGTAGCGTGCCGTTGTTGGTGTTGTTGGGAATGTTCTTGGCCGGGTAGGTGTTGAGCGCATTGTCCGCGCCCACGGTGAACGTCCAGTTGTCGAGGCGGTAATTCACCGCCAGGTCGAGGATCCACTTGGGCGTGAAGGTCTGGTCGACCACACCGGTAACGGGGTTGTAACTGGCCAGGCTGCTGACGTAGTTCGTGTAGCTGCCATAGCGGGTCAGCGTGCCGGTCACGCCCCAGTTGCCGACGTTGTACTGCTCGCTGAGGATGAGCTTGCTGCGCGGGGTCGAATTGGCCAGGTAGCCCTTGATGTCCTGGCGGTTCAGGCGGACGAAATTGACGCCCAGGTCCGTCAGCACCGCCGGGTTGGGTTTGATGTCGGTGACCACGTTCTGGTTGTAGTTGGCGCTCAGCGTGGTGGTGAGGGTGCCTGCGCTGCCCAGGTCGGCCAGATAGGTGCTCACGATGTCGACGCCGCGCGTACGGGTGTTGGCGGCATTGGTGAAGTAGTTGAGGCTGCTGTAATCGAGATTGGTGATGCCGTTGGCTGTCAGGTAGCTGACCACGGCCGGCGAGGTGGTCGAGATGGCGCCGGATAGCGCGATGCGGTTCTGGATCTTGATCTGGTAGACGTCCAGGCTGAGGCTGAGTGCATCGGTTGGATTCCAGACCGTGCCCAGAGTGAAGTTCCTCGACTTCTCCGGCTTCAGCGGTTCCGCGCCGAGCAGGCGCGCGATCTGGCTGCCCACCGGCACCAGGCCCGAGTTGTAGATGCCGGCCGGCAGGCCCGCCGAATTACCGTTGGCGAAGAACAGCGAGGACGTCTGTGAGAAATATTCCTGGCCCAGCGAAGGTGCGCGGAAGCCGGTCGAGGCACTGGCGCGGATGGCGAACGTGTCGGTGAAATCGAAACGACCCGCGAGTGAGCCCGAGGTGGTGTTCCCGAAATCGTTGTAATGCTCATGCCGGATCGCTGCCGAGACGCCAAGCTTGTCGGTCAGGTTGGTTTCCAGATCGAGGTATTCGGCCACGTCCTGGCGTGACGCTGCGATGGCGTTGGAAGGTTGCCAGCCGGCAAAGCCCTGCGCGCCACCCGAGATGCCGGACGTGCCGACGTACCATGACGGCAGCGAGCCGGCCTGGATTTCGTAGGTCTGGCGCAGGTATTCCGTACCGAAGGCCACCGTGAGCGGATTGGGCAACCAGCCGACAGCGATGTCCTTGGCGATGTCGAGGTCGATGCTTTCCTGCCCGGCATACAGCCGTCCATCGTTGAACGCGGTAGGCGTGCTGCCGAAATCGTGCAGATAGGCGTAGTTGAGGCTGTGCTGCGTTTCATAGGAGACGCGATTGCCGCCATAGTTGCCGCTCAGATCCCAGCGCCAACCGCTGATCGTGCCGCGAAGGCCTGCGACGAGGGACTGATCGGTGGAGTCGGCATGCTCAAGCGGCAGGAAACCGTCGGGATAAACCTCGCCGATCAGGGCATTGTTCGGCTTCGGTGAATTGATGCCGTAGCGGAAGAACGCCGGCGACGTGCTTTGGCGACGGCCGAAGTGGCCGAACGCGTAGAACTGCACATCCGGCGTGATGTCGAACTGCGTATTGAGCAGCAGGTTGGTGTCATGCACCGCCGGGTCGCCCTGGCGGAAGTTCACGCCAAGCACGCCGAAGCCGGGGCGGGTGTCCGGTCCGGCGCGGTTGGTGTAATCCTCGTTGCCGCTCTGCACGGTGAGGCGCAGCCAGCCCTTGTCGCCGGCCAGCGGGATGCCGAAGTTGGCCGAACCCTGCCACTGCCGGCCATCGCCGGCGGAATACTGGCCGCCGGTGAGCTCGACGTCGCCGCCTTTCGCACCCTTCTTGAGGATGATGTTGATCACGCCGGCGATGGCGTCGGAACCGTACTGCGCCGATGCGCCGTCACGCAGGACTTCGATGTGGTCGATCGCCGACAGCGGGATGGTGTTGAGATCCACCGACTGCGAACCGCGACCGATCACGCCGTTGTTCAGCAGGATTGCGCCGGCATGCCAGCGCTTGCCGTTCACCAGCACCAGCACCTGATCCGGCGACAACCCGCGCAACTGCGCCGGGCGCTGCGTGTCCGCCGTATCAGCTGCCGCGGGGCGCGGGAAGTTCAGTGACGGGATGATGCGCGCGAGTGCCGTGGGCAGATCGTTGGTACCGGTTTGCTGCAGCACCTTGGCCGAAACCACGTCGATCGGCGTGAGCGAGCTGCTTTCGGTGCGGTCGCTGGCGCGCGTGCCGGTGACGATCACCTCACTCAGGTTCTTGGCCTTGGTCGGTGTGGGCGGCGTGGTCGATGAGGTGGTGTCCTGCGCGCTGGCGACAGGGCATCCCAATGCAAACAGCACGGCGGTCGTCAGGACGGTCGGGAGGATGGTCTGGAAACGCTTGCTCATGGATGTTCCCCTAGGAGGTGGTTTGCTGCTGTGCAACAAGTTCAGGCTAGTGGTGTGCTCCACTGGTGTCAATAGACGTTTAGACGTCCAAACATAATGGCATGTGATTATTCTCCTGGGTAATGACGGGAGGCGTGCAGCTTCACCGCGTGTCCTGCAGGCTGATGGAAGGCGACGCAAGTGTCCATGCAACCGATCACACGTTGAAATCCTGCTGGATGGGTCGATAATGGCCCGCTGCCACCTTGAGGCAGGGCTGGCAAGCGAGGAACCCCGTGCCCATCTACGAATTCGAATGCAATAGTTGCGGTCACCGCTTCGACCGCCTGCAGAAGTTGTCCGACACCGATCCATCGATCTGCCCGGCCTGCGATGCACCGCAGTTGCGGCGACGGGTTAGTGCGCCGTCGTTCCGTCTGGCCGGCAGCGGCTGGTACGAGACCGACTTCAAGAAGGATGGCGACAAGAAACGCAACCTGGTCGACACCACAGGCAGCGACAAGCCTGCCAGCAGCGAAGGCGCCACGGCTGCAGCCCCCGCAGCGGCTCCAGCGCCGAGTGCGCCGGCGGGCAAGGCCTCCAGCGGCGATTGAGCGATGCCCTAGGAGCGTGGGCGGTAGAAACGTTCGCGGCGAAAAGTCCTCTGCGCGAGGACAGTTTTTCGACGATTCGCCGGCCCATAGTGGTTCTATGGGCCAAGAAGCGGCGGAAAAATGGACCGCGTAGAG
>JBOHYM010000049.1:0-36578 GCA_050737735.1 Rhodanobacter sp. | reverse complement strand
CTGTAGGAGCGCACCCTGTGCGCGATGCTTTTATGCGACGCGGCGAAGAGCATCGCGCACAGGGTGCGCTCCTACGCAGCGGGCAGCATCGTCGCAAACAAAAAACGGCGGCCCGGAGGCCGCCGTTTTCATCACACCAGGAGGCTCAGTTCGACGCCGATTTCGGCACATCCTTGGCCGTCCACTCCTTCAGCCATGCATTCACCGCGTCATGCCACTGCACGCTGTTGTGCGGTTTCAGCACCCAGTGGTTCTCGTCCGGGAAGGTCAGGAACTCGCTGGGAATGCCGCGGCGCTGCAGCGCGGTGAAGGCGCCCAGGCCCTGGGTGATCGGGATGCGGAAATCGTCGCCGCTGTGCACCACCAGCATCGGCACGCGCCAGTCCTTGACGTGGTTGACCGGGTTGAATTTCTCGTAGTTCTCGGGATGCTCCCACGGTGTACCACCGTTCTCCTTCTCCTCGAACCACAGCTCCTCGGTGTCGTAGTACATCGCGCGCGCATCGAACACGCCATCGTGGTCGACCAGGCACTTCCACGGCTGGTTCCACACGCCGGCGATCCAGTAGGTCATGTAACCGCCGTAGCTGGCACCGAGCGCGCAGGCACGGTTGCCGTCGAGGAAGCTGTACTTGTCCAGCGCGGCCTTCCAGCCCAGCTTCAGGTCTTCCAGCGGCTTGCCGCCCCAGTCGCCGGAGATCGAATCGGTGAACGCCTGGCCGTAGCCGGTGGAGCCGTGGAAGTTCACCGTCACTACCGCGAAACCCTGCCCCGCATAGGTCTGCGGATTCCAGCGGTAGCTCCAGCCATTGGTCATCGCGCCCTGCGGGCCGCCGTGGATGATGAAGGCGACCGGATAGGTCTTGCCCGGCTGGTAGTCGACCGGCTTGACCACGTAACCCTGCACGGTCTCGTTGTTCCAACCCTTGAAGTTGAAGAACTCGAAGTCGCCGACCTTGGCGTTTTTCAGATCCTCCGCGTTGTAGTGGGTGACCTGCTTGAGGTCGCTGCCATCGGCATGGGCAACATAAAGATCAGCCGGCCGCTTCAGGTCATCGCGCGCCAGCAGCAGCTTGTCGCCCACCAGTGAGAAACCATCCACCGTGCCGTCGCCGACCACCTGGCTGACCTTGCCGCTGGCCGCGTCGATCGCAAACAGCGGATGCTGGCCGTTGTCGTCAGTGGTGGCGTAAAGGGTTTTGCCGTCGGCGGAAATCGTCAGGCCGCCGGGCGAACGGTCCCACTGCGGGTCCACCTCATGCTTCGCTCCGGTGGCCAGGTCCAGCGCCATGATCGCGAAACGGTCCGCCTCGAAACCGGGTGTCTTCATCGCCAGGTAGTACAGCGTCTTGCCGTCCGGCGAGGCTACCGGGTACGCATCCCACGCTTTGTTCTCGGCGGTGAGGTTCTTCGGTGCAGCCGAGCCATCCACCGGCACGCTGTACACGTCGAAATTGGTCGACCACGGCTCGCTGGTGCCGGCGATGCGTGCATCGAAATACACGGTCCGGCCATCCGGCGCGAAGCTGAACTCGCTCTCGTCGCCAAACGGCTTGCTCGGCACATCGCCGTCGATACCGCGGCTCAGCAGGGTCGGTTCGACAGGCAGCTGGCCCTTGCCGTCGAAGCTGGCGACAAACAGCTGGTTGCGCCGGCCATTGGCCCAGGTATCCCAGTGCCGCACGAACAATTTCTTGTACAGCGTGCCGCTGGCCTTGTCCTTGTCGCGCGCCTCGATCCGCTGCTGGGTGCACACCAGCGTGGCGCAATCGGTGAACACCTCATAAGACAGCAGCACGGTCTTGCCATTCGGCGACAGCTTGTAATCGTTGATGTCCAGCGGCGTGTGGCTCACCTGCACCGGCGCGGCGTGCTTCGCCAGATCAAGCTTGGTTGAATCCGGCCCACCCTTGCCGCCCAGATCCAACCGCCACAACTGCGCCACGCCCTTGGCCGGCGCCACGAAATAGAGGCTACGCCCATCCGCCGACCAGCGTGCCGAACCACCTTTGTCCGCCACCTTCACCGGCTGGCTGCCGTGGCCCGACAGATCCAGCACATACACTGCATTGACGCCCTTGTTCGCCGCGTAATCGGTGCTGCGCACGCCGAACGCCGCATAGCGCCCGTCCGGCGACAACTGCGGATCGCTGACCCGCTGCATCATCACCAGGTCGCGCACGTTGAACGGATGCGGGCCCTGCGTCTTGACGAAGCTGGTGTCCACGGCATCGCCCGCCATCGCAGGTGCAGCTACCAGCGCAAGCAGCAGCGCGGCAATCAAAGGTTTCATGGAAGTTCCTTGAGCGTGACCAAAAGGCGACGGTAAGCGGCGGACGCACAACTGGCAAGTTTTGCCGGCCCGACCACGTTCGCGGATCAGTATTGGTTCCCCTCTCGCCTGCGGCTTTTTGTGGGAGCGGCTTCAGCCGCGACGCGGTTGCTTGCCATGGAGTCAGGAGCGTCGGGGCTGAAGCCCCCACAGGTGAGCTGCGCCGCTACGCATGACGACGTAATATCCCGTCCGACCTGCCAACCACCGCCATCGGAGCCGCACCATGTCACGCTGGAAAGCCGCCGCCATCCATCTGCTGATCAGCCTGAGCGTCGCTGCGACCGTGGCCACGCTGCTCTATACGTTGTGGTTTCCGCCTCCGTATTTCCGTGCCGCCGGGGCGAACGAGTTGGTGCCGCTGCTGATGGGCGTGGATATCGTGCTTGGCCCGCTGCTGACCCTGGTGGCATTCAGCCCAGGCAAGCCGTGGAAGTTGCGGCGGCTGGATCTGTCGATCATCGTCGCCCTGCAATGCGTCGCCTTCGGTTATGGCTTTTATGTGGTCTGCCAGGCGCGGCCGGTGTTCATCGTGGCGGAATCCGATCGGCTGATCCTGGTCACGGCCAATGACCTGAGCGACGCCGACCTGGCCAAGGGCAGCCGTCCGGCATACCGCAGCCGCTCCTGGAGCGGGCCGCGGCTGGTGGGTGCGTTGCCCCCCACTGGCGAGAAGGTGGCTGACTTCACCATGCAGGTGCTCGCCGGCGGCAAGGACATCGACCAGCGGCCCGAGTTCTACGTGCCCTACGACCAGGTGACCGGCGACCTGATGAAACATGCGCTACCGCTGGCCCTGCTCAAACCGGTGAAGGCCGAACAGCGCGACCAACTGGCACAGCTGGAAAGCACTGCGGCCGCCAACGGGCAGCTGCTGCGTTTCGTGCCGCTGCAACGGCGACCGGAGGATTACGCGGTGATCTTCGCGTCCGACCCGGGCCGGCCGATCGCCGTGCTGGCGATCGACCCGTGGGTTACTCCGATCAAAAAGTGACACGCAAGGTCACTTCGTGACGTTTATTTTCAACGCGCCGGGTCAAGGCGCGACGTGTTCGACAAATCCAGCCACTGCCCCGGCTTGCCCGGTTGCCGCGCCTTGCGTACTCGCGCACAATCCTGCCACCGGTCAGGCGCCCGTTCGGGCCTGGTACGGGGTATGGCATGTGATGTGCTACATCTGGCAGGAGCTTCCTGGTCGTTACTGACCACGCGGTTGGAGTCCGGTCCCGTTTAGGGGGACACGGGACCGAGGCTCAGGGGGCATCAACGGTTAGCTAACCAAACAGAGGAACCACCATGAAGAAGATGCAGAAAGGCTTTACCCTGATCGAACTGATGATTGTGGTCGCGATCGTCGCCATCCTGGCCGCCATCGCGCTGCCGGCCTACCAGGATTACCTGGTCAAGTCGCGCGTGTCGGAAGCGATGGTGCTGGCTGATGGCCTGAAGGTCGTCGTCGCCGAGAACGCCGCCAATGGCGCCAGCTTGGCCTTGGGTGCCAACTTGGTCACGGCCGCCAACTCCACGCAGAATGTGGCCACCACATTGATTGATAACACCAGTGGTGTGATCACCGTCCAGACGACTGCCAAGGCCGGCGGCGGCACCGTGATACTGACCCCCACGTCTGGCGGTGCTGCCCTCAATTCTCCGAACATCCCGGCTGCCATCATCTCGTGGGCGTGCCACGGTTCGACCCAGCAGAAGTACCTGCCGAGCAGCTGCACCAGCGGCTAATGCTTCACCCCATGTATGGATGGCATCACGCCTTATTGACGTGAAGTCCATCGACAGCGACAGGAAAACCCCGCCTCGGCGGGGTTTTTTTGCCTGGGTGCTCTCCGCGCATGGCCATCCGGTTGGCACAAATCTTTCATGACCCTTTGTCACTGATTGATTGCAGTCTGTGCCTGCACCACCGGGGGAATACCAATGAAGCGTCACACCATGCGCGGCTTCACGCTGATCGAACTGATGATCGTGGTGGCGATCGTGGCCATCCTGGCGGCGATCGCGTTGCCCGCGTACCAGGATTACCTGGTGAAAGCGCGGGTGTCCGAGGCCTACGTGCTGGCTAGCGAGCTGAAGGCCGGCGTCGTCGTCAATGCCTCGGAAAGCAGCAGCAATCTCGCCAACGGTGCAGACCTGGTTACCACGGGCAACGGCACATCCAACGTGGACTCCACGGACGTCGATACCACCAACGGCACGATCACCGTCACCACGACCGCACGTGCAGGCGATGGCGTACTCACGCTCAAACCGAGCGACGGCACGGGAGCCCCGCTCACAGCCGGCACCCGGCCCAACGGCAACATCCAGTGGGCCTGCACCGCCTCGATCGCGCAGAAGTACCTGACGAGTACCTGCGCAGGCACCTGACCCTGCCGGAACGGGCCATCAATTCGCGTCGAAAATCGGTATAGTGGCCATTGGGTCTGACTGCCTTCTCGTGAGCCGAGGTGCGCATGCCAGATATCACAATCAATGCCACATCGCCCGCGTCTGACGCATCGGCAAGCGCGCGCAAA
Organism: Rhodanobacter sp.; assembly: GCA_050737735.1. Taxonomy (GTDB): domain Bacteria; phylum Pseudomonadota; class Gammaproteobacteria; order Xanthomonadales; family Rhodanobacteraceae; genus Rhodanobacter. The sequence continues at coordinate 31,715 of JBOHYM010000049.1, read as the reverse complement.
CCTGCCAGCAGCCGCTAGAATCCGTCGATGCAACTTATCCCGACATCGACCACGCACGCAGTTCGATTGCGCCCCGTCCACCTGGCGCAACGACAGCTCCGATGATGTCCTTCCCGCACATCCGATACAGCGAGCGATTCTGGCTGGTGATCATCTTGCTGCTGGTCGCCGCGATCTACTGGCCGGGGCTTTCCGGCGGCTGGCTGTTCGACGACTACCTGAACATCGTCTACAACCAAGGCCTGCAGATCACCAATCTGCATCTGTCGACCCTGATCAACGCCGCGCTTTCCTCCGCCGCCAGCGAATTCAAGCGCCCACTGGCCATGCTGAGCTTCGCGCTGAACTATCGCGCGACAGGACTGGATCCGTACTGGATGAAGCTGACCAACGTGGTCATTCACCTGCTCAACGGACTGCTGGTGTTTGTACTGACACGCGCGCTGATACAGCAGGCCGGCAAGTCAGCGGCGCGCACGCCTGTGGGAGCGGCTTCAGCCGCGACGGCGGACTCACTGCCCATCGCCCACGATGCGCTCGTGACTGAAGTCGCTCCCACAGCGGGCATCGTGGCCGTGCTGGTGGCAGCTGCATGGATGCTGCTGCCGATCAACCTGACCGGCGTGCTGTATGTGGTGCAACGCATGGAGAGCCTGGCGAACCTGTTCGTACTGCTGGGGCTGATCGGCTATGTGGCCGGGCGCCGGCGCATGCTGGCTGGCGCCGATGCCGATGCCGATGCGGGCGGCCTCGCGTTGTGCGCGGCCAGCCTGGTCGTGACCACCGCGCTGGGCCTGCTGGCCAAGGAAACCGCGGTGATGTTGCCGCTGTACGCGCTGCTGATCGAATGGGCGCTTTTCCGCGGCATGCGCAAGGACGTGGGCATGTCGGGCCACCGGCACGACTGGCGCATCGCCGCACTGTTCCTGATCGTACTGGTGCTGCCGATGCTGCTCGGCCTGGGTTGGCTGCTGCCCGGCCTGCTGAAGCCGGAAGCGTGGGCCGCGCGCGACTTCACCCTGCGCACGCGCCTGCTCAGCGAGGCGCGCATCGTGCTCGACTACATCCACTGGACGCTGCTGCCAAGCCCGCGCGAACTGTCGTTCTATCACGACGACTTCGTCATCTCGTCCGGCTGGCTGGCACCGTGGACCACCTTGGCCAGCGTGCTGGGGCTGGCAGCGCTGACCGGCCTGAGCGTGTGGTTGCGCCGGCGTGCGCCGCTGGCTGCGCTGGGCCTGGCGCTGTTCCTGGGCTGCCATCTGCTGACCGGCACGATCCTGCCGCTAGAACTGATCTACGAGCACCGCAACTATTTCGCCAGCTTCGGCCTGATGCTGGCGCTGGTGCCGCTGCTGGCCGCGCCGGCGACCTCTCTGTCTTTTGTAGGAGCGACTTCAGTCGCGACCAGCCGCAGCCTCGAAGGCGCAAGCGTCGCGGCTGAAGCCGCTCCCACAGGAAAACCGCGAGCAAACGACGCGCTGCCCTACGCCACGCTGCGGCGTTTCGCGCTGGGCGTGCTGCTGGTGTTCTGGGCGTCGCAGACGGCACTGACCGCGCGGGCATGGGGTTCGCCCTTGCGGCTGACCCAGATGCTCGCCGCGGTGGCACCGGATTCGCCGCGCGCCCAATACGACCTGGGCCGCAGCTACAGCGTCTATACGAATTACGATCCAGCCTCGCCGTTCACGCCGCTGGCATTTGCCGCACTGGAACATGCCGCCAGCATGTCCCCTTCAACGATCCTGCCGGAACAGGCGCTGATCTTCATGAGCGCGAAGATGAAGTTGCCGATCAAGGAGGCGTGGTGGGACAGTCTGATCGCCAAGCTCAAGGCGCACCCCATCAGTCAGCAAGATCTGGGCGCCGTGACCACGCTGTCGACCTGCGCGGCCAAAAATCACTGCGCACTGCCGATACCACGCATGCTGGAGATGTTTCTCGCGGCGCTAGACCATCCCAATCCCAGCGCCGAACTGCAGGCGCACTACGGCGACTACGCCTGGTCCGTGATGGGCGATCGGGCCCTGGGCGAACGCATGACGGCGGCAGCCGTGGCGGCCGATCCTGGCTATCCTGGTTATCGCGTGGCATTGATCCGCATGCTGGCCGCGCAAGGCCGCAGTTCGGATGCCAACAGCGCCCTGCACCAGTTGGAAGCACTGAACGTGGGCGGTCGCCTGGATCCGACACTGCGTGAACTGCGTGCCTTGCCCGGCATGCGCTGAGGCGAGCGCGGCGCTGCCTTCGCGGCAGGTTTGACTGGCACGTTACCGCTTGAACTACAGTTGCCGGTGGCAGCGCGCTTTTGCGCTGCCCCAGCTCGTACCAGGAATCCTGCTGATGAATGCACCCCGAGGCAAGTCCACCATCACCATCCTCGTGTCGATCCTGGTGCTGGTCGTGGTGGCCGTTATCGTGATTCCCGCATGGCGAAATCACCAGGCCAGCAGTCACATCGCGGACGCACTCAAGCTCACCGACGCAGCCAAGCTGGTGGTGATGGAGTCGGCCACCGTGCATGGCGGACTGGCCCACATCAAGGCCGACGAGTTGAACTACAGCCCCGCAGCGGCGGCCAGCCCGTACGTGGCGCACATCACGATTGCCGCTGACGGACGTATCAGCCTGACCACCCGGGACACCGGTGCCACGCCGAACCCGGTGCTGCTGCTGAGTCCTTCGGAAAACTCCCCCGACAACAGCACCGCACCGATCAGCTGGAGCTGCAGCGTGGTCGCTGGCGACCTCGACCTGGTGCCGGCCAACTGCCGTGGGGCCCCGCCTGCGGCAGCGGCTTCGAGTGCGCCGGCCAGCGCAACGACCGCGGCCGGCGTGTCGCGTGCCCATTCGTCCTGAACATGTTCGCCACGCAGTGGAACCAGCAAGATGGCGCGCCCCATGAACGCAGTTCGCGTACGGTTTGCCGGCCCGGACCTACCCCTGCGCGCCGTATCCACGGGCCGCTGATGTCCTACTCCGCGACGGGCTACACCAAATGACCTCTGCTTATCTTCGTCGCCATGCGGCTGCAGCGCTGCTTGTTTTCGCGCTGCTGCTGGTGACCGCGATCTACTGGTCCGGCCTCTCCGGCAGTTGGCTGTTCGACGACTACCCCAACATCGTGGACAACCACGGCGTGCAACCGAGCGACACCAGCCTGTCTTCGCTGGTGAACGCTGCGCTTTCCTCGCCCTCCAGCGAGTTCAAGCGGCCGCTGGCGTCCTTGAGTTTCGCCGCCAACTACCTGGCCAGCGGACTCGATCCGTACGCGATGAAGCTGACCAACCTGCTCATCCACCTGTTGAATGGCATGCTGGTGTTTCTGCTGGCGCGGACGCTGCTGCGCCATGTCGCCAAGGCAGGAGAGGCCGCATTTCGGGGGAGCGCCTCTGTGGGAGGGGCTTCAGCCCCGACGACGGACTCACCTGTCACCACGAGCCTGACTGTCGCGACTGAAGTGGCTCCCACAACATCCTCGCGCGCAGACTTGGTTGCGGTGCTGATCGCTGCTGGCTGGATGCTGTTGCCGATCAACCTCACTGGTGTGCTGTACGTGGTGCAGCGCATGGAGAGCATGGCGAACCTGTTCGTGTTGCTGGGCCTGATCGGCTATGTGGCCGGACGGCAGCGGATGCTGGCGACAGAGGCCACCGCCTTCTCCCCTGACCGCACCGGGCATTCGGCTGGCACGCGTGGCTTCCTGCTGTGTCTGCTCAGTATCACCGTGCCCACGGCGCTGGGCGTGCTGGCCAAGGAAACCGCGGTGATGCTGCCGCTGTATGCCCTGCTGGTCGAATGGGCGCTGTTCCGCTGGCGCAAGCGTGGCGCGCAAACCGTGGGCGGGGACTTTTCACCATGGGAAAGCCTGACTACGAGCGCACACGCAGCCACTCCCGTAGGGCGGGCACTGCCCGCCGCTTTGCATCGTGACCACCCAGACAATGCGCCAGCGGGCAGTGCCCGCCCTACGGCAATGGGCAGGTCGGAGAAAGAGTGGCGCGTCATCGCGCTGTTCCTGGTCGTGCTGGTGCTGCCCATGCTGCTCGGCCTGAGCTGGCTGCTGCCCCCGCTGTTGCATCCGGAGGCGTGGGCCACACGGGATTTCACGCTCGGCACGCGGCTGCTCAGCGAGGCGCGCATCGTGGTCGATTACATCGACTGGACCTTGCTGCCGACTCCGCAGGCACTGTCGTTCTATCACGACGATTTCGCCATCTCGACCGGATTGCTGACGCCGTGGACGACGCTGGCCAGCATGGTGCTTCTTGCGGCCCTGATCGCCTTGATGTGCTGGCTGCGCCGGCGCCAACCGCTGGTTGCACTGGGCATCGCCCTGTTTCTCGGCTGCCAGCTGCTGACCGGCACCATCCTGCCGTTGGAACTGATCTACGAGCACCGCAATTACTTCGCCAGCTTTGGTTTGCTGCTGGCTATCGTGCCCTTGCTGGCTGCGCCGCGCGCTCCCCCTGCTTTTGTAGGAGCGACTTCAGTCGCGACCAGCCGCAGCCTCGAAGGCACAAGCGTCGCGGCTGAAGCCGCTCCCACAGGGAAACTCTGGGCAACTGGCGCGCTGCCTTTGGCAGGGCTCCGCTACGCGCTGCTGGCTGGCCTGATGCTTTACTGGGCGACGCTGACCGCCCTCACCGCGTATGCCTGGGGCGACCCGCTGCGGCTGGCGCAGGATCTGGCCAACCGCGCGCCGCAGTCGCCGCGCGCCCAATACGAGCTGGGCCGCACCTACATCATCTATTCGCGCTACGACCCAGCTTCGCCGTACACGCAGTTGGCTTATGCGCCACTGGAAAAGGCCGCGAGTTTCCCCGAGTCTTCGATCCTGCCGCAGCAGGCGTTGATCTTCATGAACTCGCGCATGGGCCGGCCGCTCAAGTCGCAGTGGTGGGACAGCATGATCGCCAAGCTCAGAGCGCGAAAGCCCGGCGTGCAAGACGAAAGCTCGCTGGTGGCGCTGACCCAGTGCGTACGCGAGCAGCACTGCGACCTACCACAGGCGCGCATGGTGCAAGCGTTCGAAGCTGCACTGGATCACCCCAGGCCCAGCGCGCGACTGCAAGCCACTTACGGCGACTATGCCTGGAATGTACTGGATGACCACGCGTTGGGTCTCCGCATGATCGAGGGTGCCGTGAAAGACGCGCCGAGCGAACCGGCCTATCGCATCACCTTGGTGCGCATGCTGGTCACCTCGAGTCGCCCCGATGCCGCGATGCGTCAGATACAGGCGCTGCAGCAGCTCAATATCGGAGGACGGCTGAACAGCAGCATCCGTGAACTCCGGCAGCAAATCGATGCGGCTACCAATGACAATGAATGACCCCCGCGTCATCGACGCGGTCTCAAGCATAACGTTGTCGCACTGATAAGATCACGGCATGAATTCGATCGCACAACCTGCCCGTCACCAAGACCCGGACATGCGGTTCGCGTTCGGCCGCAACTGGAAGTCCTTTCTCACGGCACTGGATGAGCACAGGATCGACGAGGCGCGCCGCAGGCTGTGCGAATCGCTCGGCCGGGACGAACTGCACGGCATGCGCGTACTGGACATAGGCTCGGGCAGTGGCCTTTCGAGCCTGGTGATGCACCAGTTGGGCGCCGATGTCGTGGCCTTCGATTACGACATCGATTCAGTGGCGTGCACGGAGGAGTTGCGCAGGCGCTACGCGCCGGATGCAATGAACTGGCAAATCATGCAGGGCTCGGCGCTGGATCCGGCTTTCATGGCTGGCCTGGGACAATTCGATCTGGTTTATAGCTGGGGCGTCCTGCATCACACAGGAGCCATGTGGCCCGCCATTGAACTGGCCAAAGCGCGCGTGGCCGAGCACGGCGTGTTGCTTTTGGCGCTTTACAACGATCAGGGTCGGCGCTCGCAGGCTTGGCATGCAATAAAGCGTCTTTATTGCAGCGGCGCCCCCGGACGTTGGTTGGTCGGAGCGGCGTTCTACCCGCTGTTTTCCATGTACGCCCTGTGGCAAGACCTGCGGAATTTCCAAGTGCCGGGCACCCATGCACGGGAATACGCTCGGAGGCGGGGCATGTCGATCTTTCACGACTGGCGGGATTGGCTTGGTGGCTATCCGTTCGAGGTCGCAAAACCGGAAGATGTTGTGCGCAAATTGACCGCCAGTGGATTCGAGTTGCAACGCCAGACACTCACGCGCGGGTTGGGTTGCAATGAATTTGTATTCGCGCTGCCTCACACGTAAAAAACACCCCAATACGGCTTCGAACAGGCTAACCCATACGTATCAAGCATGTCTGGCATACACCTACCGGACTTGAATACGAGTAGTGATATTGCTGGCACAATCCTTCGCTCGCGTTACCGCTTTGCGGAATCTCGCGTGCTTTCAATCCTCTGGACACTGGTGCCCGACTGCCCATGAAAGGCCCCATAGCACGCGGCACCATCCGCACAACCTTCATATTGGGTTTGTATACGCTAGTGCAGGCAGGTACGTTGCTGCTTGTTGCGCGCATGCTGGGACCGTATCAGTTTGGTGCGTTTGCAGGCGTCGCATCGCTGGCCGTGCTTCTTGGAACGCTTTCGCCTTTCGGTACAAATGTCATGCTGCTCGGCGAAGTGGCAAAGGAGCCTACGCGCCGTAACCAGTTGCTGGCCTATGCAATCCCGACCACGCTGATTTGCGGAAGTGCGCTGCTGGTCATTTATCTCACCGTCTGCATGCTGGTGCTGCACGCAGCCCAAATACCCGCAACGGTACTGCTGGCCATTGGCGTCACCGAGATATGGATGCAAGCGCTGTTTCGCTTGACCGTTTCCGAACATCAGGGACTTGGACGCATTGCTCGCTCGCAATTACTGAAGACCCTGCCGATGGTGTTGCGCCTCGTTGCCGCTGCCAGTGTCTTCCTGGTACGTCCCCCCAACCCTCTACTCGCTTACGGCTACGCGTATCCTGTCGCCTCGCTGCTAGCTCTCGTGCTGGCAGTGCGAACGTTTCCGTCCGCGTGGCCCACTCCGCATCAATGGCGTCTGCCGAGCATTCGCGAGCTACGCAACAATGCCGGGTACGCCGCGCTAACCATCAGTGCGAGCGGCCCCGGTGAACTCGACAAGACGCTTGCCGCTAAATTGCTGCCACTGCCGGTCGCCGGTCTCTACGCAGTTGGTACACGAATCATCGCTGCCACCACACTTCCAGTCAGCGCCATGATGGAGTCGGCGCTGCCCAGATTGTTTCGCGAAGGCAGCGAGCAACCGAAACGTACAAGCAAATTACTTTTCTGGCTATTCAGTGCCGCCTTCGCCTACAGCCTCGCCATCGCGATCGTGTTGTGGCTGGTCGCACCGGTATTCGACTGGGTATTTGGCGCAAAATACCAAGGTCTTGACCATACGCTTCGCTGGCTGTGTCTGGCTCTGCCAGGCATGGCTCTGCGCATGTCCGTGGGCAATGTGTTGATGGCATTGGGTAGGCCCTGGATACGCGTGACACTCGAGGTATTTGGATTAATGTTGTTGATCATCATGGCTACCACACTCACAGTTTTATTCGGCGAGAAAGGCATGCCACTGGCCTTGGCGTGTTCGGAGTGGCCGATGGCAGCAATAGGGTGGATCTACTTGCGGCGCCATCAATCAATGAATACTCAAATTTGATTTCAATAGGATAAGCGCACATGTCGATACCTCAGGACATCAAGTGGACGCCTAAACCAGTCGCGCGGTTCTGGGACTATCAATCGCGCCGACCATCAAGCTTGGCCACACATGCGTTGGCAAAATGTCTACACATCCGGCCTGAACACAAAACCCAGTGAGTAACCACTAATGTGCGGCATATCCGGTCTTTGGCACTCATCCACGCTGCCAAGCGAGGAGCTTGCCGCGCGCGCGCAAGATGTCGGAACAGCTCAAGCACCGCGGCCCGGACGATTCGGGCGTGTTCGTAGATCCCGCCACCGGCATCGCGTTGGGACATCGCCGGTTGTCTGTGGTAGACCTGTCTGCGCACGGACACCAGCCAATGGCCTCCGCGAATAGGCGATACGTCATCACCTACAACGGCGAAGTATTCAACCATCAGCGGCTCCACCGCGAGCTTGTGACCGAAGGGGCCGCGTTCCGCGGCCACTCGGATACCGAGGTTATCGTAACTGCCATCGAACACTGGGGGCTTGAGCGCACCCTGCAGCGTCTCAATGGAATGTATGCGTTTGCACTTTGGGATCGCCAGCAACGCACGCTGTCGCTTGTTCGCGACCGTGTTGGGATCAAACCGCTTTATTACGGATGGGTCGGACGGATGTTTGTATTCGCGTCCGAATTGAAAGCTATTCAGGCACTACCCGGCTTCAACAACGAAATTAACCGTGACGCAATAGCGTTGTTTATGCGCCATGGATACATCCCGGCTCCCTATTCGATCTTTCATGGTATTTACAAGCTTTTACCCGGCACCTGGTTGCCCGTCGAAGAGCGCACAGCCCGCCAATCGCTCGACATCGGGACACTTCATCCCTTGGCACGAACCTACTGGTCCGCGCGAGGGACTGCAGAGTACGGCGCTACCCACAGAAGTGGCAATACAAACGAGGAAGCTGTTGACGAACTTGATGCTCTTCTGCGCGACGCCGTGAAGATCCGCATGGAGGCCGATGTTCCGCTTGGAGCATTTCTGTCTGGCGGCATCGACTCCTCGACTATCGCAGCACTGATGCAAGTACAAGCCTCACGTCCGGTAAGGACTTTTTCAATCGGTTTCGGCACACAGGATCTCAACGAAGCACCCTTTGCAAAGGCCGTTGCGGCCCATCTGGGCACCGATCACCAAGAGCTATACATAACTGATCGCGACGCGCTGGACATCGTCCCGGAACTGCCAACCACCTTTGACGAGCCATTCGCGGATCCCTCGCAAATACCCACCCTTCTCGTGTCAAGACTCGCGCGCAACGCGGTTACCGTCAGCCTTTCAGGCGATGGCGGTGACGAACTGTTCGGTGGGTACAGTCGCTACTTCGAAGCCGAACGCTACCGGCGTCTGACAGCAATGTTTCCACGCATGCTCTTGAACTCCGCTGCCGCGGCACTGAAGACACCGCAAGGGAGCTTGGCGCACGTTATGGGTCGGGCAGGTCGACTTCTCCCGCCTCGGCTACGCCCAAAAAATCCGCTGACCATGGCGACCAGGCTGGGCAACATGCTCGGCGCGGCAAACGACAGTGATCGCTATCTGCATCTGATCACTCATTGGGATGATGCGCTGCGCGTAGTGAAGAACAGCAATGAAGTTCCGGCCATCCTGACGAATGAACTGCAGAATTTGGCGCTACTCGCACCGTTTGAAAGGATGATGTATGCCGATCTGGTGAGCTACTTGCCTGATGATTGCCTCACGAAGGTTGACCGGGCCAGCATGTCCGCCAGCCTCGAGGTGCGCGTGCCGTTACTCGACCATCGAATTGTAGAGTTTGCTTGGCGCACACCATTGCGACAAAAGGTGCACGCTGGGCAGGGCAAATGGATCTTGCGGCAAGTACTTCACCGTTATGTACCGCACACCCTCGTAGACCGCCCCAAGGCTGGGTTCGGCGCACCCATAGGCAACTGGTTGCGTGGCCCGTTGCACGAGTGGGCGGAAGAACTGCTGGGCGAACACCGATTGCGCGAGGAAGGTTTTTTTGACCCGTTGATGATCAGACAAGCGTGGAATACCCATGCATCCGGAGAGACCGGCGAACCTTACAAGCTATGGAACGTCCTGATGTTTCAGGCGTGGCTGGAGCATTTCCAAAAGGCGCCGTAATGCAAAAGCACTTGGCAAGTCCGCCCCTCGCTTCTTTCACATAGCGGAGTCGGTTAAAGATTGAAGCTTCGGACCAGTCGCGCCGGTTAGTCAGCCAAATCCCGTAAAAGAGACTCCCAACGTGCGCAGCAAACTGATCGCGTGAAGTCGTATGCACGCTCCAGCAACAAGCTTGAATCGACATGATGTCTCCCTTTGATCACGCGCGTGATAGCCACAGCCAACGCATTGGCATCCTCCACCGGTACCAACTGGCCGAGCTTTCCTTCTTGCAGGATTTCACGGGGCCCCTGGGGACAATCGGTGGCGACAATTTGACACTGACACGCAAGCGCCTCGATCAGAACGCCCGGCAAGCCCTCGTGACGTGACGGCAGTACAAAAATGTCCGCTTCACGCATGACAGCGAACGGCTCCATGGTGCTACCGCAAAAGCGGACCCTGTCCAGAAGGTCAAGCTCTCCGGCCAGCGCAAAGAGCTTCGAGCGCTCAATTCCATCACCCCAGATGTCCAGTTGCCAAGCACCTGGTACGTTTGCCATTGCACGAATCAGGACATCAAAACCCTTTTGATGTACGAGTCGCCCCAGTGCGACGATGCGACAAGGACTTGCACCGCTCTCGAGAGACAACCGTTTCCAACAGAGCAATTCGTCAGGGATCGCAGGATTGTGGAGGGTCGTGACTTTTGACGGAGCCAACGCATATTTGTCCAGAATTTCACGGCGTACACCTTCCGAGACCGTAACAACCGCATCAGCACGACGATAGCAAAAATGCCCCAAACGGCTCTTGATCATGTAACGGAACCGGCCCAAACGATCAGACCTCGATATCAAGTTGGCTTGCGTATCGTGCACACTGTGTATCCACTTCGCCCTGCTTCCTGAAATTTTCAGGGCAAGCCACGTCAGCAAGCCCATGTCGGGAAACGCGCTGATCACGAGGGTCGGCTGCTCACGCCGGATAACTTTCACCAGTGAAGGAATAAATTCGTGCAAACCGCGCGGCGCAAGATCATCAACCGTCGTTAGCGTGAGGGCGCGTTCGAGCAGTTCGCCCTGATACCTGCGCAATGCAAGCCGACACTCGATTCCATGCGAGGCAAGGTATTCGATCAATGTCAGGCGCACACGCTCGACACCACCGATTGCGATATTGGGTAGAACGAATAGAACCTTCATGGCAGCGATCCAGATTTCGTGTACCAACGGCTGTTGTTTGCACGAAACGATATATATCCAGTTCGGATCATGTCGATCCTTCTACGTATGCACCATCCAGTAAAACCAAGTAGCACGACGCAATGATCTGCGAGCTGTGAGCGGCAAGCACTGCCTCGCCCCCGGATGATGGATGCTCCAATTCAGCATCCATCGCATGCGCCAAGGCGGCTGCATCGCCAACAGGCACAAGGCGACCGTAGCGTCCGTCATCGAGTATTTCGCGTGGGCCATGTGGACAATCGGTGGCTACCACTGGAACTCCCAAGGCCAAAGCCTCCAGCAAAACATTCGGATAACCTTCCCAGCGGGAAGAGAGAACGTGCAGCGCAGCGTCTGCCAGCACACGATGCGGATTGTCCATCGCGCCCGTGAGCAGGACACGATCCGCCAGCCCGAGATCTCGTATCTGGTTTTCCAGGTTCGTGTGCTGCTCGCCTTCCCCAACAATGATGAGGCGATGGCTGCCGCGCAATGCGCTGGTTGCGTACGCGCGCAACAAGGTGGGGAAATCTTTCGCTTCGGTCAGGCGCCCCAGCGAAACCACGTACGGAGCGTTGTCCTGCAACACTGGTGGCAAGCCGACAGCCGCGAGCTGCCGCAGCCGCTCGACATGCACCGGATTGCGTATGACATGGATACGGTCATCCGCAAGACCCAGCCCACGCAGATCCTGCGCAACCCCCGCTGACACCGCGACCAGCCCGTCTGCGCGCTTGTAGAGCCAACGCATTGCCTGTCGTTTCAGGGCACTTTTCGTGTTGACCAGGCTTGATGCTTCCCGCAAGACAAGGCGTGTGCTGATGCGCGCCCGCATGCATGCCAACACCGTCAACAAATTGGTGCCTGTCATCGTGCTCAACACAGCGTGCGGCTTGACCATACGGATGAGCGACGCCAACTTGGGGAGTGCCTTCCATGCCAGTGCAAGGCCCTTGGGCGCATCATCGGCATCGATCAGCTCGTGCAACGTCACCCCATCTGGAACAACCGAGCGCAGCGGACCACCGCCAAGCAGGGCAACCACGTGCACTTCCCGCCCGGCGGCCAGGAACAATCCGGCCAGTTGCAGCAATACGCGCTCGCCGCCACCGCGTTCGAGACTGGGCAAGACAAGCAAGATACGATCAGCACGCGTAGTCACGCAGTCAACCAGCGCGCCAGCGCAGATAGGCATACGCCAACCACAGAGGCTGGGAATGATCGGCGCGTCCTGCGCGGTGCTCACGCAGCAGCGCGCGCAATCCCGCAGCATCCACGACACCCGTATCCCCTGAATCCGTCATGGCCAGCAGGTCATCCCCCAGCCAGTTGCGCAGCCAGTGACTGACCGGCGAGGCGAATCCCTGCTTGCGACGAGCCCAGATGAAGTCGGGCACGCGACCACGCATGGCCGCCTGCAACAGGCGCTTTCCGCGCAATCCCGAGAAGTGCCATTGCCGGGGCACGCGTATCACAAATTCAAAAAGCTCTTTATCCAGAAAGGGGCTGCGGGCTTCGAGCGAAGACATCATCGTCGCGCGATCGACTTTCTGCAGAATGTCCTGGGGCAAATAGACCAGGCAATCCATCAGCAGCATGTGCTTCAGTTCATCCGGGTCATCGGGCCATGGCCGATCGGGCATCGGATTTCCAGCACCCAACCCGGGCACCAGTTGCGCGAGCGTTTCCTTGCGGATGGCCGGCGGCCCTATATAGGTATCCCTGTCCTCGCGCGCCAGCCGCACGAAAAGATGTGCGCGTTTCAAAAGGCTGCCACTGTGATGCGCATAAGGCTCGGGCGTTGCCAGCACGCCGCGCTCGACGATCGAGCGCAACGAAGCCGGCAGCCGGTGATATCGCTGGCGAAGCAATCGGCCCATGTATCTGGCGTACCCGCCGAAAATCTCGTCGCTGCCATCACCCGTCAACACCACCTTGACGTGCCGGGCCGCCACCGAAGCGACCAACGCGCTGGGAACCAGCGAGGAATCGCCGAAGGGCTGGCCCATGCGGCGGGGAAGTTCCGTTGCGAGCGCTGCCGCCATTTCCGGTTTGATCTCTTCAGCCGTGTGCAGCGTACCCAGCTCGGCTGCCGCCCGCGCTGCGGGCGCGCGCTCGTCGTAGGTCGGTTCGGCAAAGCCCGCGGTGAACGTTCGCAGCTTTCCGAACCCAGATTCCTGCGCGAGCGCACACACGGTCGTTGAATCGACGCCGCCGGAAAGGAACGCACCGACTTCAACGTCGGATGCCAACTGGCGTCGGCGCACGCCCTGCGTCAACAGTTCACGAACCTGCTCGGCAGCTTCGCCGAAGCTGCCTGTCCAAGGTTCGACCGATGGCGCCCAATAGCGTTCCTGGATGATGGAACCATCCGCGCGCAACCTCAGCGTATGTGCCGGCAAAACTTCCCTGACGCCTGCCACACAAGTCGTTCCGGGCAGCGCGTAACCGTAACGGAAATAGTCCGCAATGCCCGCGACATCTTCCGTGGCGGCCACATCCGGAGTCAGCACCTCCAGTGCCGGCAATTCGGAGGCACAGGCAAACGCTGCAGCATGATGGCGGTAATACAGGGGCTTTTTGCCGAAGCGATCCCTCGAAAGCAACATGTCACCGGAAACGGCATCGTGAAACACGAACGCCCACATGCCATCCAGACGCTCGACAAACCTTGCACCTTCCGTGACCAGTCCGGCCAGCAACACTTCGGTGTCGCTGTCATCCCGGAAGTTCCAGCGCCCCTCCAATTGGGCTCGCAGTTCCCGGTAGTTGTAGATCTCGCCGTTGAACACCAGAAGCCAGTGCCCACCGGGATCACGCATGGGCTGATGACCGCCCTTGAGATCGATGATCGCCAGTCGCGTGTGTCCCGCGATGAAGTCGTCACCGACAAAGCACCCGGTTTCATCGGGCCCGCGATGCTTGAGCCGTTGCAAGGCCGCATCCATGCGTTCGCGACGCTCCCCGGACGAGACCGTCGGGGCCCGGAGAAAGGCTATTCCGCACATGTGGTGCGCTGCCTCCCGCCCACGGTCACAGCTTTCTGGAACAACGCCTCATAACAACGCGCAGTATCCGTCCACGTCCCGATCTGGACGCGCGCGAACGCACGTGCACGTTCACCACGGCGGTGTAGTTCAACGCGATCGGTGACCGCCTGATCCAGCGCCGTGGCCAATGCATCTGCGTCATCGACTGCGACCAGCCAGCCGGTGTCTCCGTTGTTGACCATTCCCTGCACACCCTCCAGATCAGTGGAAATGACCGGCAAACCACCAGCCAACGCTTCCACGACAACATTGGGCCGACCTTCCGAACGACTGCAAAGAACGAACACATCCGCTTCGGAAATGCGTTTCGGCATCTCGGTTGCGGGCACGGTTCCGACAAACGTGAAACAGGAAGACACGCCACAGGATGCCACCTGAGCGAGCAACGGCTCCCGCTCGGGCCCACCGCCGACGATGCTTACATGCATTCGCTCGCGATGACGCGCACGCGCGACAGCCTCGATCAACACATCGAAGCCCTTCAGCCGAATCAGGTTGCCCACCGCCAGCACCCGCAAGCCCGTGTCGCCGGAAACCGCCCTGTCGATCCGGAAGAATGTTTCATCGGCGCCGTTGAGGCACGCATGGATGTCGGCAGTACGGCGCGGGAATTGCGCACGCAGCCGCTCGGCCATCGCCTCCGAAACACATATCACGATCCGACTGTTGCGCACGGCCAAGCCGAGGATCATTCGATCCAACCACGAACGTGTCGCGCGCGCTACGTCGCTGCCGCGCAATGTCGTGATCACGGGCTTTCTCCGCAAACGCCCGACGATGCCCGCCATGGCCCCACATACAGACCAGTTGGCATGGATCAAATCCGTATCACCCGCGCACAGCAGGCAGCGCCAAAACAACCCGAGCAGCAATCCTGGCAGCAACAATACCTGCCATGGCGAGCGCCGCAAGCCCGTCACGACTCCACCAGACTCCTGGGCCAACGTGCGCCACAGCCTGGGGGCATAACGCACCGCATGAACGCGAATGCCCAGTGCCGCGCCATCGTCAAATGTCGCCTTCACGGGTTTCGAATCGGCGGGGCAGACTACGTCGACCGTGCATCCGACTGACAGGTGCCGATAAAGACTTTGGACGAATACGCCAGCGGAACTGCCCGGGCGCAACGGATATGACGTCGTCAATGCAAGCAAGCGCAATTTTCTCATGACCGAATCAAGCAGATCAGGCTAAGCATCGCGCCGGTAGATCAACGAAGTGATCTGCTCGGAAACCAATCCGATCAGGAAAACGATCACTGCCGCGCTCCACATCAACGTACTCATGTTCGTCAGCCGTCCATCCACGAAGAACGTCCGCGCGTAGTTGACGCACCCCGCCAAGAAAAACAGCGCACTCGCCGGTGCAAACAACTTCAATGGCGAGTACAACGTCGCGATCTTGAAAATAATCAACAAGAACCGCACGCCGTCTTTCAGCGGCTTGATGTGGCTCTTGCCCACGCGCTGTGCCGCTCTGATCGGCACATAAGCCACCGGATACGCGCTGCGGAAAAATGCCATGGTGCTAGTGGTGGGGTAGGAGAATCCGTTGGGCAGCAGGTGCAGGAACTCACGGAATTGGTCGGTGCGTACGGCGCGGTAGCCAGAGGTGAGATCCATCACTTCATGCCCGGTCATGCGTGTAGCGAGCCAGTTGTAGATGGTATTGGCGACACCGCGCCCCACCCCCGCCTGGCTGCTCCAGTTGCGGGCGCCGACCACCATGTCGTAGCCCTGCTCCAACTTTTCGAGCAGGCGCGCGATGTCGGCCGGGTCATGCTGGCCGTCGCCATCCATGAAGACGAGGATGTCACCAGTGGCGGCACGCGCGCCGCGCTTGATCGCCGCACCGTTGCCCATCGAATACGGCGAGGACAGGCAGGTCACGTCGCTGTTTTTGCAGATGCTGCGGGTATCGTCGGTGGAGCCGTCGTCGACCACGATGATCTCGGCATCGGGATGGGCGGTGCGCAGGCGCGGTAGCAGTGCGGCCAATGCGGGCGCCTCGTTCTTGGCGGGCAGGATGATGCTTAGGCGGCTCAAAAGTGGTTCCCCAAGTGAAGGGGAATCATAGCGTGAAGCCATGGTGGTGGTTGGCTGGCGGGTTGGTGTTTTGCGTGCGGCGGCGCCACAGGGGATGAGGTCTGTTCAGGCTCAACATTCCTGGCTTCATTGCAAGCAAGAGCGTCGTGACTGAAGTCACTCCCACAAGGGCATCTGGTGCACACCACCAGCCTGGGGGAGGGGCTTCAGCCCCGACGCCCCTGGCTTCACTGCAAGTTAAAGAGCGTCGTGACTGAAGTCACTCCCACAAAGGCATCTCGTGCACACCGCCATCCTGTGGGAGGGGCTTCAGCCCCGACCGCTCTAGCTTCACTGCGGGCAACCGCGTCGCGCTGAAGTTGCCCCCACCATGGCGACTCCACAAGGGTGTGGTATGGATCGGTGGCGGGTTGGATTTGTGCCCTGCAGCATACGGCCGGTTCAGATTGCAGGCAAAAGGTGACCCGACAGCGAGACTGCGGTAGATTCAACTACATACAGGGGCAAGGTCGAATCTGGTTATGTCATCTCAATTGCAACCGTCGCTCGCAGGTTTGTCCGGCATGGCGCGCCGGCTGGTATCCGAGGGTGTGCTGCCCGAGGCCGACGTACACAAGGCCATGGTCGAAAGCACCCAGCACAAGGTCACCCTCACGGCGTGGCTGCTGGATCAGAACCTGATCGACGGCGCCCGGTTGACACAGATCGCCTCGGCCGAGTTCGGCATGCCGATGATGGACGTGACCTCGCTGAATACCGCGACCATGCCGATGAACCTGATCAGCGAGGCGCTGATCACCAAGCACCAGGCGCTGCCGCTGTTCCGGCGCGGCAAGCGGCTGTTTGTCGGCATCGCGGATCCGATGCAGTCGCATGCGCTGGACGAGATCAAGTTCCATTCCAATTGCATGGTGGAACCGATCCTGGTCGAGCGTAGTCCGCTGTTGCGGGTGATCGACAGCTTGCTCAACAGCATGCGCGACACCATGCCCGACATGGGTGGTGGTGACCTGGACGGCCTGGAGCTGGAGGGTGGCGACGACGAGGCCGAGTCGTCCGGCATTGACGCGAATGCGATGGACGACGCGCCGGTGGTGAAGTTTGTCAACAAGATCCTGGTCGATGCGATCCGCCGTGGCGCATCGGATATCCACTTTGAACCGTTCGAGACCCAGTACCGGGTGCGCCTGCGCATGGACGGCATGTTGAAGGCGGTGGCCAGCCCGCCGATGAAGATGGCGAACCGCATCTCCTCGCGCATTAAGGTGATGGCGCAGCTGGATATTGCCGAGAAGCGTGTCCCACAGGATGGTCGCATCAAGCTCAACCTGTCCAAGACCCGCGCGATCGACTTTCGCGTGAGTTCGCTGCCGACGCTGTTCGGCGAGAAGATCGTGCTGCGTATCCTGGATGGCTCGTCAGCCAAGATCGGCATCGAGAAACTCGGCTACGAGCCGGAGCAGCAAAAACTGTACATCGACGCCATCCACAAGCCGTACGGCATGGTGCTGGTCACCGGCCCCACCGGCTCGGGCAAGACGGTGTCGTTGTATACCGGCCTGAACATGCTCAACACCGCGGAACGGAATATCTCGACGGTGGAGGACCCGGTGGAAATCCGCGTCGAGGGCATCAACCAGGTGCAGCAGAACGTGAAGCGCGGCATGACGTTTGCCAGCGCACTGCGTTCGTTCCTGCGCCAGGATCCGGACGTGATCATGGTCGGCGAGATCCGCGACCTGGAAACCGCCGAGATCGCGATCAAGGCCGCGCAGACCGGCCACATGGTGCTGTCCACCCTGCATACCAACGATGCCGCGCAGACCATCTCGCGCCTGATGAACATGGGCATCGCGCCATACAACATCACCTCGTCGGTGACCTTGATCATCGCCCAGCGCCTGGCGCGCCGGCTGCACGAGTGCAAGAAGCCGATGAGCCTGCCGCCGGAAGTCCTGCTTGCAGCAGGCTTCAGCCAAGCCGACATCGATGCCGGTTTGACCGTTTACGAAGCCGGCGGTTGTGACAACTGCAACGAGGGCTACAAGGGCCGCGTAGGCATCTATCAGGTGATGCCGATGCTGGAAGATATCCAGAAGATCATCCTGAAGGGCGGCAACGCGCTGCAGATCGCCGAAGTGGCCAAGGCTGCAGGCATCAACGATCTGCGCGCGTCGGCCCTGCTCAAGGTGAAGCAGGGGCTGACCAGCCTGACCGAGATCGACCGGGTGACCAAGGAATGATCCGCTGAAACCGAGACGCCCGTAACATTGAACTTGCGCCCGGCGCCACGGTTTGACACCACCGAAATAACATAAGCTGCACGAGATTTGTCAGCCGCCGACTTGGGCGGGTCTGGACTGAACCACGGGGGAGGATGCGCATGGCCACGGCTACCGCAAATGCAAAGGCAAACCTAAACAAGGCTCAGGTGCTTGGTGCCCAGCGCGCCGAAGTCAGCCGCCTGACCGTCTACGAATGGGTCGCGCTGGACAAGCGCGGCAAGCGCATGAAGGGCGACATGCCGGCGAAGAATGCTTCGCTGGTCAAGGCCGAACTGCGCCGCCAGGGCATGAACCCGCAGACCGTGCGGGAACGGGCCAAACCCCTGTTCGGTGCCACCGGCAGTACAGTCAAGCCAGGCGATGTCGCCATCTTCAGCCGCCAGATCGCCACCATGATGGCCTCCGGCGTGCCAATGGTGCAGTCGTTCGACATCATCGCCGATGGCCAGAAGAACGTCCGCTTCAAGAACATCCTGCTGGATGTGAAGCAGAACATCGAAGGCGGTGCCGCGCTGCATGAGGCGCTGGGCCGCTATCCGGTGCAGTTCGACGAGTTGTACTGCAACCTGGTGCATGCCGGTGAAACCTCCGGTGTGCTGGATACCGTGCTGGACACCGTCGCGACCTACAAGGAGCGCACGGAAGCGATCAAGAAGAAGATCAAGAAGGCCCTGTTCTATCCGATGATGGTGCTGGCGGTGGTGTTCATCGTCATCCTGATCATGTTGCTGTTCGTGGTGCCGGTGTTCGCCAAGACCTTCGCGGATGCGGGTGCGCAGCTCCCGGCCCCGACCCAGTTTCTGGTCAGTGCCTCCACCTTCATGCAGAGCTATTGGTGGTTGGTGGTTGGCATTATTGTCGGCAGCATCGTCGCGTTGATCATCGCGAAGAAGCGCTCAGCAAAGTTTGCCCATTTCCTCGACCGGGTGGCGCTGAAGATGCCGGTGATGGGCAATATCGTGCGCAACTCGGCAATCGCCCGCTTCGCCCGCACGCTCGGCGTCACCTTCCGTGCCGGCGTGCCGCTGGTGGAGGCACTGGATGCAGTGGCCGGCGCCACCGGCAGTGTGGTCTATGGCGATGCCGTGAAGCAGATGCGCGACGACATCGCGGTGGGCCACCAACTGCAGCTGGCGATGAAACAGACTGGCCTGTTCCCCAACATGGTGGTGCAGATGACCGCGATCGGCGAGGAGTCCGGCTCACTGGACAACATGCTGTTCAAGGTGGCCGAGTTCTACGAAGAAGAGGTCAGCAACGCCGTCGACACCCTGTCCACCCTGCTCGAACCGATCATCATGGTGGTACTGGGCACTCTGGTCGGCGGCATCGTGATCGCGCTGTACCTGCCGATCTTCAAACTCGCCGGCACGTTCTAGAGCAAACACAAAAGAGCCCCTCTCCCATCGGGAGGGGGTTGGGGAGAGGGTTCGCCCGAAGCGATGATTCACAAACCGCCCCTCCCCACCCGCACCCTGACCACAGCCAAGACGCTGCGCACCACCAGTACCGATGCTGAACTCAAGCTCTGGTACCACTTGCGCGCCCGGCGCTTGGGCGGTTTCAAATTCCGCCGCCAGCATCCATTGCCACCATATGTTGTGGACTTTTACTGCGACGAACTTCGGCTGACCATCGAGCTCGATGGTTCGCAACACAGCGAAGAAGTCGACAGCACGCGGACACATGCGCTCGAACGCCAAGGTTTGCTTGTCCTGAGATTCTGGGACAATCAGGTACTGCAGGAAACCGCGGCAGTGCTTGAGGCGATCTTGAGTATTGCGCGGGACCGTACCCTCTCCCCAACCCCTCTCCCGATGGGAGAGGGGCTTTAAAAGGCTGACGCATGCCCGACCTCCCATTTACCCTGTGGATCGCCTTTGCCGGTGTGCTCGGCCTAGTGGTGGGCAGCTTTCTCAACGTGGTGATCCTGCGGCTACCCGAACGCATGGCAGCGGCATGGCGACAGGAAGCACGCGACGTGCTGGAGCTGGAGGCCGACACCACGCCGCTGCCGCCGGGCATCGTGCGCGAGCCCTCGCATTGCCCGCACTGCAAGCATCCGTTGTCGGCGCTGGACAACATCCCGCTGTTCGGCTGGCTGCTGTTGCGCGGACGCTGCCGTTACTGCCAGACCCGCATCTCGATCCAGTACCCGCTGGTGGAACTGCTCAGCGGCGTGCTGAGTGCGGTGATCGTGTGGAAGTTCGGCCCGTCGTGGATGGCGCTGGCGGGGCTGCTGCTGACCTGGACCCTGATCGCACTGTCCGGCATCGACTTCCGCACCCAGCTGCTGCCCGACCAGCTGACCTTTCCGCTGCTGTGGCTCGGCCTGCTGCTGGCGCTGCTGCCAATGTTCGTCAGCGCACCTGCGGCCATCCTCGGTGCGGCCATCGGTTACCTGAGCCTGTGGAGCGTGTACTGGGTGTTCAAGCTGCTCACCGGCAAGGAGGGCATGGGTTACGGTGACTTCAAGCTACTCGCCGCGCTAGGCGCTTGGATGGGGCCGGTGGCGCTGCTGCCGATCATCCTGCTGTCCTCGCTGATCGGTGCCCTGGTCGGCGGCAGCCTGATCGCGTTACGTCGGCACCAGCGCGAGGTGCCGATGCCGTTCGGCCCGTTCATCGCTGCCGCCGGCTGGGTCTGGTTCGTGGCCGGCCCCGATTTGTTGCAGGGCTACATGCACCTGACCGGGATGCGATGAGCAAACGACGGCACGCCATGATCGTCGCGCTGACCGGTGGTGTTGCTGCCGGCAAGACGGCCGTGGCACGGCGCTTCGAGGCACTCGGCGTACACATGCATGATGCAGACGTGGCCGCCCGCGACGTGATCGAGCCGGGGACGCCCGGATTGGCTGTCGTCGTCAAGACGTTCGGTACCGACGTACTCGATGCCTCGGGCCGGCTCGATCGTCCGGCGATGCGGCAGCGTGTTTTTGCCGATCCGAAGGCGCGGCAGCAGCTGGAGGCGATCATCCATCCGCTGGTGCGCCAGTGGTTGCGCGATCGGGCGCTGGCCGAACGCGGGCCGTATTGCCTGCTGGCGATTCCGCTGCTGGCGGAAAATATCGAGCACTATCGCTGGGTCGACCGCGTGCTGCTGGTCGACGTGCCCGAGTCGGTGCAACTGGCGCGACTGGTCGCCCGCGACGGCCTCGACGAGACCCTGGCCCGGCGCATGCTGGCCAGCCAGGCCAGCCGTGCCAAACGACTGGCACTGGCCGACGACGTGATCGAGAACAGCGGCAACGAAGCCCTGCTCGACCAGGCCGTCGCCGAACTGCACCACCGCTACCTCGCACTGGCTTCGTAGGGCGGGCACCGCCCGCCGCTTCTGCCACGTTTCGTACCCATCAAAAGCCAAAGGCCGGCGGGCAGTGCCCGCCCTACAGTCCGCACGCCACGCTTCGTAGGGCGGGCACTCCCCGCCGCTTCTGCCACGCTTCGTATCCATCAAAAGCCAAAGGCCGGCGGGCAGTGCCCGCCCTACATTCGCGGCACGATGGCCGGGCGCGACAACTGTTTTGCGGGCACCGGGACTTGTTACCATCGGTGCATGCCGAATTATCGCCGCGCAAGGAATGCCGGAGCGACTTACTTCTTCACCGTGGTGACGGCACGGCGGCGTCCCCTGCTTGCTACGGTCGACGCTGTTACGGCATTGCGCCAAAGCGTGGCCGAGGCACGTCGGCAGATGCCGTTCTCGATCGATGCATGGGTGGTCATGCCCGAGCATATGCACGCCATCTGGACCCTCCCCGTCCACGACTTTGACTTTTCCACGCGATGGGGGCGGATCAAGACAGGTTTCACTCGTCGTTGCGGTATCGCTCATACGTCCACGCCGCGGCACGATGGTGGGCTATGGCAACCGCGATTCTGGGAGCACCTGATCCGCGACGAAGACGACTTCGCGGCGCACATGGATTACCTGCATTACAACCCGGTCAAACACGGGCATGTCGCACGGGTGATCGATTGGCGCCATTCAAGTTTCCATCGTTGCGTACGACAAGGCATTTACGCTGCTGATTGGGGCGATCACGAACCACTCGGTGCGCCTGGCAGAGTGTTTGGTGAATAGCACTGCTTTTGCCGCGCTTCGCAACCACCAAAAGCCAAGAGCTGGCGGGCACTGCCCGCCCTACGACATCTGCAGCACGTTGGCGCGATATCCGCACGCCACGCTTCGTAGAGCGGGCACTGCCCGCCGTCTTCGGCGCGCTTCGCAACCATCAGAAGCCAAGAGCCGGCGGGCAGTGCCCGCCCTACGACGCGCTTTTACACGGACCGATGTGGGGTGCTTTACGCGAGCCAGAATTCGCGGATGCCGGCGACGCCCTGCGCGCTGTGCTGGCGGGCGTGGGTGATCTGTGCGGGGGCGGTGCCGCCTAGTGCATAGACCGGCAACGAAGCGGCTTCGGCCAGCAGCTGGAATCTGGGCCAGCCCAGTGGAGGCATCAGCGGATGGCTGGGGGTGCCGGCGACCGGCGACAGCGTGGCGAAGTCCACGCCGAGGCGGGACGCCTGCGC
The DNA here is from genome assembly GCA_050737735.1 of Rhodanobacter sp. Taxonomy (GTDB): domain Bacteria; phylum Pseudomonadota; class Gammaproteobacteria; order Xanthomonadales; family Rhodanobacteraceae; genus Rhodanobacter. The sequence continues at coordinate 8,798 of JBOHYM010000049.1, read as the reverse complement.
CAGCTGCAGCGCGTCGTGGCAGCTGGCGCAGACCAGTTGCTGCAACGGCAGCGGCCGCCCGGACAACGCGGACAACTGTGCACTCTTCAGGTGCACGCCGACACCCAGGTTGCGCGCGCCGTCGACGTCGCCGTTGAGCAGCAGTTGCGTGCCGTGCCGTCGCGCCAGCGGCAGCAGGACGCTGGCCAGCTCGCGCACGAGTTCACGCGGCCACAGCGGTAGGCGCAATTGCAGTATCGGCTCGCCCCGCTCGATCGCTCGACCGATCCGTTCAAACCACGGGCCGCGCTGATCCGGCGATATGTCCGCCGGGGTGATCGGATAACGCGCAGGCAAGCGGAGTGCCTGCAGGATCGCGCGGTCGGCCAGGGTGAGAATGGCCGGGTCGACTTCAGCGGGCGGCAGCCACTGCAACGCCTGGCCTTCGCGCGATTGCGGCGTATCTTTCCATTGCTCGATCCGCCACGTGTCCAGCAGCAGTTCGCGGTCGGGGTAATGGCAGGGCACCCGGATCAGCGGTTCGGCACGTTGCACGGTGATGCCCAGTTCCTCGTGCAGCTCGCGCGCCAGCGCCGCCAGCGGCTGCTCACCGGGCTCGAGCTTGCCTCCGGGAAATTCCCACAGACCGGCCAGGTGCTTGCCGGGCGGCCGCTGCGCCAGCAGCACGCGTCCCTCGGCGTCGAGCATGACGCCAGCCATCACGTGGGTGACCACCGGCTTTGGCGCGGTGGGCGCAGGCATCAGCTGTTGCGCAGGTATTCGACCATGTCGAAGTCGTAGGCGTGCTCGGCATCGGCCTTGTGGTGTACGCGGGAGACCTCGACCCAATCGCTGAAATGCACGCCGGGGAAGAACGCGTCGGCACCATCGATCGCGGCACCGACCCAGGTCAGGTACATGCGTCGCGCACGCGACAAGGCTTCGGAAAACACCTGACCGCCGCCGATCACGATCAGGCCGGTGTTATCGGTGCGGGCTTGCGCCTCCTCCACCGAGCGCACGGTGATCTGGCCGGGAAACGGCGCTTCGTGCCGGCGCGACAGTACCAGGTTGGTGCGATCCGGCAGCGCGCGGCCGATCGATACCGCCGTGTTGTAGCCCATCAGCACATTTTTGCCGACGGTCAGCTGCTTGAACCAGCGCAGGTCATCGGGCAGGTGCCAGGGCAGTTGCCCCTTGCGTCCGATCGCGAAGTTTTCATCGAGTGCAGCAATCAGCGAAATGGCCATGTGCAATCCTTGGAACGTGTTCGATGGAGTGGCCCGCGCATCCGGATCGCGCTGCCGATTGCGTCGAATCTTAGCAGGATGCAGCACACCCGGCGGTGCCTGTGACGGGTTGGCAGCGGCTTGTGCGCACCCTGGACCGGTGGCAATTTTTTGCGATGGCACGGCAGCAGCTGAAGCTGTGCGATGCGATTCGCACGGGCTTCACCTACACGGCCACCTCGGCCTTGATCGCCGGATGCGGTGCATAGTCTTCGATCGCGACGTCCTCATAACGGAAGTCGAAGATCGAGTGCACATCGGGATTGAGTTGCAGACGCGGCAGCGGCCGGGGTTCGCGCGTCAATTGCAACCGCGCCTGTTCGAGGTGGTTGTTGTACAGATGCGCATCGCCCAGCGTGTGCACGAAATCGCCGACGCCAAGCCCGCATACCTGCGCCACCATGTGGGTAAGCAACGCATAGCTGGCGATGTTGAACGGCACGCCGAGGAAGATGTCGCCGGAGCGCTGGTACAACTGGCAACTCAGCTTGCCGTCCGCCACGTAGAACTGGAACAGGCTGTGGCACGGCATCAACGCCATCTTCGGCAGCTCGCCGACGTTCCATGCGCTGACGATCAGCCGGCGTGAATCGGGATTGCGCTGGATCTCCTCGACCACCCAGCGGATCTGGTCGACCACGCCACCGTCGGCGGTCGGCCACGCACGCCACTGTTGGCCGTAGACCGGGCCGAGGTCGCCATTCGCGTCCGCCCACTCGTCCCAGATCCGCACGCCGTGTTCCTTCAGATAGGCGATGTTGGTATCGCCGCGCAGGAACCAGATCAGCTCGTGCACGATGGATTTCAGGTGCAGCTTCTTGGTGGTGACCAGCGGAAAACCTTCAGCCAGATCGAAACGCAACTGCCAGCCGAATACGCTGCGCGTGCCGGTGCCGGTGCGGTCGGTCTTGGCGGTACCGTGGTCGAAGACGTGACGTAGAAGGTCGAGGTAGGCGCGCATCAGCAAATTCTAGCCGGTAGGAGCGCACCCCACAAAAGGGGGCCTAGCCTGTGCGCGATGGCTTTTGTTTCGGTTTCGCCGGGCGGGCATCAGCCGTGACTCCTCGACGCGCCACGGCCAAGGGCGGCGGGCAGTGCCCGCCCTACGTGATGGCGATGCCCCGCAAGATGACCAGCGCTGAACGCGCTGTTTTGGTAGGGCGGGCATTGCCCGCCGGCTTTTGTGCATCCCCAGGCAGGGCGGCGGGCGGTGCCCGCCCTACGATGCAAACGCATCGCACACGGGGTCGGTTCCTACACCTTTGCGAGCGGCAGGGTCGGCGCGCGACGCGCCAGGGCGAGCAGCCACAGGCCGATCACGATCATCGGCAACGACTGCAACTGCCCCATCGTCACCCAGCCGAACGCGAGATAGCCCAGTTGCGGATCGGGCAGCCGCACGAATTCCACCGCGATGCGGAAGCAGCCATACATCAGCGCGAACAAGCCCGACACTAGATAGCGCGGCCGCGGCTTCATCGACACCAGCCACAGCACGGCAAACATCACGACACCTTCGAGCGCCAGTTCGTACAACTGCGACGGGTGACGCGGCAGGCCGCCAAACTGCTGCAGCTGCGGCAACCACGCCGGGTGGCTGTCGACGTAGGCCATGTCATCGGTACGCGCGTTCGGAAAAATCATGCCCCACGCCTGTGCGGTGGGCTTGCCCCACAGTTCGCCGTTGATGAAATTGCCCAGCCGGCCCAGGCCCAGCCCGATCGGCACCAGCGGCGCGACAAAGTCCACCGTGTCGAAAAAATGCAGCCGATGTCGGCGCGACCACCACCAGACCGCGGCCAGCACGCCGAGCATGCCGCCATGGAAACTCATGCCGCCGTCCCAGACCTGAAACAGGGCCAGCGGCTCGGTCCAGATCCAGCGGATGCCACCGGCGTAGTAGAACAGCATGTACCAGACGCGGCCGCCGACGATCACGCCCATCATGCCGTAGAAGAACAGGTCGCCCAGCGCATCGCGGCTGACCGGCAAACGCCCGTGCCGCCGCCGGTATTCGCCGAGCAAGGCCACGCTGAGGAACCCGAGCAGGTACATCAGCCCATACCAGTGCACCTGGATGGGGCCGAGATGGAAGGCAACCGGGTTGAGGTCAACGACGAAAGGCTGGGACATGGCGGCCTGGTGAATTTTTGCAATCCCCAAGTGTAGCCGGTCGTGAATGCCTTCTCTTTCGATCCACCGCCAGGTACCCGCAGATACCACCTTGATAATTGTGGCACCAGGGAGCACGCGTCATGGCCGGTTGTCCATGGACGCACTGGCATAAGGCGACCTGTCAACCTGCCCGCGAATATCCGTCATGCCGGCGCAGGCCGGCATCGCTGTTGCACACGGCGCCAGGCGGCCCGTGGATGGCCGAACGTTGGCACGCCGCCCTCACTTGCTAAATTCACCGCATGGCTGCGTTGTCATGCCACGGGGAGCGATGCCGGCCTGCGCCGGCATGACGAGGATGGGGTGAGGTGGGATTTATTCCGGACAGCAGTGCGCAGGCGCCTGCATTCCGGCAGTTGTGTTCTTGCGACGTCCATGGCAGCAGCAGGGCGACAGGTCGCAATCTTCTCTCAATTTCGCAAATTCTTGACGTATTTACTTGCGATACGATGATGTTTTGACTTAACGTCGGCGTTACATCGTCTCTCCCCCGAGCCCGACGATGCCGTGGTGCGCAAGCCTTCCCCAGGCAAGGCGCGCCGTCCCAAATGCCCAAGCGACCGGCTGCGCAAGCCGGCCTACGGCTGTTTTTGTCTGGAGTTTCCCGCAACCCATGAAACAGAAAACCATGCTCGCTACTGCCGTCGCCGCAGCGTTGATGCTGCAGGCGTGGACGGCTTTCGCACAGGACGCGAATACCACCCAGGACACCGACAAGGCCAAGCAGCTCGATACCGTCACGGTAACCGGCAGCCGCATCTCGAATCCGAACGTGTTTTCGCCCACACCGGTGAGCGTACTCACCGCTGCCGACATCAAGGCCACCGGCGCGACCAACATCGGCGACGTGATGACCACGATCCCGCAGCTCGCCACCACGTTCACCATGGGTAACTCGACCCGCTACATCGGCACCGCCGGCGTGCAGGCGCAGGATCTGCGCAACCTCGGCACGGACCGCACCCTGGTGCTGGTCAACGGTCGCCGTTTCGTTGGCGCGACCGCGGGCAGTACTGCCGTCGACGTGAACATGATCCCGGCCGACTGGATCGAGCGCGTGGAAATCATCACCGGCGGTGCTTCGGCGGTGTATGGCGCGGATGCAGTGACCGGCGTGGTCAACTTCATCCTCAAGAAGAATTACCAGGGTGCCAACCTGCATGCGCAGTTCGGCAGCTCCGAGCACGGCGGCTTCAACAAGGAGCTGCTCTCGCTGACTGGCGGCATCAACTTCGCCGAGGACCGCGGCAATGTCGCCGTGTCGGTGGAGCACAGCAACCAGGATTCGCTGGAATTCCGCGACCGCTTCGGCAAGAAGTCCTACGCCGCGATCAAGACGCCGAACGGCCCGACCGACACGGCACTGTTCAACAACGCTGGCGGCTATACCAACTCGGAAGCCGGCACGTTCTCGCTGGGTAGCTCCACCGACATCGGCAAGCGCTACATCTTCAACCCGGACGGCAGCGTGCGCCCGCAGCGCTTCGACGGCATCTACGACAACGCCGGCCGTTGCCAGGATTGCGACTACCTCAACCTCAACTCGGTCTCCCAGCTGCAGCCGCGTTATGGTCGCACCACGCTGAGCGCAGTCGCCTCCTTCGACATCACGCCGGAACAGCGCCTGTACGCCGAAGGCACCTACAACCACGTCGACGTGAAGAAGTACAGCCAGCCGGCGTTCTCCAGCCCCAGCCATGCGCCCTACGTGATCGCGCGTGACAATGCCTACATCACGCCCAGCATGGCGGCGCTGATGGATGCCAACAACCTCAAGTCGGTCACCTTGGCGCGTTTCGACACGGACGCTGGCCGTCGTGGTGAAGACACCAAGCGCGACACCGCGCGTGCCGTGTTCGGGGCCACCGGCGTCATCACTGGCGACTGGGAATACGACGCCTCGGTGAACTATGGCGAGACCCGCGAAACGCGCCATAACCTCAACAATCGCATTGTTGATCGCTTCAACGCCTCGATCGACGCGGTGAAGGACAGCAATGGCAACATCGTGTGCCGTTCGACGCTGGATCCGAACTCGGCCAATACAGCTAGCGGCACCGTGCTGGACCAGAGCCTGGTGGGCGGCTGCGTCCCAACCAGCCTGTTCGGCGCCGGTGCGATCAACTCGGCCGCCGCGCAGTGGTTCAACACCACCACCACGACCAAATCCAAGCTGACCCAGTTCGTCGGCGGCGGCACGGTCACCAACAACAACCTGTTCGAAATGCCTGGCGACGCCGGTGCCGCCAGCCTCGTCGGTGGCGTCGAGTTCCGCCGCGAAACCAGCCGTCAGGACAACGACCCGTTGGACATCGCCGGACTGACCTTCCTCAACGCGATCCCGAGCTCGGGTGGCGCGTATGACGTGAAGGAAGGCTATATCGAAACCGCGATGCCGCTGTTGTCCAACCGCAGCTTCGCGAAGAACCTGACCTTCGACGCCGCCGTGCGTTTCTCCGACTACAGCACCATCGGCCACACCAAGGCCTGGCGCTGGGGCCTGGACTGGGCCTTCGATGACAACATCCGTCTGCGTGGCACGGTGTCCAGTGCCGTACGCGCACCGAACATCGACGAGCTCTACAGCGGCCAGTCGCAGAACTTCTTCACCATCACCGATCCATGCTCGGTGAACCAGCTGAAGAACGGTGCGGATCCGGCGGTGCGTGCCGCCAACTGCGCCGCGCTCGGCGTGCCGGCCGGCTGGCAGTCGACCCGTACCACCACGGTGCAGGGTATCTCGGGCAGCAACCCGAACCTGAAACCGGAACAGGGACGCACCTGGACCAGCGGCCTGGTGTTCACGCCACAGTTCATCGACGGCTTCGGTGTGACCCTGGACTACTGGAACATCAAGCTGACCAACGCGATCAGCTCCATCAGCGGCCAGGATACCGCCGATCGTTGCGTGGATACGCCCAGCGGCATCGGCAACATCTACTGCAGCAACGTAACGCGCGCTGCAGACCATGAGATCAACTACGTCCAGTCGATCGTGCAGAACATCTCGGCACTGAAGACCTCGGGCGTCGACATCGGTGCGTACTACACGCATGCCCTGGGCGCCGGCACCATGCGCTGGAACGTGGACGCCACCAAGGTGATCGCGTTCACCGAGTATCCGTTCCAGGACGACAAGAACGAGTCGATCCAGGACAACGGCACGTTCGGCTTCCCGAAGTGGAAGGCTTCGCTGCGCGCCACCTACACGCTGAACAACTGGATGCTCAACTGGAACACCCGTTACTTCTCGTCGATGTTGCGCGTCAGCAACGAGAGCTACCACTCCAACCCGACCTCGACCACGCCGATCCGCTATGGCGCAGGTTTCTTCAACGATGCCAAGGTCAGCTACACCTTCGGCAACAGCGGTTTGCAGGCGTATGCGGGTATCACCAACGTGTTCGACCGCAATCCGCCGGTCAACGTGTTTGGTGTCGGCAGTGAAGGTGCCGGCATGTACGACGCCCTCGGCCGTAGCTACTACGTCGGCGTCAATTACAACTTCTGATAACCATATCGGCCTTGGTCGACAACTCGGGGCCGGCTTTTGCCGGCCCCGTTTTTTTTGCCTGTCCCGCGCATGGAAACATCATCCAGGGGCGTCACTGGAAATAGCTCGACACCCAATGGTGGCACCGGGAAGATGTCACCCTGGGCGACAACATCATTACCCGCAACCGGCATTCAACGCAGTACGGGATTGATTTCTGTTCAGAGCAGCACTGGCCGGTCCGGCAGTTCGTCCGGGTTGGCCTTGTCGTTGCCGGGGAAATGCCGGGTCAACAGCGCATGCGCGGCGGCGATGCCTTCGAGGCTGCCCTCGCGCCACTGCCCGCGTGCGTAACAGTCGCGCATGCGCGCGCAGATTGCCTCCCATTCGGCCGTCGTGACCTGCGCGGCGATGCCGCGGTCGGCGACGATCTCGATGCAGTGCTCGGCCATCAGCACGTAGAACAGCACGCCGCTGTTGTGCTCGGTATCCCACACGCGCAGCTGGCCGAACACCTGTCGCGCACGAGTAGCCGCATCAAGGCCTTCCAGCACCGCCAGCGGGGCCAGCCGGGCTTCAAGCGCGAAACAGACCTCGCCCCGATGGCTGCGCTCGCCGGTGGCAATCGCCGCGGTCATCTCGTCCAGCAGCGCGGCGGGAAAGCGGCGATGCAACTGGAACCAGCCGCCGAACAGGTTTGACAGCACTCGCTGGATGCGTGCCATCACCAGCTCCCCGAGGCACCGCCGCCGCCGAAGCTGCCGCCGCCTCCGCTGAAACCGCCGCCACCGCCACCGAAGCCTCCGCCACCGCCAAAACCACCCCAGCCACCGCCGCCGATCGAGCGCCCAGCGCCGCCAGGCAGGATCATCAGCACGCCGCCGATCAACGCACCAAGGATGCCGGCGCCCATTGAGACCAGCAGCCACAGCAGGCCGCCGGTCAGCACGGCACCCAGCGGCGTGCGCACCCAGGCAGGGGTCCGGCCGAGCATGCCGCGCAGGAACAGCGCCACGAACAGGCCGATCATCAGACTGTTCTGCAGGCCCGGGCCCGAATGCTCCGTGCTGGGTGCGCCCTGCACCGGCGGCGGCAACGCCTCGCCATTGATCAACTGGGTCAGCGCACCCACCGCGTCGCTGATACCGCCGAAATAATCGCCGGTGCGGAATTTCGGCGCGATGTACTCGCGGATGATGCGCGCGCAGGCCGCATCGGGTATCGCGCCTTCCAGGCCGTAGCCCACTTCGATGCGCACGTTGCGGTCGTTCTTGACGATCAGCAGGAACACGCCGTCGTCGATGCCCTTGCGGCCGAGCTTGTTCGCCTCGGCTACCGCCAGCGAATAGCTGTCGATGTCCTGCCCCGCCGTGGTGCCGACCATCAGCACCACCAGCTGTGCGCCCTTGGCCTTCTCCAGCGCGACCAGTTGCGCGTCCAGCTGATCCACCTGCGCCGCGGTCAGCGTGCCGGTGAGATCGGTGACGTGACGCGCCAGCTTCGGCACCGCGTCGGCCGCATGCAGCCATGCCGGCAACAGCAAGGCCATCACCAGGAGCAGCAGCAGGCGCGGCAGGCGCCGAGGCATCATCAGTGCGCCGAAGCAGCAGGTGCCGGGGCGTTGGTGCCGAAGTCGACGGTCGGTGCGGTGGAAATCGCTTTCTCGTTGTCCACGCTGAAATTCGGCTTCACGGTGTAGCCGAACATCTTCGCGGTGAGGTTGTTCGGGAAGGTGCGGATCAGCGAGTTGTAATCCTGCACCGCCTGTACGTAGCGGTTGCGCGCCACGGTGATGCTGTTATAGGTGCCTTCCAGCTTCGCCTGCAGGTTCTGGAACAGGCCGTCGGCCTTGAGGGTGGTAT
>JBOHYM010000048.1:0-8748 GCA_050737735.1 Rhodanobacter sp. | reverse complement strand
GTGAGGGGCGGGACGATATCTCCCACGGTCTGTGCCACTGGCCAGATGCGACTAAGGTCCCTCCACCCCGGCAAGCCCTTTCTGACTCGCCGTGGATAAACATACAAGCGACTTCAGTCGCGACGCTTTTTCTTCCGAGCGATGGAGCAGAGCGTCGCGGCTGGAACCGCTCCCACAAAGATCCGGTCGTCAGCCTTGCGCCAGTTCGCGCACCACGACCGTGGCATAGGCCCCGGCCGGCAACTCGAACGTCAGTTCCAGCGTATCGCCTTCCAGCCAGCGCCACTTCAGATCCTTCGGCATCAATCGCAGGGGGCGACGCTCCTGGTCCATCCTCGCGGCGGCCAGCCCTTCAGCCAGATCGCCGCTGGCGGCGCCGACCTCGCGCTCGAGCACGCCGGCTTCACCCTGCGTCGGCGGCTCGCCCTGGCCCCACAGTGGACCGGAAGGGTGGATGTCGGCACGCGCCAGCCGTTCGGCCAGCACCTCGGTAAACGGCTCCGGCCCAAACCACGAACGCGAGCCGGCCAGCGACCAGATCTCGCCATCCAGCGGCTGATCCCAGGCATCGCCCTCGACCCGCGCCGCCAGCACGCTGTTGAAGATCTGCGAACGTGCGGCTGACAGCAGGAATGACCGCTTGTCACGCTCCACCCGACGGCCGGCGAACATCGCCCGCGCCTGCGCCACGTTGCCGCCCTCGCGACCGAAGCGCTGCTCGCCGTAGTAATTCGGCACGCCGCGTGTGGCGATCTGCCCCAGCACCTGTTCGGCGGCATCGCGATCACCCTGCACTTCGCGCAGCACCAGCACGAAACGGTTGCCGCGCAGTGCGCCCCGCTTGAGCTTGCGCGAGTGACGGGTCGCTGCCAGCACCTTTACTTCGGCGTGCGGAAACGTCGACCAGTCCGGATCAGATTTGCCAGCCAGCTGTACCGAGAACGTCTGCCGGGTGACGGCATGACGATCCTTCAGGCCGGCATAACCCACCGCCACCGGCGACACGCCGGCGAATTTCGCCAGTTCGCGTGCGACCCAGTCGGTGTTCGCGCCACGCTTCTCGACCCACAGCAAGGCATGCTCGCCTGCGCCGTCGGCGTCATAACCCAGGATTTCCTCGACCACGAAATCCTCGGGTGTGCTGCGCAACTTTGCCTGCAGCGGTGGCGCGCCGTGGGCCCACGGCAACGGGGCATCGGCAAGTTCGGATTCGGACATGACACTCCGCCAGTGGTACCGGCCTTCAAATGGGTGCATTCAGATGGGAGCCGGCAGCGCTCAGCCCCGTTCGAGCAGGACGCAGGCCTGCGCTGCGATACCTTCGCCACGGCCGGTGAAGCCGAGCTGCTCAGTGGTGGTGGCCTTGATGCTGATGCGACCGATCTCGCTGTCCAGATCGGCGGCGAGGTTCTCGCGCATCGCCTGCGCGTGTGGGCCGACCTTCGGCGCTTCGCAGATCACCGTGACATCGGCATTGCCTAGCGTATAACCATGCTGCGCCATCAGCATCGCTGCGTGACGCAGGAACTGGCGACTGTCGGCATGGCGCCAGCGTTCGTCGCTGGGCGGAAAGTGCGTGCCGATGTCGCCCAGCGCCAGTGCGCCGAAGATTGCATCGCACAGCGCGTGGATGACCACGTCGCCGTCCGAATGCGCGACCACGCCACGACGATGCGGCACACGCACGCCGCCAAGCGTGACATGGTCGCCGTCACCGAAGGCATGCACGTCGAAGCCGCTACCAACTCTCATGGGCTCGTCCTCATGGATTCGTCCTCGCGAGCAGGAACTCGGCCAGCGCGAAATCCGCCGCCGTGGTCACCTTGATATTGTCCTCGGCCCCTTCGACCAGCAAGGGCGCGAAACCGGCCTGCTCCATCGCCATCGCCTCGTCGCTGGGATTCACCCCGCGTCGCGCGGCCTCGCGCAAGGCTGCGGACAGCGGCCCGCGCCGGAACATCTGCGGCGTGAACGCGCGCCAGCGCTGGTCGCGCGGCTCGGTCAACCCGCTGCGGCCGGCGGCATCCGCGCGCTTCAGCGTGTCGCGTAACGGCGCACCCAGCAGGCCTCCTCCTGCTGCGCCGGCCAGTTCGATCAATCGGCCGATATCGGCCAGCCGCACGCAAGGTCTCGCCGCATCGTGCACCAGCACGAAATCGTCGGCACCTGCCGTCTCCGGCAACGCGTTCAAGCCGGCCAGTACCGAATCACAGCGTTCGGCGCCACCGGTCGCGGCAAGCACCGGCTTGCCATTGATCGAGGTGATGCCCGGCCAGTACGGATCTGTTGCTGCCAGCGTTACCAGCAGGCCGACAATCTGCGGATGCGCGGCAAGCCGCTCCAGCGTGTGCTCGATCAGCGGGCGTCCGGCCAATGGAAGGTACTGCTTGGGACAGGTTCCACCGACACGCGTGCCACGCCCGGCTGCCGGCACCACACACCACACCCGCGGCGCGCTCATGGTGAACCGGTAGACGTGGCAGGCGGCGCACTGGCGGCGTTCACCGGCGGCTCGACCACCTGATAGAAGGTCTCGCCCGGCTTGATCAGCCCCAGCTCGGTGCGCGCGCGTGCCTCGACTGCCTGATCGCCATGCTTGAGATCGAGCACATCGGCACCGACGGCCTGATTGCGCTGCAACAACTTGGCGTTCTCGTCGGTCTGCTTCTTCACCGCCACGCGCAGGCTGTCCACCTCACGCATGCTGCCGTTGCCGGACCACAGCTTCAGCTGCAGTCCGATCAGGATGACGATCAGAATCAGGGCGATCCAACGCAACATGGGCAGCCGATGACTCCGCTCAGCCCGGCAGGCGGGTCAGGTTGGGGAATGCATCGCGACCGGCATAGCGCGCGGCGGCGCCAAGCTGTTCCTCGATGCGCAGCAGCTGGTTGTACTTGGCCACGCGGTCGCTGCGGCACAGCGAGCCGGTCTTGATCTGGGTCGCGGTGGTGGCCACCGCGATGTCGGCAATGGTGGTGTCCTCGGTCTCGCCGGAGCGATGCGAGATCACGGCCGAATACTTCGCCTTGTCCGCCATCGCGATTGCTTCCAGCGTCTCGGACAGCGTGCCGATCTGGTTGACCTTGATCAGGATCGAGTTGGCGATGTGCTTCTCGATACCTTCGCGGAAGATTGCCGGATTGGTGACGAACAGGTCGTCACCGACCACCTGGATGCGGTCGCCGATCGCATCGGTAAGCAGCTTCCAGCCATCCCAGTCGCCTTCGGCCATGCCGTCCTCGATGCTGACGATCGGGTACTGCTTCGCCCAGCCGGCGAGCAGATCGACGAATTGCGCCGAGCTGTACTGCTTGCCTTCGCCGGCGAGGTCGTACTTGCCGTTCTTGTAGAACTCCGAACTGGCCGCATCGAGGCCGAGCAGAATCTCGCTGCCGATCTTGTAACCGGTCTTGTTGACCGCTTCGAGGATCGTGTCGATCGCCTCGACGTTGGAGCGCAGGTTCGGCGCGAAGCCACCCTCGTCGCCCACCGATGTGCTGAGACCGCGAGCATGCAGCACGCTCTTCAGCGCGTGGAAAATTTCCGCGCCGGCGCGCAGCGCTTCGGTAAAGCTCGGCAAGCCGACGGGAAGGATCATGAACTCCTGCACGTCGACGTTGTTGTCCGCATGCGCACCGCCGTTGATGATGTTCATCATCGGCACCGGCAATACGCCGGGCTTGCCGTGCGAGAGATATTTCCACAGCGGCACGCCGGTGGATGCGGCCACCGCGTGTGCCGCCGCCATCGAGACACCGAGCAGCGCATTGGCGCCCAGCTTGCCCTTGTTCGGCGTGCCGTCCAGCGCAATCAGCTTCGCATCCAGTCCATGCTGGTCAACCGCATCGAAGCCCTTCAGCGCCTCGGCGATCGTGGTGTTGACGTTCGCCACCGCGTTCTTCACACCCTTGCCGCCGTAACGCGACTTGTCGCCGTCGCGCAGTTCCACCGCTTCGCGCGAACCGGTGGAGGCGCCACTCGGCACCGCGGCGCGACCGAAGCCGCCGTCGGCCAAGGTGACTTCGGCCTCCAACGTGGGATTGCCGCGCGAGTCGAGGATTTCACGGGCGTGGATGCGGGTGATCGTGGTCGTCATGTCGGTCCCATACGTGGTGAAGTTCTACAAATCCATGCCGCGTCTTTCGTTGTAGGAGCGCACCTTGTGCGCGATTCTCTTGGCCGACAAGCATCGCGCACTAAGGTGCGCTCCTACACACGGTTACAAATCGCGTTCGAGGAAACCGTGGCGCTTGGTCACGGCATCCAGCTCCATCAGAGTTTCCAGCAAGGCTTCCATCTTGCCCAGCGGCCACGCGTTGGGTCCATCGGAAAGTGCCTTGCTCGGATCGGGGTGTGTCTCGGCGAACAGGCCGGCCACGCCGACCGCGACCGCGGCACGCGCCAGCACCGGCACGAATTCGCGCTGACCGCCCGACGTGGCGCCCTGGCCGCCCGGCAACTGCACCGAATGGGTGGCGTCGAACACCACCGGGCAAGCCGTATCGCGCATCACGCTGAGCGAGCGCATATCCGAGACGAGATTGTTGTAGCCGAAGCTGGCGCCGCGTTCACATACCATGATGTCATCGTTGCCGACGGCTTTGGCTTTGGCGACCACGTGCTTCATGTCCCACGGAGCCAGGAACTGGCCCTTCTTGATGTTCACTGGTTTGCCGGCGCGCGCCACCTTCTGGATGAAGTCGGTCTGCCGGCACAGGAAGGCCGGCGTCTGCAGCACATCGACCACCGACGCCACCTCGTCCATCGGCGTGTATTCGTGCACGTCGGTAAGCAGTGGCACGCCGAGCTGGCGCTTCACTTCGGCCAGGATGCGCAGCCCTTCTTCCATCCCTGGGCCGCGAAAGCTGTCACCCGACGAGCGGTTGGCCTTGTCGAAGCTGGACTTGAAGATGAAATTGACACCGAGCCTGCCGGTGATCTCCTTCAGCATGCCGGCGGTGTCGATCTGCAGTTGCTCCGACTCGACCACACAGGGACCGGCGATCAGGAACAGCGGCTGGTTCAGTCCGATCTCGAAACCACACAACTTCATGCGACCGACTCCTGCGCCAGGCGGTGACCCTCGCGTACCGCCTGGTATTCGCGGGCAGCGCGGACGAAGCCGATGAACAGCGGGTGTCCGTCGCGCGGTGTCGAGGTGAATTCCGGATGCGCCTGGCAGGCGAGGAACCATGGGTGTTGCTGCTGGGGCAGCTCGATCATCTCCACCAGCAGGTCATCCATCGACTTGCCGGAGATCACCAGCCCCTTGTCCTCGAACGGCTGGCGGTAGCGGTTGTTGAATTCGTAGCGATGCCGATGGCGCTCGCGCACCACATCCTGCCCATACAGCTCGCGTGCCAGCGTGCCGGCCTTCAGGCGGCACTCCTGCGAACCCAGCCGCATGGTGCCACCGAAATCGGAGCGATCGGTGCGTTGTTCGACCTCACCACTGGCGGTCGTCCACTCGGTGATCAGCGCGATCACCGGATCCGGCGTATTGCGGTCGTTCTCACTGGAATCGGCCTGGGCCAGGCCAGCCATATGACGGGCGAAATCGATCACCGCCGCATGCATGCCGTAGCAGATGCCAAAGTACGGCACGCCATGCTCGCGCGCATATTTCGCGGCCAGGATCTTGCCTTCGAAACCGCGCTTGCCGAAGCCGCCCGGCACCAGGATCGCATCGGCCTTGCCAAGCACCTTGGCGGCGCCTTCGGCCTCGACCTGCTCGGAATCGATCCAGTCCAGGGTCACCCGCGTCAGCTGCTTGATGCCACCGTGGCGCAGTGCCTCGCCGAGCGACTTGTAGGCATCCTTGTGCTCGACGTACTTGCCGACGATGGCGACGGTGATCTCGTGCTTCGGATGCTCCACCGCATCGACCGTGCGCTGCCAGCCGGACAGATCCGCCGGCTTCGCATCGAGGCCGAGCTTCTTCACCACGATCTCGTCCAGCCCCTGCTGGTGCAGCCACAACGGCTGCTTGTAGATGATGTCGACATCGACCGCACTGATGACCGCCTGCTCCGGCACATTGGTGAACAATGCGATCTTGCGACGCTCGCCCTCGGGCAAGGCCTGCTCACAGCGGCACAGCAGGATGTCCGGCTGGATACCGATCGAGCGCAGTTCCTTCACCGAGTGCTGAGTCGGCTTGGTCTTCAGTTCGCCGGCGGCCTTGATGAACGGCACCAGGGTGAGGTGCATGAACACCACCTTCTCTGGACCGTGCTCGATGCGCAGCTGGCGGATCGCCTCCAGGAACGGCAGCGATTCGATATCGCCGACCGTGCCACCGATCTCCACCAGCGCCACGTCAAAGCCACGGGTAGCCTCGTGGATGCAATGCTTGATCTCGTCGGTGATGTGCGGAATCACCTGCACCGTCGCGCCCAAGTAATCGCCACGGCGCTCCTTGCGGATCACGCTCTCGTAGATCTTGCCGGTGGTGATCGAGTTCTTGCCGGTCAGGCGGGTGTGCACGAAGCGTTCGTAGTGGCCGAGGTCGAGGTCGGTCTCGGCGCCGTCGTCGGTCACATAGACCTCGCCGTGCTGGAACGGACTCATCGTGCCCGGATCCACATTGATATAGGGATCGAGCTTCATCATGGTGACCGAGAGCCCGCGCGCTTCGAGGATGGAAGCGAGCGACGCCGCAGCAATGCCCTTGCCAAGCGAGGACACCACACCGCCGGTGACGAAAATCAGGGGGGTCATGGAAAGCAGCCGTGCTGGAAATTAGGCATTTTAGCTGCAGAAGCGTCCCACTGCGAGATGGCAATGAAGAAATCGTCGCGGTTGATTCATTTCCGGCACACCCGCAACGGATGAAAACGCCGCCAACCGCCTGCTAGCATGGCTGGATGAACAACCCCATTCCCGCCCGTCTTGCCGCCCTGCGCGCGGCCATGCAGCAGCATGGCGTCGCCGCCGTACTGGTTCCCAGCGCCGATCCGCACCTGTCCGAATACCTGCCCGCGCATTGGGCCGCGCGGGAATGGCTGTCCGGATTCACCGGCTCGGCCGGTACCCTGATCGTGGGCCGCCAACAGGCCGGGCTGTGGACCGATTCGCGCTACTTTTCGCAGGCCGAGCAGCAGCTGGCCGGCAGCGGCATCAGCTTGATGAAGTTGCGCGTGCCGCACGCGGCCGAGCATCTGGAGTGGCTGCAGCAGCACCTGCGCGAAGGCGACGTACTGGCGGTGGCCGGCGACAGCGTGGCACTGACCACCCAGCGGCAGATCGAGCGTCGGCTGACTGAAGCCGGTGCCACCCTGCGCACCGATCTAGATCTGCCCGGGGCGATCTGGCCCGACCGTCCTGCCTTGCCGCAGGCGCCGGTGGTCGAACACGATCCGAGCTATGCCAGCATCCCGCGCAACGACAAGCTCGCCCGTCTGCGCAGCGCGATGCGCAAGCTCGGCGCCACCCATCACCTGCTCTCCAGCCTCGATGACATCGCCTGGCTGACCAACCTGCGCGGCAGTGACGTGGAATGCAATCCGGTGTTCCTCGCGCATCTGCTGGTGCAGCCGGGCGGCCGTGCCACCCTGTTCGTCAACCGCGCCAAGCTCGACGACAGCCTGGTTGCCGCGCTGGCCGCCGACGGCATCGGTATCGCCGACTACGCCGCGGTCACCTCGGCCCTCGGCGAACTGGGCACGCCGGACAACCTGCTGCTGGACAGCGGCCGGGTGGTCAGTGCGATTGCCGCGGCGATTGCGCCGACTGTCACGCGGATCGAGGCAGCCAACCCGAGTACCGCGTTCAAGGCGGTCAAGAGTGCCGCCGAGCTCGAGCACATCCGCGCCGTGATGCGTCGCGACGGTGCCGCCCTGGTGCGTGGCTTTCGCCGGCTGGAACAGCGTCTCGCCGCCGGCATGACGGTGACCGAACTGGATGTCGACACCCTGCTGCACGAGGAGCGCTCGGCGCAGCCCGGCTGGGTCGGCGAGAGCTTCGCCACCATCGCCGGCTACCAGGCCAACGGCGCGCTGCCGCATTACCGCGCCACAGCGGAATCGCACAGCACGTTGCAGGCCGAGGGTCTGCTGCTGATCGATTCGGGCGGCCAGTACCTCGGCGGCACCACCGATATCACCCGTGTGCTGGCGCTGGGCGAGACCACGCCGGAACAACGGCGTGATGCCACCCTGGTGATGAAAGGCATGATTGCGCTCTCCCGCGCACGCTTCCCGAAAGGAGCCAGCGGCCCGCAACTCGACGCTCTGGCGCGCGCGCCGCTGTGGGCCTGCGGCATGGATTACGGTCACGGCACCGGCCACGGCGTGGGTTATTTCCTCAACGTGCACGAAGGCCCGCACGGCATCCGCCCCCCCGTCGCCGGCGGTGCGCTGGTAGCACTGGAGCCGGGCATGATCAGCTCGATCGAGCCGGGCCTGTACAAGCCCGGTCGCCACGGCATCCGCCATGAAAACCTGGCGGTGGTGACCGAGGCCGATCGCACCGAATTCGGCGAATTCAACGCGTTCGAGACACTGACGCTGTGCCCGTTCGACCGTCGGGCCCTTGAACCCAGCATGCTCAACCCGGAAGAACGCGCCTGGCTCGACGACTACCACGCCGCCGTGCGCGCCGCGCTCAGTCCGTTGCTGGAGGACGCCGACCTGGAATGGCTTAACCGGCACTGCGCGCCGCTGTAGCCTTACTCGCAACGTAGGGCGGGCACTGCCCGCCGCTCTTGACAACATCGGCCGGAAAAGCCGGCGGGCAGTGCCCGCC
>JBOHYM010000047.1:0-37462 GCA_050737735.1 Rhodanobacter sp. | reverse complement strand
GAAACGTTCGCGGCGAAAAGTCCTCTGCGCGAGGACAGTTTTTCGACGATTCGCCGGCCCATAGTGGTTCTATGGGCCAAGAAGCGGCGGAAAAATGGACCGCGTAGAGGGCTTTGCAGCCCGGACGACTTCTACCGCCCACGCTCCTAGGCCATCGCCGGTTTCGGTCCGTGTTCAGTCTTCGCTGTCGGACAAGCCGGATGACTCAGCGGATTCCATCGATTCGGCTGAATCCGCCTTGTCGAGCAGGTCGAGCAATTCGGCCTCGATCCATTCCAGATCGGGGATCATCGCGACGTCATCACGCACCAGCACCTGTGCCCGCACACCCGCCGGAAGCTCGCTGCCGTCGTGGGTGGGAATGATCAGTTCGGCGTTCAACGTGGTCAGGCGCGGAAAACCCTGCGTCAGCACGGCAATGAACGGTAGTCTGGGGTTGCCGCCGAGCGCTTTCAGCACGGCCACGCGTACGCTCAACTCGGCATCGCCTTCTTCAGTACCGGCCAGTTGCGTGAATGACACCAGCGGCACCCGCCAGCCACGCCAGGCGATGCGCCCGAGCAGCCAGTGCGGTGCATCGGCCACCGGCTCGGGTTTGCTCTGGGTAATCACCTCGGCAATGGTGGCATTGGGCAGCAGCAGACGCTGGTTGCCGACCGGCACCAGCACGCAGCGGATTTCACGCGGCAGCGGATCACTCATGGAAACACCTCGATCAGGTGCGCCGCCAACTCATGCGGCGTACCGGAAAAACTGACCAGTCGTTCGGCGAAAATACCGCTGACCATATCGGCAAAATGCTCGCCGGACGACGACTCTACCCAGACCTGGCCGCCGCGATCATGGATCGCCTGCGAACCGGCCACGGCATCATTGGCCCGGCCTGCGAACACGATCGCCACCGCGTCGCGACCGAACGCATTCGCCGCCATGGTGAAACTGGCATCGATCGACGGACCCTGGGGCTGGTCCGAAACGATCGCCTGCAACTCGATCTTGCCGTCGCGACGCAGCAGCACCTGCTGTCCTACCGGCACTACCAGTACTTCGCCCTGCGCAGCACGGGCGCCCTGCACGGCCAGCCGCACCGGCAGCGGGCAATGCGCCGCCAACCGTTCCACCAGCGCCGTGTCCGATTGCTGCTCAGCCAGATGCTGGGTATGCAGAAAGGTCAGTCGCGAGCCCGACGGCAGCGCTGCGAGGAAGCTGCACGCGGAATCCACGCCACTGACCGCGGCTCCCAACAGCACGAGCCGGCTCAAGGCACCCCCCAGTTCGTCGAGGAGCATTTCGTGGTCATGCACGTACTGTGTCGGGGCGATCGCCTCCTCGATCGACACCAGCTCCAGACTCATCACCGGCTCGATCCCCGGCGCTACCTGTTCGACATCCGGTGCGAGGAAATCGGCAGCGCTCAATTTCTCGATGCCAAACGCGGCGGCATCAAGCTTGGTCGGTTCTGCGAGCTGCGTATCGTCATCCAGCAGCGCCCAGCTGACGGGTGCGCTGACCACCGCGGTTTCCGTCACGGTGCCCACCGGCTCATCCGCCGAAGCGGGTATCGTCAGCGCCGACGGATCGGTCAGCGACACAAGCTGCAGATGATCGAACCGGGCTGCAGCCGACGACAGCTCGGCGTGTGCCGCGGCGGCAGGGGATGAGGCATCGTGATGGCCCACTAGTTCCTCCTGCGCCTGTGGCATGCCGAAGTTGCCGTCGTGCAACGGCGGCAGCTCCTCGTCAGCGGTGAAACGCAAGCCCGGGCCGGATTCATCCTCGTCGCCGGCCGGCAATTCACCGGAAGCCAGCAGGGCCTCCAGTTCCGCCGCCAGGTTTTCCGATTCGGCGCTGGCCACCTTCTCGTGCTGGCCATCCAGGTCGGCATGCGACAGGAAATCCGGCTCCGGCAACACCGGTTCGTGTTCAGGCTCGCCAACCGGCGCAGATGCTTCAACCTCGGCAGCCCACGGTGCGGGCGGCGTTTCCGCAGTGACCGCTGCGACTTCGACCGACGCTTCAGCCGGAGCTGTCGTCACCGGAGCAGGTTCAGCCGGTTCGGCTGGCGACGGTGCTTCGACACCGCGGGCATCTTGCGGACGCGGCGGGTCGATGTCGCCTGCCGCTAGCACCTTGACCGCCAGATGCCGTGCCCAGCGTGCACGATCCCAACCGGACAGGCTGCGGCTGGCCTGCGCATCGTTGAATACGACCCGCGGCCGGTCACCATCGATCAGCTCGTACAGGCGATCGAACGCGTCGCCGGCGCTGTCATCCAGATTGACTACCAGTACGTCGGCGTCAACCTGATGCAATAGCGTCCGGTCGAGACTGGAAACGCCACCCTCATGGACAATCCGCGCGCCCCGCTCATGCAGGGCTTCACGCAGATGACCACCCAGTTCAGTATTGTCGAACAGCAGCGCAACCGCCGGCGTCGTCTCAGTCATGAACCGGCTCCGCCGCCCGCTGCTCCAGCACTTCGTTGATCTGCACCAGCAGCTCGGCCTCCTGGTATGGCTTGCCGAGATAACGGTCGACACCGATATCGAATGCCCGCTGGCGATGCTTGTCGCCGCTGCGCGAGGTGATCATGATGATCGGCACGTTGCGCAGCCGCGGATCGGCCTTCATGTGGGTCGCCAGCTCGTAGCCGTCCATGCGCGGCATCTCGATATCGAGCAGCATCAGGTCGGGCACGCGCTCATGCAGTTTCTCGATCGCGTCGACGCCGTCCTTCGCCGTGCTGACCTCGTATTCGTGACGTTCCAGCACACGACTGGTGACCTTGCGCATGGTGATCGAATCGTCCACCACCATCACCAGCGGACGCACCCGCACTTCCTCGATCACCGGCGCCTGCACGGCGCTGAGGCCATCGGACAGACGCTGGATGCGACGCGTGATGCCATGCCGGACCAGCGGTGCCAGATCCAGAATGATCAGCACCGAACCGTCGCCCATGATGGTCGCGCCGAGCAGGCCGGGTACCGAACTGATCTGCGGGCCGACCGACTTGACCACGATTTCGCGCGAGCCGAGTACGGCGTCGATGCGGATCGCCGCACGCAGATCACCGGCGCGGGTCAGCAGCAGCGGCTGCTGTTCACCCTCGGGCAACAGCCCGGGCGGCAGACCCAGCAGCTCGGCCAGATCGTGGATACCGTAGTCTTCGTTGCCGTACCGGAACGAGGGTTCGTCCTCGGCCAGCAGGCTCGTCAGATCGTCCGGATTGACCCGCGCCACGCCCTGCACCGAAGTCATCGGAATCGCGAACGTCGCTTCGCCGATGCGCACCAGAATGGCCTGGGTCACGGCGAGCGTGAACGGCAGGCGCAAGACAAAGGTGCTGCCCTTGCCCTCGTCCGAATCGATCGACAGCGAACCACCGAGTTGCTTGATCTCGTTCGCCACCACGTCCATGCCGACGCCGCGGCCGGCCAGCTGGGTGACCTTGCTGGCGGTGGAAAAGCCCGGCTGGGTGATCAGCGAGAGCAGCTGGTTGTCGGTAGGCTTGATGTCGGCGCGCAACAGCCCGCGTTCGATGCCGCGCTTGCGGATCGCTGCGCGATCCAGTCCCCGACCGTCATCACTGACCCGGATCACCACCTCGGTGGCCTCACGGGCGACCTGGATATGCACCGAACCTTCGGCCGGCTTGCCCGCCTTGCGGCGTTCGGCTGGAGTCTCGATGCCGTGCGCAATCGCGTTGCGCAGCATGTGCTCAAACGGCGCCTTGATGCGATCGAGCAGGTTGCGATCCATTTCGCCGTGCGCACCATCGACGAACAGCTGGGCGTGCTTGCCCTGTTCCTGGGCCGCCTGTCGCAGCGTGCGACGCAGGTTCGGCACCATCGTGTCAAATGGCAGCATGCGCGTACGCAGCAAGCCGTCCTGCAGTTCGGTACTGACGCGCGACTGCTGGATCAGCAGGGTCTCGGCCTGCCTGGTCAGTTCATCCAGCATGCTCTGGATCGACACCAGATCGGAGACCGACTCGGCCAGTGCACGCGAATACTGCTGCAGTTGCGAATAACGATCGAGCTCGAGCGGATCGAACGCGGCCAGACCCGCTTCGCGATGCTCGCGCTGGAAGCGCGCGATGATCTGCGCCTCGGTCTCGATCTCCAGCATGCGCAGCTGGCTGCGCAGACGCGCCACGGTCTGTTCCAGCTCGACCAGGTTGAAGCGGTAGCCGGCCACCTGCTGTTCGAGGCGCGAGCGATAGATCGCCACTTCGCCAGCGTGGTTGACCAGGTTGTCGAGCAGGTCGGCGCGGACACGGATCTGTTCCTGCGGGGAGCGGACCTCTTCCTCTTCTTCCGGCAGCAGCTCGGGCAGTTCCAGACCTTCCAGCAAGCTCGGCGCCACCGGAACCGGGGCTGCGCGCACCGGCATCGGTACAGCTGCTGGCATGACGGCAGCCGCCAACACTTCGTCGTCGGCCAGGCTGTGCTCGCCGGCCATGCTCAGCAGACGATCGATCGTGGCCTGTGGGTATTCGGGCGTCTGCCCCTGCGAAACCTGCTGAATCAAGGCGTGCAGCTGGTCGAAACTCGCTTCCAGCGCTGCAATCAGCGGGCCAGTCTTTTCCACATCACGAATCGGCTTTTCGAGCAGGGTTTCGATCGCGTGGGTGAGATCGCCCACCGATGGCAGGCCGGCAATTCGCGCACCGCCCTTGAGCGTATGCAGATCGCGCTGCAGCTCCGCCACATGGGTCAGCTCGGCCGGTTCGGCATGCCAATGCGCAAGTACGCCATCGGCGTGATCGAGGATTTCGCGCGCCTCGTCGATGAACACTTCCAGCAGATCGGCGTCGATCAGGCCGGAACCTGCCAGGGCATAGGCCGGTTCATGCACCGGCTCGGCATCGGCCTCCATGGCGCTGGGACTGCCGGCCACATGCGCAGCGGCAGCCTGCGCCGCGGCGTGTTCTGCTGCTGCCTGTTCTGCTGCCTGTTCGGCCGCATGTTGCTCGGCAGCCAGCCGCTCCGCTTCAAGTTTCTCGGCTTCGGCCTTTTCTGCTGCAGCCTGCTCCGCCGCCACTTGCTCGGCGGCGGCCTGCTCGGCAGCCAACCGCGCGGTTTCACGCCGCTCGGCTTCGGCCTTTTCTGTCGCGGCCTGTGCCGCCGCCTGTTCAGCGGCAACCTGCTCGGCAGCATGTTGCTCGGCAGCCAGCCGTTCCGCCTCGAGTTTCTCGGCGGCCGCTTGCTCTGCCGCACGCTGCTCGGCTTCGGCCTGCCGCGCCTCTTCCGCCGCTTTCTCGGCAGCAGCGTGTTCGGCTGCGGCCGCTCCCGGCTCGAACGCGCCCAGGGCGGCGACCAGCTCGGCAGCCAGCTCGGCATGGCGCGCATCGTCCGGATGAATCTCCACCGGTCGACCGGCATCCGACGACGCCTCGGCGCTTGTCTCGTCCGCGGGCTCGGCGGTGAGCTGGTCCATGCTGCCATCCAGCGCGGCCGCCATCGTCGCCTCGTCGCCGCCGGCATGCACCGGGGTAACTTCTGCTGACGGCTCCACTTCGTCGGAATGCGCCTCGAACACCACATGCGCCACTTGCGATTCGGGATAGTGGTCACGCATGGCGATGATCTGTGCCGTCAGCGCATCCACGTTGGGCAGTTGCGGTTCGGCCACATCGAACTGGCCCATCACATGATCGACCACCTCGACCGACTGGCCGAGCAGATGCACGCCATCGGCCGGCAGCGGCAGATTGGCCGCACGCAGGCGCTTGAACAGCCCTTCCAGCGGCGACAGCAGCTGGGTCAGCAGCGGAATGTCGACCATCGCGATGGCGCCATGCAGCGTATGCACGGCCCGCAGCAATTCTTCGCCGATCGGCAGCTCGCTGCCGCCGCGCTGAATCGCGGCGCGGATGGTCTGCAGGTATTGCGCAACCTCGCTGCGCAGGATCTCCAGCAGCACCGGATCGACCGGCGGCATCACCGGCATGGCGATGCCTGCGGCCGGCTCGAAGACCTCGGGCCCGGCACCGGCACTGTGCGCATCGGTCACGCCCGCTTCCGGCACCGTTTGCGCGGCCTCATCGAGACGCGGCACACGGCGACGCACCACGCGACGTACCGTTTCAGTGGCACCCGACGCGTAATCCTCCACGCGCGCAGGCTGGCCCGCGGCCACTTGCTCGGCGGCCTTCATGATGGCGCTGAGCGGTGCCGTCGGCGCACCGTCGCCCTTGAGCGCCGCCAGCAACTGCGGCAGCGCGTCGATGGCGTGTCGCACCACGGCCTGCGCACCCTCGTGCGGCTGGATCGTGTTGTCCAGTATCCGATTGAGCATGTCCTCCACTTTCCAGGCGAATTCGCCAAGCACGCCGGCACCGACCAGTCGGCCAGAACCCTTGAGCGTATGGAACGAGCGGCGGATGGTGATCAGGGACGAAAGCTGGGCCGGATCAGCGAGCCATACACCTTCGGCACTGCGCAGATTGTCGATTTCCTCCTGCATTTCCTCCAGGAAGATCTCGCGGATATCGTCGTCGATACCTTCCGCATTCGCGTTGAAGTGGGTGTTGGCCGCCAGCGCATCGCGCACCGGCATCTGTTCGAAAACCTCTTCCTCGATGTCGATCCAGTCGTCATCCTGCGGGTCCGACCCACCACCTTCCAGCATCGCGGGCGTGGTCGCCTCGGTCTGCGCCAGTCGCAGCCCGTCCAGATTGTGGACGGGGGCCTCATGCGGGGCGGCGGTGCCGATGAACAGATGCCCCAGATCGTCCCCGGGAAGCAGACTCACGGATTCGGAGAGCTCCGGGTGTTCCTGGTGCTCGAAGACGTAACCGGTGTCTGCCTTCGCCACGGTTGCGGCAACCGTCGCCGCTGCCGGCTCACGCACCGCCGGCAGCGGCCAGTAACCGAGCAGGCCAAGGCTGTGTTCGGCCACGTCGAGAATATGTTCCAGGCCGCCGCGATGTTCACGTGCGGCTTCGAGGTAATACTCCAGCGCTGCGAGGGCATCGGCCAGATGATCCATCTGCGTCCCACTGGGCACGCGCCGGTCTTCCAGCAATTCGTAGCCGACGAAACGACCCACGCCTTCGGCCAACTCAGCCGTGCGCGTGGCGGACAGCATGCGCATGGCGCCGGCCACTTCGTCCATCAGGGTCGGGGTGCCCAGCAGACGGTCGTGCTCCCAGCCGGACTCGACAAAGGCAACGATCGCGTCCTTCATCTTGCTGGTATTGCTGATCGCTTCCTGCATCAGGGTCGTGACGACGCCCAGCGCTTCACTGCGCGGCAGCCCGTGCGCGACGCCACCGGCCGTCGATTCGTCTTCGGAGCCCAGACTCTCGATGTGATCGTCCAGCGATGCCTCGACGTACAGCAGGGCACCGGCCACGTCGAGCAAGGTATCTTCGTCGGCCGTACGCAGGCGGTTCGCGATCTCGTCGAGCACCCGTCGCTGCTCATTGACCACGCGTCGCGGCACCGCCAGCGCCAGCATGCCCAGCGTATCGCCGACGCGCTCGAGCACTTCGCCCTGCGCCGCCAGTTGTGCCGGATCACCGTCCTGCTGGCGCAGGAACAGATCCAGCGCTTCCTTGACACGCAGCAGGTCATCCTTCAACGCGCGCGATACCGAATCGAGCAGCGCACGGTTGTGCCCGGACATCGAGCCACGCGCATGCTCCAGCTCGCCGGCACCGGGCAGCAGGCTGTCCAGTGCATAGGTCGTGCGCAGCAGCTCCATCTGCGGGCTGCGCTGTTTGGCCTGGGCCACGATATAGAGCAGCCTGCAGGCCACCTCGTCCGCTTCGCCGCCCCGCAGGCTGTTTTCACCCTGTTCGATCAGCTGGCGGATGTTGCGGTCAACCTTGCCGATCAGCTGGCGTATTTCGCCGGCCTGACCCTTGAGCGCACCCTGCTCCAGTCCTTCCAGTACGCCGGCGGCAATCCACCACAGGCGCCGCCCATGCACGTGATGGCAGCGTGCGGTGATCGCCAGCAGGGTCTTGCGCATGCCGATCAGCTGCTGCGCGGCGTTCTGTCCACGGAACCAGCCCAGCAACTGCTGCTGGAAGCGCAGACGCAGGTCCACCAGCTCGCCACGATGCGCTTCGGCATACGCCTCGCTCATGGCGGCCGGTGCCTGCTCTGGCAGGAACGCGTCGAGATTGGGATGGAACATCGCCGATTCGGGCAGCGGCTCCTGTTCGCGGCTGGCGCGCAGGTCGTTGAGCAACGGCAGCAGCACCACCGGCACATCGCGATGGCCGCTGGACAGGCGTTCGAGATAGTCGGGCAGCTGCATCAGGCCACGCATCAGCGCGGCATAGGCTTCCTCGCGATGGCCGACATGCTCCTCAAGCAGCGCGATGGCGAGTGTTTCCATCTCCGCGCTCACCATCGCCGCGCCATACAACTCGACCATCCGCAAGGTGCCATGCACCTGATGCAGATGATCCGCGCAGGTGCGCATGAAGTCGCGCTTGCCCGGATTGTCGACGTAGGACTCCAGGGCCTCGCGGGCGTTCGACAAGGTATCGTCGAGCTCCGGCTTGACCCACTGGAGAGTGGTGAAATCGATGTGATCTTGAAGTCTCATGCGCCTCTCTCAACGGTTGCGCAACGCAGGCGTCACGCAACCAACGAGACTGCCCCCCGTCATAAATCCTGATGTCAACCCGGCAGCTTGAAGTGAGCCACCGAGCGCCGCAGATCACTCGCCAGTTGCGCCAGCGTACCGATCGAGTCGGCCGTCTGGCTCGCACCTTGCGAGGTCTGCGAAGTAATTTCCTGAATCGCGTTCATCGAATGCGAAATATCGGTTGCCGCTGCGGACTGCTGGCGCGCCGCGCTGGAGATGTTCTGAATCAGCGCCGACAGATCATGCGAAACGCGCTCGATATCACCCAGCGCACTGCCGGCGTCCTCCGCCTTGCGTGCACCGGCCACCACCTCGGCAGTGGTCTGTTCCATCGAGTTCACCGCTTCGTTGGTATCGGACTGAATCGTCTGCACCAGCGTCTCGATGCGCTTGGTCGCGCTGGTCGAGCGTTCGGCCAGTCGCTGCACTTCGTCCGCCACCACCGCGAAACCGCGGCCGGCCTCACCGGCTGAAGCCGCCTGGATCGCCGCATTGAGTGCGAGGATGTTGGTCTGTTCGGCGATGTCGTTGATCAGTTCCACGATCGAGCCAATCTCCTGCGAGGACTCGCCCAGCCGCTTGATGCGCTTGGAAGTCTCCTGGATCTGGTCGCGGATCGAGTCCATCCCGGAAATCGTTTCGCGCACCACCTCGGCGCCGTGCGAGGCGATTTTCACCGAGCGCTCGGCCACGTCGGCCGACTCGGCGGAATCCTTCGACACGGTGTCCATCGAGCTCACGATCTGGTTGATCGCCGAGGTCGCCGTGCTGATCTGCTGCGCCTGCTGCTCGGCTGCGTTGGCCAGGTGGCGGGCGGTGGTCTGGGTTTCCTGCGCCGACGACGACACCTGCTCGGAGGTCTCGTTGATGGTGGTCACCAGGGATCGCAACTCGTCGATCGCGTAGTTCACCGAGTCGGCGATCGCACCAGTGATGTCCTCGGTCACGGTGGTCTTGACGGTCAGATCACCTTCGGCGAGCGAGCCCATTTCATCCAGCAGGCGCATGATCGCCTCCTGGTTGCGCTGGTTCAGCTCGGTACTGCTGGCGAACCGGCGGCGCTGGTCGCCCACCAGCGTGATCACCAGCAACAGCGCGAACGCCACCGCGGCAATCGCGCCGAACAAGCCCCACCATACGTTCGGGAACAGGCGCCGCAACGGCAATTTGCCGATCTGCTCGGACAAGTCGTTGGCGCGCAACAGCACGGTCTGCGAATCCAGCGAGGCCTGGTTGCCGGCGTGCTTCACGTCGGCAATGTTGCTCGCCGCAGCGGCCAGCTTGGCGACCGGATCGGTCAGCTTCGCCCAGCTGGCATCCATGTCGGTGAGGATCTTGCGCGCATTGGCATCGCCGACCGGCTTCACGCCGCTGTCGGAATTACCCTCGATCAGGCCCTTGAGCACGCTGCCGTACAGCTGCGCATCGCGGGACAGGCCATCGGCCGCCGACTGCGCGTTGTCGCCACCCTGCAACACTTCCTGCACGCGACGGATGATGCGGTCAGCCGACAGCATCTGGCGGGAGGTGCCGAGCATCTGCTCGGAACTGCCGTTGCGCTGCTGCAGGATGTTGACTACCTGCTCCATGCTCGAGTTGAGCAAGGGCATCTGCTGCGACAGCGTGTCCGCGCGCTGTCCCGAGTCGAGCACGACCGCCTTGTTGGAAAGGATCTTGCCGATATCGGTGTCGAGCTGCTGCCACGAGGCGTCGAGTGCACTGACGGCACGACCGGCCGGCGTGGCGTTGTTGTCGGCGTAAGCCTGCATGCCACCCGCCGGATCGCCCTTGTCCAGCCGCTTCACCGCCGAATCGATCGAGTTGCGGGTGCTCTCGAGCTCCTTGAAGGAGTCGATGTTGCCGCTTGCCGATTCCAGCGCGAACTTGGCCGTCTGCTGCGACAGCACCTGGATCTGCGTGGTCAGTGCGATGGCCTGGCGGTCCTCGTCGTTCTTGATGTTCAGCCGCCAGAAGTCAAACGCCGCCAGACCAATCGCAATCAGCAGCAGGACAATGAGTGCGGTGTAACCCCGTTCCCGGCTGACGCCCCCTGTAGTGCTCATGTTCACCTCATCCGTCTAACTGATTACGTCTAATTACATTGCCATTGCCGGCTCCGCGTATCGGGCGGCTACTGGCCAGGGAATTGTTGTTCCAAGTCTCCGGCCACGAGCGGCACCGGCCCTTCAATCACCGCAACCGCGCGCCGCTCAGGCCGCCGCCTGCCGGAAATCCGGTGCGCGCACCAGCCGGTTCATGCTGAAAACCGCCAGTTGCTGCTCGCCCACCCGGTTGTCGACGAAACGGGTCAGCCGCGGATCATCCTCGCGCTCGGCCTCGCGTCGCTGTTGCTCGTCCACCGTGCGCTGACCGAACACCTCGTCGACCAGCAGCGCCACGCTGCCGCTGCCCTGCCGCACCACCAGCAAGCGGGTGCGCTCGGAGTGCTGCGTGCGCTCGCCGAACAGGAATCGGCCGAAATCGACCACCGGCACCAGGTTACCGCGCACATTGGCCACCCCGAGCAGCCACGGCTGGGTGCCCGGCACCGGAGTCAGCGTGGGCACCGCCAGCAACTCGTTGATTTCGTCGATGCCGCTGACCAGCATGCGGGCGCCGACACGGAAACCGATGCCGCGCCACAACCCGGGCGCCTCCAGCTTGTCCTGCGTGTCGGAGGCGTGCGCCAGCGACAGCCGCTCGTAACGAGCCAGGATTTCGAACGGGGTGCGATTGATGGGCTGGTTCATGTCGCGCTCGGCAGCAGCTCGTTGATGCAGGCCAGCAGTTCCTTCTCGTTCACCGGCTTGGTGATGAACGCGCGGGCGCCCTGGCGCAAGCCCCACACCCGGTCGGTTTCCATCGACTTGGTGGTTATCATCACGATCGGCACCGCCGACGTGACCGGGTCGCGACTCAAGGTGCGGGTCGCCTGGAAGCCATTCATGCCAGGCATGATCACGTCCATGATGACCAGGTCGGGCAGCGCGGCGCGCGCGCGCTCGATGCCCTCCTCGGCAGTTCCGAAGGCGGCGACCTGATGACCGGCACGCTCCAGCAGCGTGGTGAACACGCGCACGTCGGTCGGTGAGTCGTCGATGATGAGAATATTGGCCACAGGTCCCCCTCAGAATCTGCAGTCAGTGGTTCGATACCATACTGACGTGGCGATGGATGGCACCGAGCAATTCGTCCCGCGTGAACGGCTTGGTCAGATACTGCTCGGCACCCACGATGCGCCCACGAGCCTTGTCGAACAGGCCATCCTTCGAGCTCAGCATGATCACCGGCGTGGCACGGAAAAGCGGATTGTTCTTGATCAGCGCGCAGGTCTGATAGCCATCCAGCCGCGGCATCATGATGTCGACGAAGATGATGGCGGGCTTCTGGTCGGAGATCTTGGCCAGTGCCTCGAAACCATCAACAGCCGTCAGCACGTCACAACCTTCCTTCTTCAGCAAGGTTTCCGCCGTGCGACGGATGGTCTTGGAGTCGTCGATCACCATGACCTTCAGACCCGTCAAGCCATTAGCACTCACGTTCAAATTCACTACTCCCCCCCTGCGGCCCGGCCCGAGCTCAGGTATAGACATCAAGACATGCAACAGCCATGCCGCGCGCTGCGCATGTAAAAAGTTTCGAAACGAATCACCCGATACCCGCTCTGCGGCAGTGTATCCAAGGTTTTGTTGTTTACTGCCTGCCTGCCAAAACTGTCAAGCAATACTTCGGACTGCATCACAAGGTGACCCATAGTGGCACCATCTGGCCACCTGCGACAGCATCGGATCCCGCCCGACATGCGACCGGGCGAACTCCCCGCCAACCATCCCACTTAGTATAGATGCCTGACGATGCGCACATGCCTGCATGCGCGACCGTACCGGGCCACCCACGGAGAACCGCAATGCCCCTTTCGATCGGCGTGCTGATGGATCCCATCGGCGCGATAAAAATCGCCAAGGACACCACCTTCGCGATGCTGCTGGAAGCCCAGCGGCGTGGCCACGCGCTGCACTATTTCGAACAGGGCGACCTGGCCCTGCGTGACGGCGCCCCGTGGGCACGGACCGCTCCGCTCGGCGTGCGTAAGAATCCGCAGCACTGGCACACGCTGGAACAGGCGCAATGGCGCAACCTCGCCGAACTCGACGTGGTACTGATGCGCAAGGACCCTCCGGTCGACGCCCAGTTCATCTACGACACAATGGTGCTGGAAGCGGCCCAGCGCGCCGGCGTCAGTGTGATCAACGACCCGCGCTCGCTGCGCGACTGCAACGAGAAGCTTTACGCGCTGACCTTTCCGCAGTGCATCGCACCCACCCTGGTCTCGCGTGATGCCGGCGAACTGCGCCGCTTTGCGGCTGAACACGGCGAGGTGGTGCTGAAGCCGCTGGACGGCATGGGCGGGCGCGGCATCTTCCGGGTCAAGGCCGCCGACAGCAACCTCAACTCGATGCTGGAAACCCTGCTCGGCGGCGACGCGCATGGCACGGGGCGGCAGCTGACGATCGCGCAGAAATACATCCCGGAGATCAGCGCCGGCGACAAGCGCATCCTGATCATCGATGGCGAGCCGGTGCCGTACGCGCTGGCGCGCATCCCGCAGGGCAACGAATTCCGCGGCAATCTCGCTGCCGGCGGCCGTGGCGTCGGCGTGCCGCTGTCCGAGCGCGACCGCTGGATCGTGGCCCAGGTAGCGCCCGAGCTACGCCGCCGCGGTCTGCTGTTCGTCGGACTGGACGTGATCGGCGACTACCTGACCGAGATCAACGTCACATCCCCGACCTGTGTGCGTGAGCTGGACGCCCAGTTCGGGCTTAACATTGCCGGTCAGTTGTTCGACGTCATCGAGCAACACGTCCTCGGAAAGCGTACCGCGTGAGTACCTCTGCAACTGTCTCCACCGCGCCGGATCCCATCGGCGCCACCATGCTGTTTTCGCTGCTGTTGCATGGCGTGCTGTTGCTGGGCATCACGTTTCATTTCGTGAAACCCAGCCCCAGCCTGCCGACGCTGGACGTGACCCTGGTCAACGTGGCGAATCAGCAGGCACCGGACAAGGCGGACTTCCTGGCCCAGGCCAACAACAGCGGTGGCGGCCAGAGTGATCGCGCGGCGCGACCGTCGCAGATATTCTCCGGTGCGTTGCCCAAGCCCGATCCAGGCACGGCCGCGCAACCGGTCGATGCGACCACGCCCCAGCCGCGGGAGGCCACGCCGACCCGGATGGTCACCACCAGCGGCGCCACCGACTTCAGCGTCACCAGCGATACCGCACAGACCCAGGTCGATCCCGCGGACCAGACTCCGACCGCGGCCGAACTGAAGCGGCAGCAGGCGATCGCCCAGCTGGCCGCCGAACTGCGTGTACAGACCGAGGCACTGGCCAAGCGACCAAAGAAGAAATTCATCTCAGCCAATACCAAGGAATACGTCTACGCCAGCTACATGCGCGGCTGGTCGGACCGGGTGGAGCGGATCGGCAACCTCAATTACCCGGACGAAGCGCGCCAGCGCAAGCTGTACGGTGATCTGCTGCTCACCGTCGGACTCAATCGCGACGGTGGCATCAAGAGCATCACCATCATCAAGAGTTCCGGCCAGCCCCTGCTGGATGCCGCCGCCGAACGTATTGTGCGGCTGGCCGCACCGTTCCCGCCGCTGCCGAAAGACGCCCAGGTGGACGAGCTCTACATCACCCGCACCTGGCAATTCCTGCCCGGCGACGTGCTGCGCAACAAATAGTCCCACCGTCACCGGTCGTTCGCGCGACTTGCCGCCGGCGGGGCTTACAATGGCCGCATGAGCATCACCGCGCCGAACACACTCACCGGGCACTTCCTGATTGCCATGCCGGGTCTGGCCGAACCACCGTTTTCCCGCGGCGTGGCCCTGCTGTGCCAGCACGACGAGGATGGCGCGGTTGGGCTGCTGGTGAACCAATTGTCCGAATACCGCTTTGGTGATGTGCTG
This sequence comes from Rhodanobacter sp., assembly GCA_050737735.1. Classification (GTDB taxonomy): domain Bacteria; phylum Pseudomonadota; class Gammaproteobacteria; order Xanthomonadales; family Rhodanobacteraceae; genus Rhodanobacter. Next base: position 22,876 of record JBOHYM010000047.1, on the reverse strand, counting down.
GCGCAAATGCGACTCGAATGCGCGGACAGCGAACTGGCCGACGCACCGGTGCTGATCGGTGGCCCGGTGCAGCAGGAGCGGGGTTTCGTGCTGCACCACGAACCCGGCGACTGGGAATCCAGCTATCGGGTCAATACCGACTGGTCGGTCACCACCTCGCGCGACATCCTGGTGGCAATGGCCGCCGGCGAAGGTCCGCGCCAGGCGATCATGGTGCTCGGCTACGCCGGCTGGGATGCCGGCCAGCTGGAGCAGGAGCTGATGGCCAATGCCTGGCTGACCGCCGAAGCCTGCGGCCGGGTAGTGTTCGACACGCCGCTCGAGGAACGCTGGAGCGCCGCCGCCGGACTGGTTGGCGTCGATCCGCGCCAGCTGTCCGGCTACGCGGGCCACGCATGAGTTGCGTGCTCGGCTTCGATGTCGGCAGCCGCCTGACCGGCGTGGCCATTGGCAATGCCTTCACCGCCAGTGCGCGCGGACTGACCACGATTGCGGTGCGCGAGGGCGAACCGGACTGGCAACAACTCGATCGCCTGCGCACCGAATGGCTGCCAGAGACCCTGATCGTCGGCCTGCCGCTGGCGCTCGATGGTGGCGAGCAGGCCGCCAGCCGCAACGCCCGCCGCTTTGCCGCCCAGCTGCAGCAGCGGTACGACTTGCCGGTCGTGCTGGTCGATGAGCGCCACAGCTCGCAGGAAGCCGCCCAACGATTTGCCGCCGCCCGCGGCGCCGGGCTCAAGCGACGCCGCGACGCCGCCACGATCGACGCCGAAGCCGCCGCGATCATCGTGGAGCGCTGGCTGGGTGGCGCCGATGCCTTGCCTGCCGGCATTTCCGATCGCTGACCTCTCATCCTCATCTCCCTCGGACTTGCCGCCATGAGCCCACGCCTGCGTCACCTGACCACCCTGGAACATCTTCCGCGCGAGACGATCGAGCGCCTGCTCGACCGCGCCGAGGCGCTGCGTGATGCCTGCGCGCACGGCACCCGCAAGCTCGACGTGCTGGCCGGGCGCACCGTGCTGAACCTGTTCTTCGAACCGTCCACCCGCACCCGCACTTCGTTCGAGCTGGCCGCACGCCGGCTCGGTGCGGATGTGATCAATTTCGACCTCGGCTTCTCCTCCACCAGCAAGGGCGAGGAACTGTTCGATACCCTGCACACGCTGGAGGCGATGCATCTGGATGCGATCATCGTGCGCCACAAGTACTCGGGCACGCCGGACGAGTTGGTACGGCACGCGATGAGCGGGGTGTCGGTGATCAACGCCGGCGATGGCAACCGGGCGCACCCCACCCAGGGCCTGCTGGATGCCTTGACGATCCGCCAGCACCGGCCGGATTTCGAGAACCTCAGCGTGGTGATCTGCGGCGACATCAAACACTCACGCGTGGCGCGTTCGGATATCCATGCGCTGCACACGCTGGGCGTGCAGCAGATCCGCCTGTGCGGCCCGGCGGCCCTGATGCCGGCGACGGAGGAATTCCCGCACTGCCGGCACTTCGACGATTTCGATGCGGCGATCGAAGGCGCCGATGCGGTAATCATGCTGCGCCTGCAGAAAGAGCGCATGGCCGCAACCGACCTGCCGGACGAAGCGGCCTACTTCGCCCGTTACGGGCTGGATCAGCGCCGCCTGGCACGTGCCGCCAAGGGTTGCCTGGTGATGCATCCCGGGCCGATCAACCGCGGCATCGAGATCGCCTCGGAGGTGGCCGACGGTGCGCAATCACGCATCCTCGAACAGGTCGGCAACGGCGTCTTCGTGCGCATGGCCGTGCTGAACGAAGTGCTGGCCCGCTGAGTATCCGTCGCCAACGGAACACCCTCCATCCATCGCGGTCAGGCCAGCGATGCCGCACCGCGGCAATCCGCCAAAACGGGCATAATATCCCGCGCGACACTCACCACTCTGGGGATCAACATGCGATCGACGACGCGACTCATCGCGCTGGGTTTTGCCGGCGCCATGCTGGCGGCCTGCGGGCACAAGGACAAGGATGCACCACTGGCCTTCGTACCGGCGGACACGCCATATGTAGTGGCCAATCTGGACGTGCTGGATGACGACACCCGCAAGGCCTTGCTCGCCCAGGCCGATGCACAGCTGCCCTCGCAACTGACCCAGATCAATGCCCTGGCCGATCGCCTGGCGGCGAAGGATCCCGACGGAGCGCATCTGCTGCGTGCACTGAGTGCCGAATTCAATGGCAAGACCGTGGAGAGTTTCGCCGACGGTGCCGGTCTCAACATCAAGGGACTCTCGGCGTTCTACGGTATCGGCCTGGCGCCGGTCATGCGCTTCGAGCTGAGTGACCCGAAGGCGTTCGAGGGCTTCATCGGCCGGCTGGAAACCGCCTATGGCAAGAAGCTCGATGTGGTCAGCATCGGTACGCAGAGCTACCGCAAGTATGCGTTCGCCGCGTCGGGTACCGAGGTAATCCTGGCCACGGTCGGCAAGCAGGCCGTGGCTGCGCTGCTGCCGGCCGATGTCTCGCCCGTCATGCTGCGCGAAGCACTGGGCCTGGATCGGCCGCAGCAGAGCCTGCAGGACGATGGTCGCCTGGCCACGCTGGCCAAGGCCAAGGGCTACCAGAAGTGGGTGGTCGGCGACCTGGATCTGACCCGCGCGCTGCCGCTGGCGATCGGTGGCAAGGATCCGCTGGTCAGCGCGATCCTCAAGGCGCGTGCCCAGGCCGAATTTGCCAAGACCGGCGAACCGGTCGCCAACCAGTTGCAGACTTCGCCAAGCTGCATGACCGATGCCGCGCGCATCGCCGCTCGTGTACCTGCCCTCAGTTTCGGTTACACCCGGCTCGACACGAAGCATCAGGACGTACGGTTCAACGTGGCGCTGGCCGACGACATCAGCAAGGCCTTCACCGGTCTCAAGGTGGACTTGCCCGGACTGGGCAGTGCCGGTACCGCACCGTTTGACCTGAGCCTCGCGCTGCCGATCGCCCAACTGCGCACGTTCTGGTCCGCCCAGGCCGATGCCGTGGTCGCCAAACCATTCACCTGCCCTGCCCTGACCGATCTCAACGACAGCTTTGCCAAGCTCGGCCCGGCCATGCAGAAGGCGGCGATCCCACCGTTTGGCGACATGCTCGGCCTGCGCATCGCGCTGGATACGCTGGTGCCCGGCCAGGGTTCTGCCCTGCCGACCTTCAGCGGCCGCATCGTACTCGGCAGCAACAATCCTTCCGGCCTGCTGGCAACCGGCCAGATGATGGTGCCGGCACTGGCCCAGCTGAAACCCGGCAGCGACAGCAAGCCGCTGCCGCTGCCGAAGGAAATGACCAGCATGCTCGGGCAGCCAGCCTGGATCGCCATGAGTGACAAGGCACTCGCCCTGGGTATCGGTGCCGGTGAGGACGCCAAGCTCGCCGACACGCTGAAGGATCCCACCGGCGATGCCGGCCGCATGACCCGCATGCACCTGAGCGGCGCGATGTATCTGGACTGGCTGCAGTTGATGGAACAGAAGGTCGACAGCCTGGCCGCCGCGACCGCCGCGCTCAACAAGAGTGACGAACCTTCCCTCAATGGCGACAGCTCCGATGAGGCCACCCAGGCAGCCGACAATGCGGCACGGTCCAAGGCGCAGTTCGCCGCGATGAAGGCCCAGGCCGAACGCGTCGACAGCATCGATGCCGAAATGCATGTCGACAACGAAGGCATGGTGTTCAACACCCAGACCATCCTGAAGTAATCCGTTGCAATGGATCGACACCGGAACCCGGGGCGCCACGGCGCCCCGGGTTTTTCATGGGCGGGCATCCTCAATCTCGAACATATAGTCAACATCCTCATGACCTGCCGTTCGCATACGTAATCACCCGCTGAACCGCCATCGGCCACAGCCACACGATGTTCACGTAGCGACTGTTGGGATGAATCACGGAGCGGCAACCGCGGCACAAACCGGCGTTGCCGACCGACCTTCACCCAGCAGGAGATTGCCATGCGTAACCGTTCAATGATCCGCAACAGCGTGTTTGCCACCGGCCTGATGCTCGCCTTCGCCGCCGTACCGTTTGGCCAGGCCGCCGCACAGGATGCCGGTTCCATGCAGAAGTCGTCGGACAACCAGACCGTGCCGGACAAGGCGGCCGATGCATGGATCACCACCAAGGTGAAATCCGAATTCGGCACCGCCAAGGGCATCAAGGCCACCGATATTTCGGTGTCGACCAGTGACGGCGTGGTGACCCTGAGCGGCACGGTCACCACGGAGAAGGAAAAGCTGCACGCCGAACGCGTGGCCAAGCACGTCAAGGGCGTCAAGAATGTCGACGCCAGCGGCCTGACAGTCAGCGCCACGCCAGCACAGTAAATTCTCGACGAATTGTGCAGAAACGAAGAAGGAGCCCGCGGGCTCCTTCTTCGTTTCTCATGCGGCGATGACGCTCAGCGATTCAGCAGATGGTTGCCGCCGCCAAAGTTCTGCGCATCGCGGTCTTCCTCCAGTTCCACCCCATCCAGTCCCTGCGACAAGGTATGCGCATCGCCGCCCTGCGCCAGCTTGATGCGCAGGCGCACCTCGTTGGAACTGTCGGCGTGGCGCAGTGCGTCCTCGTAACTGATCTCGCCGGCGTGATACAGCTCGACCAGGCTCTGGTCGAACGTCTTCATGCCGAGCAGGGTGGATTCCTTCATCAGTTCCTTGAGCTTGTGGATCTCGCCCTGGCGGATGTAATCCTGCGCCAGCGGGGTGCCCAGCAGCACTTCCACCGCCACCCGGCGCGCCTTGCCGTCGGGCGTGGGGATCAGCATCTGCGCCACGATGCCCTTGAGGTTCAGCGACAGGTCCATCAGCAGCTGCTGGCGGCGGTCTTCCGGGAAGAAGTGCAGGATGCGGTCCATCGCCTGGTTCGCATTGTTCGCGTGCAGCGTGCACAGCACCAGGTGACCGGTTTCGGCGAACGCGATCGCATGATCCATGCCCTCGCGCGTACGCACCTCGCCGATCATGATCACGTCCGGCGCCTCGCGCAGGGTGTTCTTCAGCGCGTTGTCCCAGCTGTCGGTGTCGATGCCGACTTCGCGCTGGGTGATGATGCAGCCCTCGTGCTTGTGCACGTACTCGATCGGGTCCTCGATCGTGATGATGTGACCGGTCGAATTCAGGTTGCGGTAGCCCACCATCGACGCCAGCGAGGTGGACTTGCCCGAGCCGGTGGCACCGACGAAAACGATGATGCCGCGCTTGGTCATCGCCAGCTGCTTGATCACCGGTGGCAGGTTCAGTTCCTCCGGCGTCGGGATCTTCGACTCGATCCGGCGCAGCACCATGCCGACGCAGTTGCGCTGGTAGAAGCACGACACACGGAAACGGCCCACACCCTGCGCCGAAATCGCGAACTGGCATTCGTGGGTTTTCTCGAACTCCTCGCGCTGCCCCGGCGTCATCACGTTGAGCACCATGTCGCGCGACTGCTGCACGCTGAGCGGGCTCTGCGTGATCGGCACGATCCGGCCCTGCACCTTCATCGACGGCGCCACACCGGCGGTGATGAACAGGTCGGAGGCCTTCTTGTGCACCATCAGTTTCAGGAACGAGGTGAAATCGAAATCGCTCATGGTTTTTCCCCCGGGAATCGGGAATGGGGAATCGGGAACCGGCTCAACAAACTGCAACACCGCTCACCGACTCGATGGATCGCAACCGCTTGCCGCACAAACTGGAAACCAGGAACGCAGCGGGATGGCTGAGCTTTTGCCAATCCCGATTCCCCATTCCCGATTCCCGCCATCACTTGAAACTGTCCTTGTTCTTGGCATAACCGGACGCCTGCTGACGCGTCACCAGGCCGCGCTTGACCAGATCCTGCAGGCACTGGTCCAGCGTCTGCATGCCGAACTGCTGACCGGTCTGGATCGACGAATACATCTGCGCCACCTTGTCCTCGCGGATCAGGTTGCGGATCGCCGGGATGCCGACCATGATCTCGTGCGCCGCGATACGGCCGCCGCCCACCTTCTTCAGCAGCGACTGCGAAATCACCGCGCGCAGCGACTCGGACAGCATCGAGCGCACCATCGGCTTCTCGCCAGCGGGAAACACGTCGATGATGCGATCGATCGTCTTCGCCGCCGAACTGGTATGCACGGTGGCGAACACCAGGTGACCGGTTTCCGCCGCGGTCAGCGCCAGCCGGATGGTTTCCAAATCGCGCAACTCACCGACCAGGATAAAATCCGGATCCTCACGCAGCGCCGAGCGCAGCGCCTCGTTGAAGCCCAGCGTGTCGCGATGAACTTCGCGCTGGTTGATCAGGCACTTCTGCGAGGTATGCACAAACTCGATCGGATCCTCGATCGTGAGCATGTGGCCGTATTCGTTCTTGTTGACGTGATCGACCATCGCCGCCAGCGTGGTCGACTTGCCCGAACCGGTCGGGCCGGTCACCAGGATCAGGCCCTGCGGCTGCTCGATCAGCTCCTTGAAGATGCGCGGCGCGCCAAGATCCTCCAAGGTCAGCACCTCGGACGGAATGGTACGAAATACCGCGCCGGCACCACGGTTCTGGTTGAACGCGTTGACGCGAAAACGCGCCAGCCCGGGAATCTCGAACGAGAAGTCGGTCTCGTAGAACTCCTCGTAATCGCGCCGCTGCTTGTCCGACATGATGTCGTAGATCAGCGAATGCACCTGCTTGTGCTCAAGCGCGGGAATGTTGATGCGGCGGACGTCGCCATCAACGCGGATCATCGGCGGCAGCCCGGCGGACAAGTGCAAGTCCGAGGCCTTGTTCTTCACCGAGAAAGCAAGCAGTTCGGCAATGTCCATCTGTCGTTCCCCTCAACCGATCGTCTGGATGGCATGAATTCGGATGCCACATCAGGGACGGATGATATTCGCAGGCATGGTGCGCCGCAGCGCATGGCGCAGGCGCCATGGGACCATCCGAACGAACTACCCGAATCCCCCTGTAGCCGTGTCGATACTACTCGCGCAACCGGCTGTGCGGCCAGTCTTTCCCGCCGTCGATACGCAAACTGTCGACCCGGTTTGCAGCATCGCGCCAAAAACGGTCGTCCAACCGTCGTTCGGACAGGGAACGAGCCATCCTCGCCACCTGTCCCTACAAAATCGGCTCGCGACAGCACTGGCTCCGGTAAGGTAAGCAGTCTGGACGAACGAGGAACCCGGCATGACCCAACTTGCCTTCATCGGCGGCGGCAACATGGCGCGCAGCCTGATCGGCGGCCTGCTGAAAACCGGCGTGGCAGCGGCCACGATCAGCGTAGCCGAACCACTCGCCGAAGCACGCGAGGCGCTCGGCCGAGAGTTCGGAGTGGCCTGCTACGCCGAAAACCGGCTCGCGGTGGCGCAGGCCGAGGTGATCCTGCTCGCGGTCAAGCCGCAGATCATGCCGGCGATCCACACCGAGCTGCGCGACACCCTGCAACGCAACCGGCCGCTGCTGATCTCGATCGCCGCCGGCGTGCGGCTGGACCAGCTGGAACGCTGGTTCGGCAATACGCTGCCGATCGTGCGCTGCATGCCGAACACGCCCGCGCTGATCGGTGCCGGCGCCACCGGCCTGTGCGCCAACAACCGGGTCAGTCCACCGCAGAAAGCGAAGGCACAGCACATCCTCGACGCCGCCGGAATCACCCGCTGGATCGACGACGAAGCACTGATGGACACCGTCACCGCGCTGTCCGGCTCCGGCCCGGCGTATTTCTTTGCTCTGGTCGAGGCAATGGAAGCCGCCGCCGTCGCGCAGGGCCTGCCGCGCGGCACCGCCCGCGCGCTCGCCGCGCAGACCTGCCTCGGTGCCGGCCGCATGCTGGTCGAAGGTGGCGAGGATCCGGCGGTACTGCGCCAACGCGTCACCTCGCCGAACGGCACCACCCAGGCCGCGCTGGAAAGCTTCAGCGCCGACGGCCTGCCGCGGATCGTCGCCCACGCCGTCGCCGCCGCCACCCGGCGCGGGGTGGAACTGGCCGCCCAACTGGACAAGCTCTCGTGACGTACCTGCTGAATGCGCTATCCATGCTGATCGTCCTTGCCTTTCAGGCAGTGGTCACGCTGTTGCTGCTGCGTGTACTGGCCGAAGCCTGCCGTGCCGATTTCAACAATCCGCTGAGCCAGTTCATCTACCGCACCACCAACCCGGTACTGGCACCGATCCGGCGCGTACTGCCGAACTGGCGCCGGATCAACCTGGCCGCCCTGCTGCTGGCGTGGCTGGCGATGCTGCTGATGCGCCTGCTGCTGTTCGCCCTGCTCGGCGTGACGCCACATCCCCTCGGCCTGCTGTTGCTGGCGCTGGCGGAGCTGCTCGACTTCGTGCTGCTGTTCTATATCGTGCTGATCTTCGGCTGGTCGCTGCTGAGCATGTTTGCGGTGGATCGCCGACAACCGCTGCTGCGGCTGGCCGGCGTCATCGTCGAACCCCTGCTGCGCCCGCTGCACGGCAAGCTGGTCGTCGGCCAGATCGACTTCGCGCCGATGGCGGTGATGATCGTGCTGTTGCTCGCCCGTCTGCTGATCACGGCACCGTTGCTGGATCTGGGCGCCCGACTGGCGCTGGGTGGCTGATACCCACGATGTGTGGGAGCGACTTCAGTCGCGATGCTTTTTGTTTGTGTCAGGGCAAAGAGCTTTCACCCTCCTACGGAGGGCGAGTCACTTTCTCTCGCTTGCCCGAGAGAAAGTAACCAAAGAGAGGGGCACCCCGATGACGCGCCCTTCGGGTACGCGTGCGAGTTCCTGGGGTTTGTCGACAGCGCATCCATGCACTGACGACAAACTGGCCGGCATCCATGCCGGCCACCCCTGCGGGGCCTTTCCTCCACCCGCCCGCCGCGCCATAGGGGAATGGGTAAAGCAAGACAACAGCCAGATCAAAAGCACAGCCATGCTTCGCGTGAGCAACGCTCTCGCAGTCGCACAGCGACTGCCATGAGAGTGCGGGCCTGGAGGCCCGCTGCTTCACCCGGGGCCCCTGTGCGGCGGTGAGCCGGGCAGGATGCCCGGCAAGCGCCAAGCGGGGTGGCCTTCTCTTTTGGTTACTTTTCTCTTGGCCACGCAAGAGAAAAGTAACTCGCCCTCCGCAGGAGGGTGAAAGCTCTTCGATCTGACACACAAACCATCGCAGCTGGAACCAGTCGCGAAACCACAAAAGCCTAGCGCCGCGCCCACTCCACAATGATCCGATGGATCGCGTCCAGCCCATCGAACAGCGCCGCCGGCCCCGGCTGCAGAATGATCGGCGACTTGATCTCGTAAAGATCACCGTTGCGCACCGCCGGGATGGTTTCCCAGCCCGGTCGCGCCGCAACACGTTCAGGCCGGAAGCGCTTGCCGCACCACGAGCCGAGGATGATGTCCGGCGCACGCCGCACCACTTCGTCGCCATTCGGCAGGATGCGCTGCTTCGCCAGCGGCTCGCGGGCGAGTTCGGGAAAACAATCGTCGCCACCGGCGATGCCGATGATCTCGGCGACCCAGCGGATGCCGGTGATGATCGGCTCGTCCCATTCCTCGAAATAGACCTTCGGCCGCCGTGGCAGCTGCGCGACGATGGCGCGAATTTCGGCAATGTGCTGCTCGGCGCGCTGCGCATACGCCTCGGCTTTTTCGTGTGCACCCACCATCGCGCCCAACCGCCGGATGTAGGCAAGAATGCCGTCCACACTGCGATGGTTGCTGATCCACACTTCGACACCGACCTTGATCAGCTCGCGCGCGATGTCGGCCTGGATGTCGGAAAAGCCGATCGCCAGATCCGGCTCGAGCTTGAGGATCTCGCCGATCTTTGCGTTGATGAACGCCGAGACCTTGGGCTTTTCCTTGCGTGCCCGCGGCGGCCGCACGGTGAAGCCGGAGATGCCGACGATGCGATCCTGCTCGCCCAGCGCATACAGCACCTCGGTCGGCTCTTCGGTGAGGCAGACGATGCGCTGTGGGTAGTGATCCGGAAAGCGGGGGTCAAGCATGGTCACTCGTTCAATGCCCCAGCACGGTTACCGTGACCTTGCGTTGATGCGGGTCGATCCGATGCTCCCACAGATAGATGCCCTGCCAGCTGCCCAGCAACAGCTTGCCGCCATGCACCGGCACGCTGAGGCTGACCCCGGTGAGGATCGAACGGACATGTGCCGGCATGTCGTCGGGGCCTTCCGCATCGTGCCGGAAGATCGCGTCGCCATCGGGCACCGCGCGGGCGAACCAGCGCTCCAGATCGTCGCGCACCGCCGGATCGGCGTTCTCGCCGAGCAGCAGCGAGCAACTGGTGTGCGCAGTAAAGATGTTCGCCAGCCCTGCCTGCACATGGCTGGCCGCCACCACCTCGCCCACCTGCCGCGTGACGTCGCTGAAGCCGCGGCCACGCGTGTGCACGGTGAAACCTTCCTGCGCGACATGCGTGGCGGGCAGCGGACGCGTCATGGATAAAGCAGCCGGCTGGTCCAGGTCTGTCCATGGCGATTCCAGCGCACCCGTTCGTGCCAGCGGAATTCGGCGCCGTACCAGAACTCTAGCGTGTCCGGCTCCACCACGTAGCCGCCCCAGTGCGGCGGCCGGGGCACCACGCGTCCATCGAATTCATGCTCGTAGCGCACCAGCCGCTGCTCGAACGTCTCGCGATCGGGCAGCGTTTGCGATTGCAGCGAAGCCCAGGCACCGATCTGGCTGCCGCGCGCACGACTGGCGAAGTAGGCGTCCGATTCCTCCTCCTGCAGCTTGCGTGCGGCACCTTCCACCCGCACCTGCACGCCCTCGCGCAGCTGTTTCCAGTGGAAGCACAGGGCCACCTGTGGATGCGTCTCCAGCTGGCTGCCCTTGTCGCTCTGGTAATTGGTGTAGAAGCGGAAGCCGCGCTCGTCGACACCCTTCAGCAGCACGATGCGCGAGTTGACCCGGCCGGAGCCGTCGGCGGTAGCCAGATTCATCGCTGTTGGTTCGCGATCACCGCTGGCCTTGGCCTCGTCCAGCAGCTTCTGAAAGGTATCCAGGATCTCGGGATTGAGCATGGCGTCTGAAACTTTCCTTTTGCATCGTGGCCGACACGCGCCATCATGGCGCGGATGAACTTGACTGATAATAGTGTAATGCCCCACTCATCCCGCATGGCTGCGACAAATGGGTCGACGGCAATATTTTCTGCCGCGACATGTTCTTGCGTCGACCGTGAAAGGTCCGTTGTCGGGACAGGCCGTCAGCGCGGTCCGGCCGCCGCAGGATGGCCTTCGCGCAACGTGGCGCAACGCTGATGCTGTCGCACGCCAGCATGCAGAACGAGGCGCTCGCCGGCCACCTGCTCGACCAGTACGCCGGACGCATTGCGCGTTCGCGGCGGCCATACATCCTGGGCCTGTCCGGGCTGCAGGGCAGCGGCAAGAGCACGCTGGCGAAGGTGATGAAGACGCAGGCCGAGGCGCGTGGCTGGGCCACCGAAGTGCTGTCGCTGGACGATTTCTATTACTCCCGCAGCGACCGTGAGGCTCTGGCGCAGCAGGTACACCCCCTGCTGCGCACACGCGGCGTACCGGGCACGCACGAGATCGAGTTGCTGCTTTCGGTGCTTTCCGCGCTGCCGCAGGCGTCGGACAAGCTGCCGGTGACCCACCCGCGTTTCGACAAGGGTCGCGATACGCGCATACCACCGTCCCGCTGGCCCCGCGTCACCCGGCCGCCGAAGCTGGTGATCGTGGAAGGCTGGGCACTGGGCATCCGGCCGCAGCTGCAGGCCGCGCTAACCACATCGGTCAACGAGCTGGAACGCACCGAGGATGCTGACGGCAGCTGGCGGCACTGGGTCAACAAGCAGTTGCGCGGCTACCAGCCGCTATGGCGCAAGTTCGATGCGCTGATCGTGCTGCACGCGCCAGGCTGGGAGATCGTGCGCGAGTGGCGTGGCGAGCAGGAACACGATCTCCTCGCACGGCAGGCACCACTGGCAATGGATGCCACCGCAATGAAACGGTTCCTGGCGCACTTCGAACGCCTGAGCCGGCATGCCCTGGCCAGCTTGCCGGCGCTGGCGGACACCTGTGTGGAATACGACGAGCAGCGGCATGTGACCGGACTCAGTCACGGCTGAGCGGCAACACACTCATCTTCTGACTGCCTCGAACGATCACGCATCATGCCGACGGCTCCACCTGCACCGCGGTACCGTAAGCCAGCACTTCGGTAACGCCTTCAGCCACGTCGTTGGCGTCGTAACGCATGGCCACCACTGCATTCGCGCCCATCGCCGCCGCATGCTGCAGCATCAGTTCGAAGGCTTCTTCGCGCGCCTTCTCGCACAGTTCGGTATAGATCGAGATGTTGCCGCCGACCAGGGTCTGCAGGGCCGCACCAAGATTGCCGATCACGCTACGCGAACGCACCGTGATGCCGCGCACGATGCCGAACGAACGCACGATGCGGCGACCGGGAATCTCGTTGCTGGTGCTGACCATGGCGTGCGTGATGAAGTTGATGGGCATGCGCGTACTCCCTTGGGTTGAGGTCGGAATGGCGTGATGCTACAGCGCAAGCAGCGCTGCATAGCCCTCGCGTGAATCCGGCCATTGCGGCACGAACCCGCTGGCACGCAGCCGCGCATTGTTGAGCCGCTTGCTGCCGATACCTGGCGGTGCCGGGCCGTCCGCGGCAGCAGGCACACCGATCAGGGTGGCCAGATGGTCGTACAGGAGATCGAGCGGCAGCGGCGTGTCGTCCACGCCAAGATAAAGCGGCAGCGGATCGGCCAACTGCAGCAGATGCACGATCGCCGCGGCGGCATCGTCGACATGGATGCGGTTGGCCCAGTGCGATCTCGCGCGCGGCACCCGGACCAGGCCGGCGCGCAGGCGTTCGAGCAGCTGCAGTCGGCCCGGCCCGTACAACCCGGCCAGCCGCAGCACGACGGCAGATGGCCGTTGCGCCGCGAGCAGCTGTTCCGCCTCCAGCAGCACGGCACCATTGAATCCCGGTGGTGCCGGCGGCGTGTTTTCATCGACCCAGTCGCCGCCATGCTCGCCATGCACCGCGGTGGAGGAAACCAGCAATACGCGCTGCAGCGACGCGTCACCGAGCACATCGAGCAGATGCCGCAAGCCGTCCACGAATACCCCGCGATAAGCCGCCGCGTCACGCCGGTCCGGCGTCGGCAGATAGACCATCCGGGTAATGCCCGCAGGCAGTTCACGCAGGCTTTCCGGGCGGGTCAGGTCAGCGCGCAGCCAGTGGATGCCGCTGTCGTCCGGCACCGGCGGCTGGCGCCGCAATGCCCACACCTCGGCGCCGGCCGCCCGCAACCGCTGCGCCACGCGCAGACCGAGATCACCGCAACCCGCCAGCAAGATCCGCTCGTTCACCGCCACTTCCCTCAACACAGCCGTCGAATCCACCCTGTTAGCATCTACCCATGAATCCGTCGCACAACCTTTTCATCATCGGCCCGACCGGCGCCGGCAAGACGTCCATCGGGCGACGGCTTGCCGAACATTATGGACTGCCCTTCGTCGATCTCGACCAGGAGATCGAACGCCATTGCGGCGTAGACGTAAGCACGGTGTTCGAGATCGAAGGCGAGGTCGGCTTCCGTCAGCGCGAAAGCGCCCTGCTGGACGAATGCAGCCGGCGCGGCGGCCTGCTGCTCGCCACCGGTGCCGGCATCGTGCTGGCCGAACACAATCGCCGCCATCTACGCGAACGCGGTTACGTGGTGTGGCTGCAGACCAGCGTCGAACAGCAACTGGAGCGGCTGGAACGTGACCATCGCCGTCCGCTGCTCGCCGTACCCAACCGGCGCGAGCGGCTGGAGACGATGGCTCACCTACGCGAGCCGCTGTACCGCGACCTCGCCGACCTGGCCGTGCCCGGTGAGCACGGCGGCGTGGCCGCTGCCAGCGAGCGCTGCATCGCCTTGATCGATCAGCATTGGCAGCGCCCACCCCACACACGGCACCAGCAGAGCGCATGAACCAGCCAGCACTCCAGACGCTTACCGTCGCCCTCGGCCAGCGCAGCTATCCGGTATGGATCGGCCGCGGCCTGCTTGTCGACCACGCGCGCTGGCGCGCCATGCTGCGCGGCCGGCACGCGCTGGTGATCAGCAACACCACGGTGGCGCCGCTGTATCTGGAACGCGTGGCACAGGGACTGGATGGCCTGCACTGGTCGTCGTTCCTGCTCGATGACGGCGAGGCGCACAAGAGCTTCGCCAATGTCGGTCGCGCATTGGAAGCGCTGGGCCAGCTCGGCGCCACCCGCGATGCCTGCGTGATCGCCCTCGGCGGCGGCGTGGTCGGCGACCTGGCTGGTTTCACCTCCGCCTGCTGGATGCGTGGCATCGACTTCATCCAGATGCCGACCACCTTGCTGGCGATGGTCGACTCCTCCGTGGGCGGCAAGACGGGCGTGAACCTGCCCGTCGGCAAGAACCTCGCCGGCGCGTTCCATCAGCCGCGCGCGGTGATCGCCGACCTCGACACGCTGGCCACCCTGCCCGCCCGCGAATACCGCGCCGGCCTGGCCGAAGTGGTGAAAGGTGCGGCGATCGGCGACGAACCCTTCTTCAGCTGGCTGGAACAGCACGCCGACGCGCTCGCCGCGCACGATCCCGCCGCCGTACTGGAAGCGATCGCGCGCAAGCTGCGCTACAAGGCCGGTGTAGTCGCCCGCGACGAAACCGAACAGGGCGAACGCGCCCTGCTCAATCTCGGCCATACCTTCGGCCACGCACTGGAAACCGCCGGCCACTACACCACCCTGCTGCATGGGGAAGGCGTCGCGATCGGCATGCTGCTGGCCGCGCAGCTGTCCGAGCGGCTGGGCATGAGCAAGCGCACCGACTCTTCGCGGCTGCAACGCCTGCTCGACACGCTCGGCCTGCCCACCGCCATCCCTCCCGGCATGAATGCAGAGCCATTGCTTGCACTGATGCGGCTGGACAAGAAGAACACCGCCGGCGTGCTGCGACTGATCCTGTGGCGTGGCATCGGCCGCGCCGAGATCGTCGGCGGAGTGAACGAAGCCGACGTGCTGGCCATCCTGACCGAAGCCACGTCAGCTTCGTAGGGTGGGCACGGCCCGCCGGCTTTTGCTGCTGGCACACGACGAGCGGCGGGCAGTGCCCGCCCTACCGGACCTGCGGCATTCGCGGCCGGGGTACACACACGCAAATCCTATAAACTGTAGCGTCCGCCGCGCTCCATCCCTGGAACCCATGCGCCTCTACCTGCAAACCGTGCCCGGCACTGCCGACGCACCACGCTACGTCCAGATCACGCTGGAGCAGGATCTGCTCGGGGGCTGGACGCTGTACCGCGAATCCGGCACCCAGGGCGGCCGCGCCACCATGAAACGCGAGCAGTTCCTGGAACGCGACGAAGCCGTCAGCGCGTTCGAGAAAGCCCGCGATGCCCAACTCAAGCGCGGCTTCCGCCTGATGTTTGCCCAGGGCTTGGAAGGCCCCTACGGACGCTGACGTTGATGAATACCCCGCTGAAGAACGACCGCTTCCTGCGCGCGCTGCGCCGCGAACCCACCGACACCACCCCGATCTGGGTGATGCGCCAGGCCGGCCGCTACCTGCCGGAATACCGCGCCACCCGCGGCCGCGCCGGCAGCTTCATGGCCTTGGCGCAGAACCCCGAACTGGCCTGCGAAGTAACGCTGCAGCCGTTGGAACGCTTCGAACTCGATGCCGCGATCCTGTTCTCCGACATCCTCACCATCCCCGATGCGATGGGCCTCGGCCTCAGCTTCGCGCAGGGTGAAGGTCCGCAGTTCGCGCATCCGGTGCGTACAGCGGCCGATATCGCGAAACTCGCCGTACCCGACATGGATGGCGAACTGCGCTACGTGATGGACGCAGTGCGCCTGATCCGCAAGGAACTCGATGGCCGCGTGCCGCTGATCGGTTTCTCCGGCAGCCCGTGGACACTGGCCTGCTACATGGTCGAAGGCCAGGGTTCACGCGACTTCGCCACGCTCAAGGCGATGTGCTGGAACGAGCCGAAGCTCGCCCACCAGTTGCTCGACACACTGGCGCAGTCCGTCACCGCCTACCTGGTCGCCCAGGCCCGCGCAGGCGCGCAGGCGCTGATGATCTTCGACACCTGGGGCGGCCTGCTCGGCCCGGCTCCGTTCCGCGAATTCTCGCTGCGCTACATGGCGCAGATCGTCGCCGCACTGAAAGCCGACCCGGCCTCACGCGAACTCCCGGTGATCCTGTTCTCCAAGGGTGCCGGCCAGCACCTCGCCGAAATGGCCGACACCGGCTGCGCCGCACTCGGCGTCGACTTGACCATCGACCTCGCCGATGCGCGCCGCGCCGTTGCCGGCAAGGTGGCGCTGCAAGGCAATCTCGACCCAGCAATCCTGCGCTCCAACCCCGACGTGATCCGCCGCGAAGCCCGCGCCGTGCTCGACAGCTACGGCAACCACCCCGGCCACGTGTTCAACCTCGGCCACGGCATCACACCGGAAGTGAATCCCGAGCACGTGAAGGTGCTGGTGGATGAAGTGCACGCTTATGGCCGCGTGCTGCGCGGTAACTGATCGCCCAACACATCCCCCTGCCAGCAAGGAGGCCAAAGGCACCGGCTGCGCACCATGCCTGCAACAGGCTGGAGCCGGCCCATCGTTTTGGCAGCCCAGCCCCCTCCCCGTACAATCACCGCTTTACCCAAGACCAAGCGCGCGCCTTGCGCGCCACCGAGCCTATCCCGATGGAAAAGAGTTTCGAACCCGCCCAGATCGAGTCGAAGTGGTACGAACGCTGGGAAGCCAGCGGCGCGTTCCAGCCGTCGGGCAAGGGCGAGCCGTATTGCATCCTGCTGCCGCCGCCGAATGTCACCGGCACGCTGCATATGGGCCATGCGTTCCAGCAGACGGTGATGGACATGCTGGTGCGCTACCAGCGCATGCGCGGCATGAACACGCTGTGGCAGGTGGGTACTGACCATGCGGGCATCGCCACGCAGAAGATCGTGGAGAACCAGCTGGCAGTGGATAGCCAGACGCGGCATGACCTGGGGCGCGAGGCCTTCGTCGAGCGCGTGTGGAAGTGGAAGGAGGAGTCCGGCTCCACCATCACCAACCAGATGCGCCGCATCGGCGCCGCTGCCGACTGGTCGCGCGAGCGCTTCACCATGGACGAGGGGCTGTCGGCCGCGGTGCGCAAGGTGTTCATCGACTGGTATCGCGCAGGGCTGATCTACCGCGGCAACCGGCTGGTGAATTGGGACCCGGTGCTGGGCACCGCCGTTTCCGATCTGGAAGTGAACAATGTCGAGCGCGACGGCCATATGTGGTCGATCCGCTATCCGGTCGTAGGCAGCGACGAGAGTGTGGTGGTCGCCACCACCCGGCCTGAGACGATGCTTGGCGACGTCGCCGTGGCGGTGCATCCAGAAGATGAGCGCTATGCACATCTGGTCGGCAAGACGTTGAAGCTGCCGCTGACCGATCGCGAGATTCCGGTGATCGCCGACGACTACGTCGACAAGGATTTCGGCACCGGCTGCGTGAAGATCACTCCAGCGCACGACTTCAACGACTATGCGATCGGCCAGCGCCACAAGCTGGCGCCGATCACGATTTTTACGCTGGCTGCCAAGGTCAACGAGAACGCGCCGGAAATCTATCGCGGACTGGACCGCTACGACGCGCGCAAACGCGTACTGGCGGATCTGGAAACAGCCGGACTGCTGGTCGAGACCAAGCCGCACAAGCTGCAGGTGCCGGTGAGCGACCGTTCGGACGCAGTGATCGAGCCGATGCTGACCGACCAGTGGTTCGTCGACCTCACGTCCGACACGTTGGCCGATGGACGTCCAGGTGGCCGCAAGACGATCACCCAGCCGGCGCTGGATGCCGTGCGTTCGGGCGAGATCAAGTTCGTGCCGGAGAACTGGTCGACCACATATACGCAGTGGCTGGACAACATCCAGGACTGGTGCATCAGCCGCCAGCTTTGGTGGGGCCATCGCATCCCGGCGTGGTACGACGAGGCCGGCAACATCTTCGTGGGCGAGGACGAGGCGGACGCGCGCAAGTCCGCCAGCACCGCGCCGGTCGGCGCGTTGCGCCAGGACGACGACGTGCTGGACACCTGGTTCAGCTCCGCGCTGTGGCCGTTCTCCACGCTCGGCTGGCCGGCCAACGGTCCGGTCAAAAACGAGCGTGGCGAAGTCGTCGCGAACTGGGAGCAGGATAAGATCTTCCTGCCCAGCGCCGTACTGGTCACCGGCTTCGACATCATCTTCTTCTGGGTCGCCCGCATGGTGATGGCGACCAAGTACTTCACCGGCCAGGTGCCGTTCCGCGAGGTCTACATCAACGCGATCGTGCGTGACGCCGAAGGCCAGAAGATGTCCAAGTCCAAGGGCAACACGCTGGACCCGCTCGACCTGATCGACGGCATTGAACTGGAACCGCTGGTAGCAAAATCCACCAAGTCATTGCTGATCCCGCAGGTGCGTGAGAAAGTCGAGAAGCGCGTCCGCAAGGATTACCCGGACGGCATCCCCGCGATCGGCACGGATGCGCTGCGCTTCACCTTTGCCGCGCTGGCCAGCTACAGCCGCACGATCAACTTCGACATCAAGCGCGCCGAGGGCTACAAGGCGTTCTGCAACAAGTTGTGGAATGCGGCGCGGTTTGTACTGATGAACCTTCCCGAAGGCGAGATTGCTGCGCCCGTTGGTGGGCCGGCCACCGAAGCCGAGCGCTGGATTCTCACGAAGTTGATGCTGACCATCGCGCAGGTCGAGCAGCACTTCACCACCTACCGCTTTGACCATTTGGCGCAAGCGCTGTACGAATTCGTCTGGAACGAGTATTGCGACTGGTTCCTGGAACTGGCCAAGCCCGCAGTGAACGGCGAGGATGCCACCGCTGCCGCATCGACCCGTCATACCTTGTTAATCGTGCTGGAAACCATACTGCGCGCACTGCATCCAATCATCCCATTCATTACTGAGGAAATCTGGCAGTCGGTGGCGCCGAAGCTCAGCCTCACCGAGGACAGCTTGATGCAGCGGCCGTGGCCAAATGCCGATGAAATCTTGGAGGACAACGCGGCAGCCAACGAAATCGAATGGTTTAAGAGCGTGCTTTCCGGCATCCGTCGAATCCGCTCGGAAATGAATATCTCCCCGGCCAAGACCATCCCGTTACTGTTCGCCGATGGCAATGCCCGCGATCGCGATCGTGTGACGAAATTCGCCACACAGATCAGCTTCCTCGCTCGCACCGAAGCACCCCAGTGGCTTGAGGTCGGTGCCGAAGAACCCGCCGCTGCCGCGGCCGTGGTCGGCACGTTGCGCGTGATGATCCCGCTCGCCGGCCTGATCGACCTTGGCGCCGAGAAGACCCGCCTCGCCAAGGAAATCACCCGCATCGAAGTCGAGATCAAGAAGTGCGAAGGCAAACTCGGCAACGCCAACTTCGTCGCCAACGCCCCGGCCGAGGTCGTCACTCAGGAACGTCAGCGCATTGCTGACTGGAACACCACGCTGGGCGCGCTGCGGGAGCAGGCACAGAAGCTGGGCTGAAGCCGCGTTCTGGGTAGCTCTGGCTTTTGGCCTGCTGCCTCTCTGAAAAGTGCGCACAGGATGTGCGCCACCCTTTCGGGCCCCTGTGCGGCGGTGAGGCGCGGACGATAGGCCCCGTCCGAGGTAGAGCACACTGCCTGCCATCCTCGCCACGTTCCGCAATTCGTCAAAGCCAGAGCCGGCGGGCGGTGCCCGCCCTACACCGGCTCCGTAGGGCGGCCACCGTCCGCCATCCTCACCACGTCTCGCATTCATCCCCGAGCAAAGCGCTTGCCTATTGCTCGATATCGCCTGCGGCGATATCGAGCACCATCACGATCGCATCCTCGCGCCCATTGCGCGCAGGGTAATAGCGCGGCCGCCGGCCGATCTCGCTGAACCCCACCGACTCGTACAACGTCTTCGCCAGCGGATTCGATGGCCGCACTTCCAGGAATATGCGCTCGGCGCCGTTCCAGCGCGCAATGTCCAGCAAGCGGCCGAGCAGGTGCCGGCCCAACCCGCGGCCGCGATACTCCGGCCCGATGCAGATGTTCAATACGTGCGCCTCACCCGCCCCCATCGACAGGATGCCGTAACCGGCGATGGTCGAATCCAGGCTCAGCACCCAGCACGGATGACCGGCTTTAAGGCAATCGTTGAAGATGCCGTGTGACCACGGAAATTCGTAGGAGGCAGCCTCCATCGCGCTGACCACGTCCAGATCGTCGAGGCGCATGGCGCGCACCTGGGCAACGGGCTGGACCACCGCGGCCATGGCTTCAGTGCTCCATCGTGGCCAGCGCACGGCGCACGCTGCGCAGTGCATTCCACAGTCGCCGCTTGGCGGCTGCGCTGGTCAGCACCAGTGCAGGCTCATCGGCCAGCACGATCTGCGCACGGTGCAGCACCGCCGCGGGCAGACTGCGCCCCAGCGCATGCGCCTGCGCCTCGCCGAATACCAGATAGGCCCGCGCCTCCGGCGCGCCAGCGGCAAGCTGTCCGGCGCTCACCATTACCCGCGCGGCGCGTGCCAAGGTCGCCCCACAGGCGTTCAGCGCGCGCCCCAGCAGGTCGAGTTCGCGCGCGCTGCAGCCCTCTGGCAAGACCACCACGCAGACGACATCTGCAGGCGCACCGGCCAGCGGGCTCCCCGCCTGAACGGGTCCGGCGTGTTCGATCGGTGCCGCGGGCGCGACGCGACGCACCCATGGCGTCACCCCCAGCGCGCGCAGGATGTGCGCGCGATGATCGGCACTGATCGGCTGGCGCAACGGCAGGTTCATGGCGTACTCCGCCTCGCACGACGGTGCGTGGCCAGTCCCCAGATCGTCCACACC
Organism: Rhodanobacter sp.; assembly: GCA_050737735.1. GTDB lineage: Bacteria > Pseudomonadota > Gammaproteobacteria > Xanthomonadales > Rhodanobacteraceae > Rhodanobacter. The sequence continues at coordinate 2,044 of JBOHYM010000047.1, read as the reverse complement.
GGACCGGACAGCAGATAAATCGTGAAGCCGACGAACAATACCCGCGCCGTGTCGAGAATCAGCAAGGCAATCAGCAGCACCGCACCGACCATCCAGCCGAACGGCACGCGCGGGCTGTCTCCCTTCGACAGCGATTTGAAGCTGAAATAGCGAAAGCGGCTGACCATCAGCAGCCCCACGAGCACGGCGATCACCGGCGTGACGAAGCACAGGTCGTCGCCGGAAAAACCGGACTTCTCCGCGCTCCACACAAACGACATGCAAACGGCCGCAGCGGCCGGGCTGGCCAACCCCTGGAAATAGCGCTTGTCGGCCACGCCGACCTGGGTGTTGAAGCGCGCCAGCCGCAGCGCGGCGCAGGCGGCATAGACGAAGGCGGCGGCCCAGCCCAGCTTGCCCCACAGCGGGCCGAAATCCCCCAGCGACGACAGCGACCACGTATACATCACCAGCGCCGGCGCCAGCCCGAAACTGACCAGGTCGGACAGCGAGTCGTACTGGACGCCAAACTCGGTCTGCGTGCCGGTCATCCGCGCCACCCGGCCGTCCAGGCCATCCAGCACCGCGGCAAAGAACACCGCCACCGCCGCCTCGGTATAACGCCCACCGATGCTGGCGATAATCGCGTAGAAGCCCGCGAACATCGCAGCGGTGGTGAACAGGTTCGGCAACAAGTAAATACCCCGGTGACGGGGCGGCCGAACTGACATGGGCTCGCTCATGAATCAGGACCGTGACAGGATGCGCGCAGTGTAAACCATCGGCTGCTTGAGTCCGGACAGCCGGAGTGATAACAAGGGACACTTGGAATCGTCCGCCGGCATAACCCCTGATATGGAGAACACCATGCACCGTTCGCTGATCGCCGTGGCGCTGCTTCTGCTGGCCCCGCTGGCCGTTGCCCAGGTCTACAAATGGACGGATGCCAGCGGCACCGTGCATTACTCGCAGGATGCGCCACCGCAGGGCACGAAATACGCTCGGGTGACGACGACCGGTACCGTTGACCCCATCGCCGCACCGGCCCCTACCCCGGCAAACAGCGAAGCCAGCGCCACACCGGCCACCACGCCGGTGGCCGATACACCGGAAAACCGCAGCAAGTTCTGCGTATCGCTGAAATCCAATCTGGCCGCCCTGCAGGGTAGCGCTCCAGTGGTCATGCAAATGAACGGCAAGACCACCGCGCTCGACGACGACCAGCGCAAGCAGCAGGCCAGTACCACGCAGGCGCAATACGACCAGTACTGCCAAAGCAAATAATCGATCGCCCACATCCCGGTGTCGGCGGTATTCCACCCGCCGCCAACCGGGCCGTGACCAGCGACGGTGGCGGCAGGCCGCTACAATGGCCGTCTTTATCACGCCGGAACCGCCCGCATGCGCCTCAGCCAATTCCATCTGGCCACCGTCAAGGAAGTCCCTGCCGACGCCGAAATCGCCAGCCACCGGCTGATGCTGCGCGCCGGCATGATCCGCAAACTCGCCTCGGGCCTGTACACCTGGCTGCCGATGGGCTTGCGAGTGATGCGCAAGGTCGAAGCCGTCGTTCGTGAAGAAATGAACTCCGCGGGCTCTCTCGAAGTGTTGATGCCGAGCACCCAACCGGCTGAGCTGTGGCAGGAATCCGGTCGCTGGGAAGAATACGGCCCTGAATTGTTGCGCTTCAAGGATCGCCACGGTCGCGATTTCTGCGCCGGCCCGACTCACGAAGAAGTCATCACTGACCTGATGCGCAACGAGTTGAGCAGCTACAAACAGCTGCCGATCAACCTGTACCAGATCCAGACCAAATTCCGTGACGAGATCCGTCCACGTTTCGGTTTGATGCGCGGTCGCGAATTCATCATGAAGGACGCCTACTCCTTCCACGCTGACCAGGCATCGCTGCAGGTCACCTACGACCGTATGCACCAGGCGTATTGCAACGTGTTCACCCGTCTGGGCCTGAAATTCCGCCCGGTTGAAGCCGACAACGGCTCGATCGGTGGTGCTGGCTCCCACGAGTTCCACGTGCTGGCCGAATCCGGCGAAGACGATATCG
>JBOHYM010000046.1:0-30997 GCA_050737735.1 Rhodanobacter sp. | reverse complement strand
GTCGACGTTCTCACGCGTCTGCCGACCACCCTCGACAAGCACCTCGACAGCTTGCTGCCAACCCGTTGGCATTGCCCTATAAGCTAAACCGTCACCGCGCTTCAAAGTGACGGGGGCGGACGCTTACTGTTGTCGACGTCATCGCGCACCGTCGATGATCACTTCGTCACACCGAGGAGTCACTCCGATGAGCACAGAAGAAGATAACAAGGCTGTCGTGGTTCGCTGGTTCACCGAGTTCTGGGGCAAGGACGTCAACCTGGCGGTCGTCGACGCCATTGCGGCGCCGAACATGCTGCTCAAGTACTCGTTGCATGAGCCGCGCCGCGGCCATGACGACATCAAGGCGTTCATGACTGATTTCCGCGCCGCGTTCCCCGATCTCAACTTCTGGGGCACAGCCGACCTAATCGCCGAAGGCGACTATGTCGTGGGTCAGTGGGAAGGTGGTGGTACGCACACGGGACCGGCCTTCTATGACTTCCTTGTCGGTGGCCTCCCGGCAGCGACTGGCCGCAAGATGCGCTTCACCGGCACAACGGTACTGAAGGTAATCGACGGGAAGATCGTGGAGGAGATCGGTCTCGATGACGGCGTCACTGCATTGATGCAGCTGGGTCTCATCAAGGCCCCTGCGCAGAATGGCGATGCCTGATTTTGCCTAGTTGCCCATGCGGGCGGCCAGACACAATGGCTAACCAATGCATCGAATGCGCCGCTGCGGTTTGTGCTTCCCACTATGTGGTCCCGCTGTATCCGTAGGGACAGGTCCACACCGTCATGAGCCAACTGGAGACCCTTGGCATTTGCTTCACCAAGGAGTTCTGACCGGATGACTGCCAACGAGAAGAAAAATCCCGGCACCGGCCGGGATTTTCTGGATTTCAGGGAGACCGTGGAAACACGGCCGTCTGTCATCAATCCTTATCTGTTCCTTCCACGGAATTTTCCAGTACCGTGCCGGTCCTGGCGTCGACCCCAACCTCGTGGGTCACTTTGCCACTGGTGATATCGAACGAGTAGCGCAGGCCGCTACCTCCCTTTTCCTGCTCCAATTCCTCCTTGACGATCTTGCCCGGGTACGCCCTGAGTGCGATGTCACGTGCCTGAGGCATCTGCACCTTTGCCTGTTTGGCAAGTTCAGCGGGAGATGTTGCGCCGATAGCAGCGGCGCCAAAAGCGAGTGCACTTGCCGCGAGCATGCAGGTGAGCTTTTTCATGTTGGACTCCACGATAAGTAGTCACGCGACGAAACGTCGCCGCCTGCCTTTTGTGCGCCAGACAACTTAGCGCAACCTTAAGTACGCCAAAGCGTACGCATCGGAAGGATGCGTCGCTTTGCCTGTGATCGAAGCTCAACGAAACGATCCCGATAGCGCCAGGAGCATCAGGAACCGTCTCAATGCCGGCCGGCTACGAGTAACGTAAAACCGCTCACCGGCTTTCCTTTCTCGGCAATCTTCGCGCCCACGAGGAAGATTTCATGCGAATTTGGATCGAGCGCAAGGGTCCGGGCGCTCTTCAGCGTGGGCACATTGACCACCGATGAATAGTGATCCGCATCGTCCTGATGGATCACGTTCAGTACGCCTTCGCGACTGGCACTGAAGATATTGTGAGTCCGGGCGTCATAGGCGACGGCATCGGGATCCTTGCCTACAGCCACCTTGGCCACCTGATGTCCGTCGCTTGCGTCGGTGACGATCAACCATCCGTTTGCGCAAACGGAAAACAGCCGCTTCGCTGCGCTGTCCAGTGCAAGCCCCGTGGGCCCTTCGCATGGTGACAGTGACCAGGTGTGGCGAACTGCATTGCCGTTTATGTCAATCTGCGCCAGCTCGCCCTTGTCCTCGAGATTGACATACACGTTGCCCGTGCCGTCACTCGCGGCGAACTCGGGGTTTCCCGCCAGCGCGATGGTGGTCAGCTCCTTGCCGTTCTTCGGATCGATAACACTGACGTTGTTGCTGTCGCCGTTCATCGCCAGCACATGCGCGCTTGCGCGGTCATAGATGATGGCATCAGGGTCCTTGCCGCTGACAGGAATGTGGCCGATTACCTTGAGCGTATCGAGATCGACCACGCTGACGTTGTTGCCGTGACCGTTGCTCACAAAGGCACGGTGCAGATCCGGCGCGAGTGCCACACCGTGCGCATGCTGCATGCCCGGAATCTCCTTCACCACCTTGCCGCTACCCGAGTCGACTACCATGACACGATTGTCGCGCGCGATAAAAAGGCGATGCGAAGCCGGATCCAGGGTCAGATAATCCCAGCCACCCAAGCCACCTAGTGCATACCGCTGCGTTACTTCAAAGCTGTCTCGGGCTGGCGTGGCGGCCCAGGAGGGAGCGCTCAGCAGACCTGTCAGCACCAGAGTCCATGCAACGTTCTTCATTTGATTTTCCTTGGTTGATTGTGAGCGATTGATGGTGCGCCTGAACGATGTTTCCGCCGCTGTTCTCAGGCAGTCAGGGTTCTTGGCGTCTGGGGCAACATGGTTCTGCCGAACCTCTCGAACTGAAGAGCATGAATCATTCGTGCTGGCTGCAAGGAGGAGTACCTGCAGTGCTTCGCACGGAGTCAGCCCCGAAATCCAGCTGGACGCGAAGTCCCGGTGCGGCATCGCCAAGTGTCAGAACGAGATCATGGAGATCGGCAACCGCGGCGACCAGCGCGAGGCCAAGGCCGCTTCCCGGTGAACTGCGCGAGGCATCCAGGCGAACGAATCGCCCGAGCACTCGCGTTCGTTCATGGGCAGGAATGCCGGGACCCGCGTCATCGACCGTCACTCGGCAGCCTGTACCTACTGGCTTGAGCGTCAGTCTGACTGGCGTGCCGGCCGGGGGATGATGCAAGGCGTTTTCCAGGATATTGACGAACATTTGGGTGAGCAGCACAGCGTCGCCATGAACATGCAGGCCATCCGCAATCTGGACGTGCAGCGAACGCCCCTGATCCTCCAGCACTGGGCCGTAGTCACCAGCGAGGCACTCCAGCAAATGTGAGAGGTCGACGTCGGCGAAACCCGCACGACGCTGGCGACTCTCGATCCGGGTTATTCGAAGTAGGGCCGCGAATGTCTCCAGAATGCCATCGACGTCTGCCAGTGCACGCTCACATGCGTTGCCGTAGCTCTCCATGCTGCAGGCTTCCTGTGTGGCGGCTTCCAGCCGCTGCCGTAGATGAGTGAGCGGTGTACGAAGATCATGCGCGATGTCACTCGATACCTGGCGCAGGCCTTCCACTAGGGTCTGGATGCGTTCCAGCATGCTGTTCAGCGAAAGCGCCAGACGATCAAACTCGTCTCCCCGGCCACTGGACGAAACGCGCGCGCCCAGATCGCCCGCTGCAATGCGCGAGGCCGCAGCGGCAATCGTTTCCACGCGACGCAAATAGCTTCCAGCCGTGATCATGCCACCTACCAGTGCCAGCAGCACCGCGGCGATTCCCGCCCATGAGAAGGCTTTTTCAAGCAATGCATCCAATTGATCGGCACCAGCCCGATCGCGGCCGACCGCCAGCAGGCTTCCATCGTTCAACACGGTCGTCAGCATCAGGATACGCCGCACTGTTTCACCGCCGCCGGGGCGCCATGCGTGCTGCTCGATGGTGCTCCAGCCCGCGTTTGGCGCCTTGACCAGATCACCGGCGATCAGGGTTCCATCACGCCCGAACAGGCTGTAATCGAACGGGCTCCTGGGTATCTGCGCAAGCGCCTTGCGCACGGCGGCGGGACGCCTGCTTGCCGGCAGCGAGGCAACCTCTCCCGATTCGTCGGAAATGGTCTGACGCAACTGGTCATCCACGTAGTTCCGGACAGCCCACCACGAGACCATGAACAGCATCAGTGCGACCACGGCAAACAGGAATGCCTGCAGCACGGCGAGACGAAACGCCGCGCTTCGGAACAGATGGACGCCGATGGGATTCACTGCCCGCGCGACCATTCAGTGTGCATGCCTCGCGCAAAGGACATAGCCCTCACCACGCACCGTGCGAAGCAGCCTGGGTCCCGGGAAGTCCCTTTCGATCTTGCTGCGCAGCCGGCAGATATGTGTGTCCACGAGGCTGGTCTGTGGCGCCGATTGGTATCCCCACACATGCTCGAGCAGCATCGCCCGTGTCACCAATTCGCCGGCGTGACTCGCGAGGTATCTAAGAAGATCCCATTCGCGAGGTTGCAGGTGAATGGGATGGCCACCTCGATGGACCCGATGCGTAAGCAGATCGAGTTCCAGGTCATCCAGTTGCAGCAACATCACGTTGCCCGAGGTATCGGCGCCACGGCGGGTGATGGCATTGAGGCGCGCGACAAGCTCCGTCAGCGCGAACGGCTTGCCGAGATAGTCATCGGCACCGGCCTCCATGCCTTCGATACGCGCATCCACATCGCCCAATGCCGTCAGCATGAGTACCCTGGCATGCGTGCTGCAGCCGCGAAGTTTTCGCAGAACGTCCAGACCATCGAGCACAGGCAGCATTCGATCAAGCACGATCACGTCATAGCTGTCCGTGCTGGCACGCGACAGGCCATTGTTACCGTCACCTGCCTCGTCAACGGCATGTCCCCGCGCGATCAGCCCTTCGGCGATATACGTCCGGGTATCTACATCATCTTCGACCAACAGAATCTTCATGGCTGTCAACCCGGATCCGCATGCAAGTTACACCGATTTTCACAGCGGGACCGCTGCATGTGCTCCTTGCCGCTGGCGATCGGCATGGCCCATTCCCGCCCGCCGCCGTTCAGAATTCGAAACGAACACCTGCAAGGTAAGTCTGCCCATAGAATTCACGCTGGATCGGCCGGTCGCTCGTACCCTGATAGAACGCATGTGGCGTGTTCAGCAGGTTCTTGGCATAGAAATAAATCGCCCAGTGTTCCGGGAACTGGTAGCTGGCACTGAAATCCATCGACGTGCGGGTCGCGTTGTACACGTCGCCGGTGCGGTCGGTGCCAATGCTGAAAAGATCGGCCGATGCCGAGTAGGCAGCGAGGTTGAACGAGAATCCGGCACGCTTGTAGAACACCGATGCGTTCCAGGTGTTCTTCGAGGTGGACGGCAACAGCGAATATTCGCCCGGGCGAATCTCGATACGTGAATCGACCCAGGTGTAGTTGGCTCCTGCGCCAAGCCCATCGAGCCAGCCCGGGAGATTCTGGAATTGCTGATTCCAGTTCAGCTCGATGCCGCGTGCGTAGGAGGAGCCGATGTTTTTATAGGTGAATACGCGCAACGGCTGCGAGTTACCCGGGAACAGGCTGTTGTCAAATACCTGCGTGGTCTGGATCGGAACAATGTAGTTGGAAATTTCCTTGTCGAATATGCCCGCGGACAGGATGCCGCCGCCCGGCAGATACTTTTCGATGCTGAAGTCGAAGCTGTTGGCCTTGGCGGGCTTCAGCGCCGGATTGCCCGTGGTGACGATGCCCGATCCTAGGTCGACCGACAGCGCCGGGTTGGCTTGGTTGAAACCGGGGCGCCCGATGGTCGACGAGTAAGCCGCGCGCAAGATCGTGTCCGGTGCAAGCTCATACCGGAACTGCAGGCTGGGGAAGAAGTTGTTGTAGCTGTGCTTGATGTTGATCGGCGTAGCGAACGAATTGCCGGCTGCATCCACGCCTGCCGAGAAGGCGTTGCTGCGGTCACGGGTTTCTTCATAGCGCACGCCCCCGAGCATGCTCAGATTGCCCCAGCTAGCCGTGTACTCCCCGTAACCGGCGTAGATATCTTCATGCGCATCAAGGAACTGCTGCTGGCTGCTCAATATTTCGCCGGGCCCGATCGTGCCGTAGCCGAATATGCGCTGCAGCGCGCCCGGCGCAATGTCCACGCCGTTCTGGTAGTAGCCGTCGTAATAGGTCTCGTTCGCGCCATCGGATACGGCCGTCAACGGCAGCGCCGTGGTAGCGACGGCATACGGCTGCGCCGTCGTCTGCTTGTGACGCTGACGGACGCTCACGCCGAAATCGAGCGACTCGTCGGTAAAGCTGCCCCAGTTGACCGATGTCTTGGAGTTGGCGGCATACGACATTTCGCGGTCGAAATTGTAAGCCGTGCTGTTGTTGATGGCGCTCAGCGTGTAGTTCGCCGGATCCAGATACCCCGGTGCACCGGTGATCGTGTAAAGCGGTACATGACCAGGGCCAGTCGGGCTGTATGAGATCTGCCCAGCCGAGGTCGACGGCGAGTTGTAAGTAAACGTGGAGTTGTAGTCGTAAGGTTTCTTGTAGGTACCTTCGACATACGCGACATGGTAGTCGAGCGTCGTATCACCCAGCGTGTTCTTGCCGCCGAGCATGTAGAAACGCTCTTTCGAGGTTTCCTGCTCGTCGCGCAGCGACTTGGTAATGCCACCGGGGAAGGTCAAGGTGTCCTGGAGCGTGCCGCCGGGCTGCACGCTGGTATTGCCGTCCGGGAACACATCCAGGAACTGGCGCTTGTAGTCTTCGGTGTAGCCCGCTTCGAAGGCGCGGAAATACCACTCGTTGTTGTCGTCGGGCTGATAGCCCAGGTCCATGGCGTAACCGTGTCGGCGACGGTGCAGCTCGTAATCGCGCTGCTCGATGTCGTTCACGGCCTGGTACGGATGCGCGCTATCGTTGAAATAAGCCGGCTCCACATCGTCGATACCGCGAGAATCGACATGGCTCGACGCGGTCAGCACAATCGAGAACGGCCCGAAACGCCCGCCACCGGCCAGCGAATAGTCGGTCACATTAGTGCCACGCAACTTTTCATAGCCGACGCCCACATCACCATCTAGAAACGGACCCTGCTGATCGGGCGCCGTCTTGGGCAATACCTCGATGGTGCCGCCCAGTGCTTCGGCATCCTGGCTTGGCAGGTTCGACTTGGTCACCTCGACAGCACCGATGAAGCCGGTGGGAATGGAGTCCAGCGCCACGCCACGGTACCCGCCGAAGGGCGATGCATTGTTGGTCGGCAGCAGACGAACGCCCGCGTAGGTCGTGCTGTTCAGGTCGGCATCGAAGCCACGGATGTTGACGTAACGACCCTCTCCCTCGTCGGTTTCCAAGGAGACGCCCGGAATGCGCCGGACGGCCTCGGCCGTGTTGACATCCGGCAGCGCGCGAATCTCGTCGCCGGTGCGGATGTTGATCAGATTGGGCGCGTTTTCCTGCGTCTTGCGCGCCATTTCCTCGGTGGTGCGCGGCGCTACGACGTGGACACCCTGCAGATCCGTGGCCTTTTTCCTGGCGCTGTCCAGAGAGGCTTCATCATCTGCTGCGGTCGATGTCGGCACCCCATTGTCCGTTGCTGCAACATCACCCGCCGCAGGAGGATTTTTCGCCCATGCGAGGTTGGGCGCGCCCAGCGCACCAAAACCAACGAAAACGGTACAACTCAATAGCGCATTGCGCAGTGTGGAAGATTGCATGGAACGAGCCTCGATATGGACAACAGAAGTCCGGCGACGCATGCGGGACATGCTTCGTGGATGGATAGTCGGGTGGCTCGTTCAAGCTAGAAGGGCGACATGACAATCAGGTTGCTGTCGATTGACCATGCAGTAAGACATTCAGGCGACAGCCGTATGCACGTATCAACACACAGCCGGCTGCACGCCTTGTGCGACGGTGGCCTGTACAGCGAACCCGGGATCCTTGAGCGATCGATGGCCTGCATGAACTGATACTTTGAGAACCCTCGACAGCCAGCCATTGAGCCCGGCTTCACATGGCACCCCTAGACTGTGGGACTCACGTCAGCTCACGGCGCGATCCAACCACGGAGCCCCGCATGGCCAAGCACAGCGAGAACGTTCCTGCCGTCATCGCCCCGGCCGAGCACAATCGGGTGACCCAGGCCATCCTCGATTTCGTCAGCCGCGTACCGGACAGCAAGGTCGGTACCAGCACGGACCCCACCAGCGAGGCACGCCGGCTGGCCCAGCGCGCCGCCCAGCGCGCCGCGCTCACCGCCGGTTCGCTGGCCTTGCCACCGGGCCCGCTGGGTTGGCTGACCCTGCTGCCGGAGCTGATCGCGATCTGGAAGATCCAGGGCCAGATGGTCAGCGACATCGCCGCCGTCTACGGCCGCAATCACACCCTGGGTCGCGAACAGATGCTGTGGTGCCTGTTCCGGCATACCGCCGCGCAGGCCTTCCGCGACCTGGTCGTGCAGATGGGCGACCGATTGGTATTCCGCCGCATGTCGTACACCGTCGCGCAACGCGTGGCGAAACAGGTCGGCGTCAAGCTGACCCAGCGCACGGTGAGCGAAGGCCTCTCGCGCTGGTTGCCGGTGATCGGCGCGCTCGGCGTCGGTGCCTATGCGTATTACGACACCGGACAGGTCGCCAGCACCGCCATTGCCTTGTTCAGCGGCGATGTCGTGATGGAAAACGAGGGCGATGAAGGCACAACGGAACCCGTCAAACCCGCTCCCCGCCGGAAAGCACCACTGGTTCATCGTACCGTGGACAAGCTGTTCGATAAGGCGGTGACCGGGGCCGCACGCAAGGTCGCCGGTGCGGCACGCAAGGCCACCGGCAGGAAACCACGCAAGCCGAAGCCGGATTGACGGTTCGCCAACGGATGACGCCCCGCATGCTTTGCGGCAAGCTGTCCGCTGGATGATCGCTGCAGGAGCCGACGCATGAAGCCACGCCATGAGCGACCCGTCGCGCTGATTACCGGTGCCGGCCGCCGCGTGGGCGCAGTGATCGCGCGCACGCTGCATGCAGCCGGCTACGACCTGGCCCTGCACTATCGCCACTCCATCGACGACGCCCGTGCGCTGGCCGAAGAACTGGAGCAGCAACGCGCCGACAGCACCCTGCTGCTGCAGGCGGAGCTGGCCGATCTGCCGTCACTGCCGCGGTTGCTCGAACAGCTATTGGCGCATTACGGCCGGTTCGATGCGCTGGTCAACAACGCCTCGGCGTTCTATCCCACCCCGCTGGGCACGGCGACGCCGGCGCAGTGGAACGAGTTGTTCGCCTCTAACGCGCAGGCACCGTTCTTCCTCAGCCAGGCGGCCATCCCGGCGCTGCGCGAGGCACGCGGCGGCATCGTCAACCTGGTGGACATCTATGCCGAGCGCCCGCTGGCGAACCATCCGCTGTACTGCATGGCCAAGGCCGCACTGGCCGCGATGACGCGCTCGCTGGCGCTGGATCTGGGCCCGGAAATCCGCGTCAACGGCGTGGCGCCCGGCGCCGTGCTGTGGCCCAGCGACGGCAAGCCCTACGCCGATCAGCAGTCGATGCTGGCGCGCACCCCGTTGCAGCACGCCGGTTCGCCGGACGATGTTGCCGGCGCCGTGCTGTGGCTGCTGCGTGATGCGCCGTTCGTCACCGGCCAGATCATCCACGTGGATGGCGGTCGCACACTGTCGGTGTGAGTGCGCACGGAAGCGCCTTCGTAGGTTGGGGTGAGCACAGCGAACCCCAACATCCCGGCTGCGTTGCGTTGGGGTTCGCTGTGCTCACCCCAACCTACAGCGCCGTCGGTTCCAACGGCTCGTTCCCGGCCGGGAACATCGCCCACAGTTCGGCCATGCTGCGGCCGCTGAGCGGATGCGGCAGCTCCGGTGCGATGTCGGCGATCGGTCGCAGCACGAACGCATGCTGCAATTCCTTGCGCGGAATCTGCAGGTGCCCGGGCCCATCGATCACCCGTTCGCCATACAGCACGATGTCGATATCCAGCGTGCGATCCGAATAGCGCGGCACGTCGCGGCGGCGGCCGTGGCGATCCTCCAGCGCGTGCAGCCAGTCGTTCAGCGCCTCGGGCGACAGCTCGGTATCCAGCCCCACCGCCAGATTGACGAAGTCCGCACCCTCGAAACCCACCGACTTGCTGCGATATGCCGGCGACACGCTGATGTCGCCAAAGCGCTCGCGCAGCGCGGCAATCGCCGCGGGCAGATAGCGCTGCGGTTCGAGGTTCGAGCCAAGACTCAGGTAAACACACGCCATCAATCCGGCCTTGTGCCGCGCTCGATCCGTACACCTACCGCCTTCGCACCACGCACGGCGCCGGGCTTGGACAGTTTCAGCCTCACCCAGCCAACCCCGAATTCCTCGCGGATGATCGCCGCACAACGTTCGGCCAGCGTCTCGACCAGAGCGAAGCTCGACGCACCCACATAGTCGATCAGGCGCTTGGACACATCCTTGTAGTTCAGCGTGAGCGCAATGTCATCGCTGGCCGCGGGCAGTGTGTTGTCGAACGCCATCTCGATATCGAACGACAGCGTCTGCCGCACGCGGCGCTCCCAGTCATAGATGCCGATGACGGTGTCGATGCGCAGATCTTCGATGAAAACGATATCCATGGCGGTAATCACTGGGGCAGTAGCCGCACAGGGTCGGCGAGCCGGCGGCTGGATGCAAGTCGTCACGGTGCCACCGGGCACTCGTGCGATCATATGCAGATGACCGCCTTCAGCACACTCCCGCTCAAACCCGCCCTGCTCGCCAGCATTGAAACGCTCGGCTACGCCACGATGACGCCGGTGCAGGCACAGAGCCTGCCGCCGATGCTGGACGGTCGCGACGTGATCGCGCAGGCGCAGACCGGCAGCGGCAAGACCGCGGCGTTCGGGCTCAGCCTGTTGCAATCGCTGGATGTGGACACGATCCGGCTGCAGGCGCTGGTGCTGTGCCCGACCCGTGAGCTGGCCGACCAAGTGAGCAAGGCGATCCGCAAGCTGGCGGCCAACATCCCGAACGTGAAGCTACTGACCTTGTGCGGCGGCATGCCGCTGGGGCCGCAGCTGGCCTCGCTGACGCATGACCCGCACATCGTGGTCGGCACGCCCGGTCGCGTGCAGGAGCACCTGAAACGCGAGAGCCTGCATGGCGGCGGCATCAAGGTGTTGGTGCTGGACGAGGCGGACCGCATGCTCGACATGGGCTTCACCGAGGCGATCGACGACATCATCGGGCGCATCGCCAAGCATCATCAGACCCTGCTGTTCTCGGCGACCTATCCCGAAGAGATTCGCGCGATCAGCCAGCGCGTGCAGAAAAACCCCGTCGAGGTGACGGTCGAGGCACCGATCGAGACCCGACCGGCGATCGAGCAGCAGTTCGTGGAAGTCGAGCCCGCGCAGAAACCCGACGCGCTGGCGCAGCTGCTTGCCAGCGAACGTGGCGAGCATGCCCTGGTGTTCTGCAACATGCGCCGCGAGGTGGATGCGGTGGCGCAGGAACTCGACCGCCGCGGCTACTCGGCACTGGCGCTGCATGGCGACATGGAACAGCGCGACCGTGACGAGGTACTGGTGCGTTTCGCCAACCGCAGCTGCGCGGTGCTGGTGGCCACGGATGTGGCCGCGCGTGGCCTCGATATCGTCGCGTTGCCGCTGGTGGTGAGTTACGACATCGCGCACGACCCGGATACGCATACGCATCGCATCGGCCGCACCGGCCGCGCCGGACAGTCGGGGCTGGCGATCACGCTATGCACGCCGCGCGAACGTCCTAAGGCCACTAACATCGAGGAAATGCTGGGCACGCCGTTGCCATGGCGGCCGCTGAAGATCGCGCCGGCACGCGGCAAGACCCTGCATCTGGCACCGATGAAGACCCTGGTGATCGACGCCGGCCGCCAGGACAAGTTGCGTCCCGGCGATATCCTCGGCGCGCTCACCGGCGACGCCGGGCTGGACGCGAAGGACATCGGCAAGATCGACGTGTTCGCCACCCGCGCCTATGTGGCGATCAGCCGCGCACTGGCGAACAAAGCGCTGGAACGGCTGCGCGCAGGCAAGATCAAGGGGCGCAACTTCCGCGTGCGCCCGCTGGGCTGACGCGAGCCGGCCGTTCCTCACGTATCGCCAGGGATTTCCATGTCGCACGATGAGAAGACACCGCAGCGACCGCACCATCCCGATGCGCCTGCGGTCGCGGTCGACTCGCCCGGCCAGCAGGACATGGATGCGCTGGTCAATCTCATCAACCAACAACATCACTCTGAAGCCGAGGCGCTCGCACGCAAGCTGATCGCCCGCTTTCCCGAAAGCGGTTTCGCCTGGAAGGCGCTGGGCGCATCGCTCAAGCCGCAGGGGCGCAGCGCCGAAGCCGCAAGCGCCCAGCAACAGGTCGTCGCGTTGCTGCCGGGCGATGCCGGCGCGCATTACAACCTCGGCAACAGCCTGATGGCGCTGGGACGCCACGCCAGCGCCGCCGACAGCTATCGGCAGGCGATCAAGCTCAAGCCGGACTATGTCGAAGCCCACTGCAACCTTGGCAATGCGCTGGGTGCGCAGGCGCAGCTGGCGAACGCGGCGGACAGCTTTCGCCGTGCACTGGCGCTACGGCCGGAATTCACCGAAGCCCATGCCAGGCTTGGCCAAGCCCTCATGGCACTCGACCAGCCCGGCGCAGCCGAAACCCATTTCCTGCAGGCGCTGGCGGCACACCCGGATGATGCACAGCTGCACTTCAGCCTCGGCATCGTGTATCGCAATCAGGATCGCATGGTCGAGGCTGAAGCCAGCTTTCGCCGCGCGCTGGCGCTCAACCCGGACTCCGCCGAGGTGCACAACAACCTGGGCAATGCACTGCTGCATCAGGAACGCAACGACGAGGCGGAGTCCAGCTATCGCCGGGCGCTGCTGCTCAACGACCGACTCGTCGGGCCGCATTTCAATCTCGGCATCATCCTGCGCGAGAAGGAGCAACACCTCGATGCCGAACGCAGCTTCCGGCGCGCACTGGCGATCGAGCCACGCCATGTGATGGCACTCAACAGCCTGGGCATCTGCCTGAAACGGCAAGGCCGCGTGGAAGAGGCCTGCCAGTGCTTCGAGGCGGCGATTGCGATCAAGCCGGATTTCCTGCGCTCGCACTGCAACCTCGCGCCGTTCAAGACCTATGCCGCCGACGATGCGCAGTTGCGCATGTTCGAAGCCCAACAGCACCAGCTCCCCGCGTTGCCGGTAGGCAGGCGCATCAATTACTGGTTCGCGCTGGGCAAGATGCGCGAGGACACCGAGCGCTACGACGACGCCTTTGCCGCCTATGCGGAAGGCAATCGCCTGCAGCACGCGCAGTATCCACATGACGAGGCGCGTGCGACGGCGCTGGTGGAACGGCTGTCTGCGGTATTCAGCACCGACTTCTTTGCCAACCGGCCGCAGCCCGTACATGCCGGCAAGGCGCCGATTTTCATCGTCGGCATGCCGCGCTCGGGCACCACGCTGATCGAGCAGATCCTGGCCAGTCACCCAGGTGTCTACGGTGCCGGCGAGTTGACCGAGCTGGACGACATGCTGCGCTCGCTCGCGACGAAGAACGGCGAGCACACAAGCACCTATCCGGAAGTCGCCGCCACACTGTCGGCTGACGAGTTTCGTCGCCTCGGCGAAGCGTACACAGAACGCGCGGGGCGGCTGGCACCGCAGGCGGAACGCATCACGGACAAGCTGCCGGTGAACTACCTGCATGTGGGCATGATCCACCTGATGCTGCCCCACGCGAAGATCATCCATGCGATGCGCGATCCGATGGACTCGTGCTTCTCGTGCTACGCGCGCCTGTTCGAAGGCAACAATCTCGATTTCACCTACGACCTGGGCACCGTGGGCCGCTACTACGTCCGCTACATCCAGCTGATGCAGCACTGGCAGCGCGTGCTGCCGGCCGGAACCGTGCTGGACCTGCGCTACGAGGACATGGTGGCCGATACCGAAGGCCAGGCGCGGCGCCTGCTCGACTATCTCGGTCTGCCGTGGGATGCGCGCTGCCTCGAATTCCACCGCAACCAGCGCGTTGTCAGAACCGCCAGCATCGCCCAGGTGCGCAAGCCGATCTACCGATCATCGGTGGCGCGCTGGAAGCACTTCGAGGCGCATCTTGGTCCGCTGCTGGACATCGTGCAGGGCTATCGATGAAATACATCCCGCTGTCACCTTTCCTCCCACCAGATATCCACTCATGACCCGATGGCTCGCCTGGACCTTCGCCTTCGCCCTGCTTGCAGGCGCGCAGACAACACGTGCCGCCGACATCCCGGTGTACGGCTACCGCATCGTGCACGTCTATCCGCACGATACCTGCGCCTATACCGAAGGCCTGTTCTACAAGGACGGTTATTTCTACGAGAGCACCGGCGAAGCCGGCTCATCGACCGTGCGCAAGGTGGAACTGCAGACCGGCGAAGTCGTGCAGCGCTACAACGTGCCGGCGCAGTATTTCGGCGAAGGCATCGTGGACTGGAAGAACCGGCTGGTGCAGCTCACCTGGCAGACCCAGGTCGGCTTCGTCTACGACCTCAACAGTTTCAAGCTGCAGCGCACCTTCAATTATCCAGGCGAAGGCTGGGCGCTGACCCGCGACAACCGGCATCTATACATGAGCGACGGCTCGGCCGTTCTGCGCATCCTGGACCCGGACACCCTGGCGTCCACCGGCAGCATCATGGTGACGGCCGATGGCGTGCCGGTCACCAACCTTAACGAACTGGAATGGGTCAAGGGCGAGATCTACGCCAACGTCTGGCTGACCAACCGGATTGCCCGCATCGATCCGGCCACCGGCCACGTGCTCGGCTGGATCGACCTGACCGGCCTGCTCGACATCAGCAAGCTGCCCGACCCCGGCAACGACGTGCTCAACGGCATCGCCTACGACGCCGCGCATGATCGGCTGTTCGTCACCGGCAAGCGCTGGCCGAAGCTGTTCGAGATCAAGCTGGTGAAACAGCCAGCTCGGTAACGCCAGCGAAGCTGACCATGCTGTCGCGGATGATATCCGTAGGTTGGGGTGAGCGAATGCGAACCCCAACGCTGTCGGTCGCCTCGATGCGGGTTGGGCATCGCTGCGCTCAGCCCAACCTGCAAGAGCACTTCTTCAGGCCGAGGCCAGATAGTGGCCAACACGTGCCTGCGATCAACGCTGCGCGGTGGACTTCTTCGCATCATCGAGTTCACTGGCTGACCAGCCACCACCCATATCGCCGATCAGCGAGACCGCATTGAGCAGGCGCTGCTGTTGCACATTCAGCGCGTTCTGCTGGGTGCTCAACTGGATCGCCCGGGCCGTGGCCGCGGTGGTGTAGTCGACAGTGCCGGCCTGGTATTCGTTGGAGGCGATCGTGGCACCCTGGGTGGCATCACGCACGGCCGCATCCAGCACGTCGGCCTGCTGGGCGAGGATGCGCAGACCGGAAAGGTCATCCTCCACGTTCTGCAGTGCGGTCAGCACGCTGCCGCGATAATTGGCGACGGCGGCCTCGTAAGTCGCCCTGGCGGCAGCAACCTCACCATGCCGCTCGCCGGCATCGAAAATCGTTTCGCTGGCGTTGGCGCCCAGTGACCACACGTGGTTGGCGATGTGCAGCAAACCCGCCAGCGGTGACTGCGAAAACCCATCCGCCCCCGACAACGAAAAACTGGGGTAATACGCCGCGATGGCGACACCGATCGCAGCATTCTCTGCAGCCATCTGGCGCTCGGCGACAGCGATATCCGGGCGACGCTGCAGCAGGGTCGAGGGCACGCCAGCCGGAATCACGGGAAGTGCCGGCAGCGTCGTACTGGTCGGAATGTCGAGTTCTTCCGGATTCTTGCCCACCAGCACGGCAATCGCGTGGGCGTATTGCGCACGGGCGACGCCGAGTGCGATGAGGCTGGACTGGGCGTTCTCCAGCTGGGTTCGCGCGCTGATGACATCGGAGGGCGGGGTGGTCCCGGCCGCGCCCTGGTTGGCCACGACACGCAGGAATTCCTTGTAGGTTTCGACCGTTTTCTGCAGCAGGTCGATGTTGGCGTCCGACACCCGCAGTTCGATGACCGCGGTGGCCAACGCGGTCTGCTCGGACAACGTGGCGTTGGCCAGCGTCGCTTCGCTGGCCTGCGCCGTCGCCTTGTTCTCCTCGATGGTCCGGCGCACCTTGCCCCACAGATCGGGGGCCCAACTGACATTGCCTTCGAGCGAGCCCGTGGTGCTGATCGGCCGGAAACTGGTGGAACTGCTGCCGGTATTGCCCGTGGCGTTGCGCTGCTTGGTGGCCGCGCCGGTGATGCCGATCGTGGGGAACAAGGCGCTGCGTGCTACCTGTACCTCCGCCAGCGCGGCCTGGTAGTTGGCATAGTCCTGGCGCACGGTCTGGTTGGAGACCGACACCATCGGTTCGAGCTGGTTGAGCAGCGGATCATTGAAGCCGACCCACCAGTCGCCCTTGGGTGCAGCAGCAGCCGGCGCGGCGGATGTCCAGCCGGGCAGCTCCTTGTAGCTCACGGGCACAGCCGCCTGCGGGCGGTGGTAGTCAGGGCCGACCATGCAGCCACCGAGTAGCACCGCCAGGGCAGCAGCCAAGACGTTACGCGGAATGGGCTTGCGGGAAATCTTCATGTTCATGCACTCGCGTCCGATCGGTTCCACGGCAGGGTGGCCGACCACCTGGCGAGCCTGGCGCGCAGGCGGTCGAGATAGAGGTAGATCACCGGCGTGGTGTACAGGGTGAAGACCTGGCTGAGGATCAGGCCGCCCATCACGGTGATGCCCAGTGGCTGGCGCAGCGACGCGCCCTGGCCGATGCCGATGGCCAGCGGCACCGCACCCAGCACGGCGGCGGCGGTGGTCATCATGATCGGGCGCAGGCGCACCACGGCCGCGTCATGGATCGCCTTCTGCGGCGGATAGCCTTCGTCGCGCTGCAGGTGGATGGCGACGTCGATCATCATGATCGCGTTCTTCTTGACGATGCCGATCAGCAGGATGATGCCGATCATCGCGATCACCGAGAACGGCGTGCCGAAGATCAGCAGCGCCAGCGTGGCGCCGATGCCGGCCGATGGCAACGTGGACAGGATGGTGATCGGGTGCACGGTGTTCTCATACAGGATGCCTAGCACGATATAGACGGCGGTCAGCGCCGCGAGGATCAGCAGCGGCATGGTCGACATCGACTGCGCATAGACCTGCGCGGCACCGGCGAAACTGCCGTGGATGGAAGCCGGCAGGCCAAGGTCCTGCGAGGCCTGGTCGATCGCCGCGGTGGCCTTGCTCAGCGAACCGCCGGGCGGCAGGTTGAAGGAAATCGTGGCAGCCACCAGGCCGCCCTGATGGCTGACCTGGGTGGCGGTGTAGTTGCTGGTATACGAGGCCAGCGCCGAAAACGGCACCATGGTCTCGCTGGCCGTGCTGTCCGCACTGCCGCTGGAGCTGCCGCCCTTGGCATTGGAGATCGCGTTGGTGAGCTGGTTGGCCTCGGCGTTGGCGTTGCGCGCGTTGGTACCGGACGCGGTCGCCTGCGTCGATGTCACCGCCGACACGGTTTGCACCGGCTGGACGAGGCTGCTGGACATCTGCGTCTGCTGGGTACCGCTGGCATTGCCTGCCGCGGTGCTGAAGCGCATGCGGTCAAGCATCTGCGGGTACTGCCAGTACTTCGGCGCCACCTCCATCACCACGTAGTACTGGTTGAGCTGGTTGTACACGGTCGACACCGTGCGCTGGCCGAAGGCGTCGTACAGCACGCTGTCGATCTGGTTCGGCGCAAAGCCGTAGCGCGCGGCAGTGGCACGGTTGAAATTGACGAAGGTCTGCAGGCCGTTCTGCTGCAGGTCCGAATTCACGTCGGTCATCTGGCTGCGGTACTTGCCCAGCGCGGTCACCAGCTTGGGCACCCACTTGAACAGCGTGTCGGCGTCGTCGCTGGTCAGCGTGTACTGGTACTCGGCTGCCGACGAGCGGCCGCCAATGTGCAAGTCCTGTGCGGCCTGCAGGAACAATTTGGCGCCGGACACCGCGTTGAGCTTCGGGCGCAGGCGATCGACCACTTGCGCCGCTGATATCTTGCGTTCGGCCAGCGGCTTGAGTTCAATGAACACGTTGGCGCTGTTGAGCGCCCGACCGCCGGTGAAGCCCGCCACCGAGGCGACTGCGGGATCTTTCTGCACGATACCCTGCAATTGCGCCAGCTTCTTCTCCATCGCCTGGAACGAGATGCTCTGGTCGGCGATGATCTGGCCGATCAGGATGCCGTTGTCCTGCTCCGGAAAGAAGGTCGAGGGCACCAGCCTGAACAGAAAGACATTGAGCACGATCAGGCCGATCAGCGTCAACCCGACCAGCAGCGCGTGATCGAGTACGGCGGTAAGCGAGCGGGAGTACGCGTTCTTGAAGCGCTCGAATTGTCGCTCGTACCAGAGCGCCCAGCGCGCCTTGGAGTGCAGCGTCTTGCGGTTGAGCACGTAGGCCGCCATGGTCGGCGTGACCGTGAGCGAGATCACCAGCGAGAGCAGGATCGCGATCGACAGCGTCACCGCGAATTCATGGAACAGCAGGCCGACGATGCCCGGCATCAGCAGGATCGGCAGGAACACCGCGATCAGCGACAGGCTCATCGAGATCACCGTGAAGCTGACCTCGGCGCTGCCGCGCAGGGCCGCCTCGTGCACGTCCATGCCGGATTCGACGTGGCGCACGATGTTCTCCAGCACCACCACCGCATCGTCGACCACGAAGCCGGTGCCGATGGTCAGCGCCATCAGCGAAAGATTGTCGATGCTGTAGCCGAGCAGGTACATCGGCCCGAACGTGCCGATGATCGACAGCGGCAGCGCCACCGCCGGCACCAGGATCGCCCGCGGCGATTGCAGGAACACGAACACCACGCCGATGACCAGCAGCACGGCGATGAACAGGGTGCGCTCGGTGTCGTTCACCGCGGCGTTCACCGATTGCGAGCGGTCGAGCGCGATGCCGATATGGACATTGTGCGGCAGGGTTGCCTCGACCGACGGCAGTACTTTCTTGATTTCGGCGACGGTCTTGACGATGTTGCCGCCAGGCAACGGATAGACGATCACCAGCACCGCAGGCTGGTTGTTGTAAAGGCCGGCGTTGCGGATGTTTTCGGCGGAGTCCTCGACGTCCGCGACATCGCGCAGCAACACCGGAGCGCCGTTGCGGTAGGCCACCACCAGGTCTCGGTACGGCGCCGCCTTGCTGATCTGGTCGTTGGAGGTGACCTCGTAGCGCTGGCCGTCCTGATCGATGTGACCCTTGGCGCTGTCGGCATTGGCCGAGCTGATCGCGGCGCGCACGTCCTCCAGGCCGATGCCGTAGCTGTTGAGCTGGTCGGGCTGCAGTTCCACCCGCACCGACGGCAGTGCGCTGCCGCCCAGCGTGATTTCGCCCACACCGTCGACCTGCGACAGCTGCTGCTGGATCACCGAATCGGCTGAATCGTAAAGCTGCGCCCTGGTCAACGTCTTCGAGGTCAGCGCCAGAATCATGATCGGCGAATCCGCCGGGTTGTACTCGCGATAGGTCGGGTTGTTGCGCAGCGTGGTCGGCAGGTCCGCGCGCGATGCCTGCAGGGCGGCCTGCACATCGCGGGCGGCGCCGTTGATGTCGCGATCAAGTGCGAACTGGATGATGATCCGCGCCGAGCCGACGGTGCTGGTCGAGGTCAGTTCGTTCACGCCGGCGATCGTACCCAGGCGTCGCTCCAGCGGAGCGGCCACGGTCGACGCCATGATGTCCGGGCTGGCGCCCGCCATGCTCGCCTGCACCACGATCACCGGAAAGGTGATATTCGGCAGCGGCGCTACCGGCAACTTGAAATACGCCAGCAGGCCGGACAGCAGGATGGCGACCGCCAGCAGGGTGGTCGCCACCGGTCGCTTGATGAACAGGCCAGGGATACTCATGGCATGCTCACGGCACGTGCTCGATCGCCGCTTCGGGCGGCGGCTTGCGCTGGAAGCGCTGCGCCAGGCGGTCAAACAGCAGGTAGATCACCGGCGTGGTGAACAGCGTCAGCAGCTGGCTCAACGCCAGGCCGCCGATGATCGCCAGACCCAGCGGCCGACGCAGCTCCGAACCGGTGCCGGTGCCCAGCAGCATCGGCAAGGCACCGAGCATCGCCGCCAGCGTGGTCATCAGGATCGGCCGGAAGCGCAGCAGCGAGGCCTCGAAGATGGCTTCCTCCGGCGGCTTGCCGTGCTCGCGCTCGGCCTCGAGCGCGAAGTCCACGATCATGATGGCGTTCTTCTTGACGATGCCGATCAGCAGCACGATGCCGATGATGCCGATCACGTCCAGATCACTGCCCGCGATCATCAGCGCCAGCAGCGCGCCGATGCCGGCCGAGGGCAGCGTCGAGAGGATCGTCACCGGATGGATGAAGCTCTCGTAGAGCACGCCAAGCACGATGTAGACCGCGACCAGCGCCGCGATCAACAGATACACCTCGCTGGACAGCGAGTCCTGGAACGCCTGCGCGGCGCCCTGGAACGAGGAAGTGATCGAGGACGGCAGATGCACCGCCTGCTCGGCCTGGGTGACCTCGTCCACCGCCTTGCTGAGCGAAGCGTCCTTGGCCAGGTTGAACGAAACGGTGACCGCGGGGAACTGCGCCAGGTGGCTGATCACCAGCGGCGATTTGGTGATCTTGATCGTGGCGATGCCCTTCAGCGGCACCTGCCCGCTGCTGCTGGTCTGGCTGGGCAGGTACAGGTCGCCGAGCGATTCGACCGTCGGCAGGCTTTCGGGCTTGGCGACCAGGATCACCCGATACTGGCTGGACTGGTCGAAAATCGTCGACACGATGCGCTGGCCCAGCGCATCGTAGAGCGCGTTGTCGATGGTCGCCGCGGTGATGCCGTAACGCGCCGCCAGCTGGCGATTGACCTCGACGTCCACGCTCAGGCCGTCGTTGTTGAGGTCGCTGGTGACATCGGTGATCGAGCTGAGCTTCTTCATGCGCGCCACCAGCGCCGGCACGTACTGCATGAAGGCCTGCTGGCTGGGCCCACGCAGCACGAACTGGTACTGGTTCGGCGACACGGTGGTATCCAGCGTGAGGTCCTGCTCGGGCTGCAGGTACAGCCGGATGCCGGAGATGTCCGCCACTTCCTGCTGCAGGCGCCGGGCGATTTCCGCGGCCGTCGACGAACGGGCGCCGCGCGCCTTCAGGTTGATCAGGAAGCGGCCATTGTTGAGCGTGGTGTTGGTGCCGTCGATGCCGACATACGAGGTCAGTCCGGCGACGTCCTGATCCTTCAGGATCGCATCCGCCAGCGCGGCCTGCCGCTGCACCATCACGCTGTAGGACACCGAGTTGTCGGCGATGCTGATGCCCTGGATCACGCCCACGTCCTGCACCGGAAACAGGCCCTTGGGGATCGTGATGTACAGCACCACCGTCAGCACCAGGGTGCCGAGAAAGACCAGCAGGGTCGCCAGCTGGTGCGACATGACGAAGCGCAACCCGCGCTCGTAGGCGGCCAGGGTCTTGTCGAACAGGCCTTCGCTGATCCGCTCGAAGCGGCTCGGGTGCCGGTTGGCCTGCGCCCGCAGCAGGCGTGCGCAAAGCATCGGCACCAGGGTCAGCGAAACCACGCCCGAGAGCACGATGGTCACCGCCAGGGTGACCGCGAATTCGCTGAACAGGCGCCCGATCACGCCGCCCATGAACAGCAGCGGGATCAGCACCGCGATCAGCGAGACGGTCAGCGACACGATGGTGAAACCGATCTGCCCGGCACCTTCGAGCGCCGCTTCCAGCGGCGTCCTGCCCTCCTCCAGATAACGCACGATGTTCTCGATCATCACGATCGAATCGTCGACGACGAAACCGGTGGCGATGATCAACGCCATCAGCGAGAGGTTGTCGATCGAGTAGTTCAGCTGGTACATCACCGCCAGCGTGCCGATCAGCGACACCGGCACCGAGATGCTGGGGATGATCGTGGCCGGCAGGTTGCGCAGGAACACGAAGATCACCAGCACCACCAGCACGATCGCCAGCACCAGCTCGAACGCGGCATCGGAGACCGAGGAGCGGATCACGCCGGTGCTGTCGGAAACCACCTCGACCTTCATCCCCGCCGGCAGCGTGGATTCCAGCTGCGGCAGTTCCTGCATGATCTGGTTGACCGTGGCGATCACGTTCGCGCCGGGCTGGCGCTGCACATTGAGCACGATCGCCTGCGTCTTGTTGTACCAGGCACCCTGCTCGGTGTTCTGCGCGGACTGGGTGACCCGGGCCACGTCGCGCAGGAATACCGGTGCGCCGTTTTGATACGAGATCACCGTGTTGAGGTAATCCTTGGGATCCTGGATCTGGTCGTTGCCGTTGATCGTGTAGTCGAGCTTCGGGCCGTCGAAGTTGCCCTTGGGCTGGCTCACGTTGACGTTGGCGATCAGCGAGCGCAGATCGTCGATGTTGAGCCCGTAGGCAGCCAGCTTCTGCGGGTCCGCCTCGACCCGCACTGCCGGCACGTTGCCGCCCGCCGGCGTGACCAGGCCCACGCCCGGCACCTCGGAAATCTTCGCACCGAGCCGGTTGTTGGCGACATCCTGCAACTGCGGCAGCGACATCGAATCGGAGGTGACCGCCAGGGTGAGGATGGGCTGGTCGGCGGGATTCACCTTGGCATAGGTCGGCGGCGCCGGCAGCCCCGCGGGCAGCAGGCTGTTGGCCGAGTTGATCGCTTCCTGCACGTTCTGTTCGGCCACGTCGAGGTTGAGCGACAGGTCGAACTGCAGGGTGATCACCGACGCCCCGGCAGAACTGTTCGAGGTCATCTGCTGCAGGCCGGGGATCTCGCCCAGCTGCACTTCCAGCGGCGCGGTCACCGTGGTCGCCATCACCGTGGGGCTGGCGCCCGGGTAGAAGGTCTGTACCTGGATCGTCGGGTAGTCGACGTCGGGCAGCGAGGAGACCGGCAGGAAACGCACCGCGACCAGGCCCACCAACACCAGGGCGATCATCAGCAGCGACGTCGCCACCGGCCTGAGCACGAACAGGCGGGAAATGTTCATCGGCTCGCGCGTCCGTCGCTTACGAAGCTTGCGGGGCAGTGGTGGAACCGTGCACCCGCTTGCCGCCCTGGTGCTTTGCACTGGCCGCGGACGAAGCCGCTGCCGGGGCACCGTTGGCCCCCGCTGACCCGGCCGGCTTCGCCGCGGCAACCTTGATCTTGGCGCCGTCGCTCAACCGGTCCATGCCATCGGTGACCACCGTCTGGCCCGCCGAGAGGCCCGCCAGGATGACCGTGTTGGCGCCGTCGCTGGGACCAGGCGTCACCTTGTGCACGGAAACCGTCTGGTCGTCATTGACCAGGTAGACGTAGTCGCCCGGCGCGCCGCTCTGCACCGCCGGGGTCGGCACCAGCACCACGTGCTGCAGCGTGTCGACCAGCAGCTGGGCATTGACGAACTCGTTCGGGAACAGCGCCTCGTCGTCGTTGGGGACGGTCGCGCGCAGGGTCACCGTGCCGGTGCTGGTGGCCATCTGGTTGCTGAGCGCATACAGCGTGCCGGTGGCGAGCTGTTTGGTGTTGTCGCTGTTGTAGACGGTGATCGGCAGCTTCGCGCCGGGGGCGCTGAACTGCTGCTGCACCTTGGCCAGCGAATTCTGCGGCACGGTGAACTGCACCGTGGTCGGCTTCATGGTGGTAATGGTCACGATGCCCGGCGAACTCGACGCAGTGACGTAATTGCCCGGATCGACCAGGCGCAGGCCAACCCGCCCGGCAACCGGTGCGGTGATGTGGCAATAGGCGATATCCAGATCGAACTGCGCGATGTTCGCCTGATCGGCCTTGACCGCCGCCTCATCCTGCTGGACCGTGAACTGCTGGTCGGCATAGATCTGCTCGGCAATCGACTTCTGCGCGTGCAGTTGGGTGTAGCGGGCCAGATCGGCACGGGCCTGGGCCAGGCTCGCCTGGTCCTTGGCCAGCTGGGCCTGGGCCTGCTGCTTGTCGATCTCGTACTGGCGCGGATCGATCTGGGCGAGGAACTGCCCCTTCGTCACGTCCTGGCCCTCCTGATAGCCCACCGCGGTCAGGTAGCCGCTCAGTTGCGGCAACACGTTGACCGTGGCCACCGGGGTCACCGTGCCCAGCGCGTTCAGGATTTCCGGCATATCGCCCACCGTTGCGGTGGCGGCGCTCACCACCTGCGACGGCATGCCAGTTCTGGCTTTCTCGCCGCCCAACAGATGGACCAGGATGAGGATGACCACCGCCACCACCACGACCACAGCGATCAGCAGGCCGCGTCTCTTGTGCAAGGGTCGGGCTGCTTGCGGGGTGGCGGCATTCATGAGCATCTCCAGGTGTTCATCGCCCTGCTTGCAAGGGCCGTTTCATCGACCGAAACATCGTCACCTCGCGCGGTAAAACCGCCTGCGGCAAGACTGTCAGCGTGCATTGGGCGATCCATGGTTCGTACAGTTGCCAGACTTGTCTTCAGCGCTCACGTTTCGCATCCGTCACAGGTTCGCTCAAGCAAGATGAACAGACAGGATGATGAGCTCCGCAGCGGCGGTCATTCGGGGACTGAATGCCGCTGCGCGGGGGGCCTGACGGCCATCGCTGAAAGCAGCGCGTTAACCCGCGCGACCTTATTCCTGCCTATGTATTTTTACTGTGCTTTCCAGACATCCTCGGCTGCACCCGGATGTGGCGCACGGAGGGGATGAACGTTTCTTGCGGCTATGCGTTGACCTGCTGCCTGAAAGCCAGCTCCGCTGGACGCCGTGCAGCGATGGGGCCGCTTCGGCCTGTAACGGGCTGTAACGGGCTGTCGGCCCGATGCCGACACGACCACGTTGACCACGTACCTGTGTCGGTTATTTCTCCAGCCAGCGCGCCGCGCCGCGGCCGGCCAGCAATCCGCTGGCAAAGCAGGCGGTCAGCAGGTAGCCGCCGGTGGGCGCCTCCCAGTCGAGCATTTCGCCGGCGCAAAAGACGCCGGGCCGCGCGCGCAGCATCAGGTTTTCGTCCAGCGCTTCCAGTCGCACGCCACCAGCCGTGCTGATCGCCTCCGCGACCGGCCGCGGCGCGAGCAGGCGTAACGGCAACGCCTTGAGCTGTGCCGCCAGTGCGACCGGATCGGCCAGGGTCGGCTTGCCGGTCAGTTCGAACACCAGTGCACACTTCGCCGCATCGAGCCCGGCCCGCCGGCGCAGCCAGTCGCCGATGCTGTGTTTGCCACGCGGTGCGGCGAGGCGTTCGGCAAGCACCTGTTGGGTATAACCCGGTGCCAGATCCAGCATCAACATGGCCTCGCCACGCGCGACAATTTGCTCGCGCAACTCGGCACCGATCGCGTAGATCAGACTGCCTTCGATACCGTATTCGCTGAGTACACACTCGCCCTGCCGCACATGGGCCACCCCGCGGCGATCCGTCCAGTGCGCGACGACCGCCTTGAGCGGCGCGCCGGCGAAGCGGCTGGACAGATGCTCGCTCCATGCCAGTTCGAAACCGCAATTCGCCGGTTGCAGCGGCGCAACGTCAATCCCCGCCTGTTCCAGCGCAGCCAGCCACGCAGCATCGGAACCCAGCTGCGGCCAGCTGGCGCCGCCGAGTGCCAGGATCACCGCATCGGCCGGCACCGCGCGCTCACCCTGCGGGGTGGCGAAGTGCAGCGCAGCGTGCGCCTGCCAGCCCAGCCAGCGATGATGCATGTGGAACGTCACACCGGATTCGCGCAGGCGACGCAACCAGCCACGCAGCAGCGGCGCAGCCTTGAGGTCGACGGGAAACACCCGGCCCGAACTGCCGGCAAAGGTCTCCACGCCCAACCCACGCGCCCAGGCACGCAATGCATCCGCATCAAACGCGTCGAGCCAGCGCGCAACTTCGGCCTGGCGCGCACCATAACGTTCGACGAAGCGTGCGCGCGGCTCGCCATGGGTCAGGTTCAGCCCACCCTTGCCGGCCAACAGGAATTTGCGGCCCACCGAACCCATCGCGTCATACAGATCGACCTTCACACCGGCCTTGCACGCGACTTCCGCGGCCATCAGGCCGGCGGGGCCGCCGCCAATGATGGCCAGTCGATAAGGGAGTGTTCGATTCATCCAGCCATGGTCGCATGCAGCCCGAACGGAATGAACCGACGACCAGGCAATCCCGCGCTGGGCGGGCTGGGCGAGTTCCATTCTGAAACGCACTGACCCGGTCGGCCTCTTTCGATCAAGATCAGCTGAATTGAAAATAAATCAGATAAATCGGATTTCACAGATTATCGCAACGGCGATTCTGCAATAATCATGCAATATATTACGTAATCCGATCGATTAATATCGTTCCAAACGCATGTACTTGCGTTACTTTAAAAATTATCCCGAAGCCGGGAAAACGATTTCATCTCCCGCCCGGAAGCATCCAGGCCACGTTCGCCAAGCACCCGGTTACGTCGTCTATCTGCTTGATTTAAGCCAAAACAAACGTCGCGCAGCGCACCTTGTCACAGGATCACCCGAGTACGCTTTCACAGAAATGCCGCCGTGCCGCGATTATTGAAAATATTTACGATAAGGCACGGCGACGCAATTACCTGATTATGTGATAGCGATCACCGATTACTTCAAAAAGTCCTATTGACCGGTTTCATCTGCAACTCATACCGTCGACTGATTCGCCAATTGGGAGCTTGGCGAATGATCCTGTCGCCACGTCTACAAGAACCAACAAATCTGCGTTCAACCCTGAGGAAAACCTGGGGGAGGGTTGGGCACAAGATCACGGGATCGCTGGGCCATCCGAGAAAACTCGCCGTGCCGTGTCTGTCCACGGCACTCCATCATGAGGTCCACGTGGTCTCAGCGGCTTCGTTCGGCCTCGAAAAATATTCCGGGAGCTCCAAATGCCAAGCCATTTTCGTCTCAAGATGCTGGTTGCCGCCATCGGCATGGCTGCCACCGCGTCAGCCTTCGCCACACCTTCCTCGTTCGTCTCGTTGACGCAGCCGCATCACGCTACCAGCCTGCGCAACGGTGACGTTACCAAGGGCCCGCTTGCGTTCTCGCAACCGATGCACGTGGTAATTGCACTGAAGCTGCAGAACAAGTCGCAGCTGGATGCCTATGTGGCCGATCCAAAGCACAAGGCACTGACGCCCGCAGAATTCACCGCGCTGTATTCGCCAACCCAGGCGCAGGCGCAGGCCGTCGCGAACTATCTGAAGCAGTCCGGCTTCAGCAACGTCACGATCGCGCCCAATCGCATGCTGGTCGAGGCCGATGGCCATGCCGACACGGTGCAATCCTCCTTCCATACCTCGATGGTGCAGGTGCGCACGCACGACGGACGCGATGCCTACGCCAACTCCAACGACGTGATGATCCCGGCAGAGTTGCAGAGCACGGTGCAGTCCGTGCTCGGCCTGGATAACGTGCACATGTCGCACATCTTCGCGCGCCGGGTGCGCGCAAACGCCGTTCACCCGAATGCCACGGCTGGTACGGCCGTCGGTCACAACCCGCTCGATTTCCCGAAGATCTATGGCGCCAGCAGCCTTGCCCCTGCCACGTCGATCACCGTCGGCAATGTGGTGTCGGGCCAGATGAGCGATGTACTCAATGACATCAAGTCCTTCGAGAGCACCAACGGCCTGACCTCGCTCGTTCCGAGCATCGAAGGCACCGGCAATACCGGTAGTGTCTCGGCCAGCGGCGACGGCGAATGGGATCTGGACACCCAGGACATGATCGCAATGTCGGGTGGCCTGAAAAGCCTGATCCTTTACGATGCTGCCTCGCTCTCCGACGCCGCCCTGACCACGGACTACAACCTGGCCGTGACTGATAACAAGGCGGTTGCGATCAACGTTTCGCTGGGCGAGTGCGAAACCGATGCGAAGTCCGCAGGCACCACCTCCGCAGAAGACGCCGTCTTCGAGCAGGCCGTGGCGCAAGGCCAGACCTTCTCGGTATCCGCCGGCGATTCCGGTGCCAACGAGTGCGGTACCGGCAGCGGCACGACCCCGAGCTGGCCGGCCAGTTCGCAGTACGTGATCGCAGCGGGCGGCACCGAGATCTACACCACCAACACCACCACCTGGACCAGCGAGACAGTGTGGAACAACCTCAACGAGAGTGAAGGTGCCACCGGCGGCAGCCCCAGCACGTTCGAGCCGATGCCGAGCTGGCAGTCGGGTGTAGGCCAGAACGCCGGTCACACCACCCGCGGCGTGCCCGATATCGCCTATGAAGGCAGCCCGGATTCCGGTGCGCTGGTTATCGTGGACGGTCAGGCCAACCAGCAGATTGGCGGCACCAGCCTGTCCTCACCGTTGTTCGTGGGTGCCTGGGCACGCATCCAGGCAGCCAATGGTGGTGCCCTCGGTTTTGCGGCTCCGCTGATCTACAAGGCGGCAGCAGCCAACTACGCAGCAGACTTCCACGACATCACCTCGGGCAACAACAGCGGCGAGACGGCGGCCACCGGCTGGGATTACACCACCGGCTTCGGCAGCATCATCGTCAGCGGGCTGTCCAGCAACGTCGGCGGCAGCGGCAGCACGGGTGGCACGCCGACCGCCAACTTCTCCGACACGACCAGCGGCCTGACGGCTAGCTTCACTGACAGCTCCACCGATTCGGGCGGTACCATCAGCTCGCATTCGTGGACCTTCGGCGACGGCAGCACCTCGACCGCCACCAGCCCGAGTCATACCTATTCGGCAGCTGGCACCTACAGCGTGACCGAGACGGTGACCGACAGCGTCAGCGGCAAGACCAGCGCCAAGACGGCCTCCGTGACCGTCGCCAGCGCCGGTGGCACGCCGACCGCCAACTTCACCGACACGACCAGCGGCCTGACGGCGACCTTCACCGACAGCTCCACCGATTCGGGTGGCACCATCGGCTCGCATGCCTGGACGTTCGGTGATGGCGGCACTTCGGCCGTAGCCAGCCCAAGCCATACCTATGCGGCAGCCGGCACCTACAGCGTGACCGAGACCGTGACCGACAGCGTCGATGGCCAGACCAGCGCCAAGACGGCATCGGTGACGGTTTCCAGCGGTGGCACCTCGACCCAGCTGCTCGTCAACACCGGTTTCGAAACCGGCAAGGCGACACCGTGGAGCATGAGTTCGGGCTCGCTGTGCAACAGCTCCAGCTCGTCGTCCAGCTACTGCGGTAGCGGCGAGACCGCGCATGCCGGTTCGTGGTTTGCGTGGCTCGATGGTTATGGCACCTCGCACACCGACACGGTCTCGCAAAAGGTAGCGATTCCGAGCGGCAAGACCACCGCGACCCTGCAGTACTACCTGCATATCGACTCGACCAAGACGACGGCAGTCGACACGCTTACCGTGCAGGTGCTGAATTCGTCGGGTACGGTGCTCGGCACGGTGGGTTCGTTCACCAGCAGGAATACGAACACCGGCTACGCGGTGGAAACCGCCAATCTGGCGGCGTACATCGGCCAGACGGTGACCCTCAAGTTCACCGGCAAGGAGACTTCATCCTCGGGCAACACCGACTTCACGATCGACGACATCACGCTGACCGTGCAGTAAGTCCGGAAGACGGAATGGCGCACACGGATGTGCGCCCAATCTCCGCGCGTTGCTGGCAGGCATGCCTGAAACGGGTCGGAAAACGGTACGCAAGGGAACGTGCATGAAGCACGCTCGCATGACTATCACGGACCCAAGGCCCGATCGGTAACGATCGGGCCTTGCATGTTTTTACGCCCTCGTCAGAACTCGATCCGTCACCAGAACCATCCAGGCGCTGTATCGTCAGCCTTCCGCTGCCCAGGACTCTGACGATGCTGCGAACCGTGCAAATACTCTCCTTCTCCCTGCTGGCTGCTGCCGGCGCCAGCCAGGCAACATCCGAGGCACCCGTCGTTCCACATGAACAACCCGCGCTGCACGTCCTCGCCAGCGCACCCAGCGAGACCGAACTGCGAGCCACCATCACCCGCCTGGTCGGCTTCGGCACCCGCCAAACCATGTCGGATACCAAGTCCGACAAGCGCGGTATCGGCGCTGCGCGGCGCTGGGTGAAGTCACGCTTCGAGGCGATCTCACACGATTGCGGCGGCTGCATCGAAGTGGTGACACCATCACAGATGTCCACCGGCAAACGTCTCCCGACGCCGACGGAGGTCATGGACGTAGTCGCGATCAAGCGTGGCAAAGGCGATTCGAAGCGGGTCATCGTGATGACCGCCCATCTCGATTCGCGCGTCACCGACGTGATGAACAACCACAGCGATGCACCGGGTGCGAACGACGATGCCTCCGGCGTCGCCGCACTGATGGAAGCGGCACGCCTGCTGTCGAAGCAGGACAACGATGCGACCCTGGTCTTCGCCGCCCTGTCCGGCGAGGAGCAGGGCCTGTACGGCGGCAAGGTACTGGCGGATTACGCGGTGGCGCAGGGTTGGCAGGTCGAGGCCGACCTCAACAACGACATCGTCGGCAACAGCCGCGGCCAGAACGGTGTCATCGACAACACCACGGTGCGTGTGTTTTCCGAAGGCACCAAGAGCAACGAAACCGGCAAGCAGGCGGACTATCGTCGCTACCATGGCGGTGAG
Source organism: Rhodanobacter sp. (assembly GCA_050737735.1). Lineage (GTDB taxonomy): Bacteria > Pseudomonadota > Gammaproteobacteria > Xanthomonadales > Rhodanobacteraceae > Rhodanobacter. The sequence goes on along the minus strand of JBOHYM010000046.1, from coordinate 704 downwards.
GTGGACTCGCCTTCGCGCAACGTCGCCCGCTACATGGCGACGATCGCCGACGACTACCTGCCGGACTTCCATGTGAAGATGGTCTATCGTACTGACCGTTACGCGCGTGGCGGCGACCAGGTGCCGTTCCTCGAAGCCGGCTTCCCTGCCGTGCGGGTGACCGAGGCGCACGAGGACTACACCCGTCAGCATCAGGATCTGCGCACCGAGCACAACGTGCACTACGGCGACACCATCGACGGCATCGACTTCCGCTACCTCGCCCGCGTCACTGCACTGAACACGCTGACCATGGCCGCACTGAGCCGCGCGCCGGCGCCCCCGACCGGTGTCGCCACCGAAGGCGCACTGGCCACCGATACCACGGTGAAATGGACCAGGGTGCCCGGCGCCGCCGGCTACCGCGTGCACTGGCGCGACACCACCGCGCCGCAGTGGCAGTACCAGCGCGCGGTCGGCGATGTCGACCACGCGGTGATTGGCGACGTGGTGATCGACGACTGGTTCTTCGGCGTCTCGTCGGTATCAGCCGATGGCTACGAAAGTCCGGTGGTATTCCCCGGTTTTGCCGGCAGTTTCGAGCGTTCACCAGCAGCACCCGTGACTACCGACAAACCCTGAAATGTAATCAGGGCTGGCGGGATATTTCCCGCCAGCCCTGACCTCGATGAGCCTCGAAAAACCTCCCTTGTGGGAGCGACTTC
>JBOHYM010000045.1:0-28090 GCA_050737735.1 Rhodanobacter sp. | reverse complement strand
GATCGACTGGTCGTCATCGCCGACGCAGGTGATGCCGCCGCGCTCGCCGGTCAGCACTTTCAGCAGGCGGTACTGCGCGTCGTTGGTGTCCTGGTATTCGTCCACCAGCAGGTAACGCAGGCGCTCGCGCCAGGCATCGCGGCACTCCTCATCGCTTTCGAGAATGCGCAGCGGCAGCCGGATCAGGTCGTCGAAGTCCACCGCATTGAATGCGGCGAGGCGCTGCTGATACATGTCGTAGATCGTCGCCGCTTCCAGCTCGCGCGGACTGCGTGCGGCGGCCAGTGCTTCCTCCGGCGAGAGACCGCCATTCTTGGCGCGGCTGAGCAGGTTGCGGATGCCGAACAGCACGTCCGGTTTCACACCTTTCGGCGACAATTCCTTGACGATGCCTGCGCTGTCGTCCGCATCCAGCACCGAGAAGCCGCGGCGCAGGCCGGCACGGGTGTGCTCGATCTGCAGGAATTTCAGCCCCAGCGCATGGAAGGTGCACACGGTGAGCGCGGCGGCATCCTCGGCGCTGACCAGCGCGGCCACGCGCTCGCGCATCTCCTTGGCCGCCTTGTTGGTGAAGGTGATCGCGGCGATCTTCGAGGGCGCCAGTTTTTTGCGCGCAATCAGGTAGGCGATCTTCTGGGTGATCACGCTGGTCTTGCCGGAGCCGGCGCCGGCAAGCACCAGCAACGGGCTGTCGCAATGTTCGACGGCGGCCAGTTGTTGCGGATTGAGCATGGATTGAGGCAAGAGCGTGAGGCGGCAGTCGATGGTAACAGAGCCCCGCTGGTTGCCTGGCCGGTCTGCGCCATAATCGTGCGCAGAAGGTGGCTGTCGGAGTGACGGCACCAGATGGAGTGGGCATGACGGATCAGACAGTTGAACAGTGCGATGTGGTGGTGATCGGTGGCGGTCCGGGCGGGAGTACGGCGGCGGCGCTACTGGCGCGCCGCGGTTACAAGGTGATCGCACTGGAAAAGGCACACCATCCACGCTTCCATATCGGCGAATCGCTGCTGCCGATGAACCTGCCGGTATTCGAGCGGCTGGGTGTGCTGGACAAGGTGCGCGCTCTCGGCGTGTTCAAGCCCGGTGCGGATTTCGAGGCGGACAACGAACGCGGCTACAACACCTATGCGTTCGCCCGTGCGATTGGCCAGAGCCCGCCGCATGCGTACCAGGTGTGGCGGCAGGACTTCGACAAGATGCTGTACGACCACGCGCGCGAGTGCGGCGCGGACGCGCGTGAAGGGCACGAGGTGGTGCGGGTCGAACAGCGTGGCCCGCGTGAGACCTGGCTGGACGTGAAGACCGACGACGGCCGCAGCTATGGCATCGAGGCGCGCTACGTGGTCGATGCCAGCGGCCGTGATGCGTTCCTTTCCGTGAAGAAGAAACTGCGCCGCAAGAACGACCAGCATCAGAGCGCGGCGATCTTCGGCCACTACCGCGGCGCCGATTATCGACCTGGCGAGGATGCGGGCAACATCAGCATCTACAGCTTCGCGCATGGCTGGATGTGGATGATTCCGCTGCCCGATGGCGTGATGAGCGTGGGCGCGGTATGCCGACCGGAGTATCTCAAGCAGCGCAAGGGGCGCACGGTCGAGTTCCTACTCGATACGCTGAAGCTCAACCCGGCGTTGTGGCAGCGCGTCGAGCATGCCGAACTGATCGGCGACGAAGTGCGCGTCACCGGCAACTATTCCTACGACTCCACCCAGATGGGCGGTCCGGGCTGGGTGCTGGTCGGCGACGCGTTTGCCTTCCTCGATCCGGTGTTTTCCTCCGGCGTCTACCTGGCGATGAGCGGCGCGGAGCAGGCGGTCGCGGTGGTCGATCAGGCCTTGCGCGAGCCGCAGCGCGAGATGGCGCTGCTGCGCAAGCTGGAGAAACGCCAGCGTGCCGGCATGGCGCGTTTCTCGTTCTTCATCTACCGCTTCAACGGGCCGGTGATGCAGCAGATGTTCCGCTCACCGCGCAACACCTGGCAGCTGGAGCAGGGCGTGATCTCGATGCTCGCCGGCGACCTGTTCGATACGCCCAAGGTGCTGTGGCGGCTGCAGCTGTTTAAGCTGGTCTACGCGATCTGCGGCCTGCGTGACTGGCGACGCTGGCGTGCCGAGCACCGGTACCGGCTGGCCCAGGCGCGCCTGCAGTTCACCGGCGGCAATACGCCGCTGGACAAGGCCTGATCCCATGGCGCGGTGTCATCGCCGATGGCGTATATTCTTTCGGTACGACAAACCGCGTGCCCCATTGCAGGGAAATGACCATTCGCGAACGGGCTCGCTATCAACGTGGCTTCAGGGAGGAGATCATGGGAAAGCTGGGAGTTTCGTGCATCACAGGCGCATGGCTGATGCTGTCGTGGACCGGTGTGGCCGTGGGGCAGGTGACTGCCAGTTCGACGGTGAAGCCCACGCGCGTCGAACTGGAAAGAGTGGATGCACTCGAGGATGCATTGCTCGGTGTTAGCGACAGTCATCCTGATCAACGCTACCGCAATGCAGGCATTGTGGCTTACAAGCACGGTGACAAGGCGCTGGCCCTGAGTCTCTACATCAAGGCGGCAAGCTATGCCGACAAGGTATCGCAGGCCATGGTGGCAATGATGTACTGGAACGGCGATGGCATCGGTGCGGACCGCCCCCGTGCCTATGCCTGGATGGATCTGGCCGCTGATCGGGGTTACCGCGATCTGCTCGCTCAACGCGAACAGTACTGGCAGCTGCTCAGCAAGGCAGAACGCGAGCAGGCACTTGTCGTGGGCCGCGAGATCTATGCCGACTATTCCGATGAGCAGGGATTGGACCGTTTGCGGCTGAAGTTGAGCAGGGGCATGCTCAGTGTCACCGGCAGCCACACTGGTTTTCTCGTAAACGGAGTCAGCTGGCTCGGCGACGGAAGCACCGGCAGCCTGAAGGACTTTAGTGGCACACCTGTCGATTTCAACCGGATGTTTGACCCGATGTTGTGGAATCCGGAGCAATACGCACGATTGAAAGACCTGCAATGGGAACTGAAAAGGCCATTGCACGGACATGTGGAAGTAGGTGATCCGCAGGTGGTCACGAAACCTGTGGATGATCCGGATTCAGGGGGCTAGCAACGGGCGGGCGCCGCGTGTACGGCAACGCAGTGCCAAGTCGGATCGTGTGATCCGTGCGCTCGCCGCATTTCCGAAGCGGTAGCCGCAGTACCATGTCACGCTTGCTTCCGGAGGCGTCATGGCCAAGCTCTATTTCTATTACTCGGCAATGAATGCCGGCAAGACCACTACGCTGCTGCAGAGCGCGTACAACTATCACGAGCGCGGCATGCGCACGCTGATCCTCACCCCGGCGCTGGACGATCGCTACGGCGAGGGCGTGGTCGCCTCGCGCATCGGCCTGAAGGCGAACGCGCGGCGTTTCCGCGCAGACGAGAACCTGCTTTCGCTGGTCGAGGCCGACATTGCCGCACACGGCACGCTGCATTGCGTGTTCGTCGACGAGGCACAGTTCCTGACCAGGGCGCAGGTGTGGCAGATCAGCGACGTGGTCGATCGGCTGAACATTCCGGTACTGGCGTTCGGGCTGCGTACCGATTTCCGTGGGGAGTTGTTCGAGGGCAGCCGCTACCTGCTGGCCTGGGCGGACAATCTGGAAGAGATCAAGACAATCTGCCACACCGGCCGCAAAGCCACTATGGTGGTGCGGGTGGACGAACAAGGGCGCGCGGTGACCGAGGGGCCGCAGGTCGAGATCGGTGGCAACGACCGTTATGTCTCGGTCAGTCGCGCCGAGTTCAAGAAGATCAGCGAAGGCAGTGGTCGTATCGAACTGCAGCAGTCGGTACTACCGCTTGGCGAGAACCGTTGAGCGGCGCCCATCACCAAGGAATCCCATGAATACTCCGATCACTTTTCCCGCCTGGCAGCGTCCGCACTGGCAGCCCAGCGCCGAGGAAATCTTTCTGCAGTTCTATGTGTTCGGCAAATTCGATGCGGTGCGCGTGCCATCCGAGCCCTACGGCAGTCTCGGCCTGCCGGCGGGCATCGAGTCCAACAATCACTACCACAGCGCGCTGCGCCAGTGGGAAGGCTATCCGCTGAAAGGCGCGATGGGCCGCATGTTCAAGGACGATGCGCCGGACGCTTATCGGCACGCATTCGATGCGCCCGAAGTGTTGATCGTGCGCGGCCGGCTCAAGGACAGTGCGGATACGGGCTATCTGCGTGACACCCTGGGCGTGCTGGCCGGCCTGCTCGACATGGGCGGCGTGGCGATCCTCGATCCGCAGATCCTGAGCCTGCTGGATGCCGACACCTGGCGCAGGCAGTACCTGGTTCGCGACGGCGCACCGATTCGCAACCACCTGCTGATTCTGCGCGACAACGATGCCAGGCCGGACCATTCATGGATCCATACGCGCGGCATGCGCAAGTTCGGCCGCCCCGACATCAGCATCCGCCAGGTGCCTGATCGCGCGCTTGATCGTGCCGGACTGCTGTGCGAGCGACTGGTCGATCTGCAAGCGCTCGGCGCGCACTTCAGCGAAGGCCAGTCGCTGGATATCGAAGGCATCCCCGGCGGCGTCACCGTGCATCTCGGCGGTGGGCTGGAGCATCCCGACTTCAACAACACCTACGTCGAGTTCAACTGGCCGGCGTGATGGGTTTATTTACCTTCTGAAGTCGATGACGCGGGTACGCTCTGCAATGGACCCACTTCGACCGTACCCATTTCAGCCGACGAATATGCCCACACGCGGTCCTTGAGCTTGGCGTAGAGTTCCGGATTCCACAGCGCAGGCGAGTAATAATCGGTTCCGCGTACTGGCGTGCCACGCAACTCCGTGGGTGCCCCGTCTACCGACTTCAGCGAACGCGCGGCTCCATCACGCATCAGGATGGTCAGGTTGTTGCCACCGAAACCGGTTCGGCTGCCGGTGGCACTGGCCAGCTCGCGGTGCAAGACGTTACCCAGCCGCTTCAGTCCCGATTCGTCGCCATAATCGGCGTAGATTTTGCGACCCTCGGCCAGCGCCTGCTGGCGTTCCTGCGGATCGAGTTGTTGCCAGAATTTTTCGCGACTGGCCAGGAGATCGGGATAGCCACGATCCGCTGCCAGATCCATCCATGCGTAACCACGTGGACGATCCGTCGGGATGCCATCCCCGTTCCAGTACATCGCCGCAAGCATCGCCTGTGCGGGTTTGTCGGCAAAACTCGCCGCCTTGAGCAACAGGCGCACGGCGGCCTGCTTGTCGCCCGCCTTATAGGCCCGTATCGCGGAATCGCGATAAAACAGATCGGGGTGCGAAGACGATACCTGAGGCTTGTCGAGCAAAGCGATTTGCACGCTTTCATCAGGCGACTGCGCAATGACCGGAACAGGCAGCACAGCAAGGGTTGTGCTTATGGCGAGAGCGGTGAGCATTTTGTGTGGGAAGCGCATGGTGAAAGCGTCCTATGGCTGAGCGGAGCACTTTGCAAGAATTTACGAAATACTCTGAGCGTGTACCTCTTTGCCAAGCCGTTGTCTATGGTTTGTCCTGGGGCTGATGCGGAAGTGTTGTGGTATGCCGATCCCTCCGGCTCAGGTCTGGCAACGTGGGCACCAGAACGTCGAGCGCTGTCCCAACACGACCTGCCTGATCGGTGTGCCGCACACATGGCACGGTTCGCCCGCACGGCCATAGACATTCAGTTCGCGAAAAAAGTAACCGGGCGCACCATCGGGATTGAGGAAGTCGCGCAAGGTGGTGCCGCCGCGTTCGATCGCCCAGCTCAGGATGCGTTTCACTTCGGCGGCGAGTCGTGCATAACGCACGCGCGAAATGGAGCCAGCCGCGCGCCGCGGATCGATGCCGGCGGCGAACAGCGCTTCGCTGGCGTAGATGTTGCCCACGCCGACGACGATGGCGTTGTCCATCAGGAACAGCTTCACTGCCGCCGTGCGGCCGCGCGACAGGTGCCATAGCAGGTCGCCATCGAACGCCTCGGTCAGTGGTTCTGGGCCGAGATGAGCCAGCAGCGAGTGTGTCTCCCCGGGCGGCTGCCACAGCAGGCAACCGAAGCGGCGCGGGTCGGTGAAGCGCAGGATGCGAGGTGCCTGCGTCGGTGTGCGCTCCAGGGCGATATCGACATGATCGTGTTTGCCGATCGGTGCATCCGGCGGCAGGATTCGCAGCACGCCGGACATGCCCAGGTGCAGCAGCACGCTGCCGGCTTCGGTGTGCAGCAGCAGGTATTTCGCACGCCGTTCCACTGCATCGATGCGCTGGCCCGGCAGTAGTTCGCTGATCTCGGACGGGATCGGCCAGCGCAGGTCGGGTCGACGCAGGATCACGCCGGTGACGCGCCGGCCGATCAGGTAGGGCGCGATGCCGCGGCGGGTGGTTTCGACTTCGGGCAGTTCAGGCAAGGACGGTTCCCGCGGCTCAGTGCAGCTCGGTGGTCTGGAGCGCCGGTGACCGCGGCATGTAGCGCGTCGATACCAGCGCCACCCGCTGGCCGACACGCACGTAATGTTGTGGTCCGGTGACCGAGGATTCGCCGAATTCCAGCGCGTGTCCATCCAGTTCGAGCACGGCCTGTGGTGGTGCCAGGCCGATCTTCGCGGGATCGAAATCGCGGGCCGGGCGCCAGCTGAGCACGTGCGCCGCGGCCGTGCTGGCCAGTTCATTCAGACGGCCATCGATGGCGCGCGCTGGCGTGCCGTCGATGCGCCACCAGTGACCGTCGCGCTTTTCATAATGCATGGCCGCGGCGCCGGGCAGGGTCAGCGTGATGTGGCTGACGCTGGCTGGATCAAGCGTGAGCAGTGTGCCGGTGTCCCGCTGTGCATCGCGCCGCAGCTGCCAGGCGGCCAGCGCCAGCAGGGCGGCCACGACGAGCAGCAGGAACAGGCGCTGGCGCGTGGCACGCTTCATCGCTCAGCGCCGCCGCCGACGCCACACGATCAGGCCGCCGGCCAGCAGCAGCAGCAACGGCAGCGCCAGCAGGAAGCCGAAGCTGATCGTGTTCAGTCCGGCCTGCGAGATCTCGATCAGCCGGTCCGGTGCACCGCGTGGCGGCAGATCGACCAGTTTGTCGTCGCCGAGCAGCCAGTCGAACACGCGCTCGCCCAGCGCGCGGTTGCCGCCGTTGCCGAGGAAGGTATTGGAAAGGAAATCGCCGTCACCGATCACCACCACGCGCTGCTCGCTCTTGTCCGGGCTGGGCGACAGCCGGCTCAGTGCGAAGCCGAAATCGAGCGGTCCCTTCAGCTCGCCCGCGGCCGCGTCGTAGCGGATGTCCGAGGGCTTGGCGTTGTCGATCGGATGGAATTCGGTCCAGCTTTGCGCGCTGGAACGCAGGAACGGCTTGACCGCCCAGCCCGCCTGGCTCACCTGCGCCAGCGCGGACACCTGCGGAAACAGCGTGGTCAGCGTGAAGTCGCGCGTGATCGCCTGCGGCGGATAGTCGCCCAACGTGATCAGGCGCGGATCGTGCAGGCCCAGGGCCGCGCCGGAACCGTCGACCAGCACGCCCGGCAGCACGCGCACGCCGAGTGCGCTGGCCAGTGGGTCGAGGCCGAGGTTGTCATTCGTCGGTTCGGTCAGCCACAGCAGGTTGCCGCCGCCCTGCACGTAACGAACCAGCGCCTGTACCGCACCCGGTGGCAGTGCCAGCGCGGGGCTGGCCAGCACCACCAGGTCGGTGTGCTGCGGCACTTCGGCGACCTGGGTGAAATTCAACGGCACCGCACGCATGCCGCGGCCTTCCAGCTGGGCCACGAAGATGCCGAGGTCGGCGTTCGCCTGGCCGTCGGCGCGGCGCTCGCCGTCGCCGGTGACGAAGGCGACGATGCGGTCACTGCCGCGGATCAGCCGCTCCAGCGCATTGGTGAGGCTGCGTTCGGACAACTCGTCCAGCCGCTGTTCGCGATCCTGGTAGTGCAGGATCAGCGCACCGTCGACGGTGATACCCAGTTCACGCATCTTCGCCGGGTCCAGTTGCGGATCGACGAAGCGCAGGCTGAGGTCCGGCTTCACCGCCTGATAACGCTGCAGGAAGCCGGCCACGGTCTGGCGCAGGTCACCCTGCGGGTTCGCGTAGCTGACGATCTCCACCGGTCCGTGCAACTGGGCCAGCACGGCGCGGCTTTCCGCCGACAGGCCGGTGCGGCCGTTGGCGGTCCAGTCGGCCTCGTGCGCATAGCGCGTACTGAGGTAGCCGATGGCGCCAGCCGCCAGCACCAGCAGCAGCGCGAACAACCAGCCATCCAGACGTCTGAACAGGTTGCGCATCAGCCACGCTCCCTTTCGGCAGCCAACCGGTGCGATGCCAGGGTCAGCGGCAGCACGATCAGCAGCACGAACCACACGACGTCGGTGGTCGATACCAGTCCGCGCAGCAGCGGCTGCAGATGCGTACTCATCGCCAGCCAGTTGATCGCACCACCGTTGATGCCGGCCATCTGCGCACCAAGGTTCACGCTCCACAGCGCCAGCGCGATGATCAGCGCAGCGGCGGCGGCGATGGCCGGATGCGAGGCGAACGCGGAGCAGGCGACGCCAACCGCCCCCAGGGCCGCCAGCATCAGCACCAGGCCCAGCGTGGCGGCGCCCAGCTTGCCCCAGTCGAAATGGGTGGTGTGCAGCAGCACCAGCGGCATCGCCAGCGTCAGTGCCAGCCACAGCAGCAACCAACCCAGCACGGCGAGGTACTTGCCCAGCACGATGTGCCAGGCGGGCACGCCGGCAGCGAACAGCAGCGGCAGTGTGCCGTTGCGCCGCTCACCGGCAATCACCGACATGGTGATCAGTGGCACCACCAGGAACGCCAGCTGGGCGAGCTGGGCCAGCAGGGGCACGCCGACCAGGTCGATGAAGCCCGGGCCATCCGGCTGCGCCGCACGCTGGATTTGCGAGGCAAGGAAACTGCCGAGCATCAGGGTGAAATTCCACGCCAGCCAAGCCACGGTCAGCGCCGCCAGCACCCAGGCCAGCGGGCGCACCAGCAGCCGGCGCCATTCCAGTCGTGTCACGGCGACCGTGTTCATCCATGCATGGCTCATGCAGCGCGCGCCGGTTGGGGTTGGCCGTTCATGGCGATCTCGAAGAAGCTGCGTTCCAGGGCCGCGTGGTCGTCACTGTGCACCGGGCCATCGTGGCGCAGCGTGCCGTCGTGCAGGATTGCCACGCGATCGCACACTGCGGTGACTTCGGTCAGCAGATGGGTGGACAGGATGACGGCAGTGCCTGCGGCGGCCTGTTCGCGGATCAGGCCACGCAACGCGGCCACCTGCACTGGATCGAGTGCGTTGGCCGGTTCATCGAGCACCAGCAGGGCCGGTCGATGCAGCAGCGCACAGGCCAACCCCAGCCGCTGGCGCTGGCCCTGCGACAGCACGCCGGCCAGGCGCCGGGCCAATGGCTGCAGCTCCAGCCGCTCGATGATCGCCGCACGGGCCTGCTTCAGCGCAGCACGATGCAGGCCGCGCAGGTGACCGTGGGCGTCAAGGTGCTCGCCTACCGTCAGTTCCGGCCACAGCGGGGCACGTTCGGGCAACCAGCCGATCAGCTGGCGGGCCAGTTCGGGCTGTTCCAGAAAATCCGTCCCGTTCAGCTGGATGCCGCCGCTGTCCGGACGCAGCGCGCCGGCGATCATCGACAGCGTGGTGGACTTGCCGGCGCCATTGACGCCCAGCAGGCCCAGTACCTGGCCGCGCGGCAGCGCCAGGCTCAGGTTCTGCACAGCTGGCCGGCCGGCGCGGCGTCGACTGAGCTGGTTCAGGTGCAACATGGGCGCTGCGGAGGCGTCGGTTGGCAAGGTCATTGCCTGATTGTCACGGTGCCCCCACTGTTTAGACAACAGGTGATTGTCGGACGCGTGAACTAACGACGTATTAGCGTCTCCCCCTTGACGGGCTGTTACTATTGTGGGCTAGCCCATGCTGGCGGGTATGGAAACCCCTCGACTAGACTGAATCCGTTCCTTACCCGGTGCCTTCCATGCTCGATGCAGTGCTCAACTTTCTGAACAACGGCCTCACCAGCGCAAGCTGGGCCCAGATGCTGGTCTACATACTGATCGTGACCCAGCTCACCATCTTCACGGTGACGCTGTACCTGCATCGCAGCCAGACCCATCGTGGCGTGGACTTCCACCCGGTGCTGGCGCATTTCTTCCGTTTCTGGGGCTGGCTGACCACCGGTATGGTCACGCGCGAGTGGGTGGCGGTGCATCGCAAGCACCACGCCAAGGTCGAGACCGAGGAAGATCCGCACAGCCCGATGATCTACGGCATCAAGAAGGTGTTCTGGGATGGCGTCTCGCTGTACCGCGACGCCTGCGAGTCAAAGCAGGACATGGAGCAGTACGGTCGCGGCACGCCGGATGACTGGGTTGAACATAACGTTTATGGCGCGCACCCGTACTGGGGCCCGACCCTGATGTTGCTGATCAGCATTGCGCTGTTCGGCGTGATCGGCGCCGCGATCTGGGCGCTGCAGATGGTGTGGATCCCGTTCTGGGCGGCCGGTTTCGTCAACGGCATCGGCCACTGGGCCGGCTACCGCAATTTCGAGAGCGCCGATACCGCGCGCAACCTGATCCCGTGGGGCTTCTGGATCGGCGGTGAGGAGCTGCACAACAATCACCACGCGTTCCCCAGCTCGGCCAAGTTCGCCCTGCGCAAATGGGAGTTCGACATCGGCTGGGCAGCGATCTGCGGCCTGCGTGCGATCGGTCTGGCCAAGGTGCTGCGCGTGGCGCCATCGCTGGACGTGCGCCCGAACGTGCGCCTGCCGGATGCCGAGACGCTGAAGGCCGTGCTGACCCATCGCTTCCAGGCGATGACCGACTTCTATCGTGGCGTGATCGTGCCGACCCTGAGCGACGAGGCGCAGCACGCCGGCGAGAGCCTCAAGTCGATGCCGCGTCGCATCCGTCTGGCGATGGCCGACGGTGGTCGCTGGCTGGACAGCGAAGGCCGCGAGCGCATGCAGGCCGTGCTGGCCAAGCGCCCGACCTTGACCGTCGTGATCGACTTCCGCAATCGCCTCGCCGCCTTGATGGAGCAGCGCGGTGCCGAGCAGGCGCTGAAGGGCCTGCAGCAGTGGATCCACGAGGCTGAGGAAAGCGGTATTCGTGCGCTGCAGGAGTTCGCCCAGCGGCTCAAGGGCTACGCGGTCGCGACGTCCTGATCGCGTAACCACCGAAGCAATCGGAACAAGCCCGCCGCATGGCGGGCTTTTCTTTTGCGCGGAGCTGCAGACGTGCGAGAGTTGAGATGAGTGGCCAACAGGCAGCGCGTATCGAATATTTCTCAGGGAACGGGTATGGCTTTGCGGGTGGTCTTGATCGGCGCGACGGGTGTATTCGGTTCGCGTATTGCACGGCGGTTGGCGTGCGATCCACGCTTTACGCTGATGGTGGCTGGTCGGCAGCGCCCGGCACTGGAGGTGTTGCGCGAGGAGCTGGGCGATGCTTCGGCGGAAGTCGCCACGCTCGACGTTACGGGCCCCGATCTGCCGGCAGCGCTGGCGCGGTTGGCGCCGCAACTGGTGATCCATACCGCCGGCCCGTTTCAGGGCCAGGATTATCGGGTCGCCGAGGCCTGTCTGGCCTGCGGCAGCGACTATGTCGACCTCGCCGACGGTCGCGATTTCGTCAGCGGGATCGGGCGTCTGGACGAGCGTGCCCGCGCGGCTGGCCGGCTGCTGGTCAGTGGTGCGTCGAGCGTGCCCGCGCTGAGCAGTGCCGTGATCGATGCGCTGCTGCCGCGTTTCAGCACACTGCAGTCGATCGAGCACGCGATCAGCCCCGGCAATCGCACGCCGCGCGGTGATGCGACGGTGGCCTCGATCCTCGGCTATTGCGGGCGACCGATCCGGGTCTGGCGCGGTGGCCGCTGGCAGCATGCCCATGGCTGGATGTCCGGCAGGCGGCAGCTGTTTCCATTCGGGCGCTGTCGCGTCGGTGTCTGCGAGGTGCCGGATCTGGAGTTGTTCCCGATGCGTTACCCCCAGGTGCGCACGGTGCTGTTTCGCGCCGGGCTGGAGTTGCCGTTGCTGCAGGGCGGCACCTGGTGTGCGGCGTGGCTGGTGCGGCTGGGGCTGATCCGCAATCTCGCCGCGTACGCGCCGTCCCTGCGCCGCTTCAGCGAGTGTTTCATCCGTTTCGGTTCGGATGTGGGCGGCATGGTGGTGGAACTTGCCGGCCACGGTATCGATGGTGCGTCGTTGCGACTGCGCTGGTGGCTCGATGCGGCGGCAGGCGATGGTCCGCAGGTACCGGTGACGCCTGCCGTGGTGCTGGCGCAGCGCGTGGCCGATGGTCTGGTGGCGGCGAAAGGTGCACAGCCGTGCATGGGGCTGCTCACCCTGGATCAGCTGACGGAGGGTTTCGCCGGTTACGCGCTGCGCACCGGGCTGGAGGTGCTGGATTGAGTAGCGTCAGTCCAGAAATCGTGCGGCATGCGCGGCGTCAGGCAGGCGGCATTGCTCGCGACGCCCGAACAATCGGTAGCGATGCCGCGCCATCCAGCGATAGGCCGGGTCGCGCAGGAACCGCGGCACGACACGCAACAGGCCGCTGACAAATATCCAGCCACCACCCAGTTGACGTAGCACGCGCGCGATCGCGTCCGTATCGGTATAGCCCTGGCCGTCCTGTACCAGCAGGAACGACGACGGGTCATCCGGTGACAGGCCATGTGCCCGCAGCAGGTGGCTGCCGTGACGGCCTTGCATCGCCGCGAGCCGGAAACGACCATCACGGTCATGCCGCAGGATGAAGTCAACCCAGCGACTGCACAGCAGGCAGACGCCGTCGAACACGATGACCGGTCCATCTTCACTCGCCATCGACGATCTCCAGCCAGCCGCGATAGGCGATCAGACGGCCGAGCAGGGGCAGCCGGGTATCGATGTGGAAGGCGTAGCGGCCATCCTGCGTGCCGCTGCGTGACAGCACTTTGCCGAACAGCGCGCGCGGTAGCGGCAGCCCGAGCATGCGCGCACTGCGCAGTTGCCAGTCGATGACCTTGTCATCGCGGAGCAACTCGAAACTCAGCGTGATCGGGCCCAGTCGTTCGCTCAGCAGCGGCAAGTTGGTCACGCGATCGAGTACCGAGCGCATTTGCTTGCCGGCGAACCGGCGCGTCCAGATTTCGCGTGTGCCACGCCGCTCGATGGTCACTTCCAATGGTTGTTGCAGGCCGGGCTCCGGCAGCCCCAGCAGATGTCGCAACCAGCGTATGGGCAGGTTCGTGGCGCCTTCCACGTCGGCCATGCCTCGCGCCAGTACGCGTGGCGTGTCGCCATGCATCTGTTGTACGGGCGTGGGTAGCTGGTGCCAGCGCTCGCCGAGCAATGCGGGGAACAGGGCCAGATCGGAGGTCATCAGGAAATGATGCGGGATGCGTTGCGTTGGCGGCAAGCGGGCAAAAGAAAACCCGCCATGGGGCGGGTTTTCTGGGGGCGTCAGTGTCGCTGTTGCAGATGCAAAGGCAGAAGCGATCCCGGCCCTTGCCCCCTTTTCGGGGTGTGCCGGGATGACGCCATGGCAAAGGCATTCGCGCTATGCGCGAATGCGCCATGACGTCACTTGATCTTGCCTTCCTTGTAGATCACGTGCTTGCGTACGACCGGATCGTACTTCTTGAACTCGAATTTTTCCGGCGTGTTCTTCTTGTTCTTCTGCGTGGTGTAGAAGTGGCCGGTGCCGGCCGAGGAGATCAGGCGGATCTTGTCTTGGGTCTTGTTAGCCATGGTTTGATCCTCAGACCTTGTCGCCGCGGGCGCGCATGTCGGCAATCACGGCTTCGATGCCATTCTTGTCGATCGTGCGCAGGGCGTTGTTGGACACACGCAGCTTGATCCAGCGATTCTCGCTGGCAACCCAGAAACGACGCTCATGCAGGTTCGGCAACCAGCGGCGACGGGTACGGTTGTTGGCGTGCGAAACGTTGTTACCGCTCTGCACACCCTTACCGGTGACTTGACATACACGGGCCATGACGACCTCCGTTGAATGGCTTGAAAGCCTGTTTAACACCCGTTAGCCAGGGTGACATCGGCCCAGCGGCGCCATGCGCCACGCGATGCTGGAGGTTGTTGCCAACGCATGATCGTGAGGTCCGTACCGCGTGACGGACTGCCCGGAGGTTCCGGGTCGATCGAGGCGAGCCGCGTATTCTCGCAGAAAAACAAGGCTGTGCGCAATCTTTCCGGGGTCGCGGGATTCCGGCCCGCGTGCGTCGCAGGGGGATGTATGGAACAATCGTCCTCTTTTGAACGACCGAACTTGAGGGATTCCCGATGGCAGAAGTAGGCACCAACGATCTGGTCAACGGCCAGGACGACCAGCCGCAGCTGGTGTTGCAGAAGATCTATGTGAAGGATGTGTCCTTCGAGGCGCCGAGCGCGCCGCAGATCTTCCAGGAAATCGACGAGCGGGAGCAGCCGCAGGTGCAGCTGAACCTGTCCCAGAAGGCGACCGACCTGGGCAACAGCCTGTACGAAGTGGTGCTCAGCCTCACGCTGACCTGCACGGTCGGCTCGCGCACCGCGTACCTGGCCGAAGTGGAACAGGCCGGCCTGTTCGGCATCGCCGGTTTCAACGAGATGGATCGTGCCGGGATCATCGGCAGCTACTGCCCGAACCTGCTGTTCCCGTATGCCCGTCAGGTGATTTCGTCGCTGGTGATCGAGGGCGGCTTCCCGCCGTTCCTGTTGCAACCGATCAACTTCGACGCGCTGTATGCCGAGCAGCAGCGCCGCATAATGAGCGGTGAGCAGCCCCCGGCCACGCTCAACAGCTGATCGATCCGACATGGCTGAACGTCCGACTCTGGCCGTCCTCGGTGCCGGCTCCTGGGGTACCGCGCTGGCGGCCCTGGCGGCGCGCAACGGGGTTCCGACCCGGCTGTGGGGACGCGATGGCGTAGCGCTGGCGGCGATGGCAGCCAGCCGTTGCAACCAGCGCTACCTGCCCGATATCGAATTGCCAGTAGAACTCGACTACGTGAGTGATCTGGCTGCTGCCGTGCGCGGTGCCGGGATCGTGCTGATCGTGGTCCCCAGCCATGCGTTCGCGTCGATGCTGGCCGAACTGGCACCGCTGCTTGACGGGGATACCTCCATCGCGTGGGCGACCAAGGGTTTCGAGCCCGGTACCGGCCGCTTCCTGCATGAACTGGTCGCCGCGCAGCTGCCCGGTCGTGCCGCGGCGGTGATCACCGGGCCGTCGTTCGCCCGCGAGGTGGCCGCCGGCCTGCCCAGCGCGGTCACCGTGCATTCGGAGGACGACGCGTTCGCGCAGCAGCTGGCCGGCCTGCTGCATGCGCCGAACCTGCGTGCGTATTCCGGCAGCGACATGCTCGGTGCCGAACTCGGCGGCGCGATGAAGAACGTGCTGGCGGTTGCCACCGGTATTGCCGATGGCATGCAGCTGGGCCTGAACGCCCGCGCCGGCCTGATCACCCGTGGCATGAACGAGATGCTGCGCCTCGGCGTAGCGCTCGGCGCACGGCCGGAAACCCTGATCGGCCTGTCTGGCCTGGGCGATCTGGTGCTGACCTGCACCGGTGACCTGTCGCGCAACCGCCGGCTCGGCCTCGCGCTGGGGCAGGGCATCGCGATCGACGAGGCGGTGCGCCGAATCGGCCAGGTGGTGGAGAGCATCCTCACCGCCGACGAAGTGGCGCGGCTGGCCGACAAGCACGGGCTGGACCTGCCGATCAGTGCCGGCGTGCGCGCCGTGCTGCATGGCGAGGTCACCCCGGTCGACGGGCTCAAGGCGCTGATGGCGCGTGAGCAAAAACCGGAATATCCACGCGGCCTGTTCGGCACGGCCTGAGAGGTTGTGACATTCAACCTCTCAAGGCCGGCCACGGATGGCCGGTCGCGGATCGGGCACGCCAGTGCCTGATTCGCGTGAGCGAGTCCGGGCGTGTACCGGACTCGCGATAGAAGAAAACCGCAGGAAGTGGTTTTCTTCACAAGCCCTGAGTCCTGCGGCGAGCGGCAGCACGGGCTGACCACATCGCCCGCACGATGACGCCGCACGGAGCTCCGGCACTGCTAAGCTCAATGTTTTGGTTGTCGCCACGGATCGCATGCGCATGCATCAGCCGGACGAGAAACAGCACGCCGATACATCGCCTGTCGGCGACGACGAAGCCTTGCCGCAGGCTTGGCGGCGCCTGCTGGCCGCGCCGAAACCGGCGCTGGTCGAAGATCGCGGTGTACTCGGTTTCTTTCTGGAAGTGATACCGGAGGAAGGCGCCGCCTTCGCCCGGCTGGATGTGGCGCCGGTGCTACTCAGCGTGGCCGAGCACGGTCGCTACGCGCGGCCGGTACCGCTGGACAGCCGGCATCTGGCGCAATCGCCGCTGCAACCGCACGAGCAGCGTCTCGCGGCCACCATGCTCGGCTTGCCGCAGAACGTGCGCAAGAGCCGCAGCTACGCGCGCCTCAGCGGTCATGTCGGCGACACCTTGCTGGCGGAGATTCTCGATACCGCACCGTGTTTCCTCGGTGGCCTGGCCGGGCTGCGGCTATCGCGTGGCAAGTCGCACCAGCTCAACTGGCACTGGCAGATGGAACCGGATGGCAGCCAGCGTCTGCTGCCGCTGCTGCCGCACAGCCAGCGCCTGCTGCGCCTCGACAGTCTGTGGTACTTCGACGCCGAGCGCGCCACCGTCGGTCTGTTCGACGCCGCGGCGGAGGAAACCCACTGGCTGGAACTGCCGCCGCTCAAGCACGAGCACGGACGTCGGCTGCGCAGCCGCCTGCCGAACAGCCGGTTGGCGACGCGGGTACCGTTGCCACAGGTGTTTGGTGAACTGCGCCGCTCGCAACTGGCGCCGAAACCCGTGCTGGTTCTGCATGCGCTGACCCGGCATGCACGGCTGGCCGCCGGCACGCCGCCGCTGGGCTATGCGCGACTGGCGTTCGACTATGCCGGCGAGCGCCTGCCCGGTCGTGGCGGCGAGCCGCTGGTGCGCCGCGTGCGCAACGGCCAGCTGGTCGAGATCACTCGTCGTCGGGCCGAAGAACTCTCCGCGATGGAACAGCTCGAACGCGCCGGTCTCACCCCGGGCGTGGATACCGAAGGCCTGCCGTGGGACGTGGCGGATACCTTGCCGGACGATGCCTGGCTGTTTCCCGGCACCGGTTACGCCGGTGCGCTGGAGGTCAATACGCCGGCACGCTGGCTGGCATTGCGACCGAAACTCGAAGCGGAAAATTTCCAGGTCGAGTACGCGCCAAGTTTCCCGTTCGAGGTGCTGGAAGGTCCGGTGCGCTGGTACGGCCATGCGGTGGAGGACGCCGACGACCACGCGTTCGACCTGGAGATCGGCATCGAGCTGGACGGCCAGCGGCACAACTTGCTGCCTGCCGTGGCGCAGGCGCTGGCCGAGCATCAGTTGAACCTGAGCCCGGCACCGAACGAGCCGGAAGATGCCGTGTGGTACGCGCCGGTCGACGCGCGCCGTCGCGTGCCGGTGCGCCTGAAGGAGCTGCGCGGCCTGCTGGCGCCGTTGGCCGAATATCTGGAAAAGCCGCGCAAAAAACTGCATCTGCCGCGGGTGCAAGCCGGCCGACTGGAAGAACTGGTAAAGGCGATGCCCGGCGGCAGCACGCTGGAAGCATCCGAGCCGCTGCTCGGCTTTGCCGCGCGCCTGCGCGACGCCGCCGAACGCGCCAGCGATGCGGTGCCCGAAGGTCTCACCGTGGAGTTGCGACCGTACCAGCGCGAGGGTCTGCGCTGGTTGAACGCGCTGGCCGAGGCCGGCGTCGGCGGCGTGTTGGCCGACGACATGGGTCTGGGCAAGACGCTGCAGCTGATCACCCATCTGCTCTCGCTGAAGCAGGGTGGCGCGCTCAGTCAGCCGGCGCTGATCGTGGTGCCGACCAGCCTGATTCCGAACTGGCAGTCGGAGATCGCCCGCTTCGCGCCGAGCCTGCATGTGCTGACCCTGCACGGACCGCAGCGTGCCGAAGAATTCATCCAGCTCGGCGCGCAGGACATTGTGCTGACCAGCTACGCGCTGCTGCCGCGCGACGTGATCACCCTGCGCAAGCAACCGTTCGCACTGATCGTGCTGGACGAGGCGCAGCAGGTGAAGAATCCGCGCACGCAGGCACGTCGCGCGCTGCTCAGTCTGCGCACCTCGCGTTACGTCTGTCTCACCGGCACGCCGCTGGAAAATCATCTCGGCGAGCTGTGGTCGCAGATTGATCTGGCGGTGCCCGGCCTGCTTGGCGACGAGGGTGCCTTCCGCCGTTTCTACCGCGTGCCGATCGAGAAACAGCACGACGAGGAATGCCAGCAGCGGCTGAACCTGCGGCTGGCACCGTTCATCCTGCGCCGGACCAAGGCGCAGGTCGCGAAGGAACTGCCGCCGAAGACCGAGATCACCCGCCGCGTGGTGATGGAAGGGCGTCAGCGCGAGTTGTACGAAGGCCTGCGTCTGTCGCTGGCGGAAGAACTGCGCGAGGTGATCGCCCAGCGTGGCATCGCGCACTCGGGCATCGTGGTGCTGGACGCATTATTGAAATTGCGACAAGTCTGCTGCGATCCGCGCCTGGTGAAACTGGAGGTCGCGCGCGGTGTGCACGAGTCGGCCAAGTTCGAACTGCTGATGGACATGCTGCCGGCCCTGCTCGACGAAGGCCGCAAGGTACTGCTGTTCTCGCAGTTCACCGGCATGCTGAAACTGATCGCCGCCGAACTCGACCGCCGGCGTATCCGTTACGTCACCCTCACCGGCGATACCCGCGACCGCGCCGAGCCGGTGCAGCGTTTCCAGAACGGCGACGTGCCGCTGTTCCTGCTGTCGCTCAAGGCGGGTGGTGTTGGCCTCAACCTCACTGCCGCCGATACCGTGATCCATTACGACCCATGGTGGAATCCCGCCGCTGAGGCGCAAGCCAGCGACCGCGCACACCGCATCGGCCAGGACAAACCGGTATTCGTGTTCCGCCTGATCACCAGCGGCACGGTGGAGGAGCGTATCGAGGAATTGAAGGCGCGCAAGGCCGAGCTGGCTGCCGCCGTACTCGAAGGCGGCGGCAGTCGCGAGAAGCTCAGTTTCGACCAGGTCGATCTGGACGCACTGCTGGCGCCGGGCTGATCCACCTCTGCGCCGCGCTGGCGCAAAACAAAATCAGTCGCGCGCGGCGATCTCGTCGATATGCCACAGCAGGTCGGCCGGATCGTCGTAAACGCGGAACGCACCGGACTGCTGCAGTTCGGCGTGGCCGTAGCCGCCGCTGAGCAGGCCAACGCCAAGCGCACGGGCGCGCTGCGCGGCAAGCATGTCCCACACGCTGTCGCCGATCACCAGCGACTGGTGAATGTCCACGCCCAGTCGCGCGGCCGCGGCGAGGAACAGGTCGGGATCGGGTTTGGCGTGGCGCACTTGGTCACGCGTCACCACCGGTACCTTCGATGGATCGACACCGAGTGCTTCCAGGTTGTGCGCGGCGGTTTCCATGCGCCCGCTGGTGGCGATCGCCCACGGGATCTGCTGCTCGGTGAGGTAGGCCAGCAATTCGCGCGCACCGGGTAGTGGTCGTACCGAACCCTGCGTGTGCTGCCGGTTGAACGCGTCTGCATGCCATTGGCGCAGGCGTTCGAGGCGTTCCTCGGTGATCTCCAGTCCGGTTTCGCGCAGCAGGATGTTCGCGAACAGGCCGCCGCTCATGCCGATCTTGCGATGGATGCGCCACACCGACAGCTCAACGCCTTCCCGATCCAGCGCCTCCTTCCACGCCAGCACGTGCTGGTAGACGCTGTCGACCAGGGTACCGTCGAGATCGAACAGGAAAGCAGTGTCGCTGCGGGGCATGGCGGTACTCCCGAGTCAGTCGCGTTGCAACAGCGACCGCCCCGATTCCAGCACCGCCAGCGCGGCAGCACCGAGCAGGCCCGGCTCGGGGTTCATGATCGCTTGCGTCGGCACCTTCTCCATGATGTCGCGGAAGCGGCCCTTCGCCTCGAAACGTTCGCGGAAATCGCCGCGTTCCAGCCACGGCAGCAGGACCGGGATCAGGCCGCCGGTGAGGTAGACGCCGTCCCAGGCGCCGAGCGTGAGCACGAGGTCGCCGGCGACGCTGCCGAAGATGCCGGCGAAGGTCTCCACGGTACGGGTGCACAGCGGGCAGCCGTCGTCCTTGGCGCGCGCGGTGATGTCCTCGGGCTTGAGGTCGTCGGGCTGGGCGCCGACGATGTGGCAGATCGCGTCGTACAGGTTCACCAGGCCCTGGCCGCAGATCAGCCGCTCGTTGGAGACGCGCCCGTACTTCTGGTTGAGGTAGTCGAGGATGGCGATGTCCTCCGGCGTGTGCGCGGCGAAGCCGGCGTGGCCGCCTTCGGTCTGCAGCACGCTGCAGTGGCCGCCGCGCACCAGCAGGCCGCCGACACCCAGGCCCGTGCCTGGGCCGACGATGGCGAAGGTCTGCTCGTCCTCGGCACCGATCACCGGCCGTGCCACCTTGCCTACGTCAACCAGGTCATCACCCTGCAGCAGGGTCACCGCCATGCTCTGCGCGGCGAAATCGTTGACCAGGTGCACGTATTCCAGACCCAGCGCGCTGGCGGTCTGATGGGCCGAGATGGCCCACGGATTGTTGGTGACCTTGACCGTCTCGCCGTCGACGATGCGTCCGGCCGCGGCCACGATGGCGCGGCTCACCTTGAGGCCGGTGTCGGCGAGGTAGTGCGTTGCCGTCTCGACCAGCGAATCGTGCTCGGCCACGCGGTAGCGCCGAATGCTGTCGGTCAGCAGTGGCTGGTCACGTGATGGATCGGCCACCCCGAAGCGGACATTGGTGCCGCCGAGATCGACGAGCAGGGTGGGGGCGGCGGGGACGGGCATCGGAACTCCGAGGGAGGACGCGGAAAACAGCAAGCCTGCCGTGAATGCCGGCCAGCGTCCAGCGCCGGGTGCATCCGGGATGCTGGTCCCTGTTCGCTACCGGGAAATCCTACGATTTGCCCTTGTGCTTCTTGCCACCCGAGACGGGTGGTTTGTGGCCGCCGGGCTTGGGACTGGAGGGAGCCGGTGCGGGGCTGACCGAGCCGGCCTGCAGGGCGCCGAGCAGGGCCTGTCCGTTCGGGCTGCCCAGTCCGGTGCAGGCGTCCCAGCCCGGGCCGGCCGAGTAGCTGCCATTGTTGCCTTGGGTGATGTCGTGGAACGGCTGTTCACTGATGCCGTACAGGGCCGCATTGGCCGCGCCCAACGAGTGGCCGAGTTGCTGGTTGAGGCGTGCCACCAGCGCCGCCCACAGCGGTGCGACCGCACTGGTGCCGCCGACGACCTCGTTCTGGCCGTCCACGCGTATGTCGTAGCCGGTGAGCGGGTCCGCGTTGCCGGCGACATCCGGCACACCGCGACCGACGAAGCCGTTCGGTGCCGCGGGTATCTTCGATGTCGATTGCCAGGCGGGCAGCGCGAACACCGTGCTGACGCCACCGCCGGTGGCACCTTCGTTGCCGGCCGTCTCGTTCCACACTACCTCGCTGCTGATCGTGCTGCCGCTGCCGGTCAGCTCGGTGCCACCACAGGCCAGCACCGACGGACTGGAGGCCGGGAAATCCACATTCGGCTGGCCGCCGCTGACGCCGTCGCTGGAGCCGTTGTCGCCGGCCGCCACGGTCACCGTCACATTGAGCGCGGCGGCATCCTCCAGCGCGGTTTCCATCGCATTGCGCGACGCCGTGCTCCAGCTGCTTTCGGGGCCGCCCCAGCTGATCGACATCACCGTGGCCGGCTGGGTGCTGCTGTGTGCGGCCTGCGAGATCGCGTTGTAGAAACCCTGGTCGGTATTCGCGGCGAAGTAGACGACCAGCGCGGCTTTCGGCGCCAGCGCGCCGGAGACTTCGATATCCAGCATCACTTCCGCATCCGCGTCGCCGCCGGGCTGGTTGCTGCCGCCATCGACGGAAACGGCGGTGATGGAAGGCGTCGCCAGGCCGAGTCCGCTGAAGTAGGTGTCCAGGTCGCC
Organism: Rhodanobacter sp.; assembly: GCA_050737735.1. Taxonomy (GTDB): domain Bacteria; phylum Pseudomonadota; class Gammaproteobacteria; order Xanthomonadales; family Rhodanobacteraceae; genus Rhodanobacter. Next base: position 6,103 of record JBOHYM010000045.1, on the reverse strand, counting down.
CTGCACGTAGCCGCCGCCGAGTTCGATGATCGCGATGGTCTGGCCTGTACCGTCGCCGGTGGGGAAGCTGTACAGCGCACCGACCTGCAGTGGCGTATAGGTACTGGTGGGCTGCGCCTGCGCGATACGGAAATGCGGCTGGGCAACCGGGCGCTGATCAAGGCCCAGCACGGCGATGATGGACGGATCCGGCAGGGTCGGCGCCTGCGCGGAGCCAACATAGGACGTGCCGCCGGGTGTCAGCTGGTAACGGCCCAGCTGCACGCCGAACGCCTGCTGCAGGGATTGCACCGTGCCGCGCAGATGCAGTGCGCGCCGTCCCGGCTCACAGGCCAGTTCCTGCAGGCCGTGCTGGCGGCTGAAGCCGCGCAGGCGTTCCACGTCGGCCGGATCGGCACCGTAATGCGTTTCGAAATCGGCATGCCGCGTGTCGGGTGATGAAGGCGGACCCATTGTGCCAAGCGCGTTCCTGCGCCGCAGTACCAGGGTCACATCGAGCGATGCATCCGGGGCATGCCGGCCCAGATAGCGGGCGCTGGACGGCTGGTGCTGGTGGGCAGTCGGGGCGGCTGGTTTGGTCTTGCTCATGATGCTTCCTCCGGCGGGGATAACGGCGGGTCTCGGCGCCGAGGGTGCACCCGAAAACGTGACGAGAAAGTGTCGTGGTCGATCGAATCGACGATCGCAGGGTTGCAGGCAAGGGCCGCAGTGCGGTCGCAGGCTTGGGTTGTGGCCTAAAATAGACGGGATATGACCAGTCAGGATCTGCCATGAGTTTTCCCGCCATTCGCATGCGCCGCATGCGCCGTGATGCTTTTTCCCGCGCGCTGATGCGCGAGCACACCTTGCTGGCGAGCGACCTGATCATGGTCGCGTTCGTGATCGAGGGTGAAGGCCAGCGCGAAGCGGTGCCGTCGATGCCGGGCGTGGATCGGTTGTCGATCGACGAGCTGCTGAAGATCGCCGGCGAATGCGTGAAGCTGGGCATTCCCGCACTGGCGCTGTTCCCCTCGCCGGGTGCCGCGGTGAAGAGCGAGGATGCCGCCGAAGCATGGAATCCCGATGGCCTGATGCAGCGCGCCACCCGCGCGCTGAAGGCGAAGTATCCGGAGCTGGGCCTGATTGGCGACGTCGCACTCGATCCGTACACCACCCACGGCCAGGACGGCCTGATCGACGACACCGGCTACGTGATGAACGAGCCCACCGTCGAGGCGCTGATCAAGATGTCGCTGGCGCAGGCCGAAGCCGGAATGGATTTCGTGGCACCGTCGGACATGATGGACGGCCGCATCGGTTCCATTCGCGACGCGCTGGAAGATGCCGGCTACATCCACACGCGCATCCTCGCCTACTCGGCGAAATACGCCTCCGCCTTCTACGGTCCGTTCCGCGATGCAGTCGGTTCGTCGGCGAACCTCGGCAAGGGCAACAAGCACACCTACCAGATGGACGTCGCCAACAGCGACGAAGCCCTACACGAAGTCGAACTCGACATCGCCGAAGGTGCCGACGCGGTGATGGTGAAGCCGGGCCTGCCGTACCTTGACATCGTGCGCCGGGTGAAGGACACGTTCGGTGTGCCGACCTTCGTGTATCAGGTCAGCGGCGAGTACGCGATGCTGAAGGCCGCCTCGCAGAATGGATGGCTGGATGAGAAGGCGGTGGTGTTGGAGTCGCTGACTGCAATGAAGCGGGCGGGGGCGGATGCGATTCTGACTTATTACGCGGTAGATGCGGCGAGGTGGTTGCGCGGGGAGTAACACCATCTGCGGGTATTGGCGCCTACACTAGCCATCGCGAAGGCGCATATCGTACACCGCTCAATTCAGGTCTTAGCTCTATGAACTGCAGCACTCCTTGGACAAGTTATATAACGGCGATAGTGCTGCCAGTTATTGCGCTTATTGGTGCATGGATTGCCTTTCGCCAGTCTGAGATAGCACGTAACATGCTAAAACTGGATCTTTTCGACAAGCGTTACGAGATCTTCATACATACATGGACGTATCTTTCAAATATCGTACACAACGGTCCTGAGCCCAAGGGTGAGAAGTCGCAGTCGTTCGAGATCTTTAAGAATTTCAGAAACAACATTCCTCAAGCAGGCTTTCTATTTGGGCCCGATATCGAGAGTTATCTCGATCAGTTACACGAAAAACAGATGGAACTCTGGCTGCTTTATATCAAATACGACGACAAAGGATTGACGCAAGAAGAGGTCGATAGAAAAGCCGCGTTAACCATCTGGTTTGTGGACGAAGCGCGCGACGCCAAGAAGCATTTCCATCCGTACCTAAGTTTTCGAAGGTGGCGTTGAAAACCTTATGCCGTCGATATCGGGGTCAGGTTCCGTTTCTGCAGTAAGCACGCGCAGACATCCCGCGTCTTGCAGAGGCAAGAGCTTTCGTCCTCCTTCGGAGGGCGAGTTACTTTCTCTTGCGTGGCCAAGAGAAAGGTAACCAAAGAGAAGGCCACCCCGCTTGGCGCTTGCCGCCCATCCATGGGCGGCAAGTCCGTGAGTCGGTGCCGGGCTTTTCGACCGGACTCCTGTCCGGGCGAAAAGGCATCGACATCCTTGTCGATGCCCGCTGCGCGGCCTGTCGCCCCCGACTCACCGCCGCACAGGGGCCCCGGGTAGAGCAGCGGGCCATCCTGGCCCGCACTCGGTGAAAAGCTCAGAGGCGAGAGCAAGCGCGACACTTCGCTCCGTAGCTTTACCGTTGCTCTGCACTTGATCTGGCTTTTCTAAAAAGTACGCGCAGGATGCGCGTCGCTCTGTCCGGGGCCCCTCTGCAGCGGCGGGCGGGTGAAGGAAAGCCCGCAGGGTGGTTCGCAGGGATGCGAACCAGTTTGGCGTCAGTCCATGGATGGACTGTCGACAAACCCCGTAACCCGCACGCGGACTTTCCGGGCATGGATGCCCGGAAAGCGCGGGAGCGGGGTGCCCCTCTCTTTGGTTACTTTCTCTCGGGCACGCGAGAGAAAGTGACTCGCCCTTCGCAGGAGGACGAAAGCTTTGCTTTTCAGCGCGTAGGTTGGGTGAGCGCAATGCGAATCCCAACGTCCACGACCATGCCGATGTTGGGTATCGCTGCGCTCAGTCCAACCTGCGACTTTGCGATCGATGCGGCGAAGTGGTTGCGAGGGGAGTGAGTCGGAATCATCCGGCCGCGCGCTTCAAAAACTTCCCCGTCAACCATTTCCGTATGGGCAAGTCGTAAAGTTTCAGGCACGCATACGCGATGGCGATGCTCGCGACGAAGACCGAGGCGCCTGCCGCGCACTTGATGGGGAAGGACAATGCCTCGTGGTCGTGTATCCATCCGGTGTAGATGTAGATCAGACCATAGTGCGTGATGTAGAGCGGGTAGGAGAGTCCACCGAAGAATCCGGCGATGCGGGTGGACAGGTCGTTGTCGAGTGTTGCCCCGGCGCCGATGGCCACGATGATCGGGAACAGCACGATCACGCAGAACGATTCGTACAGGCCGTTCAGCCACAGATGATCGGCGCCGCCGAAGCGGGGCAGGGCAAGCGCCACGATCAGCAGCAGGCTGCATGCCGCGAAGGCGTGCTTGATGCGGATGCGCTTGCCGAGGCGCATCAGCAGCATGCCGGCAAGGAAGGGGAAGAGCAGGCGGGCGAAGCCGATATGCAGTTGCTTCGGGTCGATGGCCCAGCCGCCGATCACGTCGCCCTGCTTGCCGAATACAGCCAGTTGCACAAGGAAGGCAGCCGCCAGCGCGACCAGCACACCCAGCCAGCGGTTCGACAGCTTGCGCAGGCCGATGGCGTACAGGATGTTGGCGATGTATTCGAAAAACAGCGACCAAGCCGGGCCGTCGAGTGGATGCATCTCGCTCCAACCGCGGATGTCCATCGAAGGCGGCAGCGGCAGCAGTGTGAAGCCCACGAGCATCACCAGCAGCATTTTCCACACCGGCGTGGCATCGATCAGCGGAAACGCCGCGCCGGCCTGGAAATAGAACAGCGCCGCGCCGATCGTCATGCCCATGATGACCATCGGCTGCAGGCGGATCAGGCGGCGCTTGAAGAAGTCCCACGTGCCCATCGTCTGCCCGCGGTCGTCGTAGGCATAGGCGATGACGAAGCCCGACAGCAGGAAGAAGAAATCCACGGCCAGGTAGCCGTGATTGATCGGCTGCGTCAGCGGATGCTCCGGTTTGTACGCCTCGCAGATATGGAACAGCACCACCATCAAGGATGCAACGCCGCGAAGTCCATCCAGGATGAGGTAGTGGTCTTTGCCTGCCCCGGGGGCTGCGGAGTCTTTTGCCATGTGCAGTGCGCGGTGTGAGCCGATGATGGAGCGAACTCGGGATGTTACAAGTTCTTGCGCGGCAATGTGCCCGCAACGCGATATCGGAGTCAGGTTCCGTTTCTGCAGCGCGTAGGTTGGGGTGAGCGCATGCGAACCCCAACGTTCACGACCATGCCGATGTTGGGCATCGCTGCACTCAGCCCAACCTACGACAGCGATGGTTGCTCCTGGTCATTTGTGGAAAGCCGAGAGCGAAACTCACGCGTACTGTGCATTCCCATTCCCGAACGACCAGCTCTCCTTCGCCACCTCGACCAGGTCGATGAATATATCCTCGGGACGCAGCCCAGGATCGGTGGAAAATTTCTCCGCGATGCGTCGATACAGTGGCTGCTTCCGCTTCACCGTGCGGCCGCTGCTGCAGGTGATCTGTGCGATCACCAGATCGTCGCTGCGGGCGATGCCGGGGTAGTTCGGATCACAGTCGAATTCATCGGCATCGCGCTGGTGGATCAGGATGAAGCGGTCGCTCTCGGCACGTCGAAGGTTACGCGCATGGCCTGGTCATTACGCCATCGCGCAGGTCGGCGAGGTGGGCGGCTGACTTGCTGCGGCACGGTGGTTGCGCGGGGAGTAAGTGGGGGTAGCTTGTATGACAGCTGCCGTCGGCGAACTAATGCGGCGCGTCTGCGCCTCCCCATATGACGCGAAAGCCGACGTTTCCCTCGGCACCACGTCGATGCACAGTGTCAAGGTTGGTCAGATAACTCACCTCGCCAAACAGGCTTACATGGTGCGTCAGATGTGCGCTGACGCCGCCACCGAACTCGAAGGCGGTGCTTGCCAGGTTGGTGGGTATGTCGTCCACGCCGGCGAAAACGGTGTTGTAAGTACGCTGGAAATCGCGCCAGAGATTGGCTTTCAAGTACGGCTGCCATACCTGCTCGTTGTGCACGATGTTGCCCTGGAGCCTTAAGCCGATGCGCCCGGTGATTGCGTTCGTGGGTGTGAATGCAACACTGGATACCGGATCCTGGAACGCGTCAACGTTGATGTGCTGCCAGATAACCTGCATCTGGGGTTCGAGTGTCAGCCGTTGACCCAGTTGCAGTGGCTTGCCGCCCTCCAGCGATGCGGTGAACAGTTTGCTGTGCGTGCTGTTGTGGAATCCCTGGATCGAATCGATCGACGTGTGCAGCCAGGTTTCCATGAGCACCGCGTCGATATAGCCGTGTGCCGGGCCGATGTGTGTCCAGTAAGCACCTACGCTGTTGGCGTCCACGCTCAGATCGCCGGCATGGGTATCCGGGAAACCACCGACATTCCCCTCGACTCGACCGTCGGCATGGGTATAGCCGATGAATGCACCGAAGTGATCACGATCACCATTTTCGCTTTCACGTGCGTAAAGGTCGTGGCCAGCCTGGACACCATTGAGGTCGCCATCGAAGCGCGACGCCGTCGCGCCTTCCTGTGCCTGGTCGTTGTGCAATCCGATAACGCGCACCCATGCAGCAGGTAACAGACCTTCGCCGGAAACGAGCAGTTGTCCACCCTGCCGTTCGTCGAAAGTGCCGAGTTGAGTAAGCCCCACTTGTTTGGTCAAGGCAGGGATATTCGAATCCAGCGCGGTTTCGGGGCGAAATAGTGGTGTTGGCGGATCACCGGCGGGCACCGGATTCGGTAACACCGGTGGCGGATTCAACTACGAAGTGCACCACGGTTGAAGGAAACATCGAAAACTTGCTGTGGTGTGCGGAAGCCTAATCGTTTTCGAGGCCGCCGGTTGAGCTTGTCTTCAATGGCCTGGATCTCAGC
>JBOHYM010000044.1:0-50121 GCA_050737735.1 Rhodanobacter sp. | reverse complement strand
CCCCCACCTCCCGCACAGGCGCGCTGCGGCCGCGACGGGTTTAATGCACTGGCATACAGGCGTACCGAACCGCCTGAGACGAAAGCCACACCGGGGATGACACCTCCGGAAAGGGCACCCATCCCTTTTCTGGTCTATTGATCGGGCGTCTCGTTCCAGGCTCGCGCCATGAAACGCCCCGGGCCGCCGGAAAGCACATGCATCGCCAGCTGAAGATTGCGAGCCCGTGCTTCAGGCGACTTGAGCTGCGAGAAATAACGCAGGATCTCTTTTCTGCGGCTGGGTATCAGCGCCTCCCATGCTCGCCTCGCATCGGGGTTCCGACCCAGTGCCTCGCCAAACCACGGCGGCATCGGATGTGCCGGGCCACCCTGGTAGGTGTCGTCAAAGTCCACTTCCAGACTGACGACATCGCCTACGGCCGTTCCGGATGCCTTGCGCATTTCGCCATGCAGATACAGATAGAACGTGCCATCCCCGACCGGCATCATGTTGGTACGCCACGGCGTATCCGGCGTGCCATTCACTCTTATCCGCACCGGCAGCGGCTTGCGCCAGCCAGCCTTCAGCCGTGCAACCTGCCTCGCACTGACCAGCACGTATGGATTGATGTTGTTGATTTCGATCCTCGACCGAAAGCACAGCGTACTCATCATGCGGATACGAACGAGTGGTGCATGGAACTCCTCCGGGATCGTCGGATTTCGCCTTTGCCTTCAATTCACCGTGGCAGCCACAGGTGCATGGTTGGCAGCCACATTCGGTACGTTGGTATGGGTTGTGAGCATGGCACCCAGGGTCAGCACGCAGATCAGCAGGCAGGCGCTGAACAGGGTCTGCAACATCAGGTTCTCGAATTTCATGGCGGTTCTCCTTGACTGAGGATATGAAGCTTTCGAAACATAGTTGGCAAAGCCCGTGCCAACCATGTGCAACCCCGGAAAACCGCATTCCCAAGCCATTTCCGCCATGACCATCTGAAATGACCGACTGTCCGCGGACAAATGGGTGCTGTCCGGACGCTCACTCCACTGCACGACCGCCGCGCTGCTTATTGAACTTCAGGTTTATTGAATCCGGCTAGCGGGGAAGTTCCAACACCCAGCCAAGCCACCCCGCGATACGAATCGGCAACCACCCAGGCACCACATGCGATCGCCGTGGACATCAGGAACGGCGTCCAGGATCCGCTGCCCGGCGCAGCGATGACGCCGGGTAGCCAGACCAGCAGGGTGATCACGCTCAGCATCGCCGCTTCCAGCATCGCTGCCAGACGCGGACAGATCGCGAAGAGCATCCCGATGCTGGCGGCGATACTGCCGGCGCCGGTCAGATAGGCCCAGCCGTAATGCCAGGGCAACCACGCCGGGATGAGCTGGACCGTCTGGCTGGCATACACGAAGTGCGACAGTCCGATCGTCGGCAGCGAAAGTACAAACAACAGCCTCGCCCAGCGCACGCCGCTGGTGCCGACGAGGAATTTCAGATGACTCCTCGCCCATGCGCCGGCATGCAAAGCAAACAGGATCCATCCGCCGGCCAGAATCACGGTGATCTCGCCAAGGCCCAGCCAAGTGGCTTCCATCTGCGGCACGAGCACTACCGCCGGCAGTTTCAGCAACACGGCCCAGAGCAGCAGAAAGCCAAACAGGAGGCCCGACGAAAACGCGACCGTACGCCTCGCGAGCAGGCCAAGGCCAGTAACCAGCTCGATCGCCGCAAACGCATAAACGAAAAACTGCTGCCCCGGCAAATGCTCGATGGGAATGTGTTGCCATACCGACGCGAAGTCACCGTATTAGAAGCCGCGAATACCCAGGCCAATCATCACCGTCGCCAGCAACACACGCCCCAGACCCATGCCAGCCGCATTCCAGTCGGAAGCGCCGATGGACAGGCTGCCCGAAAAAAACGCCGTACGCGCGGCACGCATGTCACCCGACAAGCTTGATTTGTCCATACATCGTCCCTCTCTATAGCGAGTGGAGTGTGCAGGTTACGAAGAATCCGGGGCAAGAAACATGAGCAGGGTCAAAATGTTTCTGGTGTTTTGTTGCGACAAGCTGTCCGTCTCTTGGACTGCCACATGCGGCCCCCATGTATGCCTGGTCGCCCGCATCCCGCGGTGCATACTCCCGATCATTCCGTCGGAGACAGCCCATGTCGAACTACCGCAAGACTCCGGAAGCCGTTGCACAGCTCACTCCCGAGCAGTACCGCGTCACCCAGGAGGCCGCCACCGAACGGCCCTTCACCAACCTCTACAACGCGCACAAGGAACCCGGTCTCTATGTGGACGTGGTTTCGGGCGAGCCGTTGTTCACGTCGCTGGACAAGTTCGACAGCCACTGCGGCTGGCCCAGCTTCACCCGGCCGGTGCAGGCCGAGCACGTCGTCGAGCATCGTGACGACAGCCACGGCATGAGCCGCGTCGAAGTGCGCTCACACCATGGCGACAGCCATCTCGGCCACGTCTTTCCCGACGGCCCGCGCGAAGCCGGCGGCCTGCGCTACTGCATCAACTCCGCCTCGCTGCGCTTCATCCCGCTCGACCAGCTCGACAGCGAAGGCTACGGCGACTACCGCAAATTGTTCGATACCCAGGAGCCAGCGACATGAGTGCCACCACCGAACGCGCCATCCTCGCCGGCGGTTGTTTCTGGGGCATGCAAGATCTGCTGCGCCGCCAGCCGGGCGTGCTCTCCACGCGCGTGGGCTATGCCGGCGGCGACGTGAAGAACGCCACCTACCGCAACCATGGCACGCATGCCGAGGCGATCGAGATCGTGTTCGACCCGCAGGCGACCAGCTACCGCACCCTGCTGGAATTTTTCTTCCAGATCCACGACCCGAGCACGTTCAACCGCCAGGGCAACGACCGCGGCAGCAGCTACCGCTCGGCCATCCTCTATACCAGCGAGGAACAGAAGGCTGTGGCCGAAGACACCATCGCCGACGTGGACGCCTCGGGCCTGTGGCCGGACAAGGTGGTGACCGAGCTGTCACCCGCCGGCGATTTCTGGGAGGCCGAGCCCGAGCACCAGGACTACCTGGAGCACTACCCCACCGGCTACACCTGCCACTTCATCCGGCCGGAGTGGAAGCTGCCGCGTCGTGCCAAGGTCGGCTGACTGACCCCACCCTGACGCACCGGCTGCAGCAGCCGGTGCACCGAAGAACTGCATGTAGCCGCTAATGTGGAACCTCGCCCCGGATGAGGTTGCCGAGCGCGTCCGCACTCATGACCTGTCGGGCGCGGGCACCGCAGCGATCGAGGGCAGCATGCCGTGATCAACGCTGCCTCCCTGGCAGCTTCGGTGCTACAAAAGGCAGCCGACATTCGCAGAGAGGGGAACGACAGCATGCCGATGCATAACTTGCAGCACCGCGTGGTGACATGGCTCGGTGGGCTGCTGCTGGCTTGCACCGCGGGCATCGCCATCGCCGCAAGCGTCGGCAAGCCAGCCGACCATGCCTGGCTGCTCAAGGCCGACCGTGTGTTCGACGCGCGCAGCGAGCAGGCACACGCGGGCTGGGTGGTGCTGGTGCAGGGTGACAAGATCGCCGCAGTCGGCCCGGCCGCGCAGGTCCACGCACCGCCCGGCACGCAGACCATCGAGCTGCCCGGCACCACCCTGCTGCCCGGCCTGATCGACGCGCACTCGCACATCTTCCTGCACCCATATAACGAGACGCTGTGGAACGACCAGGTGCTGAAGGAGACGCAGCCCTATCGCACCATCGAAGCGGTGCAGCACGTGCACGACACCTTGATGGCCGGCTTCACCGTGCTGCGCGACCTCGGCACCGAAGGCGCGGGCTATGCCGACGTCGACGTGCAACACGCGATCGAGCAGGGCCTGATTCCCGGCCCGCATCTGTTCGTCGCCACCCGCGCCACCATCGCCAGTCATTGCTACGGCCCTGGCCCACTGGGCTTCCGCGCTGACATGGACCTGCCGCAGGGCGGCATCCCGGTCAGCGGGCGCGCGCAGATGCTGGACGCCGTGCGCGACCAGGCCGGCCACGGCGCGGACTGGATCAAGCTCTACGCCGACTACCACTGCGGCAAGAGCAAGGGTTCGGTGCCGACCTTCACCCAAGACGAATTGAACGCTGGCGTCGAGGCGGCGCATTCGCTCGGCCTGCCGGTTTCGGTGCACTCGACCACCGCCGAAGGCATGCGCCGCTCGGTACTCGCCGGCGTCGACACCATCGAGCACGGCTTCGGCGGCACGCGCGAGGTGTTCGAGTTGATGAAGCAGCACCACGTTGCCTACCTGCCGACGCTGGAAGCCGTCGCCGCCTACGCCGAGTACTTCAAGGGCTGGAAGCCGGGCGACCCGCCCACCGCGGAGATGCAGCAGTCCGCGCACGCCTTCAAGCTGGCGATGGAGGCCGACGTCACCATCGGCAACGGCAGCGACGTGGGCGTGTTTGCCCACGGCAGCAACTACAAGGAACTGGAGTGGATGGTGCGCGACGGCATGTCGCCGGCGCGCGCCCTGCTGGCCGCCACCGCCATCGACGCGAAGATCCTGCGCCAGCAGGACCGGTTCGGCCAGTTGAAGGCTGGCCTCGATGCCGACGTCATTGCCGTAATGGGCGATCCGACGGCAGACATCAGCACGATCGAGCACGTGCCCTTCGTGATGAAGGGCGGTGTGATCTACAAGCAGGACGGCGCAGAGCAGACCGGGACGAAGTGACGTCGGTTGCCCTGCCCGGCCAGTCCCGCTAGTACGAGTCCGCATGGCTCCGAACAGTGCGAGCCAGCTCTGTGTCATGCCGGCGACCTTTCGCTTCCGTGACGTACTCCGGCTTCTCAGGCATTCCGCTCGTTGCGTTGCCGCTCCAACGCAAGCACCTGATGCAACGCGGCGACCACCTGGGCGCCCTCACCCACGGCGGCGGCGACGCGCTTGGTCGAACCGGCACGCACGTCGCCGATCGCGAACACGCCGGGCACGCTGGTTTCCAGCGGCATCGGCTCGCGCCCGGCCACGGACCACGACGTGCCACGGCCGGGTTGCCCGGTGCAGATGAAACCGTGTGCATCGACTTCGATATCGCAGCCCTGCAGCCATTCCGCGTTCGGTTCGGCACCGACGAACAGGAACAGGTGACGCAGTGGTCCGCTCCATTCCGAACCGTTGTCGCGATGACGAAAGGTGGCGCTGGCCAGTCCGCTGGTGGCGTCGCCGCGTAGCGCCGTCACTTCGGTGCGCGTATGCAGCGTGACATTGGGCAACGCGGCAATCCGCTCGATCAGGTAGCGCGACATCGATGCTTCCAGTCCGTCGCCACGCACCACCAGATGCAAATGCTTCACCCAGGGGGAGAGGTACGCCACCGCCTGCCCCGCCGAATTGCCGGCACCGATCAGGGCGATCTCCTCGCCTTCGCAGAGTTTCGCTTCCACCGGTGATGCCCAGTAGGACACTCCGGCGCCCTCGAACATGGCCAGATTCTCGATATCGATCCCGCGGTAGCGCGCACCCGAGGCCACCACCACGCTGCGCGTGCGCATGCCCAGGCCGTTGTCCAGGCGCAGCGTGAACGGCTCGCCGGGCTGACGGTGGTCGCCGCCGCACTCGAGAGCCTTCACGCTGACCGGAATGGCGATCTCCGCACCGAACTTCTGCGCCTGGATGAACGCACGGGCCGCCAGTGCATGGCCGGAGATGCCGGTGGGAAAGCCCAGGTAATTCTCGATGCGCGCCGAGGCACCAGCCTGTCCGCCAAACGCGCGGGCATCGAGCACCAGCACCGACAATCCTTCCGACGCCGCATACACCGCGGTGGCCAACCCGGCCGGGCCGGCACCCACCACGGCCACGTCAAACACGCGTTCCGGATCCAGATCCGGCGTGATGCCGACGCAAGCCGCCACTTCGATGTCCGACGGATGCTTGAGCAGGTTGCCGTTGGGACACAGCACGATCGGAAGATCCTCGTCGTGCAGACCGAAGCGTTCGACCAGGGCGTGACCTTCGCCATCGTCGGCCACATCGAGTACCGAATACGGATAGCCGTTGCGCGACAGGAAGCCCTCCAGCCGTGCCAGCGCCGGCTCGCCCGGTCGTCCGGCAAGGATCGAACCAGCGCCTTCGGCGATCAGCGCCGTGCGGCGCAGGATGAAGGCGCGCATCACGATCTCGCCCAGCTCGGCCGAACCGATGATCAGCGCGCGCAGATGCGCGCCATCGAACGGCAGCACCTCGCAGCCATTGGGGCCCGCGCGCCCCTCGGCCAGCGCCGAACGCCCGGCGAGCTGGTTGATTTCACCGGTGATCCCGCCGGCCGGCAGTATCGCGATCAGTCCCTCCCCACCGGTCGCATGACGGCGCCGGATCAGCACGTCGCCGGAGATGACGATGAACACCGGCGCCTGTCGTTCGCCGACGGTATAAAGCACCTCATTCGGCTCGAAGCGTTTCGCTGCCGACGATGCAAAGCGTCGCGCCACGTCGATCTGGGCGGCATTGAGCACCGGGAACAACTGCTCACGTCGTGTGGTAGCCAGGCTCATGTTCTTGCCAGTGGAAGGTGACGTTGCAGTCTTGCGCCGCGCCAACCGCCTGGCAAGCTGTGCTGGATTACCGATTTCCCGAACAGCTTTATCAAGGAGAGCCCAGGTCAAAGTGCACGTTTCAGATCAGATAGCGAAACTTCGGGAAAGTGCACCCTGCCCCTGAGGTTTCACCCCCGATATTCGTCATGCCGGCGCAGGCCGGCATCGCTGTTGCACACGGCGCCAGGCGGCCCCTGATACGTGGATGGTCGAACGTTGGCGCGTCGCCCTCACTCGCCATAACCCATGGCAAGGCTGCGTTGCCATGCCATGGAGAGCGATGCCGGCCTGCGCCGGCATGACGATGGTGTGGTGAGGTGGGGATCTATTCCGGACAGCTGCGGGCCTGTGCCGGCGTGACGAGGATGGGGTGAGATGGGATTTACTCCAGATGGCAGCGGGCCTTCGCCGAAATGAAGCCATGGGGAGTTTTTCGAGGTTCCCGCAAGGACACCGACTCGCCCGGTGATGCCGACCAGTGCTCCGCCCCGGTCAAACGAGACTCAGCCGGCCGAATTCACCACGGCCTGCACGTAAGCATGGTTCACGGCTACCTTCGCCACAGTGACGTGCGTCGTGAGCATGGCGCCCATGGCCAGCACGCAAACCAGCAGGCAGGCACTGAACAGGGTCTGCAGCATCAGGGTCTCGAATTTCATGGCGGTTCTCCTTGGCTTGAGGGTATGAAGCTTTCGAGAGATAGATGGCAAAGCTCGTGCCAACCACGTGCAACCCCGGAAAGCCGCATTCCAAAGCCATTTCTTCCGTCACCTCCGGAAACCGCCGACTGTCCGCGGACGATGGGGATGTTGTCCGGACAGGGTCGGCGGACACGGTATCCGCTGCATGGCCCATCACCGGGAAGAGCCACGTCCGGTGTCGGCATCGAACGATCGGCTGTCAGGGCATGAGCAAAATGCAAGCGCCCCAGGCAAGTACCGGCCAATCCTGCCTCTTGCCTCCGGCCCGTGGCATGCCGGTCATCGACCAGGCAGCCATTCCCTGCAAGCTGGCAGTACCGCATATCCATGCAAAAGCAATTATTGCATTGACAACCATATACATGACACATAATATTTCGCGACTTCCAATGCTGCGTGGACGCCGCTCCCTGGAACCGACAACGCCTGGGCGACTTTCCATACGAGCCCCAATCGACTGATCCCCGCCAGCACCTCTCCCGTACCAGGCTTATCGCGATGAGCACCGAATTCCGTCCGCCCAGCCTGGGGCTGTCCACCATCGGACTGTCGCTGGCGATCTTCATGCAGGTGCTGGACTCGACCATCGCCAATGTGTCGTTGCCGACCATCGCCGGCAACCTCGGCGTGAGCAACGATCAAAGCACCTGGATCATCACGTCGTTTGCCGTGAGCATGGCGATCTCGCTGCCGCTCACGGGTTTCCTCACCCGTCGCCTCGGCGAGGTGAAGCTGTTCCTCGGCTGCACCCTGCTGTTCGTACTCTCCTCGTTCCTCTGTGGCATCTCGCAGAGCATGGGCATGCTGATCCTGTTCCGCGCGGTGCAGGGCGCCGTCGCCGGCCCGATGTATCCGATCACCCAGAGCCTGATGATCGGCATCTACCCGACCCACAAGCGCGGCATGGCACTGGCGCTGCTGTCGATGGTGGCGGTGGTCGCACCGATCGCCGGCCCGATCCTCGGCGGCTGGATCACCGACAACTATTCGTGGCCATGGATCTTCTTCATCAACGTGCCAATCGGCATCTTCGCCTGCGTGGTGGTAAGCCGGCAGATGAAGGGCCGCATCGAGAACATCGTCCGCTCGAAAATGGATTACGTCGGCCTGATCACCCTGGTCATTGGCGTGGGCGCGCTGCAGATCATGCTGGACAAGGGCAACGACGAGGACTGGTTCAACTCCAGCTTCATCGTGATCACCTGCATCATTGCGGCGATCAGCGTGGCCGTGTTCCTGATCTGGGAACTGACCGACAAGGACCCGATCATCGACCTGCGCCTGTTCCGCCACCACAACTTCAAGTTCGGCACGCTGGCGCTGGTGCTTTCCTTCGCCGCCTACTTCGCGATCAACTTGCTGCTGCCGCAGTGGTTGCAACGCAATTTGAACTACACCGCCACCTGGGCCGGCTTTGCGGCGTCCCCGCTGGGCATCGCACCGTTGCTGCTGACCTTCATCGTCGGCCGCTACGCCATGCGCTTCAACCTGCGCCTGCTCGCCTCGGTGGCCTTCGTGATCATGGGCGTCACCTGCTTCCTGCGCTCCGACTTCTATCTCGACATCGACTTCTATCACGTCGCCATGATGCAGCTGATGATGGGTCTCGGCGTCGCGCTGTTCTTCATGCCAGTCACCGTCATGCTGCTGTCGGACCTGGAGCAGAACGAGATCGCCGCCGGCTCCGGCCTGGCCACCTTCCTGCGCACGCTGGCAGGCAGCTTTGCCGCCTCACTCACCACCTTCCTGTGGGATCGCCGTGCCACCGTGCATCACGCCCAGCTCACCGAAAACATCAATGTCTACAACCCGATTGCACAGAACGCGATGGCCCAGCTGGGCAACGGCGATCCGCAAACCGGCGCCAGCCTGATCAACAACATGATCACGCAGCAGTCCTACCAGATCGGCTTCAACGAACTGTTCCATGCGCTGGGCTGGATCTTCATCCTGCTGATCCCGGTGATCTGGCTGACCCGACCGCCGTTCACAGCCAAATCCAGCGCGGCGGCCGCGGGCGGCCACTGAGGTCGCGGCCGCGATCCCAGCTTCAAGATCCATCCGGCATAGGCATCACCGGCGACGTCTGCCTCTTTCCGCCGAAGCGGAACCTCGCGAATATCAAGTCGCTGCCTTAGACTCCGTGGACGCGTCGGGGGATGCGCCTTCAAGGGGATAACGTAGTGAACGAACTCGTCTATGGAAACGAGACAACGTTGCGCGCCATCGCGCTCGTTCTGTCTATCATCATCTGGCTGTTGTTGCTGTTCGGCACCGTCGGTGTCTTGCTCATTTATCTGCTGCTGTTCGCACTGTTTGCGTTGATTGCCCACTCGGCGCTGATTGCGCATCTGCGCGGCAACGCGATCCGGATCAATTCAAGGCAGATGCCCGATCTGTATCAGCGCGTGTATGCATGTACGCGCAAGCTGGGTATGCAGATGCCCGAGGCCTATCTGGTC
Source organism: Rhodanobacter sp. (assembly GCA_050737735.1). Lineage (GTDB taxonomy): Bacteria > Pseudomonadota > Gammaproteobacteria > Xanthomonadales > Rhodanobacteraceae > Rhodanobacter. Next base: position 40,384 of record JBOHYM010000044.1, on the reverse strand, counting down.
AATGGCAACGGTGTGCTGAATGCCTTTGCGACGCGCTTTCTCGGCCGCAGCTTCGTCGTCCTGCTGTCCGATGTGGTCGACAGCATGGAGGATCGACCCGGCGCGCTGGATTTCTACATCGGCCATGAGCTGGGCCACCTGCGCAGGCACCATCTGACCTGGTCGAAAGTGCTGGCTCCAGCCATGTTCCTGCCGTTGATCGGCGCGGCTTATTCGCGTGCTCGTGAATACACCTGTGACCGCCATGGCTTGGCCGTCTGCGAGAATCCGGAAGATGCCCAATACGGCCTGGTCGCGCTGGCTGCAGGCAAGCGGCGCTGGCGGGCAGTCGATCTCGCGGATTACAGCGAGAGCGCGGCCGCGTCGCCGGGCTTCTGGATGTCACTGCATGAACTGGTCGGCGACTATCCCTGGTTGAACAAGCGCCACGCCTGGCTGCGCGCACTCGCCGAGCAACGGAAGCCGAAGCTGGGCACACGCAATCCTTTCGCTTATCTGATCAGCCTGATCCTGCCTCGTATTCCCGGTTTGGGCATCGCCGGCGGCATGGTCGTAATTGCCTATGTCGCGATCCTGGCCGCCATCGCGATTCCCGCCTATCAGGACTATGTGAACCGTACCGCCGTGACTGTTGCCATGTCGGACAGTGCACCGTACCGCGAGGCGGTGGCGCAGTTCGGCGCGAGCCACCAGGCGTGGCCTGCAACGATCGACCAGATCGGCCTGGCAGCGTTTCCGGGCGATCGCAATGTTTCCAGCATTACCCTGGGCGCCAATGGCGTACTGACTGTTGGCTTCGTCAGCACGTCGATGCGCGGCCATGTATTCCAGCTGACACCGTACGTACGTGATCAACAGGTTCACTGGTCCTGCGGTGGCGATGTTCCGGCCAAGTGGTTGCCGCTGGCCTGCAAGCAGGAATAAGCAAGCGGCAGTTCGAACAGTGGGACGGGGGCACGGCCCAGTCAGCGAGTGCCTCCGTCCCTTGATCTGCGCTGTGTTGCGGCCCGCGTCAGTCCATCAAAGCAATGTAGCCACCACGCCTATTGACCCGATGCACCAGGCCACGCATGTCGAAATTCGGCGGGTCGAGGGTGGAACCCAGGCGCACGATCACCGGCCATCTGGACGGCACGATCAAATCATTCAGTCCGATAGCGCCAGCACGCACTCGTCGGCGCCGTAACTGCGGCAGCAGACGGGGAAGATCGACAGGCTGCGGGGCGCGACGACCGGGCCAAGCAAGCCATCCAGATAGCCGCTGAAAAACTGGCAGCGGGAGTGCTCACCCTCGACGCACAACGGACTGTTGCGGATATGCAGTTGCTCGCCTTCCTGCTCGACTTCGACCAGCGCGCGCAGTGCGGGGACGGCAATGCGCTCGATCGCCTCATGCAGGCCGAGCCCAGTCGCGGCAACGCCATCGCGCCCGGATACCCAGGCACCCATGCGCTGTCCCGCCAGCAGCAGCGACGACTCACGCGCGGCCACGCTCACCGTGTCGTCCAGCGCCAGCAGTCGCGGGAAAATCTGCGGGTAGTCATACATCAGCTTCGGCAGCACTTTCTCGACGGCTTGCAGGTCTGGCCCCTCCGGTATCAGTTCAACGAACGGCGTCGTGTCCACCGGTGCGGGTGTCGGCGGCGGCGCACGCGGTACGATGAAGATGAACTCCGGCTCTTGTTGCGGTTCCGGCTCGGCTGGAACCAGCGGGGCGACGATCGGCTCCGGCATCGCGCCTACATCGGCCACGGCCACAGGGGCGAGCCGCTGCTCGGCCTGGATCGCCGATGCCGCCACGGCAACCACAGCCTGCCGAACCACTGGGCGTGACGCGGCGAAATGCGGTTTCGGCGCACCTTCCTCGAACTTCGCCGTCTTGAAACTGATGATGCGCTCATTGGCGTCCAGTCCGGCCTCGAGCACACGCTTTTTAAGCCAGGGCCCGCGTACGACCATGGTCATCAGCACGCCATGGGGATCCTGCACCAGGCGTTGCCGCTGCAAGGTAAATCCGCTCGCCATGACGAGCCGACCCACCTCGATCAGCAGACCCTCCCGTGTTTCCGAAAGGGTCTGGATTTCCAGCTCGATCATGAGGCCCCCCTGTAGTCGATGCTGGTGAACGGAATTGTGGCCACACCATATCGGTTTTCCCACGAACAGGAAATGTGGCGTCGCCCGAAGCGACAACACAGTCGCACTCGCTGTTACATCCGCCATCGCCTCCCCGGTTTTGGCTGGCATACGCCGATGATTATTTGAAACGGACAAGTTCAGGACGTTACCGCGATGGCCGTGGAAAGACCGGAAGCTGTCCCCTGTTTATGGCTGCACCGCCTGTCCACGAACCTGGATAGCGGGATTTGTTTCTTGTCTGCCCCTGTGTTGTCCGGGCGACCCGTGATTCGGGTCGCCCGGATCAGTCGTTACTTTTGCTCATTTGCCTGCGACATAGCTCAAATCCGCGTTGTAACGATCAACGTGCGAAGACTGATGCTCGACCGCATCGTTGAACGATTTGCGCAACGCGGCGGTGTCATCCTTGCCATAGACGCCTTCGACCATCTTCCATAGCGACGGATTGGCCTCGGTGCCGTAGTCTGCCCAGCTCTTTTCCGGCAAGACCACCAGGTAATCCGGGGAGCCCTCGTCACCACCCTGCACTTCCATCACCCTGAAGTAATAGGGCCACTGCGATTTTGCCGCGGCTGCCGCGATTTTCTTGACCGCCGCGGTGAACGCCTCGCTGGCCTCATGCCCCGGTTTCAGCGTTTCATAGATGACGTTGAGGAAAGCTGGATGGGCCTGTTTTTCCCAGCCGGCGGGCATGTGGCTCATCTCGGGCTGGTCCACCATGAAGACACTGGTCTCGCTCAGCAGGTGCGGATTGCCCTGTGCGCGCCAAGTGGCGTCGCACGGCTTGGTCGCCGCGTCCGCCGCGTCGAAGTCGGCCCAGGTATAGGGGCCGCTGACGTAGGAGTATTTATAGGTGTCGCCCGTTTCATGCGTGACGGCCACAAGGTTGAACTTGACGCCGTGGTCGCGCATGCATTGGTTGAAGGCTTTCTGGCCAGCCTCGTAGGCCTGTTGCTGGGCCGGCGCCACGCTATCGGTCCAGTCCCGGTTGACGACTGCCTTGTTGGCATCCGCCGCGAGCACGCTGGAAGCGGCCGTCAGTGCAAGCGCCGACATCACACAAATAGTCAGGATCTTCATGGAGTTTCCTTCATTTGAATGTTCAGGTGGGCTTACTTGGTGTCTGTCGTCTGCGCCCAAATACAAAAGGCAAAGACGATCAACTCTACGCTCATCTCGCGTCAAAAAACCAATCGGACATCGCAAAACTCAGAACCTGCGGGGAATGCAGAAGTCGAGCCCCGACAACCGATCCGGGCCGGCAGGCCGCGCCACCGCCTGCACGCCGGGCACGACGGAATCCGGGAAGAAAAGGTACCCTGAGACCTGTTTTGGCAGGACCATCATCCATGAGCAAAGGCACGCACGACTATCAGAGTGATCCGCGCAACGAAACGATCAGGATCAGCGTCAACGGCGAACTGCTGCCGCGGCACGAGGCGTGCGTGTCGGTGTTTGACAGCGGCTTCGTACTGGGCGACGGCATATGGGAAGGCCTGCGCCTGCACGACGGCGGCCTGCCGTTCCTGGACCAGCATCTGGATCGTCTATACGAAGGCGCCCGCGCGATCGACCTCGACATCGGCCTCAGCCGCGAGCAGCTGACCCGGCGTATCGTCGACACGCTGCACGCCAACGGCATGCAGTCGGACGTGCATATCCGGCTGATGGTGACGCGTGGCGTCAAGGCCACGCCGCACCAGGATCCGCGCTTCGTGATCGGCGCCGCGACCATCGTCATCATCCCGGAATACAAGCAGCCACTGCCGGCCACGATCGAGCAAGGCATCCGCCTGTTCACCGTGCACGTACGGCGCGGTGCCCCGGACGTGCAGGATCCGAAGCTCAACAGCCACTCCAAGCTCAACTGCATCCTCGCCTGCATCCAGGCGCAGAAGGCCGGTTACGACGAGGCGCTCATGCTCGACCCGCATGGCTTCGTGGCGACCTGCAACTCCACCCATTTCTTCATCGTGCGGCGCGGCGAGGTATGGACGTCGACGGGCGACTACTGCCTGGGCGGCATCACCCGCGCCAACGTGATCCGGTTGTGCCGCGCATACGACATCCCGGTGTTCGAAAAAAACTTCAGCCTCACCGAGGTCTACGGCGCGGAGGAGGCCTTCGTCACCGGCACCTTTGCCGGCGTGGTGCCGGCCTGCGAGATCGATGGCCGCACGATGGGCGACGGCAAACGCGGCCCCATGGTCGCGCGGCTGCAACAGCTCTACATGGACCTGGTGAAAACGGAAAGCTGGTCGGGCTCGCGCGTATGAACCCGCTGCGCGACGGCCTGCGTATCGCGATGTGGTCGGGCCCGCGCAACATCTCCACCGCCATGATGCGTGCCTGGGAAAACCGCGATGACACCAGCGTCATCGACGAGCCGTTCTACGCGCACTATCTGCTCGCGACCGGCGTCCAGCATCCGGGACGCGACGAAGTGATCGCCGCGCAGAGCACCGACGCGGCGAAAGTCGCCGCGATGCTGACCGGCCCGATCCCGGACGGCAGGCCGCTCTGGTACCAGAAGCACATGACCCAGCACATGCTGCCGAACATGCCGCTGGACTGGTTCGACGATGTTACCAACTGCTTCCTGATCCGCGAACCGGAAGCGGTGGTTGCCTCCTTCACCATCCAGCGCCCCGACGCCGCCGCGTGGGAACTCGGCTTCGAGCAGCAGGCGCGATTGTTCGATCACGTTTGCGACCGGCTCGGCGCCGTGCCGCCAGTGATCGACGCCACCGACGTGCTGAAGAATCCCGCAGGCATCTTGAATGCACTGTGCACGCGCCTGCGCATCCCCTTCAGCACACGCATGCTGCAATGGCCGTGCGGCCCGCGTGCCAGTGACGGTGTGTGGGCCCCGCACTGGTATGCCGAGGTCGAGCGCTCCACCGGTTTCACGCCCTGGCGCGAGCACGAGGTCAAGCTGACCGCGTTCCAGCACGGCCTGGTCGAACAGTGCCGGCCGCATTACGACAAGCTTTCGCCGCACCGACTGGTGGCCATGCCGGCACCTGCGCCACGCTGACCGCGTACCTTTCCCGGAATTTCCGCTGCGCCTTCCATCGCGAAGGAGAAGAACCCGGGCCAGTACGCCGTTCGGAGAACGTCGACTTTGAGCCTCTGTTTTGCCTTGACCCTGGGCGCTGACCCTGCCTGCGGCCGTCGTGCGATAGTTGTGCGACCGATGGGCAGGTATGCGCCTGCCCCACTGTCCAGGGAGTCCAACCATGCCCGTCGAAAGCCGCCTTGCCTCCACCGTGCCATCGGGAAATTTTCACCCGTTGCCCTCGCTGGCCGCGTTGCTGGCGGGGTTGTGCCTCGCTTCTCCCGCGTGGGCGCAAGCGCCTGAACTGTCGCCGCAGACGCTGTCCTTCGTGAGCCACACGCAGTCGCTGCTGGCGATCACCCACGTGCGGGTGATCGACGGCACCGGCGCACCGGCGAAGGAAAACCAGACGGTGTTGCTGCGTGATGGCCTGATCGCCGCCGTCGGCAAGCACGTCAAGGTGCCAAAGGATGCCACCGTGATCGACGGCCGCGGACAGACGCTGATTCCGGGCCTGGTCGGCATGCATGACCACATGTTCTACCCCGCGCCCAAGGTCAATCCGATGGCGAAGGAAGCGATCTATCCCGAGCAGGCATCGAGCTTTCCCAAGCTGTACCTGGCCGGCGGCGTCACCACCATCCGCACCACTGGCAGCACCGAGCCGTACACCGACCTGGAGCTGAAGAAGGCGATCGACGCGGGCAAGATCCCCGGCCCGAAAATGCACACCACCGGACCGTATCTCGAAGGCAAGGGCAGCTTCACGCCGCAGATGCACGAGCTGGTCGACGCGGCCGACGCCACTGACACCGTCAACTACTGGATCAGCGAAGGCGCGACCTCGTTCAAGGCGTACATGCACATCACCCGCGCCGAGTTGTCGGCGGCGATCGCCGCGGCGCATGCGAAGCACATCAAGGTCACCGGGCACCTGTGCACGATCGGTTTCACCGAAGCAGCCGATCTCGGCATCGACGACCTGGAACACGGACTGCCGGTGGATACCGAGTTCACCGCAGGCAAGCAACCTGACGTCTGCCCCGACACCAAGGCCGCGGTGGCCAACCTGGCGACGATGAGCGTGGACGATCCGCGCATCCAGCAACTGATCAAGTACCTGGTGTCGAAGCACGTCGCCGTCACCTCGACCCTGCCGGTTTTCGAAACCTTCGTGCCCGGCCGCGCGCCGGTGGACCAGCGCGTACTGGACGCGATGCTGCCGGAAACGCGGGTGGAGTATCTGGCCAGCCGCGAACACGTCGCCAAGACACCCGATTCGCCGTGGCCGAAAGTGTTCAAGCTGGAGCAGGATTTCGAACATGCCTTCGTGCAACAGGGCGGCACCCTGCTGGCCGGGCTGGACCCCACCGGCTACGGCGGCGTGATCGCCGGCTACGGCGACCAGCGCGAAGTCGAGCTGCTGGTGGAAGCCGGCTTCACCCCGCTCCAGGCGATCCAGATCGCCACCCTCAATGGCGCGCGCTTCATGGGCGAAGACAAGTCCATCGGCTCCATCGAAGCGGGCAAGGCCGCCGACCTGGTCCTGCTCAAGGGCAACCCGGCGGCCAACATCAAGGACATCGAAAACGTCGCGCTGGTGTTCAAGGACGGCGTGGGCTACGACCCGGACAAGCTGGTCAAGGCGGCGAACGGGACGGTGGGTTTGCGGTGAACGGCGAACAACGGAGCCGGAGGCATTCAGCCCGACTTGATTACCCGTCATGCCGGCGCAGGCCGGCATCGCTGTTGCACACGACGCCAGGCGGCCCCTGAACGTGGATGGTCGAACGTTGAACGTCGGCCTCATCACCATAACCAGCCGCATGCCTGCCTTGTCATGCCACGCAGGGCGATACCGGCCTGCGCCGGCATGACGAGGGTGGGGCGAGATGAGATTTATTCCGGACAGCAGTGCGCTTGACCAGCCATTCGGCTGTTGAAAGCAACGGGGATGACGGCGCTTGAGTAAGTGCCACTCACTTCAGACGCGCTTCTTCGCCGAAAGATAAACCAGCCCCTTGTCGCGCTTGCCGACGGCGATCACCGTAACGACAACCCGCTTGTCATGTACTTGATAGACAAGCCGGTAGCCTACCGTCCGCAGCTTGATCTTGTAGCAATCCGGCAAGCCGTGCAGGCGGGCCGAGGGCACGCGAGGATTTTCCAGGCGCTCTGCAAGTTTGGTCTTGAGCTGGTCGCGAATACCCGGAGACAATTTGCGCCATTCCTTCAGTGCTGACTCGACGAACTCCAGCTCATAGCTCATCGAGCTTGACCTTGATACGGCGCTCCGAAGCTCGCGAACGCACCAGTTCGGCCAGCTCAAGATCTTCGATGCGATCCAGCAGGCGCTTGTAAGTGGCAGCCGGCACCAGATAGGCGCTGGGCTTGTTGTGCACCAGTACAGCGACCGATTCACCATCGGCCGCTTCGATCACGGCGCTGGGATTGCGCTTGAGCTCAGTGATGCTGATGCTGTTGTCGGCAAGAATGGCTTCCATATTCGTCTCCATATTCAGAGCCAAATATGGCACGAAATTACCGACAACTCAAGTCAGGCACGCATGGGTTTCACACCGCTGCCAAGTTCAGTCCATGCTCTTTCACATGCGCCACCGCATGCGCGTGCAGCGCCACCGTCGAGGTTCGGGATGCTCGACGGTGACAGAAGAGCTTCATGCGAAGTACCCGTTGTCGCGCATGTCGGTCAACAGATCCGGCCCCTGCGGCTGCCATCCGAGCGAGCGGCGGGTGATGGCGCTGGAAGTGGGATTGTCGGTGGCGACGAAGCGTGCCAGAAAACCGAAATGCACGGAGGCCTCGTCCTCGGTGAGGCTGCGGACAGGCACCCCGAGGTCCGCGCCGATCGCCTCGGCGATGGCACGAAATGGCACGCCCTCCTCGGCGACGCCATGCAGGCGGGTTCCGGGCTCCGCGTGCTCAAGCGCCAGTCGAAACAGACGCGCCGCATCCAGCCGGTGCACGGCGGGCCAGCGGTTCGCGCCGTCACCCACGTACGGCGAAACTCCTTTTTCGCGGGCGATGTTGATCAGCCTGGGCACGAAGCCATGATCGCCCGCACCGTGCACGCTAGGTGACAACCGCACGACACTGCCCCGCACGCCGCGGCCGGCGGCCGCCAGCACCATCGCCTCCGACGCGGCGCGAGGCACCTCGACGCTTGCTGGCGCGTCCTGTTCCGTAGCAGGACGGCCGTGCGCCACCATCATGCTGCCGGAAGTGATCACCATCGGCTTGCCCGAGCCCTGCAGCGCACCGATCAGCGCCTCCACCGCGCGCCGGTCGGTCTCGACGTTGGCCACGAATTGGGACCAATCGTGGATGAAGGCCGTGTGGATCACGCCATCCGACGCCTGCGCGCCGCGCTTCAAACTATCCAGATCCTCGAGAGCACCACGCTGCACCTCAACCCCGACGGCCTCGAGCGAGGCGGCGGCGGCATCCGAGCGGGCAAAACCCAGCACCTGGTGACCCGCACCGATCAGTTCGCCGACGATGGCGGAGCCGATGAAACCTGTCGCACCGGTAAGAAAAACACGCATGAGCATCCTCCTTCAAATGATGAAGGTGATTTGTAATAGGCTCATGAACCGACGAATAGTCGTGACGTCATACCGGTATGAGCACTAACAGGCAAAGCATGGCCACCGTGCACGATGACAACCCGCTTGGGCAGTATCTGAAAGACCGCCGCACCAGGCTCGACGCAGCGCGGCTTGGCTATCCCACGACCCGCAGACGCACGCCTGGCTTGCGCCGCGAAGAGGTAGCGCAACGCGCCAATGTCAGCATCACCTGGTATACATGGCTTGAGCAGGGACGCGGCGGCGCGCCATCGGCCGATGTGCTCGACCGGCTCGCCAGTGCGCTGGCCCTGACGGACGTGGAGCGCGAGCATCTCTTCCTGCTTGCCCAGAACAGGCCGCCCGAGGTCCAGCATCAACCGACCCAGGACGTCACGCCGCAACTGCAACGGATCCTGGACACGCTGGAGTTCAGCCCGGCCTATGTGAAAACGCCCGACTGGGATGTCATCGCGTGGAACCGTGCCGCCGAAGTGGTGCTCGCTGATCTGTTGGCGGCTCCCGGTCAGCGGCCCAATTTGCTGCGCATGATGTTCTGCCAGCCCCACGTGCGGGCAAAGATGCTTGACTGGGAAAGCGTCGCACGCTTCTTCGTCGCCATATTTCGCACCGAAATCGCCAAAGCCGGCGTTGGCACCTACACCAACGCGTTGATCGACGAGTTGAGCCACGCCAGTCCGGAATTCAGAGCCATGTGGCTTGAGCATGACGTCAGTACGCATGGCGAAGGCACCAAGCATATTCAGCATCCCACGCTGGGACGGCTCACGCTGGAATACTCGGCCTTCGCAGTCGACGGCAAACCGCATCTCGGCATGGTGATCTACAACCCGGTGACAGCCAGGGACAAGGCAGGTGTGCGGGCGCTGATCGAAAGCGCAGCACAGGTCGATTCACAGGATGCCTTGAGAGACTGAACCTGGCCCGGTTATCAACCCCGCGTTTGGATGTCGATTTCCGCCCTGTCCGCTCGTCGCATCGATGAGGACTCCTCCTCCATCAACGGGAACCGCCCATGTCCAATACCGTCCGCCTCCATCGTGTCCTGCGCGCACCACCCGAGCGCGTCTACCGTGCCTTCCTCGACGCCGACGCCAAGGCCAAATGGCTGCCGCCCAACGGCTTCACCGGCAAGGTGCATCACCTCGATGCCAGGGTCGGCGGCAGCTACAAGATGTCCTTCACCAACTTCTCGACCGGCCAGAGCCACCACTTCGGCGGCACCTACGTGGAACTCGTGCCGAACGAGCGCATCCGCTACACCGACCGGTTCGACGACCCCAACCTGCCCGGTGAAATGGCGGTCACCATCACCCTGAAAGCGGTGTCCTGCGGCACTGAGCTGCACGTGCTGCAGGAGGGGCTACCCGACGTCATCCCGCTCGAGCAGTGCTACCTGGGCTGGCAGGAATCGCTGGTACTGCTCGGCAAGCTGGTGGAGGCTGAGGTTTCAAGTTGATGACCACGCCGGTTTGCGCGGAGGTGATCCAGGCCCTTGGATTGCCTCGTGTCTCACTGTTCAAAGGAAGCACGTCATGATCTTGGGAAGAACACTTGAAAGCTGGTACTCCAGTCATCCCCTGATTCGCGATCTGGTCGCGCTGCAAGAAACCACCTGGTTCAATCCCGCGGCGGCTCCGGTCGCGCAATCGATCGACGATGTGGGATTGACGGCCGCCGACGTCGCCGATGCCAGTGCCCGACTGACGCGTTTTGCTGCCTACATCAGGCGTGCGTTTCCGGAAACCGATGGCAGCGGCGGCATGATCGAGTCGGACGTCCAGCCGTTGCCCCGGCTGCATACATTGCTGGGCGAGCGCTACGGCCAGACATTGGCTGGAGGGCTTTGGCTCAAGCGGGACAGTCATCTGCCGATTTCCGGCTCCATCAAGGCGCGCGGCGGTATCTATGAAGTGCTCAAGCATGCCGAAGACCTGGCGTTGGCGGAGGGGTTGTTGGCGCTTGACGACGACTACGCGGTGCTGGACAGCGAGAAAGCGCGGGCCTTTTTCGGTCAGTACAAAATCGCTGTCGGCTCGACCGGCAACCTTGGCCTGTCCATCGGCATCATGGGAGCGGCGCTTGGCTTTCAGGTGACGGTGCACATGTCCGCGGATGCGCGGCAATGGAAGAAAGACAAGTTGCGCTCGCACGGCGTCACGGTGATTGAGTATGCATCCGATTACAGCGTGGCCGTTGCGGAAGGCCGCAAACAGGCAGAGTCCGATCCCGCCTGTCATTTCGTCGATGATGAAAACTCGGTCAACCTGTTTCTTGGCTACGCGGTCGCCGCCGAGCGACTGCAAAAGCAACTGGCGGCTGTGGGCATTAGCGTGGATGCGCAGCATCCCTTGTTTGTCTATCTGCCCTGCGGCGTCGGTGGCGGCCCTGGCGGCGTCGCCTTCGGCCTGAAGCTGGCCTACGGCGACGCGGTCCACTGCATCTTCGCCGAGCCCACGCACTCGCCATGCATGCTGTTGGGCGTCTATACCGGGCTGCACGACGAGGTCTGTGTGCAGGACTTTGGCATCGACAACGTGACGGCTGCCGATGGGCTGGCCGTCGGACGCGCTTCCGGTTTTGTCGGCAAGGCCATGCAGCGCTTGCTGGATGGTTACTACACCGTCAGCGATGAAGAAATGTATTGCTTGCTGGCGCTGATGGAGCGCAGCGAAGGCGTGCGCCTGGAGCCGTCCGCGCTCGCCGGCGTACCAGGCATCGCCAGAGTCCATGGCGACCGGCAACGCTACCTGGCTCGTGCGGGCCTGGACAGTCAAACCATGGCGCGAGCCACCCATCTGGTTTGGGCAACGGGTGGCAACATGGTGCCGCCCGACGAGATGGAGGCTTACCTGGCCAAGGGCCGTCGATGGCTTGCGAAGACTTGATCAGGCGAACCCGTCCCTGATTTCCCTGGCTCAAGTCGCCTTGGTCGCCGCCGTCCGCGCGTCGGCCGCGACCCGCACCTCGGCTGCCGCGACAATCACCATATAGCGCGGATCGTCGTGCAGAAGCTCGAGGTCTGGATCGACTTTTGCGTAAGACAGGAAGGCTTCCGAGATCGTTTCGAACGCCTGACTGAGCATGTCGAGCGAGGCTTGCTTGTCACCGAGGTGCACGCTCAGCGCGCATGCGAAGTTGTAGCGCATGTTGAAATTGTCGGGATCGATCAACAGGGTGCGCTCCATGCGCGCCTTGGCACGCTCGCCCTCCCCCAACGCGGCCAGCGCATAGGCGCTGTAAGCCGTGACCCCGGAGTTGTACTGATCCTGGGCCAGCAAGGCCTCGGTGCGTTTGAGCGCCAGTAGCGCAGCGCGGCGTTTGCCGGCGGCGTCTCCGACAACGGTATAGCAACTGATCAACATCATCGCCGAATTGACATCGGCATCCATCAGCTTCACCGCTTTCTCGTAGTAACGAATGGCGTCCTCGTGCCGGTGAAGTTGGTAACTCAGTCGCCCGGCCGAGCGATTGGTTTCGTAGGACTCGGGGTACAGATCGAGCGCGATGGCGACTTCAGCGGCCGCCGCCGCTGCATCTCCAACCGCAAGCAGCAGCTGGGCCTTGATGGCGTGGGCCTCGGCAAGATGAGGGTCAAGCGCCAGCGCGCGTTCCGCCGCCGCCATCCCGTCATCCGAGCGACCTCCTTTTAACTGATCCAGCTTGTAGTAACCGACAGCCATCAGCGCCCAGGCCTGCGCGTAGCACGTATCGATTTCGGTGGCGCGAGTGCACAGGCGTACGATCGCTTCCGCGGAACGAGCGTCCATCTCCTGGCCGGTGATGTAGGTCTGCCGCGCCATCAGATAGAGATTGTGGGCCTCGGCATTGTCGGTACCACGCCGCTCGATGGCTTTCTTTTCTTCGGGCAACAGCGTGAGCTTGAGCGCCTTGACGATCGCCTCGGAAATCTCGTCCTGCAGCGCGAAAATGTCGCTGGAGTCGCGATCGTAGCGTTCGGCCCAGACGTGGTTGTTGCTGGCGCCGTCGATCAACTGCGCGCTGATCCGCACACGGCCACCGGCCTTGCGCACGCTGCCCTCGAGTACGTGGCTGACCTTGAGGTCGCGCGCGATCTTCGGGATGTCGACGTTCTTGCCCTTGTACATGAAGGCGCCATTGCGCGAGATGATCCCCAGCGCCGAGACCTTGCTGAGGTCGGTGATGATGTCCTCGGTGATGCCGTCGCTGAAGTATTCTTGTTCCGGATCACCACTCATGTTGACGAAGGGCAGCACGCAGATCGTGAAGCGTGGGGAGTCCTTGTCCCCGGGCGATGGCGTCGCGGCGCTCGCCGCCTTCGCGGATTGCGACGCTTGCGCGCGCGATCATGCTGCCCAGCGCGCGCAGGAACTCCTGCGCATGCGGGCTTGCAGGGTCGTCGTCCCAGCCATCGAGATCCGTGGTATGGATGGCACGCACGTCCATCGGCAGGCGCGCCTGCTCGAATCGCACCGGCACCAGGATGCCGCGCTCGGCCGCTTCGCGCGCCTCGCCGCGCACCCACCGCGACGTCACCGAGTTCGGCGTCCAGACCACCAGCACCGCACCGGCCGCGTCGATCTCCGCTTCGATCTGGTCGTCGAACTCCTGGCCCGGGGTGATTTCGGGGTCCCACCAGACCGACCAGCCCTTCGCCTCGATCGCGGCCACCAGTGGCGCCACCCGCCCCTTGTCGCCGCGGGCATAGGAAACGAAGACGTCAGCCATGCCAGTCAGACCTCGAAACGGGTCGGTCACTGCAACCCCCAATCTTTCAAGCATAACCCCGCGCCGGATCGGAGAGTAGCGACTGGAAGGGCCTGAGGCGCCAGTCAACCCGGTACGAATCACGGACTACTGCTGGGCCAAGTTCGCTTGGCCCAGCGCGTACTCAGCTTGCCTCGTCAAACGCCGTACTGCAGGTAAGCGCCTCCCACGCGTCGAAATCCTTCGCAAGCGCGGCCAGTTGCTTGCGTGCAAGATCGAGGGCGTCCGCACCAAGCAGCAAATGAAGCGGCGGGTGTTCGGCATTGACCGCCTTGATGATCGCCTCGGCACCCTTGACCGGATCGTTCTGTTGCTTGCCGTCGGACTTCAACAGCGCATCGCGCTGCCGGCCGAGCGTGTCGGCAAATGCGGGAAGACGGATGGCCGACTGCCGCATGGATCGTCCGCGAAAGTCCGTGCGGAACGCGCCCGGTTCAACCACTGTCACGCCCACGCCAAACGGCGCCATTTCCTTGGCCAGCGTCTCGGACAGGCCCTCGATGGCGTATTTGCTGGCGTGGTAAAAGCCGACATTCGGGAACGTCGTCAGTCCACCGATCGAACTGATGTTGACCACATGCCCGACGCCGCGCTCGCGCATGCCGGGCAACACCGCCTGCGTCAGGGCGATCACGCCATGCACGTTGGTATCGAACTGGGCACGGATCTCGGCGTCCTCACCTTCTTCGATGGCACCGACGTAGCCATACCCGGCGTTGTTCACCAGCACATCGATCCGGCCGAAGGCTTCGTGGGCCGCCTTGAGCGCGGCGGCGATGTCGTCGGCACGCGTGACGTCGAGGGTGACGGCCACGGCACGGCCCTCATGGCGCTTGACGATGTCCTGCACGGCGGCGATGCAGCGTGCGGTGACCACCGCGCGATAACCCTGCTCGAGCACCTTTTCGGCCAAGGCGCGGCCGAAGCCGGTCGAGCAACCGGTCATGAGCCATACGGCGTTTTTGTTGATCATGTTCGTTGCCTTCCTTTCTGGGGGATCGGAACCCCTGCCGGACGGCGACGCCGGCAAGCCGTTGTGGCAGGCAGCCGGATACAGGCTGCAAACCTCGCGCTGCGCTCTGTCCGGTAGTGGCTTGACGCCATGCTAGGCGCCCAACATCATCCGATCATCCCGCATACATGGAACGAGTCATGCCACCTGATCGCACGATGATCCAGGGCAAGCTGGACGATCTTTCCGCCTTCGCCACCGTGGCGAAACTGCGCAGCTTCACCCGCGCGGCGACCGCGCTTGGCATGTCCAATTCGATGCTGAGCTACACGATCAAACGGCTCGAAACGCAGCTTGGCTATGCGCTGCTTCGACGAACGAGTCGCAGCGTGTCCACCACCGAGGAAGGCGAAGCGCTTCTGATCGCACTCGCACCTGCGTTGGGCACCATCGAGAACACCCTGGTCGATCTCGAGCAGAATCGTGATCGCGTCTCCGGTGTCGTACGGATCACCGCCACGCGGCAGGGTTATGAAGCAGTGATCCGGCCAGTGCTGGGTGACTTCCATGGCAACTACCCGGAGGCCACCGTCGAAGTCAGCATCGACTACGGCTTGCGGGATCTGGTGGCCGAACGCTTCGACGCCGGCATCCGGCTCGGCGAAAAGCTCGAGCAGGACATGGTGGCGTTGCGTGTCGGTCCGCCGCTTCGCATGGCAGTGGTCGCCTCACCTGACTACCTTGCACGTCACCCGGCACCGAAAACTCCGGAAGATCTGCAGGCACATCGCTGCATCAATTACCGGATGGTCACGGCCAACAGCATCTATGCCTGGGAATTCGAAAAAGGGCGGCGCCAGGTGAAGGTCGCCCTCAGCGGACCGCTCACCTTCAACGAACCCGACCTGATGCTCCAGGCCGCGGTGGATGGCCTGGGCGTGGCCTACGTACTGGAGCGCGAAGCGGCAGCCTTCCTGGCCAGCGGTCGCCTGATCCGGCTGCTTGAAGGCTGGACCGCGCCGTTCCCAGGCTTTTTCCTCTACTACCCCTCACGTAAACAGGCCTCGCCTGTCCTTTCCGCATTATTGAAGATGCTTCGAGAGCGACGGGACACGCCACCGTCCGGGGCAAAGCGCTGACGGGACCATCGCCGTCGAGATACCAGTTCACCGGGATAACGGGCTCTCACCCAGCTACTGGTTCAAACATTGGCCAGGAACGTCGCGGACGGGGCGAAAAACAGTGTGCCGGTGACGGCTTTGCTGAAGTCCAGCAGGCGGTCGTAGTTGCCCGGCGGTTGACCGACGAACATGTTGACGAGCATCTGTTCGATCCGGTCCGGCGATCGCGAGTAACCGATGAAGTAGGTGCCGAACTCGCTCTTGCCAATCTCGCCGAACGGCATGTTGTCGCGCACGATTTGCAGCTGTCCGCCATCCTTCTCGATGTTGGTCAGGACGTTGTGCGCGTAGGGGGCTTTCGCCGCATCGGCCTGTTCGATATCCGAGAGTTTCGCCCTGCCGATGATGTTTTCCTGTTGCTCGACAGGCACCGCGTTCCATGCTTTCAGGTCGTGCAGATATTTCTGCGTAATCACATAGCTTCCGCCAGCGAAGCCAGCATCCTCCTCGCCGATGATCGCGGCATCGATGGCGTCCTGGTCCACAGGATTCTCGGTGCCGTCGACAAAGCCGAGCAGATCGCGCTCGTCGAAGTACTTGAAGCCGTGCACTTCGTCCACCACGGTGACCGCGTCGCCGATGCGGGACATGATCTGGGCCGCCAGCTCGAAGCACAGGTCCATGCGTGTGGCACGGATATGGAAGAGTATGTCCCCCGGCGTGGCGACGGCGTGGTGCTGTCCCTTGATCTCGCGAAACGGGTGCAACTCGCTGGGCCTCGGCTGCCCGAAAAGTCGGTCCCACGCGTTCGACCCAAACGCCATGATGCAAGACAGACGGCCATCAGGGTCGCGGAAACCTATCGCGCGCAAAAGCGACGCGAAGTCACCACAAAGCGCTCGCACCGGCGCTTCATGTTGAGATTCAGGATTCAACGTCACCACCAGAAAAATGGCGGTGCTCGTCAGCTTGGCGACAACCGGTTGCGGAATGACGGAAGACACGATCCACCCCTCACGAACTGTTTCTCCAAGTATGGCACTTGGAGAAAATGAACATGACACCGTTTTTGTGCTTCGACTCGGGTCATGGAGCTGCACCACATTGAAGCCCACCGGGTAGGCACCGTATGCCGTTGTGAACGTGAAACCACCCGTGGCAAAACCGTTTGGCAGGCCAGAAAAATGAGACGGGTAGCTATCCACCGCAACATGTTCCATCCCTACGACTACGAAGTAATTAGAAGGCCGCCAGAAAACCGTCAGCAGATGCCATGCCCCATCGTCACAATGAAACGGCCATGCTGGTCAGAATGAAAAAC
The DNA here is from genome assembly GCA_050737735.1 of Rhodanobacter sp. GTDB lineage: Bacteria > Pseudomonadota > Gammaproteobacteria > Xanthomonadales > Rhodanobacteraceae > Rhodanobacter. The sequence continues at coordinate 23,436 of JBOHYM010000044.1, read as the reverse complement.
CTATCCCTCGGAATCCTACCGATCTGCTTGAGCGGAAGCACCACCAGCCATGATCGGGAAAGGTGCCCGGGACGAATGGTACTTACTAAAGCGTGAAGCCTCACTTGTCGTGATTCCCGCGAAGGCGCATTGCTGCCAGGAACAAATCCTGCGTCACGTGTTCCCCCATCCTTGTCATGCCGGCGCAGGCCGGCATCGCTCTGCGCGGTATGACAACGTAGCAAGAAGAGCGGGTTCGAGCGTGATGGCGACGTGCCAACGTTCGAACATCTGCGTATCAGGGCCACTTGGCGCCATGTCAACAGCGATGCCGGCCTGCGCCGGCATGACGAGGGGGAGGTGGAATTTATTCCGGACAGCAGTTGGCTTGACCAGCCATTCGGCTGTTGAAAATCGCGGGGATGACGGCGCTTAAGTAAGTGCCATTCGTTTCAGAGACAATTCTTGCTCTCCGGAATATGATGAGTTCCCATGCACCCGACATGGTCTTGGCTGGTATTGATCCTCGCATCGTTCGCGGCCGGTGTGCAGAACGCATTGGCCGGCGGGGGATCTTTCCTTACCTTTCCGGCTCTGCTGTTCGCCAGCCTCGATCCGCGTGCGGCGAATATCGCCTCCACCATCGCGCTGTTCCCCGGCCAGATGACTACCGGGCTGGCTGGCCGCGCGCACGTTACCGGTGCGGAAGGCTTGTCGTTCCGCATGCTGCTGTGGATCAGCCTGGTCGGCGGCGCGCTTGGGGCCGTGTTGTTGCTGGTGACGCCGGTCAGTGTGTTTACACGGCTGGTACCTTTTCTGGTGTTGTTCGCCACGGTGGTGTTTGCCTGGGGCAGCTTTTTCAGGAAGCCACCCGGAAACGGTGCCAAGCAGGCGCTGGGCAGACGCGCGGCCATGCTTGTCCAGTTCTGCATCGCGATCTACGGCGGCTATTTCGGTGGCGGCATCGGCATCTTGATGCTGGCCGCACTCACCGCGGCTGGCCTCGGCGTGCGTGCGGCCGGTGCCACCAAGAACGTGTTGGCAGCGGTGATGAACGCTTCGGCGGTAGTGATCTTCTTGGTGCAGGCGCACGTCTTGCCGTGGCTAATGATCGCCTGCGTGGCAATTCCTGCGATCGCCGGCGGCCAGATCGGCGCCCACTTGCTTCAGCGGGTCAACGAGAAGGCGCTGCGCATCGCTATCGTCTGCATCGGTACCGTGCTGACGGTGGGCTTGTTTGTGATGAGCTAGGCATGCCGCCAACTCATGCAGGAAAGGTGTCAGGAACAATGCTTCACAGTCCCTGGCGCCATTTCTGCGGGCACAAACGCGGCTATTTACTGGATCGTCTCAACGCTTAACTCTGCGTATTTATCTTGTCCAGAATCCGCCGCAGCGCTGCGATGTCGGTGGCCGGCAAATCCTGGATGGATGGCGGCGCCGTCTCAACCACCTTGCGTGCAGTCGCAATGACGCGTCGGCCCGCCGTGGTGATCGCCACCAGCTTCGCGCGTCGATTGTCTGGATGCGGATAGCGTTCGACCAGGCCTCGCTTTTCCAGATCGTTGATGGCGACCGTCGCAGCCGGCGCATCGGTGCTCATCTCATTGGCCAGGTCTTTCAAAGTCATCGGTGCGTGGACGAGGCGCTTGAGCGCGCGTATCCGACTGAAAGGCAAGCCCGTGGCTTCGCTCATATTACGGCGCCAGTCACTGCGGCTATCCATCACCATTGTTACCAGCATTTGCCAGATGGCATCGGCATCGCTGTGCTTCATTACGGTCTTGCTCACGCATGCGCTCCAGACGAGGGTTCCTCCAGCAAATGCGCGGCGTGGCGCCTGGTGTTGTCCGCCCATGTCGTGCTGGAAAGCCAGCCTAGCAAAACAACCCCGGCGCCGCCGCCCACCACCAGCCACCAGAACGGATGCATCGCTTCAGTAAAGCCGCGTACGACACCGCGAGTTCCCACAATCGTGCCCGCAATGGCCACCCCCAGGGAGGCGCCGATCTGCCGGCTGGTCGAGGCCACGGCCGCCGCCAGACCCGCCTGGGCCTTCGGCATACCGGAAACCGCCGTGTTGGTAATCGGCGCGTTCACCATGCCGAAGCCGATACCGAAGATCACATAGTTCACCAACAACAGCCACAAGGGCGTCGTCGCGGTCAGTTGCGTGAGCATCAGTGCACTGATCACCGTCGCCGACCCCGAGATCAACAACGAGGGCCTGGTGCCATAGCTACCCACCATCCGCCCGGAAAAGGGCGAACACAGGATGGTGGCCAGCGCCATCGGCAGCGTGCACAAACCCGTTTGAAAGGCGGAGAAACCGCGCACTTCCTGCAGATAAAGCGCATTGAGAAACAGAAAACCGGAAAAGGCGGAGAACCCGCAGATCGCGATCAGCGTGGCACTGCTGAATGGCGCACTGCGAAAGAAGCGCAAATCGATCAGCGGCTCTTTCAAACGCGGCTCGTAAACCAGCAACCCCAGGATGGCGAACAAGGCAAGTGCGAACAGACCGACGATAATCGTCGAATGCCAACCGATATGCGGTCCCTCGATTACCGCATAGGTGATCGAAGTCAAGATAAGAAATACCAGCAACTGACCGATCGGATCCACGCGGCGCGGGTGCGGCGCCTTCGATTCCGGAATATAGAGCGCCGCCAACAACATCGCCGCGGCACCGATCGGCAGGTTGACCCAAAAAATGGAACGCCATCCGATGCTCTCGGTAAGCGCGCCACCGATCAGTGGACCCAGCGCCATCGAAACACCGGCTACCGCGCCCCAGATGCCAATCGCCCGTGCACGGGCTTTGGGCTCGTGAAAGGTATTGGCGATGATGGACAACGCCACCGGATTGAGCATGGTGGCGCCCAGCGCCTGCAAGACACGAAAGGCGATCAGCCCATGGATATCGGGTGCCAGGCTGCACAGCAGAGAGCCGAGCATAAACAGGCCCATGCCGAACTGGAAAACACGCCGACGCCCAAAACGATCCGCCATCGAGCCCGCCAGCATCAGCAGGCTCGCAACCACCATCGTGTAAGCGTCGATCACCCACTGCAACCCGGAGATCGACGCTCCAAGGTCGTGACGTATGGATGGCAACGCCACATTGACGATCGTGACATCCATCCCAACCATCAGCAGGCTGAGGCAACAGACGCCCAGAATGAGATTAGGGTGTGGTTTCGCTCGGGCGGGAGCAACAATAGTTGTATTCATACAATTATTGTTGCTACACAATCTTTGGCGTGTCAATGCGCGCCCGGTTGCCGCGTTTAGGAATCGTGCCAGGGACAGTTGGTGGCGCGGCCCTTGGACAATTGTCCCCGACACCTCTTCTCACGTTCTTCCGGGATTGGGATCTGAGCCCGAGGTTTCGCCACCGCATAGAGGCCTTCGTCAAACCCGGCCCCGCTCACTCTCACCCAGGTTTCGGGCAGATCTCCCGACAGAAGTTGAGGAACGCCTCCACGACCGCCGAGGGAAGGCGTCGCGAGGGCCGCATGGCGTAGAGCGGAAACGTCTCGCCCGGCCAGCCAGGAAACAGCTCAATCAGCGCGCCACTGGCCAGCAGGTGTTCCACGCCCAACGCCAGCACCTGGGCGATGCCCGCACCGGCGATGCAGGCACTGACCATGGTATCTACATCGGCCAGCGTCATCGTGCCTGTCGTATCGATCGGCGTGATCTCTCCGCTTCCGTGGAACTCCCATCGAAACGGCCTGCCATGTTGCGGATCGAGGTACTGAATGCAGTTGTGCTCGATGAGCTCCGCGGGGGTGCTGGGTTGGCCGAATTTCTTCAGGTACGCAGGGGACGCCACGGTCAACACACGGGTCTCCAGTAGCAATCGTGACGACATGCTCGACGGTGGCTGCGGCCCGAAGCGCACGGCCACGTCGATGCCTTCGGCGACCAGGTCACCCGCATCCGGCAACTGCATGATGGTCAACTGCACATCCGGGTAGCGTTCGGTGAATTCCGGTAGTCGCGATGCAAGCACGTGTCGCGCAAATATCGGATTGAGGCTTACTCGCAATTGACCACGGACCGAAACGGACGTCCCTGACACCAGATCAGCAGCCTCCTCCACCCCGGAAAGAAGGGGCGCGACCAACGCATAGAGCCGGTTGCCTTCATCGGTGAGATTTAGCGCGCGCGTCGTTCGATTTATGAGGCGCACGCCAATACGCGATTCCAGCCGGGTGATGGATCGGCTCACGCCCGAGGCGGACATCCCCAGGCTCTCGCCGGCGCGCGTGAAGCTGCCGGTTTCAACCACGGCAGCAAGCACGCTCATCCCCGCCAGAAGTCGTCCGTCGAAGCTCACGGTCGCCACCTTTGACTTTCGTCATTAATCAACTGAGGTGACCCATCTTAATCAAAACGGCCTCGGCGCCTACCGTGTTCGCCACGACAGCCACACCGGCCGTCGCTACGGCCCTCTCGCCCCCTCGACCGTTCGCCGTTGTCGTTCAGCCAACCGTTTGGAGCTCATCATGTCTGACTCACCACGTAATGTTCTGTTCAAAGGCGGCACCATCGTGACGATGGACGCCAAGGTCCCCAACCTGGCCGTCGGCGACGTCTTGGTCCAGGCTGATCGTATCGCCGCGATCGGCCCGAACATCCCGGCCGGCGACACCGACGTGATCGACGCCAAGGGCAGCATCGTCCTTCCCGGCCTCATTGACGCGCACCATCATGCTTGGCTCAGCGTCATGCGCCGCCTGATGCCGGATGTGGCCGATCTGTTTGTCTACATCGACATGGTCGCCGAGACGCTCGGCAAGCACTATCGCCCGTTGGATATGGCGGCAAGTACTCGGCTCACCGCTGTCGCGTCGCTGGATGCGGGTATCACCACGATTATCGATGCATGCCACAGCTCGCGCAGCATCGAGCATACCGATGCCGCCCTCGATGCGCTGAAAACGAGCGGTATCCGCGCGCTGCATATGGTCGGATCGGCGATGGACAAGCAGGCCCCTTCTGCACATCTGCCGAAGGACCTGGAGCGTCTTGCGCTGAACTGGAACCACGACGGCAGTCTGGTTCGCGCCGGACTCTTCGGTCAGCTCAATCTCGACTGGTGGAAGGTCGCTCGCGAGCTGGACATGCACATCCTGACCGAGTTCATCGGCGACCTGGCCAAGCTCGGTCCGGAGTTCGCCGAGCCGGGCGTGCTCGGCCCACACAACATCTTCAACCACTGCACGCGTGTGCCGGATGAAACCTGGCGTCTGTTCGCCGACGCCGGGGTCAACATCACCGTCAATCCGCGCTCCGACGCACTCTTCGGTTTCGATGACGAGAGTTTCGCCTACCAGCGCGCCATCGACCACGGCCTCACGCCGGCGCTCGGCATCGACCTGGACACCGCGTTCGGCAGCGACATGTTCGGTGAGATGCAGGCGCTCTTCGGCCACCAGCGAGCGGCCATGCGTTACCGTCGCTTCCGCGGCGAAGCCGGTGTACCCGCTCCGATCTCGGTGGGCGAGGTGCTCCGCGCGGCGACCGTCAACGGCGCGCGAGCCGCGGGACTGGAATCGTCGATCGGTACGCTGACGCCCGGCAAACAAGCGGACGTGATCATGCTCCGCACCGATGGCGTCGGCGTGTTCCCGCTGACGAATGCCATCGGCACCATCGTGCAGGCAGTCGATCGCTCCAGCGTCGACACCGTGATGGTCGCCGGCAAGATCCGCAAGCGTGCCGGCAAGCTGGTTGACGTCGACCTGGCCACGCTGGCGGACGAGGTGATGGCGTCGCGTGACTACCTGCTGCAGGCCAGTGGCCATACGCCCGGGCTGTTCGATAGCGCCACCGCTCGGGTGGCGTAACCCGCAGGCGCCGCCCGCCAGCCCGGCGGCGCCCTCTCTCTTCTTCGACGATCACGGAGCTTCCCATGTCAGCCCTCGCAGCCAAAAATGTGAGCCAGCCGTCTGCGCTGCCCGCACATCTACCCCGTCCCGCAACCAGCATCATCGCGGCCCTTTTCCTCGGCTATCTGTGTGTCGGCCTGCCACTGCCGGTCATCCCGCTCTTCGTGCACGACAAGCTCGGCTTCAGCAATTTCACGGTGGGTCTGGTCATTGGCATACAGTTCCTGGCGACGGTATTGACCCGTGGCTATGCCGGCCGCTTGACCGATCACCACGGTGGCAAGCGCTCGGCGATCCAGGGCGCATTGGTCAGCGCTTTCGGCGGCCTGCTCTATTTCATCGGCGCCATGTCGGGCTTGTCGCCCGTGATCAGCCTCGTCATCGTGGTCGCGGGTCGCCTGGTGGCCGGGTTTGGCGAAAGCCAATTCGTCACCGGCTGCGTCTCGTGGTCGATCGCGTCCGTCGGGCCACAGCGTGCTGGCATGTCGATGTCCTGGACCGGCATCGCCATGTTCGCCGCACTCGCCATCGGCGCGCCGATTGGCATGCTCCTGTACCAGGGCTACGGCCTGCAGACGGCGATGATCGCCTGCATCGTGGCGCCGCTGATCGCCGCGACGATCGCGCTGGCTGCCACGCCTTATGCCACACCGGCCGGTGTGCGGCTGCCCTTCTACAAAGTGGTAGGGCAGATCTTGCGTGAAGGGCTGGGCCTGATGCTGCAGGGCGTCGGACTCGCGGGACTGACCACGTTTGCCTCGTTGTACTTCGTCGCGCGCGGATGGAGCCACGCCGGCCTGGTCATGACCGCCTTCGGCGTCGGCTTTATCTTCGTCCGCGTCGTCCTGGGTTATTTGCCAGACAAGGTGAGTGGCTACCGGGTGGCGGTGTGCTCGCTGGTAGTAGAAGCGCTCGGCCAGGTCTTGCTGTGGCAGGCCCCGACCGAGATCGTCGCCTTGATGGGCGCGCTGGTGACTGGCTTGGGTTGTGCCCTGGTATTTCCGGCGCTCGGTGTACAAGCGTTGAAGCGCGTGCTGCCGGCCAACCGGGGCAGTGCAATGGGTGCCTTTGTCGCCTTCCTCGACATCGCCTATGGCGTGTCCGGCCCGATCGCCGGTTTTGTGGCGAGCCAGTTCGGCTACGCCCAGGTGTATTTGTTCGGTGGCGCGTGCGCGCTGATCGGTGCCGCGCTGGTGGCCACGGCGTCCAAAGCGAAGGCCTGAGCCGACGCCTACCCTACCTCTTCCAGGAGAATCCTCATGTCACGTATTTTCATTTCCGGCTCATCGGCCGGGCTCGGCCTGATGGCAGCGCAGCTGCTCGCCAAACAAGGTCACCAGGTTGTCCTGCACGCTCGCAACGAACACCGCGCCGAAGCAGCGCGACACGAACTTCCCACCGCTGAAGCGATCATCGTGGGTGAGTTGGAAACCATCGCCGGAGCGAAAGACGTCGCCGCGCGCGTCAATCAGCTGGGTCACTTCGATGCGGTGATCCATAACGCGGCAGTCGGCTACCGCGAAGGTCTGCGCCTGACGGACGACGGATTGCCGCATGTCTTCGCGATCAACACCTTGTCGCCCTACATCCTGACCGCACTGATCGACCGCCCTGCCCGACTGGTCTACCTCAGCTCAGGCATGCATCACGACGCCGACGCCCATCTGGACGATCTGCTGTGGCGGACACGCCGCTGGAACGGCTCGACGACCTATGCCGAAAGCAAACTGCACGATGCGATGCTGGCCTTCGCGATCGCCCGCCGTTGGACCGGTGTGCTGTCCAACGCGCTCGAGCCGGGTTGGGTACCGACGACGATGGGCGGAGCCAGTGCGCCGGACGACATCGATCAGGCGCATCTGACCCAGGCGTGGCTCGCCGCGGCGGATGATCCCAAGGCGATGGTCAGTGGTCGCTATTTCTATCACCTGCGCCAACGCACGCCCAATCCACAGGCTCGCGACATCGAGTTGCAAGATCGATTGATCTCGCTCTGCGCAGACATCTCAGGTGTCGTCCTTCCCCGATGAGAGTCCCCTCCCGTCGGAGTGCATCGGCACTTTGACCCAAGCGAGTGACCGCTCTGGGTAGCAGCCTCAACCGGCCGATGCAACACACTGACGACTGCGCCAGCAGCAGGGGTGTTGCCCATGAGACCCGGACTCGAATCCAGCACACGGAAAGTCAGAAATGCCAGATGTGGGATCGTTGGTAACGGAGTGAATCCCTTCATCAGATCGCACAGCTTTTCGACCGACACCATTCCTCGGTTCGCAGGATTCTCGTCGTGTCCGGTGGAGTGGCCCACCTTAAATTTCTCCGATTGGCCCTACTGTGACTACGGGTTTTCCCTAAAGTCTCGTCCTGGGTTGGTTATACGGAGAGCGCGATGATGTGGAAACTGCTGATACGTGGAGTCGTGATTGCCGGTGTTCTTGCGTGCTCTTCTTTGGATGCAAGGGCCGAGCCGCCTCGGGACGGCTCTCATGATTTCGACTTCGCTCGCGGGGTTTGGCATACACATATTACGCGAGTGCTCGACCTGTTCGATGGCGGGATCTCCGCCTGACCAGCTTCGCTGTTGAAAAGCGCCTGGCGGGGATAACGGCGCTTAAGTAAGTGCCCTTCGTCTCCGACACCTTTGGGGGCAATGAACCCGCCCCCTGCTCCGGTTTCCGTATCCGCCGCCATGCTGTTCAATCCAGTGGCCAGGGCAACTGGTCACTCAACGGGTCGGTGATGGCGGCCTCGGCCGGTTCGGGTTGGATCGAAGACCTGTTGCCGATGGGTTTGTCACGTCGCCACCACGGCTGTACTGGCCGACGCTCGACGGGTTCGACCGGCTCACCGAGACGTGGCAGCAGCAGAGCCGTGCGGTTGGGGTCGGCCAGCGCGAGCAGGTCTTCGACAGGTTCGTCCCATGCGTGCGTAGACAGTGCGAAGGTACCCCAGTGCACCGGCATCAGCACACCGCCGCCGAGCAGGCGATGTGCCACCAGTGCATTGGCAGGGCCCAGGTGGATATCGCCCCAGGCCGGGTGAAACGCGCCGACTTCGAGCATGACCAGATCAAACGGGCCGAGCCGATCACGAATGGATTCATATTCGGTGGTAAGCCCCGTGTCGCCGCTGAAGAACACGCGGTGACGCTCTCCGGCCATGACCATCGACGACCACAAGGTCTGGTTGCGATCCTTCAGGCCACGCCCGGAGAAATGCTGCGAAGGTGCGGCGGTGATGGTGAGCCCGGTGCCTGGTACGCGATGGCTTTGCCACCAGACCAGTTCGGTGATGCGGGAGGGCGCGATGCCCCAGCTTTCGAGGTGGGCGCCGACACCCAGTGACGTGACAAACGGCACCTTCGACTTCGCCAGCGCGCGGATCGTCGGATAGTCGAGGTGATCGTAGTGATCGTGCGAAATGACTACGGCATCGATCGCCGGCAGGTCGCGCAATCCGATCGGCACCGGCTGGAAGCGCTTCGGCCCGAGCAACGTGAACGGTGAAGCACGCTGGCCCCACACCGGATCGGTGAGGACCCGCCAGCCATCGATCTCCAGCAGAACGGTCGAGTGGCCCAGCCAGGTGGCGCGCAACCCGCTCGTGGGTTTCAGCAGCCACGCGTCGCGTGGATCGTTCGCCGGCAACGGCTCCGGTGGCGTACGGTTGTCATCGCCGCACAGAAACTCGCGCAGTGTCGGCCGCTGGGCGTCCGGATCGCGCAGACCGGGCAGCACCGGATGGATATTGCGCAGTCGCTCACCGTCCCACATCGGCAGATCGTGCAGCCGCTCCAGTCGCTCGCCCTGCGGCGGTTTGCCGAAGGATTTCATGTCTTGTTCTCCGTCATCGCCAGCCAGCTCCACGAAACCATGGGGGCGCGGTACGCCATGTCCAAGGTGGCTGTTGTGGCGTGATCTCGGCTGGGATGGTCATGCCCACCATCGTTACGCGGCGGACGAGGTCAGCTAAACCTGGCCCCGTTTTCGGAAAAATACCAAAGACAACTCCCAACGGACTACTGAGGAAAATCTCCCCTGGCGCCTTTTCTGTTTACCCCCAATCAACGCGACACGGGAAATCCGATCACCATGTCGTCCAACGGCATCTCGGCGAGCCGGTGCTGGAGAGGCATGGGTATCCATGGCTTGCCTTGCCCAAACAATTGCGCCTCCGTTTCGGGCCCGAGCAGGTCGAAGCGATCGAACAGAAACGGCAAGCCTTCCGAGCCTTCGAAGGTCATCGCGCTGGAAAGCTGGAAATGCAGATGCGGTGCGCTGGAACTACCGGACTGGCCCACACGCGCCAGCAGCTGACCCTTGTGAACATGATCGCCGGCGCGCACCTTTACGCTACCGCGCTGCAGGTGTGCGTAGCTGGCGAATACGCCCGGCCGGATCTCCAGCACCACGTAGTTGCCGAACAGGCCATGTGCCGTCAAGGACTCCGGCTCGAACTGCGGGCTGAGTGGCGGGTGTTCCGCCTCGCCGTCGCGCGCATCGCGCACGACACCATCGGCCACGGCAAGCACATCCGCACCGTAGCCCATCCAGTCGGCATGCCGGGACTTGCCAATATCCTTCACGCCGGCACGCACCACGTGCCCACGCAGATCGATCCCCACCAGATCCAGCGCATAGCGTTGCGGAATGGTCACCTGCCCGTTCACTGCCACCAGGCTGCCCCAGTGATGCGAATGCGCATTGCCTGGCCCCTCGTGCGCCAGCCAGAGTCCGCCGCGCAGCGGCGGCCCGATAAGCGCGGGCGACTCAGCACTCAACGATACGCGCACGCCGTCGAGCAACTCGGTCTTCCGCTTCGCCGTGGCGAAGATCATCCGGTGGCGTAACGTTTGTGGCATCGGGCTCCCTGTGGGCAGCGTCAGCCAGATGTAGACGACGATGCGTTTGCCAGCCTCGAGGGTCACCGGCGCATGCTCGGCCGGTGCCGGCCGGGTCATCCCCGTCAGCTCATCAGCATTGAAGCGGACGAGCGGCGTGTGAGCATCGTCCGCATACACCTCCAGCTCCTGCGGCTTCAGCGGCCCGGTGTCGCCGTAAATGCTGGTGACATGCAACTCGTAGGCAAGATGTATTCGTTCATCGCTGCCAACTACCGCGGCCGGAGCAAACGGTACGCGCGCTTCCACCGGGGCAAGAGCCTGCTGCGCAACAGCCAGTGAAGCCCAGCAGAACAAGGGCGCGAAAAACCAGCACGCGAAACGTCCATTCATCGACACATGCATCTCCTGAGGTATACGGCCATGGCAGCTTGGTGAGTGACGACGCGAGTCCATGAGCGATGGTTCACTTGCAACGAGAAAGTCCTCAAGAACCTTGTACCGGAAAAGGGTCCTTGAGGTGGCCCGGGTTGTCGTACACCTACTCCACGGCGCCATAGCGGGCGCCGATCAACTGGTGGTGGGTCTTTCCCCAGCTTGCGAGCGCATTGAGCACGGGGCGCAGGGTACGGCCGAATTCCGTCAGCTGGTATCCGCCTGCGGCCTGCGGGTTCTCGCGCATGATGCGCCGAATGACGCCATCCGCTTCCAGCTGGCGCAATTGCTGGGCCAATACCTTGTGCGCAATGAGCGGCATGGCTGACTGCAGGTCGCTGAAACGCTGTGCCCTGGCGGCCAGCAACCACAGGATCATCGGCTTCCATTTGCCGCTGATCATGCTCAGCGTCACATCGACGGGGCAGACGAAAGCATGGCGACGAGGGTGGGTGATGGATGCGTTCATGGTTGGCCCTTGGGTAACCTTGAGGTGCGTAGCCTGCGACGACGAAGTGCACTACAAAGGCGGCAGCTTTCCGCCATGGCCACGAGGACCTCGCATGATTGTGGAATACATCCGTTACGACATTCCTTCGCAAAACGCCGAAGCCTTCGAGGCTGATTATGCACAGGCGGGGCGCAGCCTCGCTGCATCGTCCCACTGTCTCGGTTACGAGTTGTCGCGTTGCCTGGACGAACCTGGTTGCTACATTTTGCGCATCGAATGGGATTCGGTCGAAGGTCACATGCAGGGCTTCCGCCAAAGCGGCGAATTCCGGGCATTCTTCGCCGCGATCAAACCCTACGTGAACCACATCCTGGAGATGCGGCACTACGAACAGATCACCACCGCCATGGCGAAAGCATCGTGACCGCGCCGACGGCGGTACCCACCCTCTACGAATGGGCCGGTGGACGTGACGCCTTCGAGCAGCTGACCAAAGTGTTCTATCAGCGCATCACCGATGAACCTTTGCTGGCCCCGCTGTTCGCCCACATGGCCGCCGACCATCCGCGCCTGGTCGCCGCTTTCATCGCCGAGGTACTGGGTGGACCGGCGCTCTACAGCCAGGAACGCGGCGGTCATCACGCGATGATCCTCCAGCATCTTGGCAAACACCTGACGGAGCCTCAGCGCGCACGGTGGATGACGTTGCTGCTGGAGTGCGCCGATGCAGTCGGGTTACCGGACGACCCCGAATTCCGCTCGGCTTTCGTCGGCTATCTCGAATGGGGAACACGGCTGGCGCTGATCAATTCCCAGCTGGATTCGCTGCCTGATGTCGACTCCGCCTTGCCCACCTGGGGCTGGGGAGCGGTTGGCGGCCCCTATCAGGGAACGGGTAACAAGGGGAGCTGACAAGGGAACGGAGTTAACCTGGCCTGACTCCTTCCGTCCGGCTTTGCGCAATCTGTCCTGTCCTGGTGTCGATCTGCGCGCCCGTCCTTCGTCGAAGGGAGTAAGGGCGCATTCCCGCCGCTCTCAATCTGGAGAACCCACATGGTCAGCAAGAACACGATTTGCCTTTGGTATGACGGCACCGCTTTGGACGCCGCGACGTTCTACGCCAAGACGTTCCCGGATAGCGCCGTGGGCGCCGTCCATCGTGCACCGGGAGACTATCCGGCGGGCAAGCAGGGCGATGTCCTGATGGTCGAGTTCACGGTCATGGGCATCCCGTGCCTGGGCTTGAATGGCGGACCTGGAGTTCCACACACCGACGCGTTCTCGTTCCAGGTGATCACCGACGACCAGGCTGAAACCGACCGCCTGTGGGATGCGATCATCGGCAACGGCGGCCAGGCCAGCGCCTGCGGGTGGTGCAAGGATAAGTGGGGCCTGTCGTGGCAGATCACCCCACGCGCCCTGATCGCAGCGGTCACCGATCCCGATCCCGCCGTGGCCAAGCGCGCGTTCGACGCCATGATGGAGATGACGAAGATCGACATCGCCGCCATCGAGGCCGCCCGGCGTGGCTGACGACGGCCACTGTCAGCCACCGTGGCAACGGCAAGGGTCAGCGTCGACTATTCGAAACGTGCACTCCGACTCCTGCTCTGGCCTTCGCCATCCATGACATGACACACGATGGCGTCATGCAATCACCTGGAGCCTTCCCATGACCCCCACCATCACCGCCTTTGAACAGTCGCCCGACCGCGGCAAGGGACTCGCGCGCGACACGCGCGTTCGCTGGGCGCTTGAAGAAGTAGGCCAGCCTTACGAAGTTCGTCTGGTTTCGTTCAGTGCGATGAAGGAACCCGCGCATCGGGCGCTGCATCCTTTCGGGCAGATTCCCACCTATGAAGAAGGCGATCTCGCCTTGTTCGAGTCGGGGGCCATCGTATTCCACATCGCGCAGAGCCATGCGGGCCTGCTGCCAGACGATGCGAATGCGCGGGCACGTGCGACCACATGGATGTTTGCCGCGCTCAACACGGTGGAGCCGCCCATCCTTGATCTGCAAACCGCCAAGTTTCTGGAAGGAGACAAACCCTGGTCCGAGCAGCGCCTGCTTCTTGTCCGGGGTCGCATCCGTCACCGGCTGGGCGAACTTTCCGATCGCCTTGGCGAGGCCGACTGGCTCGATGGTGGGTTCAGCGCGGGCGACCTGATGATGGTGGGCGTCCTGCTCAGGTTGAAAGTGTCGGGCATGCTGGACGAATACCCGAACCTCGCCGCCTATGTCGCCCGCGGCGAAGCGCGACCCGCCTTCAAGCGTGCTTTCGCCGCTCAATTGGCGGTGTTCACGGGCAAGCCTACGACCGACTGATAAAGGCTTGCTCTGGGTCGCGAAACCGGAGGCAGAGTCGATTTTCCAAGGCGTCGGCCTCAAAGAAACGGCGCTCTGCCCCTGTTTTGCTCTAAAGCGAGTTGTCGAAACCGATTGATCTGGCCCCTAGCGCGAGGAGAAAGCAATGAGAGAGTTGATACTGGGGATGTCCATGTCGCTCGACGGCTTTGTGAGCGGCCCCAAGGGCGAATTTGATTGGGTATTCAGCGGTGACCAGGAGGCCATCGCCTGGAAGGTGGAGAACATGTGGAACGCCAGCCTGATCATCATGGGCAGCCGCTCCTTTCAAGACATGGCCCCCTTTTGGCCAACTGCCACCATGGTGTTCGCGCCGGCGATGAACCAGATCCCCAAGGCGGTCTTTTCAAAACAGGGACCGCCGGTGCTGAAGACGGCCATCCAGGGACTCAAGGACGCCAAGGCCGGCGACACCCCGCTTCAACCCGGCGCGGAAAGCTGGGCGGAGGCCTACGTGGCCAGCGGCGACCTGGCCGACGAAATTGCCAAGCTGAAGGCTACGGACGGCAAGCCGATCGTCGCGATCGGAGGCGCCACCTTCGCGCGTAGCCTCATCGCCCACGACCTGGTCGATGAATACGTCCTGGGGGTCTATCCGATCGCGTTGGGCAGCGGTTTGCCGATCTTCTCTGAGCTGCCCGCGCCGAGGCCACTCAAGCTGGTCAGCACGAAGGCCTTTCCGCTCGGCATGATGGCGCAGACTTATCGGCGGCCCTGACCACTGATAAGAAAGCGGACTAATCAAAGGGGGCGGAGGAAGTCAAGTTGCACCAACTTCCTCCGCCCCGTTTTCGGACACCCATTTGCGACCGCAGGCCCGCTCCCCAGGATCAGCCAACGCCGCGCAGCATCGCCGCCGAACGTCCCGAAACCGAGCTCCCTGTCATCGAGCGACATGGGTGGGCAAAGCGCAGACCGGCACGCCCGCCCGCGCATGAAGCCTCAGACCCGCGCCGAGAGCACCCGCGGGTTGCGTAGCACCGCCGCTGACACCAGCGATACCAGCACGCCTACCGGGAAGATCTCGGCGAACGTCATCGGCAGCCGGAACATCGGATTGGCGTACTGCACCTTGAACGCCTCCATCTGCGCGGTGAGCTTGGCCAATGCCGCCGCGTCGATGCCCTTCGCCTTTTCGCTCGCGATCACCGACGCGGCATAATGTGCGGCGAAATCCGGCACGACCGTGGCCTGCGCCAGCTCCCAGGCCAGCACGTAGAAGATCCCCGCGATCAGCGAGATCGCCAGCCCCATCCCGAACGCCGGCCAGAACCGGATCACCCCGCCGCAATTCACGTCGCGGTGGCGCTTGATCCCCACGAACACGGCGCTCAGCGCCACCAGCATGCTCAGGTAGCCCAGCGCCATGCCGAGCATGCCGTGCGGCATCGCGCCACGGAACGCCAGCAAGGTTGCCCACATGCCGGCAGCCACCACCAGCCCGGCGATCACGCCGTACTTCAGAATGTCGCGCCCCATCACCCACCTCCGTCTCGTTGGACCAGCCCGCATTGCAGGCCACGCGCGGAGCGAAGTCCATCGCCCGAACGGGTGATTTCGCCCGAATCACCCATGTTTTCGCGCCCCATGCCGCAGGCGCGGCCTAAGCCGTAGCCTGTTCGTCCCTACTACCGCAGCAGCCCCAGTTCCCGCGCACGCCGCACCGCATCCGTCCGCCGCGTCGCCCCCAGTTTCTCGTACAGCCGCGCCACGTGCGTCTTCACTGTGTTGGGCGACACGCCCAGACGCCGTGCGATCTCCTTGTTCGACAGCCCCGCCGCGAGTTCTTCGAGCACCGTCACCTCGCGCGGGCTGATCCCCAGCTCCGCCAGCGCCTTCGGATTCCCGTCGAACGTTGGCGCCCCCGCTCGCCGTCCCAGCACCCGCGCCCCGATCCACAACCCCAGCGTCAGGAAGCCTGCAGCCAGCAGTCCGTCGTACACCGACTCCGGATACAGTCGCGCCATGCGCTGCACATCGAGCCACTGCAGCGCGAGTGAGCCGAGGGCGAGGAGCGCGGCGTAGAGAAGGATGTGCTTCCACATGAGCGAAGGGTATGACGCTCCTATGCGTGGAGGACGTATCTTGGGTTTCGGAACTCAAGGCAAAGGCGCCAGACCCAATTCCAGTGAACCTGACCCGGTTACTGGAGCTGATCTTCTAGTGCACTTTATCCCACACCACGTCCCAACTCTCGCGACGTTCGATGAAGCCGGTGACACCGCCGTGTTCGTCGTACTGAAAAATTTTGCGGATGCGCGGATCGCCCTTGATGAAAAACACATCGCGCGTCTCCGCATTCCATTGTGATGACATCTTGCCGGGACGTGCGCCCATCAGCTTTCCATCCGCCAAGGTCAGCGCGTAGGTCGGCTCCGAGTTCCTGAGCTTGTATGTGCCGGCGAATTTCCCGAGATCGCCTGCAGGCAGTGTGATCGATGAAGGATCGGTCTTCTCCGCCAGCACCTGGCCTTCAATCTGTTTCCAGCCATCGGCACGCTTCCTCCACACCGTGTTGGTCAGGTAGTTCGCGTGGATTGTCTGGCCGTAATAATATTCCGTCTCGATTTGGCGAAATAACGCGACGGCCGTATCGCCGTCCTCGTGATAAGACAGCAGCGCGACCTTGATGTCGCCGCCCAGGCCCTTTGGCAATGGCCTGATCTCCTTCACCATCGCATCCTTGCCTTTGTAGGTGCCGTCCTCCTCGGCGTAGATGACGTCCGGATCGAGATACTTGACCCACACCTCAGGCTTGCCATTCGTCACGGCATCGACCAGTTGCTGCTCATATTGAGTGATCATCGATCGATCGTCGGCGAGCGCGGGAGACACCGCAAAAATGGCAAGCAAGACAAGTGCACAACGCATATTTTTCTCCCAGTCGAAAGACAGTATTGCCTAGGGATGCTCTGATCTATTAAGCATCGAAAACGGGCCCAGGTTCACTTGTCGACAAAAGTGAACATGCCTCCACTACTAAGTGCACTCTGCCCCTGTTTCGGGTCGGTAGTAACGGACTCTGGCCCGGTTACTGCTTATCGCGTTTTCCCGTGGCCCTTGTTTTCGTTTCATTTGTCCTGAACCGCTTCGACCTGAATGCGAAGGGTCACTTTCATATCCATCCCGAACGACTTGCCGCCATCAAGTCCGAATTCGTCTCGCTCGAACGTCCCCAGCGCATCAGCGCCGCAACGCAGTCTTGGCTTAAGCATGAAATCAGGCACACATTTGAACCTGTCGATGGTGAGTGTCATCGGTTTGGTCACCCCGCGCATCGTCAAAGTGCCGATTGCCTTGGTCGGCGCACCGTCGACAAAATCCGCGAGCTTGCCCTGATAGTGCGCTGTCGGATATTTCTCCGCGAAGAACATGCCGCACTCCGTCTGGCACATCGGTGCCGTCGCGCCAAGCATCACCTTGTTCAACGCCGGATTGCCGAAGTCGATGCTGGCGATGTCGACGGTGACATCAATCGCACCTGTTTTACCGGCCGTATCGAGTGTGGCGGTGCCGGTGCTGTGATCGAACTTGCCGCGCCAGATCGACAGGCCCATATGATCAGCTTCGAAGCTGGGGTAAGTGTGGTCCGGATCGAGGGTGTAATGCACCGGCGTGGCCGTGGCTGTGGTTGCTTTCATCAGCAGTAGCGTGAGCATGAACGTGATAAGGCGCATGGTGGTTTCTCCTTGGTCCTGGCTTGGTTGATCGTGGCTGGTCGAATGTCGATTTTCAAAGTTACGACGAACAGCGAGGCCGCAGATCGACAAGTCGCGGCAAGACGGTGCGTAGACGCGGCATTAAGCGAACCTGACCCCGTCTTGCCCGCTCCGTTTTCCGCCCCCTCTTCTTTCTCAATCCCAGCGATTCGCGTTCTTGGGAAACCCGGGCCGCTGCACACGGACCACGCAGAACCGATGTCCGCTCGGGGCCTGCATCACCACCCAGCGTTCCAGGCGATCGACCACGCTGGCACCCAACTTCTCCAGCCGGGCCACCTCGGCCGGGATGTCATCGGTCTCGATGTCGATGTGGACCCTGCTCTCGTGTGAGATCTTCTGGATTTGAACCATGGCTTCGTCAGGCGGCGTCTCCAGCATGCGGTAATTCCCGCGAGTACCGGGGTGGTCGGGGTCAAGCGGGCGACCCAATGCCTCCGCCCAAAAGCGGGCAGCGCGATCAAGGTCTGACGTGTTGCAGTCGATCAACAGTGCACAAAGTCGTGAATGATGCATGACACCTACCTTGCCGGGATGGCGGGAACGGGCCTGACAGATCGGAGCTTGACCCAAGGGCGCAGGGAACGGAAGAAGCAGGTGCAGCTTAACTTTCTCCGTCCCGGTTTCCGGCTGCTGAAGATGGCGAACTCGATATTTCTGCGCCGGAACAGCGCGTCCACAGGGCAGTTTTTGGCTATCTGGAAATCCCGCAAGCCGGATAGCACCATGCCATGTGCCTCGTCGAGCGGAATCACCGGTGGAAGCTATTCGGATTGCAAAGCATGCTGCTTACGGTATTCAGCCGGTGACACGCCGACGTGCTTCTTGAATGTGCGGCGCAATGTGTCCGCATTGGCAAAGCCACATTTGGAAGCCACCAGCTTTGGCGTGTCGTGTCCGTTCTCCAGAAAGGTCCGGGCAGCAGCGACACGCGCGGCCTCCACCCATGTCCCAGGCGTTATGCCCACCTCGGTGTGGAACAGCCGCGCGAAGTGCCGAGGGCTCAATCCTGCGTGCTTTGCCATACTGGCAATGCTGTGATCCAGCTCCGGGGTGGCAGCCACCCAGCGCTGAACTTCCTGTAGCGCAGAGCGCCCGACAGGCCGCGTTTCGCCTTTTCGGCTGAACTGCAACTGCCCACCTGGCCGCTTGAAGTACATCACCAACTGCCCAGCGACACGCTTGGCGATCTCGCGGCCCAAATCCTCCTCTACCAGAGCCAGGGCCAGGTCCAGGCCCGCCGTAACACCTGCGGCGGTGCGCAGTTTCCTGTCACGGACGTAAAGCGCATCCTCGTCTATATGCAGCCTGGGAAATGCGCGCGCCAGATCCTCAACCGCAGCCCAATGGGTGGTGACATGACGCCCATCCAGCAAACCCGTTGCCGCGAGCACAAAAGCGCCGGTGCAAATCGAACCGTAGCGCCGGCTGCGCGTGGCTGTCGTTCGCAGCCACTTCAGGACATGGGGTGACAGTGCGATCTTCCCGGCGTTTGGGGCTCCAGCAACAAGCAAGGTATCTATGCGCCCGGTCTCTTCGCCGGCGATCCCATCCGGTAGAACACGCACTCCGGACGAACTGTGGACAGGGCCGGATTGACAGGCAATGACCTTCAACGCGTAGAACACTTTGCCTGCTTCGACATTCGCCTGTGCAAACACATCCAGCGGGCCGGAAACATCGAGCAACTGGACACCCGGCAGAGCAACAACAGCAACAGTCCTGACCATTCTGGATGAGTCCGCAGCGCGTCCGCATGACGCGTGAAATGGCAGTATATGGCGTATCACGTATGTTGAGGACAACTGATTGCGCACCGAGAATGGATCCACCCACCCCATGGAGATCCATCATGTCCCTCAACATCAACAGCGTTGCGATTCCCGACAGCCAACTCGCCCGCGAAATCAGTGAGATCGTCCGGGATACGGTCTCTCCCCTGCTGTTCCACCACTCCAGCCGCGTCTACTACTTCGGCGCGCTGGCCGGCAAGCGTCGCGGATTGAAGTTCGATCAGGAATTGCTTTACTGCGGCTGCATGTTTCACGACATGGGGCTGACGCACCGACACAGCAGCGCCCATGAGCGCTTCGAAGTAGACGGAGCCAACGCCGCACGCGACTTCCTGAAAAGCCACGGCATCCATCAGCAGGACATCGATACCGTGTGGACAGCCATCGCGCTGCACACGACACCTGGAATCCCGCAACACATGCATCCCTTGATCGCGCTTGTCACAGCTGGCGTCGAAATGGACGTGCTTGGCCTGGCATATGACCAATACAGTGATGCCGAACGCGACGCCGTCGTGCGTGCACATCCGCGAGGCAATCAATTCAAGGAAGACATCATCCAGACGTTCTATGACGGCATCAAACACAAGCCGGACACTACGTTCGGCAACGTCAAGGCAGACGTACTCGTGGACAAAGACCCGCATTTCCATGCCGGAAACTTTTGCAGCGTGATTCGCTGTTCGACCTGGACGGCGTGAAGCGATTCGATCTGCACCGGTCAGGGGCAGTGTCCGCTTACGCATTGCGGCTGCGATCGGCTATCAATCGGCAAGCGCCTTCAGCACCGCCTTTCGCCGTGAAGTTGGCAGTGCACCCAGTCACTTCGCTCGCACCATCATTGGCTGACTCCGTCAAAACTCGGGTAAGAATCAACTTTCCAGAGCGTGATATTCAAAGAAAGTGCACTTTGATCCCGTGCTTGGGAGCGCAGCTTGCGTCCGTCCCGCCGAATGGGGAGTATCGACGGCTACGGCAGCTCGCCGGGCAGCAACGGGGACACGCGGAAATGTCGACGTTTCGGATTCAATCCAGCTCGCTTCAATCCATCCTGCGCATGACATCTGCCACGGCGCTCACCATCTGCCTGCTGGCCAGCCCACTGGTTGCCCGTGCTCAGCAAGGTCAGGAAACCGGCAAGACCTATACCTTGCTGGCCACACCGAAAACGGTCGCCTGGGGTCACTATGACGCCACCACGCCACCGGTACTGCGCATCAAGTCCGGCGACACGGTGGTGTTCCATACCGTGCTCACCAACAGCCCGACGGGCCTGGAAAAGGCTGGCGTGAAACCGGCCGATGTGGAGCAGAGCCTGCGCGATCTCTACAACGGTGTGGCCGCCAAGGATCGCGGCCCGGGCGGCCACATCCTCACCGGCCCGGTCTACATCGAAGGCGCCGCGCCCGGCGACACGCTGGAAGTGCGCATCCGCAAGATCGATCTGGCCATTCCCTACGCGTATAACGCGTTTCGCTACGGCGCCGGTTTCCAGACCGATGACTTTCCGTATGCGCGCGTCAAGATCATCCCGCTCGACCGCACCACGCGCACCGCGCACTTCGGGCCCGGTATCGATATCCCGCTGCACCCGTTCTTCGGCAGCATGGGCGTAGCACCACCGGCAGGCTTCGGTCGCTACGACAGCGCGCCACCCACCATCATCGGCGGCAACATGGACTACAAGGAGCTGGTGGAAGGCTCGAGTGTCTATTACCCGGTATTCGCCCCCGGCGCACTGTTCCAGATCGGCGACGGCCACGCCGGCCAAGGCAATGGCGAGGTGGATATCACCGCAATGGAAACCTCACTGGTCGGCACCGTGCAATTCATCGTGCACAAGGGCATGAAGACCGGCCCCTACCCGCGCGCCGAAACGCCGACCGACTTCATCAGCATGGGTTTCGACGACGATCTGACGGTGGCCACGCACAAGGCGGTTGCCGGGATGATCGACTTCCTGGTCGAGCATCAGCACATGAGCCGCGACGATGCGTACATGCTGATCAGCGTGGCCGGCGACATCGACATCAGCGAGCTGGTGGACCACAACAAGGGTGTCCACGTGATGGTGCCGAAAGCCATCTTCAAGCAGGGTAGCTGATGCGCACTGGCGGCCTTTGAAGGCCAGCGTCCACACGTCGGATCAATGCATCAAGAACGAGGTCCGTGGTCAGAGGTATATTTCAATCAATGCAATCAATGGGGTCAAGTTCATTTACAAAACCTAATTAAATGAACCTGCCCCCCCCTTCTTTCGTTTTAGTATTTATGCGTCGAAAGAGTCCGCTTGGAGGTCAAAGGGGATGGAGGAAGTTAAGCTGCGCCTCAAAGGGGCCAGCTCACTCCGTCCCCTTAAATCGACATAACGCTAACGAGCGTCGTTGTTGAATGCAGACACCTACCCATGGAGAGACGAGCATGAAGACACGAATCAGCGGTATGGCCACGACATATGTGGTGGCGATCACTCTTGGCCTGGCCTGCGGATCAGTTGGCGCACAGAGCCTGGGTAACCTCGGCGGGAAGCTGGGTGGAATGCTTCCCGGAGGCGGCGAATCCGGAAGCACGGGTAACGTGGCAGGCATCCTGCAGTACTGTGTCAAAAACAACTATCTGGGCGGCGACTCAGGCGCATCCGGCGTTGCAAGCAAACTGCTCGGCAAGACTAAAGGTGGGGCGAGCAACTCCGACTATTCCAGTGGTGCAGACGGCATCCTCAAAGGCAAGGACGGCAGCACCACGAACCTGAGCAGCATCGGTGGCGGCAACAGCGACATGAAATCGAAGCTGACAACCAAGGCCTGCGGTGTCGTCCTCAAGCAAGGCAAATCGTTCCTGGGAAGCAGCGGATCGTCGTCACCCATGGACAAGGCCGGATCGCTCTTGGGACATTGATCGGCGTTCCTGGTCAAAGAGGTGGAGGTAGTTAAATCACTACTGTGATTGGCATTATCAGCCGATCAAGCAAGAGCGCGCCCCGGGAAATTCTCGATTTAACCAACAAAGGGATCGGGTTCATTTGCAAAACGAAATTAAATGAACCCGTTTTTTTGGAAGAAGTGAACCTGACCCCGTTTTGGGCTCTTCGCTACCCATCCTGCTTTCCCGAAGGTCTTGAAAGGAACAGATGGGCGCATGTCAGTAGTGCCATCACCACACACACCAGGGCAACACGCATGCTCAGCGCGGGAAACGCCTGATGCCAATGCATCGCGAAGCCACCGACCAGCATCAGCAAGATGGGGTAGACGTTCAAATACCAGAAAAGGCGCCCCCGCACCGAGAGCAGGGCAATGATGGCGGGAAGTACGCATGCTGCCATCAATGTGCCAGCACCGAGGAAGAGCACGCTGGTGTGAAAGCACTTGCGCAATGGACCGCTGTCGCAAAACACATTTGCTATCACGAACAAGCCCACCCCGAACAGCGCGGCCTGACCCATGGCTGCGACGCTCAGCACCAGCAGGCTCATCCGTACGATCCTTGCCCACATGATTTCAGCTCCGTCTGCAAAAGTTGACGACACCACCGCGTACTCGAGAAACAGAGGGACAGAGTGCACTTATATTGGGCAATGCTTGTAAAAAAAATCGACTCTGACCCCGGTTTCGGGTGGCGATTCAGGCGCATCCGGCGTCGCAAGCAAACTGCTCGGCAAGACTGAAGGCGGGGCGAGCAACTCCGATTATTCCAGTGGCGCAGACGGCATCCTCAAAGGCAAGGACGGCAGTACCACGAACCTGAGCAGCATCGGTGGCGGCAACAGCGACATGAAATCGAAGCTGACAACCAAGGCCTGCGGTGTCGTCCTCAAGCAAGGCAAATCGTAAGCGTCCGCCCCCGTCACTTTGAAGCGCGGTGACGGTTTAGCTTATAGGGCAATGCCAACGGGTTGGCAGCAAGCTGTCGAGGTGCTTGTCGAGGGTGGTCGGCAGACGCGTGAGAACGTCG
>JBOHYM010000043.1:0-14352 GCA_050737735.1 Rhodanobacter sp. | reverse complement strand
TTAAAAAAACCCCGGCTACCACCTTTGAATCGTTACCCCCCGCACCCCTTTGGAGCGAACCGTGTGGGGTTTGTTTTTGGGGGTGTGTTTCGCGCACTGGGTGCGCTCCTACGGGGTGCTGGGGATCACGATGCATCGGTGGTCTCCGTGGTTTTTTTCAGCAGCATCGTGTGCGCGGGATCGAGCACGTTGCAGACCAGTTCGGTGGCGGCGACGAACGCGTGGTGCGCAGGTTGGTTTGCATCGAACAGTTCCAGCCCGCGGCCGAGCAAGGCGGCGTAACCGGGTGCGTAGTCGCGCTCGCCGGTGCGGTTGAAGTCATCGCCTGCCCAGGCGGCGGCGGCCTTGGCCAGACGATCCTCCGGTGCGCTGACGGCGTAGGCGAGCGCGGTTTGCGGGAAGAACAGCAAGGGTTGTCGTGCGGCGACGAGGTACGTTTCGATCAGGCAGCGCAACCCGTGGCGTAGCTGATCGGTGTCCTGCATCAGGATCGCGTCAAGCAGCTTCGGAGTGCGCGCGGCCTTGATGTTCGATGGGTGCTCCAGAAACATTGCGCCAACCGTTTCGGCATGCGTCAACCGCAGCGCCGCCCAGTCGATATAGAAGGCCAGCATTTCCTTGAGGCCGGCGGCGCGTGCCGGTTTGGCGTCGAACAGCAGCAGCTGGCCATCGGCACCGTGAAAGACCCGGTCGACCACACCGGTCAGGCGCAGGTCACCGCCGAGGTCCAGGTCGATCGCCTGCGCCGCTGCCTGGGCGGTGCCGTCCGCAAACAGGCCATGTGCATGGTCGAGCAGGCTTTGCAGCGAGTCGCGCAACTGCATATACGCCTCGGTGCCAATGGCACCGCTCGCGAGCATGCCTGAGCGTGCCAACCAGGCCGGTGGTTCGGTCGGCAGGCTGTTGCGACCGGCGGCGAGTGTCTCGAACAGCAGCCGATGATCAATGCGCTCGATCCGGTCGAGCCGGGTTTCGAGCGGTTCGCGATCGGGCCAGCCGACGCTGTCGAGCGCCTGCAGGCTGATGCCGTGACCGCGAAGCAACGCGTCCCTGGCCGGGTCGCGCCAATAGCGCTTGAGCGTACCCAGGGCGATCTCGCCGTTCGCCGGCTCGGCATTCGGCATTGTCGTCGTGGCGAGGAAGCGCTGGCCAGTGTCGCTCGATGGCGCGGCGAGGAACGCCGGATCGTACGAGAACAGCCGCGGATCGTACCGCGGTTGCCCTTGGGCATCGCGTTCGTAATAGCGCGCGTCGAACGGTTGCAGCGGATGACGGATGCGCCATGGTCGGTCGGCTTCCGCATCGTCAGCGATGCCATGCTGCTCGTCGAGGAATTGCAGCAGCTCGGCCAGCGGTGCGGCCGGGTTGCGTGGCTTGCCGTCACGCACGCCTTCGCCGACGTAACTGATGTGCAGCACATCACGGGCCGACATCATCGCTTCCAGAAACAGATAGCGATCCTCGTTGCGGGTGTCGCGGTCGCCATGACGTGGCTGGCTGAGGATGCGGTTGAGCCCGGCGTCGTTGCCGGGACGCGGGAACTCGCCCTCGTTCATGCCGAGCAGGCAGACCACGCGGAACGGGATCGAGCGCTGCGGCACCAGCCCGCAGAACGTCACCCCGCCGAGCAGGAAGGCCTGACGTTCCGGCACCGCCTCGAGTGCGCCGCTCACGGCTTCACGCACCACGCTCCATGGCAGCGGCGTGGTGATCCCGGTTTCGGCAGCCTGTGTGCCGAGACCGGCGGCAAGCCGGCGCAGCGCATCGAGCGCGTTGTTCTCGGCGTCGTCGCGCAGGTCGGTGAGGAATAACGCGTCGAGCAGTTCCAGCAGCCACTCACTCCATGCGGCAAGCGGTCGCGTGTTGGTGAAGGCGTCACGTGCCTTGCGCAGTTCGCCGAGCAGGCGGTCGAACTGGCCTAGTGCCTCGACCGCGTTGCCGGAGACGCCATCCAGCGGAAGGATGCCATCGAGCAGTTGAGCGTCGGCGAACGGACCACTGGCGTCCTGGCCAACGATCAGTCCGGCATACAGGCGATCGAATCCGAACTCCCATGAGTTCGCATCGATGGCTGCCGCACCGGCCTCGGCCTTCATCGCAGCATCCAGTCCCCAGGCCACGCGGGCGCGACGCAGCCAGCGTTCCAGTGCATCGCGACTGCCAGCATCGATCGCGAAACGTCGGGCTACCGCCGGCACGTCGAGGAAGTCCAATACCTCGCTGACCGTGAAGCGGCTTTCGGCCAGATCCAGCAACTGCGCGAACGCACTCATCAGCGGATGCGCGCGCGATAGCCCAACGTCGGCCAGGTGCCAGGGAATGTGCAACGCATCGCTGCGGTATTGCGCAGGCTCGCCGAACACGGCGGCCAGGTACGGTGCGTACGCGCCGATGTCCGGCGCCATTACCACGATGTCGCGATGCTGCAGGGTAGGATCGTCGGCGAGACAGCGCAGCAGGCTGTTCTTCAATACCTCCAGCTCGCGCAGGCGGGTGTGGCAGGCATGCACACGCAGGCTGGCGTCCCAGCGCAAGGCGGCCAGGATGTCATGTGCCTTGGCGCCATCGGCGAGCTGTTCGCGGACCGCTGCGCCGACCAGTTCCGGTTGCAGGCAGCGGATGCTCGACTGCAGCCGGGCCAGCAGGGAGGTGGCCCCGGCGAGCGGTTCGGCGTCGTCGAGCGGGTCGCGCTCCTCATCGGCGTCGCACTCGTCGAGGGTGATGCAGAAATCCTGCGCGATGCGGCCCAGCGCCACCAGCAGCGGATGACCGATCTCGTAATACAGTGCTTCGGGGTCGCCTGCCTGCGCCAGCTGGAAACGCCGACTGCGCAGGTCCGACCAGTACTCGCGGCAGGGGTCGGGGAAATACAGATGCACTGACGTGTGCAGCGCGGTGGCCTGCAGGGCCTGCAGCACATCAGGCGGCAGATGGCTGACGCCGAACACGTGCAGTGGGGCATCGTTGGCCAGGTCAGCGGATGCACGCAGGGCATCGAGCAGGGCGGCACTGCGCTGGGCGCGGTGCGGGCGGTGGATGGAGGCCTGCAGCTGTCGCCACAGCACTGCCTGCCAGTCGCGACCGTGCCGGGCAGGATGCTGCTCCCAGTCGAGTATCCAGTCAGGCCGGTAGATCAGGTACTGGGTGTACAGGCCGGCCAGATGCTCGGCCAGCTGGAAGCCGCGTCGCGCGGCATCATCGCCGGCCAGATAGGCGTCGACTTCCGCTGCGCTCAGTCTGGGCAGCGCCATCAACAGGCGCCAGCGCAGCACTTCGTGCCGGTAGGCGCCGCCGATCAGCGCTTCATCGCCCAGCACGCGGCGGGCGGTACGCTCGAACCATTGCCACGGCAGGATCATGTCGTAGTTGGCGGCAATGCCGTGGCTACCCTGCGGGCCGGTGCGTTGTGCAAAACGACCGAGCAGCCAGCGCTGCAGGCCCGGATGCGCCACAACGACCGTCTGCGCGGCGAGTGGATTACCCGGCCGCTGCGCCTCAAGCTGCTGCGCCAGTTCGTCAGCCAGCCGCTCGGTGCGGCTGCCGCGATGGACAATCAGTCCGCCTGGGTTTTCCTTCATCCCTTCCTGCCCTGAGAGCGCAATGGACACAGCATACCTAGCCGCTGTCCCATAGCTTGAGAATATTCCCGGATATTGATGCGGAAGATGTCGATCTGGCGATGGCCCGTTCGTCGTATGGATAGAGTAGGGGTTTCCCGCCCACGATCCGAAGGAGACACGACGATGCGATTCATGGTGATAGTGAAAGCGGACAAGGACTCGGAAGCCGGCATGATGCCGAGCGAGCAGTTGCTGACCGAGATGGGCAAGTTCAACGAGGAACTGGTCAAGGCCGGCATCATGCTGGCCGGCGAAGGTCTGCAACCCAGCTCGAAAGGCGTGCGGGTGAAGTTTTCCGGCCATCAGCGGACGGTGATTGACGGGCCGTTCGCCGAGACGAAGGAGCTGATCGCCGGCTTCTGGCTGTGGCAGGTGAAATCGCGGGCCGAGGCGATCGAATGGCTCAAGCGCGCGCCGTTCGATGGCGGTACGGAGGTCGAGCTGCGCCAGGTGTTCGAGGCGGAGGATTTCGGTGCCGAACTCACGCCCGAGCTGCGCGAGCAGGAAGAGCGGCTGCGGGCGCAAATCGCCGCCAAATCATGAGCGGGGTCACGATCCGGCCTCAACAAAAACCGACGGAGCAACCCTATGCAGCTGACCAACTACCTCATCTTCAACGGCAACGCCGAAGCGGCATTCAAGTTCTACGAGCAATGCCTGCGCGGCCAGATCACCAACATGATGCGTTTCGGGGAAGCCCCCGGCTGCGAGAACATGCCGGCGGAAACCCGCGACTGGCTGATCCACGTGCGACTGGAAATCGGCGATCAGGTGCTGATGGCTTCCGACTGTCCGCCCGATCGGCCGTATGACGGCATCAAGGGTTGTTCGGTATCGATCCAGGTCGATACCGAGGCAGAAGGCGAACGCATCTACAACGCGCTGAAAGAAGGCGGCATCGTGCAGATGCCGTATGAAAAAACCTTCTGGGCTGCACGCTTCGCCATGGTGGTCGACCCGTTTGGCGTGCCATGGATGATCAACTGCGAGAAGGGTCAGTAGCCGTGCGTCTCATGCTGTTGGTCATCCTCGGCAGCCAGTGGCATCGCCGTACTTCTACGAACTGACCGGAGCGACCCATGTTCAAGATCATCCTCATCATCGTTGTCGTCCTGATCGTCGCGGTGCTCGCTTTCGCGGCGACCCGGTCCGACACGTTCAAGGTGGAGCGCGCGACGACGATCAAGGCGCCACCCGAAAGGATCCTCGCGTTCATCAACGACTTCCGGCGATGGGTCGTCTGGTCGCCGTGGGAGAAGCTCGATCCGGAAATCAAACGAAGCTACAGCGGCCCGGCAAGCGGTCCGGGTGCCGTCTACGAATGGCAGGGCAACAGCAAGGTTGGGCAGGGTCGAATGGAAATCATGGCGTCGTCGTCATCCGCCATGACGATCAAGCTGGATTTCATCAAGCCGTTCGAAGCCCATAACATCGCCGATTTCACGCTGGTACCGCGGGGCGGTTCGACCATGCTGACCTGGACGATGCATGGTCCGAAACCTTACGTCGCGAAGCTCATGCACATGTTCTTCAACATGGACAAGCTGGTCGGCGGCGACTTCGAACGTGGGCTTGCCAGCCTGAAAGTTGCAGCCGAGGAAAACTGATCACTTCATACTTGCATCGGCGGGAGGCAGATGGTGTGATCGGTCGTCATGACAACGACAGATACCCACCGTGCCATCGACGCCGTCTGGCGAATCGAATCGGCCAGGCTCATCGCTGGTCTCGCACGAATGGTGCGCGACGTCGGCTTGGCCGAGGAGCTGGCGCAGGATGCGCTGGTCATTGCACTCGAGCAGTGGCCGCAGTTGGGCGTGCCGGACAATCCGGGCGCGTGGCTGATGACCACCGCCAAGCGTCGCGCGATCGATCGCCTGCGTCGCAGCAAGCTGCTCGAACGCAAGCATGTGGAATTGATGCACGAACTGGAGAGCGAGCAGGAACACGCCGTGTCGCAGGTAGAGGCAGCTCTGGATGATCCGATCGGCGACGATCTGCTGCGGTTGATCTTTACTGCCTGTCATCCGGTGTTGTCGGTCGAGGCACGTGTGGCGCTGACGTTGCGATTGCTCGGTGGCCTGACCACGGAGGAGATCGCACGAGCGTTCCTGGTGCCGGAACCGACGATTGCCCAGCGCATTGTGCGTGCCAAGCGCAGTCTGGCCAAGGCCGAGGTACCGTTCGAGGTGCCGCGTGTCGAGGAGCTGGCGGCACGCCTGTCGTCGGTACTCGAGGTGATCTATCTCGTGTTCAACGAAGGCTATGCTGCGACGGCCGGCGGGGACTGGATGCGGCCGGCACTGTGCGAGGAGGCGCTGCGCCTCGGCCGCGTGCTGGCCGGGCTCGCGCCACGCGAGCCGGAGGTACATGGCCTGGTCGCGCTGATGGAAATCCAGGCCTCGCGTTCGCGCGCCCGCGTCAATGGCAAAGGCGAGCCGATCCTGTTGCTCGAGCAGAACCGCGCGCAATGGGATCGTCTGCTGATCCGTCGCGGGCTGGTGGCGCTCGATCACGCCGAGAAACTCGGCGGCGCCTTCGGCCCCTATGCGTTGCAGGCAGCCATTGCTGCCTGCCATGCACGTGCGCTGACGGCGGAGCAGACCGATTGGCAGCGCATCGCTGCGTTGTATGGGGCGCTCGCACAGGCGATGCCGTCACCCATCGTGGAGTTGAACCGTGCGGTGGCCGTGTCAATGGCGTCCGGCCCCGCCGCCGGGCTCGAACTGGTCGATGCGCTGGCCGGTGAGCCGGCACTGGCTAACTACCACCTGCTGCCAACCGTGCGCGGCGACCTGTTGTTCAAACTCGGCCGTGCCGCCGAAGCCCGTCCGGAATTCGAGCGGGCGGCTGCACTCACGCAGAATGCACGAGAGCGTGAACTTCTGCTCAAGCGTGCCAGGGCATGCGCAACGGGCTGAGTGTGTCGCAGGGCGAGGAGGGTATCGCAGTCTTCGCCTGGCCTGTTCCGGCAACGGTAGGCGAAACGGTGACAGTCACCTGGCCATCCGGTCGCCGTAGAGAGCGGAAGCCGGATACACTGATTACGATCTGGTGCAACGCGAAAACCCACGGACACAAACGATCATGAAACGATACCTGGCCTGCATCGCTGTCGTCGGACTTCTGACGGCATGCACACAAGCACAAAGCCTGCGTGATTCACGGGCAAGCGGTTATTACGTGAGCGACCAAAGCGTGGACGAGGTGGTTGCCTGCGTCTCCGGAAAATGGTCGGGGAAATCCGCCCATATGGATGCAGTACAGCTGTTCGGGGGGACCAGTCTCCAACTCTGGGGCGGCGATGGTGGCTCGATGATCGCGCTGGTGGATATCGTCGCCACCGGGGCCACCACCACGGCCAAGTACCATTCAAAGTCAGGGCAGCAGGACTGGTATTCCGAGCAGGTCATGGACTGCATGCACGCGACCTCTTCCATCGATTAGTCAAAAGCCGGTATGCGGCGCTTGCTGTATCGATATCCACGCAACGACAAAGGCCACCCATCGGGCGGCCTTTGTCGTTGAATCCAGTGGTGGGCGGTACAAGGATCGAACGCGCGACATCTGCCGTGTGAAGTGCCCGTTGCTACACGCACGCTGCGCTTTTGATGGCGTTCAAACGACGAAACCGGCCGCGTGGGCCGGTTTCTGGATCAGTGGTGGGCGATGCAAGGATCGAACTTGCGACACCTGCCGTGTGAAGGCAGTGCTCTACCGCTGAGCTAATCGCCCGCCGAGAACGCGAGATTCTAGGGGGAGTCGTGGAGCGGGTCAATGGTTGCGCATGTCTGGCTGCCCGGGCGGTGGTGCATGCCGGGTTGTAAACTCGCCACTCTTCAAACGCCAAAGCACCCGATCATGGACTTTCTCAGCACCCATTTCGCCCACATCCTGCACGCCCTGCAGCATTTCCAGCTGACGCCGTGGAAGGCCGTCGGACTGCTT
Source organism: Rhodanobacter sp. (assembly GCA_050737735.1). Taxonomy (GTDB): domain Bacteria; phylum Pseudomonadota; class Gammaproteobacteria; order Xanthomonadales; family Rhodanobacteraceae; genus Rhodanobacter. The sequence goes on along the minus strand of JBOHYM010000043.1, from coordinate 6,784 downwards.
GGCTCGGTGATGTTCACCAGTCGCTGGTTCGTGCAGTTGTACTACACGCGCAAGCACAAGCGGGTGGTGATGCCGCTGTCGTTCTGGTGGCTGTCGGTGCTGGGTAGCGCGTTGCTGCTGGCTTATTTCACGGTGGGCAAGAACGATTCGGTGGGCATCATCTCGAATTTCTTCCCGGCCTTCGTCTCGGTCTACAACCTGGTCGTGCACCTGCGCCACCACAAGAACAGCGTCACCGGCGACACGATTGCCTGAGCGCCGGCGCGGGCACGCAGCGGCGTAGGGTGGGCACTGCCCGCCACCTTTCGTGGTGCCATCTGATTCCGAAGGCGAGAAGCCGGCGGGCGGTGCCCGCCCTACCAAGGGCTCACTCGGGCTCGTAGTCGAGGTTGGAGGCCAGCCAGCGTTCGGCTTCGGCCAGCTTCCAGCCTTTGCGTCTGGCGTAATCCTCAACCTGTTCCTTGCCGAGCCGGCCGACCACGAAGTACTGGCTGTCCGGGTGCGAGTAGTACCAACCGGAGACAGCCGCGGCGGGGTACATCGAGAAGCCTTCGGTGAGTTCGATACCGGTGTTGTGGGTGACGTCGAGTAGCGCGAACAGGGCGGTCTTTTCGGTGTGGTCGGGGCAGGCCGGATAACCGGGAGCAGGACGGATGCCGCGATATTTCTCGGCGATCAACGCGTCGTTGTCGAGTAATTCGTCCGGCACGAAGCCCCAGAATTCACGGCGTACGCGCTCGTGCATGTGTTCGGCGAACGCTTCGGCGAGGCGATCGGCCAGCGCCTTGAGGATGATCGAGGAGTAGTCGTCGTAGTCGGCCTGGAAGCGCGCCAGGTGTTCCTCGATACCAAGGCCGGCGGTGACCGCAAAGCCGCCGATCCAGTCGGGCTTGTCGAACTCCTTCGGTGTGATGAAATCGGCGAGGCACAGGTTCGGCCGCTCGATCGGCTTGTCGGCCTGCTGGCGCAGGCTGAGCAGGGTGGCGAGCCGTTCCTTGCGGCTGGTATCGGTATAAACCTCGACGTCATCGCCGATGTTCGCCGCAGGCCACAAGCCGATCACGGCGCGGGCGGTCAGCCATTTCTCGGCGACGATCTTGTCCAGCATCGCCTGCGCATCACGGAACAGTTCGCTGGCCTGGGGCCCGACGACTTCGTCGGTGAGGATGGCTGGGTAGTGGCCGGCCAGTTCCCACGCCTGGAAGAACGGTGTCCAGTCGATGTACTTGCGGATCGTGGCCAGATCGTAGTCGTCGAACACGGTGACACCCGGTTTGTTGGGTTGCGGCGGTTCGTACGCGGCCCAGTCACAGCGGAAGCGCTGTGCGCGGGCCTTCTCCAGCGGCACCAGTTGTTTGCCGGGGCCGCGGTTGCGATGGCGTTCGCGCACGTCGGCGTAGTCGGCGCGTACCTTGGCGAGGAAGTCCGCGACCAGATCCTTGCTGACCAGCGACTGCGCCACACCGACCGCACGCGAGGCGTCCTTCACCCACACCGTGCCGGCCTTGTAGTGCGGCTCGATCTTCAACGCGGTATGCGCGCGCGAGGTGGTGGCGCCGCCGATAAGCAGCGGGATATGAAAATCCTGCCGCTGCATCTCGCGGGCGACCTGACTCATTTCCTCCAGCGACGGCGTGATCAGGCCGGACAGGCCGATCATGTCGGCCTTCTCGGCGATCGCGGCTTCCAGGATTTTCTGCGCCGGCACCATCACGCCGAGGTCGATCACCTCGAAGTTGTTGCAGCGGAGCACCACGCCGACGATGTTCTTGCCGATGTCGTGCACGTCACCCTTGACCGTGGCCATGATGATCTTGCCATTGTTCTTGCCGGTGTCACCGGTGCGCAGTTTTTCCGCCTCGATGTACGGCAGCAGGTAAGCCACCGCCTTCTTCATCACGCGGGCCGATTTCACCACCTGCGGCAGGAACATCTTGCCGGCGCCGAACAGGTCGCCGACCACGTTCATGCCATCCATCAGCGGACCTTCGATCACGTCGAGCGGGCGGCTGGACAGCTGGCGTGCTTCCTCGGTGTCCTCGACCACGTACTGGTCGATGCCGTGCACCAGCGCGTGGCTGAGCCGTTCGCGCACGGGCTTCTCGCGCCAGGCCAACGTCTCGACCACCGCCTCGCCGCGCTTGCCCTTGTAGTTGTCGGCGATCTCCAGCAGCCGCTCGGTGGCGTCCTCGCGGCGATTGAGCACCACGTCCTCGACACGCTCGCGCAGCGGGGGATCGATGTCGTCCATGATCGTCAGCGCGCCGGCGTTGACGATGCCCATGTCCATCCCGGCACGGATCGCGTGGTACAGGAAGACCGAGTGGATCGCCTCACGCACGATGTTGTTGCCGCGGAACGAGAACGACACGTTGGATACGCCGCCGGAAATGTGGCAATCGGGGAAACGCTGCTTCAGTTCGCGCGTGGCCTCGATGAAATCCACCGCGTAGTTGTTGTGTTCCTCGATGCCGGTGGCGATCGCGAAGATGTTCGGATCGAAGATGATGTCTTCGGGCAGGAAGTCGAGCTGTTCGGTGAGCAGTTGGTAAGCGCGTGAACAGATCTCCACTTTGCGTTCGCAGGTGTCGGCCTGCCCCTGTTCGTCGAACGCCATCACCACCGCGGCGGCGCCGTATTGCTGCACTTTGCGCGCGTGTTCGAGGAACTGCGCCTCGCCTTCCTTCATCGAGATCGAGTTGACGATGCCCTTGCCTTGCAGGCAACGCAGGCCGGCCTCGATCACCGTCCACTTCGACGAATCGATCATGAACGGCACGCGGGCGATGTCGGGTTCGGACGAGATCAGGTTTACGAAGCGGGTCATCGCCGCTTCGGAGTCGATCAGGCCCTCGTCCATGTTGATGTCGATCACCTGGGCGCCGTTGGCGACCTGCTGGCGGGCGACTTCCACCGCCTCGTCGTAGCGGTCTTCCTTGATCAGCTTCTTGAACTGCGCCGAGCCGGTGACATTGGTACGTTCGCCCACGTTGATGAACAGCAGGTCGGGCGTGATGACCAGCGGTTCGAGGCCGGACAGGCGGGTGTGACGGGTCATGTTATGCGGCCTCCGCTTGTGCGGAAGGAAGGGCGCGCGGCGCGTATTCGCGTACCGCCTCGGCGATCGCCTTGATATGCGCCGGCGTGGTACCGCAGCAGCCGCCGACCAGGTTCAGCAGACCGTCGCGGGCGAAGCCACCGATGATGCCGGCCATATGCTCGGGCGACTCGTCGTATTCGCCGAACGCATTCGGCAAGCCGGCGTTCGGGTGGGTGCTGACGTAGCTTTCGGCCAGGTTCGACAGCGTCTGGATGTGTGGGCGCAGGTCGTCCGCGCCGAGTGCGCAATTGAAGCCGACCGACAGCGGCCGTGCATGGCGTACCGAGTAATAGAACGCCTCGGCGGTCTGGCCCGACAGCGTGCGCCCGGAGCGGTCGGTAATGGTGCCGGAGATCATCACCGGCATCCGCGAACCGCGTTGATGGAACAGCTCGCTCAGCGCGAACAGCGCGGCCTTGGCGTTCAAGGTATCGAAGACCGTCTCGACCATGATCACGTCGGCACCGCCGTCGATCAGGCCGTTGGCGGATTCGGTGTAGTTCTCGGCCAGTTCCTCGAACGTGACATTGCGAAAACCCGGGTCGTTGACGTCCGGCGAAAGCGACGCGGTGCGGCTGGTCGGCCCGAGCACGCCGATCACGAAGCGTGGCTTGTGCGGGGTCCTGGCGGTCATTGCATCGCAGGCCGCGCGAGCCAGCCGGGCGCCTTCGAGATTCAACTCATGCGCCAGATGCTGCAGCTTGTAGTCGGCCTGGCTGATGCGGGTGGAGTTGAACGTATTGGTCTCGACCAGGTCGGCGCCCGCTTCCAGATAAGCATCGTGCACGCCACGGATGATGTCTGGCTTGGTCAGCGTAAGCAGGTCGTTGTTGCCCTTGAGGTCGCAGCCGCCCGGATGGGCATGGTTATCGTGGATCTGCGCGTGGCCGTCATGACCATGCTCGAAACGCTCGCCGCGAAAACCACCTTCGTCCAGCTCGTGCGCCTGCAACATGGTGCCCATGCCGCCGTCGAGTATCAGGATGCGCTGGCGCAGCGCCTGCTCCAGCAGGGCGACGCGATCGGGGTGGAGCCAGGGCAGGGTACTCATCGAACTTCCTTTCATGAAACGAGGTTTTGCAGTGAGCAGGTCGGTTCAGGCCGGCTTGCGCGCGAGCAGGCTGATCACTTCGAAATGCGGTGCCTTGCGTTCGCGGCTGAGCCGGGTGCAGCTCAGTACGTCGAGGCCGGCGGCACGGGCGTAGCCATCGAGCTGTTCGTCGCTGAAGCCGAGGTTGCGATGGTCGAACGGTTCGACTGCGGCGCGGTGGTCGTGCTGGCCCAGCGTTACGGCGAGCAGGCGGCCGCCGGGGCGTAGCAGTCGCGCGGCCTCGGCCACGGCCTGGGCTGGGTGTTCGGCATAGGTCAGTGCGTGCAGCATTAGCACCAGATCGAAGCGTTGTTCGCCCAGATCCAACGCATGCATGTCGCCCTGGCGCACCTGCACGTTGGGGTATGTCTTGAGCCGTTTCGCCGCGGCCTCGACGACACGCACGCTGGAATCGACGCAGACGATCGAATGCGCATGTGGCGCCAGCAGTTCGGCAGTGATGCCGTCACCGGAGGCGATGTCCAGCACGTCGCCAGTGCCCAGCAACTGCAGCAGCGAGCGCGCCAGCGTTTCCCAGGTGCGGCCCGGGGAATAGTGGCGCTCCATGTCCCCGGCGACGGTATCGGCCCAGCCTTCCTCTCGGGCGCGATTGGCCAACACGCCGGGCAGGCGTGCGCTGTCCTCGCGCAGCAGGGCATCGTCGATGCTTTCGCGCAACGAGACGAGCAGGCTGTGCTGTGCTTCATCGCCTTCGTTGTTGGCGCGGTAATAGGCAGACACGCCGGCACGGCGGTCGCGCACCAGGCCCGCCTCCTTCAACTTGGCCAGATGGGTGGACACGCGCGGTTGGGCCAGGTGCAGCACTGCGGCCAGCTCGGCCACGGTGAGCTCCTCGTGTTCAAGCAGCGCCAGCAGGCGCACGCGGGTGGGATCGGCCAGCAGCCGAAGCACGCTGGAGGCGGTCGCCAGATCCATCGGGCATCCTTATATCGCGATACAGAGATAACAAGTCTGGCCTTGGTTTGCCGGGGCGTCAAGCGAGGCGGGGGTGTAGAGCACACCCTGTGCGCGAATGCTTTGGGCATCAACAGCGAGGCATTCGCGCACAGGCTGCGCTCCTGCACAGATTTGCGGCCGTCGTGGTCAGGCACGACGCCGGTTCCACGGGTCGCTAGAATAGTCGGCTGGCCCAGTGGCTTCACCCGTCGTTCGTCTTGATCAGCCGCTTGTTAGTGGCGCTTGGGAGTAATTCATGGATTTCCGTTTTACCGAAGACCAGCTGTCGATCCAGTCGATTGCCCGTGACTTTGCACAGAAGCGCATCGTGCCGGTAGCGGCTGAACTGGATGCCAGGGGCGAGTTTCCGCTGGACAACATCCGCGAGATGGGCCAGCTCGGCCTGATGGGTATCGAGGTGCCGCACGAGTACGGCGGCGCCGGCATGGACCCGATCGCCTATGTGCTGGCGATGATCGAGATCGCCGCAGCCGACGCCGCCACCTCGACCATCATGTCGGTGAACAATTCGCTGTTCTGCAACGGCATCCTCAAGCATGGCAACGAGGAGCAGAAGCAGAAGTACGTGCGCGCGATCGCCACCGGTGAAGCGATCGGCGCCTATGCGCTGACCGAGCCACAGTCCGGCTCCGACGCCTCGGCCATGCACACCCGCGCCAGCAAGAATGCGAACGGCGACTGGGTGATCAACGGCAAGAAGAGCTGGATCACCTCCGGTCCGGTGGCGCGCTACATCGTGCTGTTCGCCATCTCCACGCCGGGCATCGGCGCCAAGGGCGTGTCGGCCTTCATCATCGACACCCAGCTGCCGGGCTTCCATGCCGGCAAGACCGAGCCGAAGCTCGGCATCCGCGCCTCGGCCACCTGCGAGATCGAGTTCACCGACTACGTCTGCCCGAAGGAAAACCTGCTCGGCGACGAGGGCAGGGGCTTTTCGATTGCGATGGGCGTGCTCGACGCCGGCCGCATCGGCATCGCTTCGCAAGCGGTGGGCATCTGCCGTGCCGCCTATGAGGCCACGCTGCAGTGGTCGCGCGACCGCAAGGCCTTCGGCCATCCGATCGGCACCTTCCAGATGACCCAGTCGAAGATCGCCGACATGAAGTGCAAGCTGGATACGGCGACCCTGCTGACCCTGCGCGCGGCGTGGGCGAAGGGCGAAGCCGAGAAGAACGGTGGCCGCTTCGGTACCGAGGCGGCGATCGCCAAGCTCACCGCGTCGGAAGCGGCGATGTGGATCAGCCATCAGGCGGTGCAGATCCACGGCGGCATGGGCTATTCGAAGGAGATGCCGCTGGAGCGTTACTTCCGCGACGCCAAGATCACCGAGATCTACGAGGGCACCAGCGAGATCCAGCGGATGGTGATTGCACGCGCCGAGACCGGTCTGCGCTGACCACGATTTGCGGGCAACGTGCGACTGGACGCTGGTGTGTGGGCGCGACTTCAGTCGCGATACTTTTCCCGCACTTCCGCGAAATAGATCAAGGGCGTCGCGACTGAAGTCGCTTGTATGTTTATCCACGGCGAGTCAGAAAGGGCTTGCCGGGGTGGAGGGACCTTAGTCGCATCTGGCCAGTGGCACAGACCGTGGGAGATATCGTCCCGCCCCTCAC
>JBOHYM010000042.1:0-9288 GCA_050737735.1 Rhodanobacter sp. | reverse complement strand
CGCATGCTTCACCGCTTCCACCGTCTGCGGCATCACACCGTCGTCGGCAGCCACCACCAGCACCACGATATCGGTCGACTGTGCGCCACGGGCGCGCATCGAGGTGAACGCGGCGTGTCCCGGCGTGTCCAGGAAGGTGATCACGCCCTTCGACGTTTCCACGTGATACGCACCGATGTGCTGGGTGATGCCACCGGCTTCGCCGGCCGCCACCTTGGTGGTGCGGATGTAATCGAGCAGCGAGGTCTTGCCGTGATCGACATGGCCCATGATGGTCACCACCGGCGGGCGCGTGATCTTCTCGCCTTCCAGTTCGACGTTCTGGGTATGTGCCGCCAGCGTTTCCTCGGCATTGTTCTGGCTGTCGGCCACCGGCGTATGACCAAGCTCCTCGACCACCAGCACCGCGGTATCGTGATCGATGGTCTGGTTGATGGTCGCCATCACGCCCATCTTGAACAGCGCCTTGACTACTTCGGAACCCTTGACCGCCATTTTCTGCGCCAGCTCGGCGACGACGTTGGCGTCGCCCACCATCACTTCACGCACCACCGGTGCGGTAGGGCGCGAGAAGCCATGCGGACCGGATGGCGCATTGCTGCTGCCGCGCGACATTTCGCGGACGTTGCCACGACCGGGCTTGCCACGCTTGTTGCTGGAGGAGGAGCGGCGCGCACGATCGGCATCGCTCAGGTGCATCTGGCCGCCAGCGAAACGCTTGCTGCCATCGCGCTCTTCCTTGCTGCCGGCAGTCTCGTCACGTTCGCGGCCATGCCGCGGGGCCTTGCCGCGACCGGCGTCACCGGATGCCACAGGTGCTGCCGCGTTGCCAGTCGCACCGGGGCGAACCGCGCCGGGACGAGCCGCCGGCGCTGCCGGAGCAGCCGCTGCCACGGGTGCTGGTGCTGGTGCGGGCACCGGCTTGACCAGCTTTTCGCGTTTGCGCGGTTCGTGGATGCGCGGCAGGATCATGCCCAGATCGCGCTGATCCATGCGCTGCACGGCCGCAGATTCGTCTTCGTTCCTGTCCGTCGGCACAGCCTCGGCCAGCGGAGCCGTGACAGCCTCCGGCGCGGCAGCCGCATCCGTCTCGATGGCTACCTTCGCCTCGGACTGGCGCCGCGCCTGTTCCTGCTGCTCGTCGAAGGCACGCTGCTGCGCTTCCTCCTGACGACGCTGCTCGGTCTCAAGCCGCTCGCGCTCTTCCTGCTCGCGCTGCTGCTGGGACTCCTGCAGTTTGCGCACAGCCTCCTCGCGCTCGCCGTCGGCACTGGCTTCCTCGGCGATCACGCTGCGCTTGACGTAGGTCCGCTTGGCGCGCACTTCGACATTGACCGTCTTGGCTGCACCGGTCGCACCGCGACCACCGGGCGTGGCCACCTTGAGTTCACCGACGGTGCGTCGCTTGAGGGTGATCTGGCGCGGTGCGCTGTCCTCGACCTCGGCGGCAGCTTCGTTCTTGCCATGCGTGCGGCGCAGGAAGCCCAGCAGTTTCACCTTTTCGGTGCTGCTGATGACTTGCTCCTGATCGGAAAATTTCATGCCCGCCTCGCCAAGCTGCGTCAGCAGCTTGTCGACCGGCATGCCCAGTACCTGGGCGAGTTGTTTGATCGTGACGTCCGACATCGTGTTCTCTGCTCCGCCGTTCCCGCGCTCGGACCCTGTTAGGCCCTTATCATCAGTGCGACATTATCCATGCCGCCACCTCCATCCCTGGTGAAAGGCCTGTAAAGCCTTTCCCGGCACACCCGTCCAGGGGTGCCGCCGCCCGCGGTTAGCCGCCTTTCTCCAGCCGCGCGATCATCGGCGCACGTGCCGCCATGATCAGTGCTGCAGCGCGTTCCTCATTCATCCCTTCGATATCGATCAGGTCATCTACCGCCAGATCCGCCAGATCGTCGACCGTGCTCACTTCACGGGCAGCCAATGCATAGGCCGTCGTCTCGTCCATGCCATCCAGTGCCAGCAGCTCCTCGGACGGCTGATGCTCGTCGACGCCCTCCTCCACCGCCAGCGCCTCGGTCAACAGCGCATCGCGGGCACGGGCACGCAGTTCCTCGACGATGTCCTCGTCGAAGCCCTCCACCGCCAGCAGCTCGGCGCTGGGTACGTAGGCGATTTCCTCGACGCTGGAGAAGCCTTCCTGCACCAGGATGACCGCAATCTCCTGATCCACTTCCAGCTTGTCCATGAACAATTGGCGCGCGGCTTCCTGCTCGGACTCGCTCTTGGCGGTGACCTGGTCCTGTGTCATCACGTTGAGCTGCCAGCCGGTCAGCTTGCTGGCCAGTCGCACGTTCTGGCCACCGCGGCCGATCGCCTGGGACAGCTTGTCCTCGGCCACCGCGATGTCCATCGAATGTTTTTCCTCGTCCATGATGATCGACTGCACTTCCGCCGGCGCCATCGCATTGATGACGAACTGCGCCTGGTTCTCGTGCCACAGGATGATGTCGACGCGCTCGCCATTGAGGTCGTTGGAGACTGCCTGCACGCGCGAACCGCGCATGCCGATGCAGGCGCCGATCGGATCGGTGCGACTGTCATGCGCCAACACGGCGATCTTCGCGCGGTCACCCGGATCGCGGGCGCAGCCCTTGATCTCGACCAGACCCTGGCCGACTTCCGGCACTTCGAGCTTGAACAGCTCGATCATGAATTCCGGCGCCGCGCGTGACACGAACAGTTGCGGACCGCGCGCTTCCGACTTCACTTCGTAAAGGTAGCCACGCACGCGGTCGCCAACGCGGGCCGATTCGCGCGGAATCGTCTTGTCGCGCGGAATGAACGCCTCGGCATTGCTGCCCAGGTCGAGATAGATGTTGCCGCGCTCGACGCGCTTGACGATACCGGTCACCAGCTCGCCGACGCGATCGGCAAATGCATCGACCACCTGCTGGCGCTCGGCCTCGCGCACGCGCTGCACGATCACCTGCTTGGCGGCCTGCGCGGCGATGCGCCCGAATTCAGCGTTCTCGACCTGCTGCTCGATGTATTCACCCACTTCGGCGTCGGCACGCTCGTCCAGCGCATCCATCAGGCGCAGCTGGTACGACGGCGATTCCATCTCGCCATCGTCGGCAATGACTTCCCAACGGCGGAAGGTCTCGTACTCGCCGGTATCGTGGTTGATCGATACGCGGATATCCGGCTCCTCGTCCGGATAGCGCTTCTTCGCGGCCGAGGCCAGAGCGGCCTCCATCGCCTCGAAAATTACATCGAGCGGTACGCCCTTTTCATTGGCGACGGCCTCGACGACCAGCAAAAGTTCTTTGCTCATTGCAACAACTCCATAGGCGCCCAGCGGCGTCCAATCGTTGACTTTTGCGTTCATCCTTGAACGCGGGGATCAAAAAACGGCCAACCATGGCCGCACTCTTCATACTTTTTGCATTCATCCTTGAACGCGAGGATCAACAAACGACCATCCATGATCGCACTCTTCAATCAAGCGCCGGCCTTCTTCTTGCCGGGTATCTTGCTGCCGGGCTTGGGCTGCGGCGCATAACCCAGCGCCACCCAGTCCGGCACCACACGCGCACTTTCCACCAGCGCATGCTCGAATTCGAATGTCTTGCCTTCCGCTTCCAGCACGATGTGTTCGGCTTCCACCGAAACCAGCTTGCCGCGCAGGCGACGACGCCCTTCCAGCGGCGCCTTCAGCAGCAACTTCACTTCCTGCCCGCTGACTTTCGCAAACTGTGCAGCAGTAAACAGCGGTCGATCGATACCCGGCGAAGAAACTTCCAGCACGTAATTACCGGGAATGGGATCCTCGACATCCAGCAACGCGGACAACTCGCGACTGGCGGTCTCGCAATCCTCGATGCCGACTTCACGACGCTCGCCGTCAGGCCCGCTCTTGTCCAGCAAGTCCAAGTAAACGCGCAGGGTACTCTGTCCATGCGACGGGGTGAACTCCACGCCGAGGCATTCCAGGCCCAGATCGACCAGTACCTCGGTGAAGCGTTGTGCCAGTGCCTGTGTATCCATGGATTCGCCTTGCCAAATCGCGCTTTCAGAACAGCAGAAACAAAAAAAGGGCTCCAACGGCCCATTTCCTTATCTCGCCGATGTTCCTCCTCAGTACAGCTCCTTCCGACACCGTAGCCCACCTGCGGCCAAGTGCGACGCATCCTTGCGCCCAACAAAAAAGCCTCACTAGGAGGCTTTCTTGCATCAAGAAAGATCTGGTAGCGGGGGCAGGATTCGAACCTGCGACCTTCGGGTTATGAGCCCGACGAGCTGCCAGACTGCTCCACCCCGCATCAGAGTCCGAAGAGTTTAGCGGGGTGGCCAGTTTCTTGCAAGCCTCAACTCAACAATTCGATACGAAGTCGGCGGGTGATGGCATCACCATCATCATGGCCGACCAACACGGCATCACAAACCGAACGCGTGCCGGCACCAGCCCAGCAACGGCCCCCAGTACAGGCCCAACACCAGCAATGCCAATGCATTCAGTGACAGCACCACGCGCAACGGCTTGTCCTGCTGCACCGTCAGCACGCTGCCCTCGACCGGCTTGTCGAAATACATCACCTTGATCACGTACAGGTAGTAGTACAGGCCGATGATCGCAAACACGATGCCGACGATCGCCAGCCACAACATGTTCGCGTGGATCGCCGCCTCCAGCACCAGCACCTTGGCCCAGAAGCCGAACAGCGGTGGCACGCCGGCCAGCGAGAACATCGCCAGCAGCATCAGGAAGGCCATCCACGGCGACTTCTGGTTGAGACCCTTCAGGTCGGCGATCTCCTCACATTCGAAACCGGCACGGGTCAGCGCCAGCATCACGCCGAACGCGGCCACGCCCATCAGCGCATAGCAGATCGCGTAGAACATCGCGGCGGCATAGCCTTCCGGCCCTGCGGCGGAAAGCCCCAGCAACAGATAGCCCATGTGCGAGATGGTGGAATACGCCAGCATGCGCTTGAGGTTGGTCTGCACGATCGCGACCAGGTTGCCGATCGCCAGCGACAGCACCGCAAGCACCGCAAGCATCATCTGCCAGTGCTGCGACAGATCGCCCATGCCCGAGTCGAGCAGGCGGAACGCCATGCCGAACGCGGCCAGCTTGGAGCCCGAGGCGATAAAGGTGGTGACCGGTGTCGGTGCACCCTGGTAGACGTCCGGTATCCACATGTGGAACGGCGCGGCACCGAGCTTGAAGCCGATGCCGACGATCATGAAGATCAGACCGAACAGCAGCAACTTCGGCGCTGTGGTGTACGTCATCACGTTGTGCAGCTGCGCCAGGTCCAGGCTCGGCGTGCCGCCCATGCCGGAAGCGCCATAGACCATCGACATGCCGTACAACAGCATGCCCGAGGCCAGTGCACCCAGCACGAAGTACTTGATCGCCGCTTCGGACGGCAGCCTGGCGTCGCGGTTCAATGCCACCAGCGCATACGACGACAGCGAGAGCAGTTCCAGCCCGAGGTACACGGTCAGCAGGTTGCCGGCAGACACCAGCAGCATGATGCCGAGCACCGCGAAGATCATCAGCGTGTAGAACTCGCCGGTCAGCAGCTTGCGGTCGATCAGGTAGGGCCGCGCATAGACGAACACCATCGCCGTGGTGCCCAGCGCAAAGACCTTGAGTATCTCGGACACATCGTCGCGCACGAACATGCCGCCGAACGCGGTCACGGCCTGCTCCGGCTGGCCGGCAACCACCAGGTAGATCCCCACCAGCAGCACGAAGATCGAAATCCAGTGCAGATGCGGTCGCTGCTCGGGCTTCATGAACGCGTCTGTGAGCAACAGTACGCATGCCGCAGCTACCAGATAGAGCTCCGGCAGCAGGATCAGAATGTCATTGAAAGTCGGCATGTTCGATTCCGATCAAATCTTGTGAATGGCGAGCTGGTGCACGAGCTGCGACACCGAGCTGTCCATCAGGTGCACCAGCGGCTGTGGCCAGATGCCCAGCGCCAGCACCGCGGCGGCGAACGCCACCAGCACAAAGGTTTCGCGGCCGTTGATTTCCTTCATCTCGGCCACGTGCGGATTGGTGATCTCGCCCCACAGCACGCGCTTGACCAGCCACAGCGTGTACGCCGCGCCGATGATCAGGGTGAATGCGGCAAACAGGGCGATCCACGGATTCGTTGCGAAGCTGGCCAGGATCACCATGAACTCGCCGACGAAACCGCTGGTACCCGGCAGGCCGCAATTGGCCATCGCGAACAGCACGTAGAAAAAGCCGAACCACGGCATCACGTTGATGACGCCGCCGTAATCCTTGATCTGGCGTGTATGCGTGCGGTCGTACATCACGCCGATGCAGGTAAACATCGCGCCGGAGACGAAGCCGTGCGAGATCATCTGAATCATGGCGCCCTGCATGCCGAGCAACGCCATGTCGGTATTGCCCGATTCGCGCACCAGCAGGAACGCGATGAAGATGCCGAGCGTGACGAAGCCCATGTGGGCCACCGACGAATACGCCACCAGCTTCTTCATGTCCTCCTGCACCAGCGCCACATAGCCGATGTAGACAATCGCGATCAGGCTCAGCACGATGATCAGCCAGGCGAAATGCGCGCCCGCGTCCGGCACGATCGGCAGGATGAAACGCAGCATTCCGTAGGTGCCGACCTTCAGCATCACCGCCGCCAGCACTACCGAGCCACCGGTCGGCGCCTCGACGTGGGCATCCGGCAACCAGGTATGCACCGGCACCATCGGCACCTTGATCGCGAACGCGATCAGGAAGGCGAAGAAGATCCAGGTCTGCTCCTGCATCGTCAGCGGCAACGCCGCCAGCGTGGCCAGGTCAAACGTGCCGGCCTTCTGGTACAGGTACAGCAGCGCGATCAGCATGAAGACCGAGCCGAAGAACGTGTAGATGAAGAACTTCAGCGTCGCATACACGCGGCGCGGTCCACCCCAGATACCGATCAGGATGAACATCGGGATCAGGATCGCCTCGAACAACGCGTAGAACAGCAGCGCGTCGGTGGCGCAGAAAACGCCGATCAGCAGGCCTTCCAGGATCAGCATCGCGGCCATGTACTGGTGTGGCTTGTCCTGAATGACCTGCCACGCGCCGGCGATCACCAGGATGCCGACGAAGGTGGTCATCAGGATCAGCGCCACCGAGATACCGTCGACCGCCAGCCCGTAGTGGACGCCCCATGAGGCGATCCACAGATAGCTTTCGGTCAACTGCATGCCGCCAGCATCGGGCTGGTACTGCACCAGCAGGAACAGGCTGACCACGAAGGTCAGCACGGCCACCAGCAAGGACAGCCAGCGCGCCAGGTTGGGCCGGGCGGCGCCGGCAAGCAGCACGGGGATGGCACCGGCGACGGGGAGCCAGATCAGCAGGCTGAGCAAGTGATTGAACATGTGTGCTTGCTTCCCTTATTGCCCGGCCAGCGCGGAACCGACCAGCGCGGAACCAAAGAACCAGTACCCGCCAAGCAGCAGGATCAGGCCGAGGATCATCGCGAAGGCGTAGTGATAGAGATAACCCGATTGCAGGCGACGCATCGTGGCAGCGATGCGGTGGATCACGCTCACCGAGCCGTTGACCATGGTGTCATCGATCACCGCGGTGTCGCCCGCCTTCCAGAACAGGCGACCGAGCTTGACGCCGCCACGGGCAAACAGCGCGAAGTAGACGTCGTCGACCCAGTACTTGCGATCAAGCACAATCCACAACGGCTTCAACGCAGACTTGATCTTGCCAGCCAGCGCCGGGTTGAACAGATAGATATACGTGGTGCTCACGAACGCAGCCAGCACCAGGAAGAACGGCAGCTGGGTGAAGCCGTGCAGCGCCATCGCCAACGAACCGTGGAAGTCCTGACCCAGTTCGGCCAGCACGTTGTTCGCCTCGTCCACATGAATCGCGCTGCCGAACCAGTTGCCGAACAACACCGGCCCGACCGTGAAGAAACCGACCAGCAGCGACGGGATCGCCAGCAGCACCAGCGGCAACGTGACCACCCACGGCGATTCCTTCGGTGCATGGTCCAGCACGCCCGGTTCATGGTGGCCGTGATCGTCGTCATGGTGGCCATGGCCATGATGCTCGATGACGGTGAAGCGTTCCTTGCCGTGGAAGGTCAGATACATCTGGCGGAACGTGTACAAGCCGGTCACCAGCGCACCGAGCATCACGCAGAAGTAGGCGTAGTGCGCACCCCAGCGGTGCGACTCGCCGACCGCCTCGATGATCGCGTCCTTCGAGTAGAAGCCCGAGGTGAACGGCACCGCCACCAGCGCCAGCGAGCCGATCCACATGGTGATCCAGGTGATCGGCATGTACTTGCGCAGACCGCCCATGTAGCGCATGTCCTGCTCGTGATGCATCGCGATGATCACCGAGCCGGCACCGAGGAACAGCAGCGCCTTGAAGAACGCGTGGGTCATCAGGTGGAACACCGCGCCCGAGTACATCGACACGCCCAGCGCCACGGTCATGTAGCCAAGCTGCGATAGCGTGGAATACGCGATCACACGCTTGATGTCATTTTGGACTATGCCAATCAACCCGGTGAAAAGCGCCGTGGTCGCGCCGATCACCAGCACGAAGCTCAGTGCGGTCGATGACATCTCGAACAGCGGCGACATGCGCGCCACCATGAAGATGCCGGCGGTCACCATCGTCGCCGCGTGGATCAGCGCGGAGATCGGCGTCGGGCCTTCCATCGAGTCGGGCAGCCACACGTGCAAGGGCACCTGGGCCGACTTGCCCATCGCACCGATGAACAGGCAGATGCAGATCACCGTGGCCGCGTCCCACTGCGTGCCGGCCGTGATCTGCAGGGTCTTGCCAAGCAGCCCGGGCGCGGCACTGAACGCGGTGGCGTAATCCAGCGTGCCGAGGAAATACAGCACTGCCGCGATGCCGAGCAGGAAACCGAAATCGCCCACGCGGTTGACCAGGAACGCCTTCAGGTTGGCGAAGATCGCGGTCGGCCGCTTGTACCAGAAGCCGATCAGCAGGTACGACACCAGGCCCACCGCTTCCCAGCCGAAGAACAGCTGCATGAAGTTGTTGCTCATGACCAGCATGAACATCGAGAAGGTGAACAGCGAGATATAGCTGAAGAAGCGCGTGTAGCCGTCGTCGTCCGCCATGTAGCCGATGGTGTAGACATGCACCAACAGCGACACGAAGCTCACCACCACCAGCATCATCGCGGTCAGCCGGTCGACCATGAATCCGATGCTGGCGTTGAAGTGGCCGATCTGGAACCAGGTGTAGATGTTCTGGTTGTATTCGACGGCACCGCCCATGGTGAGCTGGTACAGGACCAGGAACGACAG
>JBOHYM010000041.1:0-121925 GCA_050737735.1 Rhodanobacter sp. | reverse complement strand
GTGCTGGTGTTGCTGTTCTGCCCGCCCTACGCAGGTTGCGGGATTCGATCCGGGAAACGCCCGCGCCAGCCAGTCCGGTACCGGAATGCCTTTCTCGCGCAGGAACGCCGGATTGAACAGCTTGGCCTGGTAGCGCATGCCGGCGTCGGCGAGCACGGTGACGATGGTGTGGCCCGGACCCAGCTCGCGCGCGAGGCGGATCGCACCGGCCAGGTTGACGCCGCTGGAGCCGCCGACACACCAGCCTTCCTGCTGCAGCAACTGATGCACCAGCGGCACCGACTCGTCGTCGGGGATCGACCAGGCCAGGTCGATCGGCGCGCCGTCGAAGTTCGCGGTGACGCGGCTGGAGCCGATGCCTTCGCTGATCGAATTGCCGCTGGCGACCAGTTCGCCGGTGTTGACGTAGCTGGCCAGCGCGGAGCCTGCCGGGTCGGCCAGTGCAATGCGCACGCCAGGCTGGCGCGCCTTCAGTGCACGGCCGACGCCGGCCAGGGTGCCGCCGGTGCCGGCGGCGCAGACGAAGCCGTCCACGCGACCGCCAGTGTCTTGCCAGATTTCCACGCCGGTGGTCGCTTCGTGGAAGTCGCGGTTGGCGGTGTTGTCGAACTGGTTGGCGAACCACGCGCTGCCGCTGTCGGCGGCGTTCAGTGCCTCGGCGTGCCGGCGCGCGTGATGCGCGTAGTGGTTTGGATCCTTGTACGGCACGGCGGGTACCAGCCGCACCTCGGCACCGGTGACGCGCAGCGCGTCGATCTTCTCGCGGCTCTGCGTCTCCGGCATGAAGATCACCGTGCGATAGCCCAGGCTCGCGCCGAGCAGGGCCAGCCCGATGCCGGTATTGCCGGCGGTGCCTTCGACGATGCTGCCGCCGGGACGGATCAGACCGCGCCGTTCGGCATCACGCAGCAGGCCGAGTGCGGTGCGGTCCTTGATCGAGCCACCGGGATTCAGGAATTCCGCCTTGGCCAGGATCTCGCAGCCGGTCAGCGCGGAGGCATGACGCAGGCGCAGCAGCGGGGTGTGGCCAACGGTGGCGGCAAGATCGGGCTGGATGTTCATGGATGAAGGCGTGAGGGGCGGGTGCGTGGATTCTGCTCCTCTGCCTGTTCTCAGCAGGGCAGGGCGCAAGGTGGCGGTCAAGCCTGCGGCGCCGGCACCAGTCGCAGGTAGGGCTTCAAGGTCTTCCAGCCGGCGGGATAAAGCTGCTTCGCATCGGCGTCGGAAACCGACGGCGCGATGATCACGTCATCGCCCGGCTGCCAGTCGACCGGCGTGGTCAGCTTGCGGCCGTCGGTGAGCTGCAGCGAGTCGAGCACGCGCAGCACTTCGTCGACGTTGCGGCCGGCACTGGGTGGATAGGTGAGGATCAACCGCACCTTCTTGTTCGGGTCGATGATGAACACCGAGCGCACGGTGACCTTGGGGTCGGCCTTGGGGTGAAACATGCCGTACAGCTTCGCCACTTCCAGCTCGGGGTCGGCCAGCAGCGGATAGTTGATCGCGCTGCCACCGACATCCTCGACGTCCTTCGCCCAGCCCTTGTGGTCGGCCACCGAATCGACCGACAGGCCGAGCAGCTGCGTGTTGCGTGCATCGAACTCGCTCTTGCGGCGCGCAAACACGCCCAGCTCGGTGGTGCATACCGGGGTGAAGTCCTTCGGATGCGAGAAGAACACCACCCACTGGCTGCCGGCATAGTCATGGAAATGGACCGGGCCTTCGGTGGAGTCGAGGGTGAAGTCGGGTGCGATGTCGCCCAGTTGCAGGCCCATGGGGTACTCCGGGTGGTGGTGTGGATGACAAGCATGCTGCCGTTTCATGACTCGCACAAATTGTTATAACGAATAAACATATATGCGTTTAGATGTTTAGACGTCTATTGACACGAAGAAACAAGGCGTTCACTATCCGCCCTACTCATCGAGACCGGCTGAGGGACAGGCCCTTTGAAGCCGGGGCAACCTGCGGAATGTTTCCGTCATGGTGCCAACTCCTGCGGCGGTGCTTCGGCACCTACCGGTAGATGGGCGTCATCCGTATCGCAGCGATCTGCTGCCGATCCCGGACAGGCGACCTTTCCGGTACTGCGCAGGACGATGCCGACCGGAGAACGAGATGACCTTCCTGCCCGAAGCCAGCCATGCCGAAACCAGCTATGCCGCGTCTGCCGGCATTTCGGAGCTGCTGCCTGCACGCCAGGAGCTGACTGCCCAGCGCAGCACGCGTCGCCTGCAGCTCACCCCGAAATACGGCAGCGGCTCGCGCGAGGTCGAGGTGCGTTACCTGTGGTGCGGTGCGCCGGATGCGCCGACGCTGATCGTGCAGGGCGGCATTTCGGCTGATCGCGATGTCACCGCGCTGGATGGCCATGCCGTGCCGGGCTGGTGGCAGGCGCTGGTGGGCACCGGCGCGGCGATCGACCTGGCGCGCTGGCGCGTGCTGGCGATCGACTGGCTGGTGCCGGCCGAGCTGGGCGTCGAGGCGGTTTCCAGCGAGGACCAGGCTGACGCGCTGGCCGCACTGCTGCAGGCGCTGGGCATTGCGCAGGCGCATGCCTTCATCGGTTCCTCGTACGGTGCGATGGTGGCGCTGGCGTTTGCCGCGCGGCATCCGCGCAGTGTCGACCGGCTGCTGCTGCTGGCCGGCGCACACCGGCCGCACCCGCTGGCCACAGCGCAGCGCAGCGTGCAGCGCGGCATCGTGCGGCTGGGCCAGTCGACCGGGCGGGTCGACGAGGCGCTGGCGCTGGCGCGCCAACTGGCGATCACCACCTACCGCGGCAGCGGCGAATTCGGCCGGCGTTTTGCCGGTGGCCCGGAATGGCGTGACGAGCGCTTTCATTTCCCGGTCGAGGATTATCTGGAGCATCAGGGCCGCCGCTTCGTCGAGCGCTTCGATGCGGATCGCTTCCTCGCGCTGTCCGAGTCGATCGACCTGCACGACGTGAAGCCGGAGCAGGTCCCGACGCCGGCCACCTTGATCGGATTCCCGTCCGACCGGCTGGTGCCGTTGGTCGACCTGTGCGAACTGCAGCGTCGCCTGCATGGCCCAGCCACGCTGGAAGTGGTCGAGTCGCCGTACGGCCACGACGCCTTCCTGAAAGAACCCGAGCAGCTCGCCCCGCTGCTGCGCGAGGCCCTCGCGTAGGAGCGCACCTGTGCGCGAAAGCTCTTCGTTATGCCATCGAAGAACATCGCGCACAGGGTGCGCTCCTACAAGAAAACGCTACGACGAATAGATCTGGAGATGGACATGAGCGATACCTCTGCCCCCTGTACCCGCGCCGTGCGCGCCGGCATCGAGAGCGACACCCAGCACGGCGCGGTAGTGCCGCCGCTGCACCTGTCGAGCAACTACAGTTTCGCCGGCCTCGGTGGCAAGCGCGCCTATGACTACTCGCGCAGCGGCAACCCCACCCGCGACCTGCTCGGCAATGCGCTGGCGGAGCTGGAGCAGGGCGCCGGCGCGGTGGTGACGTCCAGCGGCATGTCGGCGGTGGCATTGGCGCTGGAACTGGTGCCGGCGGGGGCGAGGGTCCTCGCTGCGCATGATTGCTACGGCGGTACCTGGCGCTTGCTCGATGCGTGGGCGAAGAAGGGCCGCTTCAGCGTCGAGTTTGCCGACCTCACCGACAGTGTCTCGCTCGCCGCGGGTCTCGCGCAGAAGCCGGCGCTGGTGTGGGTGGAGACGCCGTCCAACCCGTTGCTGCGCATCACCGACATCCGCCACGTGGCGCAGGCCGCGCATGCGGTGGGTGCGCTGGTGGTGGTCGACAACACCTTCCTGTCGCCGGCGCTGCAACAGCCGCTGCTGCTCGGTGCGGACGTGGTGGTGCATTCCACCACCAAGTACATCAACGGCCACAGCGACGTGGTCGGCGGCGCGGTGGTGGCGCGCGAGGCGGCGGTGTTCGAGCAGCTGAAATGGTGGGCCAACTGCAATGGCCTCACCGGTGCGCCGTTCGACAGCTACCTCACCTTGCGTGGCCTGCGTACCTTGTCGGTGCGTCTGCGCCAGCACCAGGAGAATGCCGAACGCATCGCCGTGCAGCTGGACGCGCATCCCGCGGTACGCAAGGTGTATTACCCCGGCCTCGCTGCTCACGCCGGGCATGCCCTGGCCGCGCGTCAGCAACAGGGTTTCGGCGCCATGCTCAGCTTCGAGCTGGAAGGCGACGTGACCCAGATCGAGGCGTTCGTCGATGGCCTGCAATACTTCTCGCTGGCCGAGTCGCTGGGTGGGGTGGAAAGCCTGATCGCGCATCCTGCCTCGATGACCCATTCGTCGATGGCGGTAGAGGCGCGCCGCGCGGCCGGCATCGCCGACAGCCTGCTGCGACTGTCGGTGGGCATCGAGGATGGCGACGACCTGCTGCGCGATCTCGACGCGGCGCTGCTGCGCGCTGCCGCCGTGGATAAATCCAAACGCCGGGTAATCGCATGAGCGCGGTGCTCGATGATGTGGGAGCGGCTTCAGCCGCGACTGTCCCGCGCACCGTTGTCGCGGCTGAAGCCGCTCCCACAAAGGCCGCTTCGGCCATCGCGATCGTGCTGCTGGGTACCGGCGTGGTCGGCGGCGCGCTGCTGAAGCTGCTCAACACGCCTGCCGCCGCTGGTGTGCGACTGGTCGGCGCGGCCAATTCACGCCGCCAGCAGACCGCCGCCGCCAGCCTCGCCAGCCGCAACCTGCGCGAGCAGCTGAACAGCCAGGGCGACACGCGCGACAACGCGATCCTGCTGGCGGCGCTGGATGCCAGCGGCGCGGCAGCCAAGGTTATCGTCGATGCCACGGCCAGCGCGGCGCTGGCATCGCGCCACGCCGAGTGGTTGGGGCGCGGCTACCACGTGGTCACCGCGAACAAGGCACTGGCCGGCGGCGAGCTGCCCGGCTGGCGCGCGCTGCAGGCGGCGGTCGCGCATGGCGGTCGCTATGGCGATTCGGCCACCGTCGGCGCCGGCCTGCCGGTGCTGTCCACCCTGCGTCGCCTGCGCAGCTGCGGCGATGCGCTGCTCACGCTGGAAGGTGTGTTCTCCGGCTCGCTGTCCTGGCTGTTCAACCAGTATGACGGCAGCCGTCCGTTCTCCGAGTTGCTGCGCGAGGCACGCAAGCTTGGTTACACCGAGCCCGATCCGCGCTCCGACCTTTCGGGCGAGGACGTGGCACGCAAGCTGCTGATCATTGCCCGCAACGCCGGCTTCTCACTCGGCACCGACGAAGTGGATGTACAGGGCCTGGTGCCCGAACCGCTGCGCGCATTGGATACTGAAACCTTCCTCGCCCGCCTGGAGGAACTGGACGCACCGCTCGCGCACCGGCATGCCGAAGCGAAATCCCGCGGCAACGTGCTGCGCTTCCTCGCCCGTCTCAACCAGCGCGGCCGGGCGCGCGTCGGCCTGGTCGAAGTGCCACTTACCCATCCCGCCGCACGCCTGTACGGCACCGACAACCAGTTTGCGCTCACCACCACCCGCTACAACAGCCAGCCGCTGGTGATCCAGGGACCGGGGGCAGGGCCGGAAGTGACCGCGCAGGCCTTGCTCGGTGACGTGCTGGCGCTCTCCTGAGCGCACGGCCGTAGGTTGGGCTGAGCGCAGCGAAGCCCAATATCGCGGTTTCGGTGACGTTGGGCTTCGCTGCGCTCACCCCAACCTACACGCTGGTGTGGTGTGACGCGACACGGTCAGCCTACGGGCTGGCGGACCTCGGCTCGCCGAGGTGCAGTGCGCTGGCCACCTCGCTCGCGACGTCCCAGGCATTCCCTTGCGGCTCGCTCGCATAGTGCTGGTTGCCATGGTTCCACGCATTGCCCAGCGCATACCAGTCGATCGGCATGGCGGGCTGGCCGGTGCGCAGCGCTGCGTCGAGCGAGGCGAAGTAACGCTTCCAGCGCGGCAGGTAATAGTCGCGGGTAAGCCCGGCCCAGTCCTTGTTGCCGTAGTCGTGGAGGTCGGCGCCCTCGCTGGCCTTGCGCTCGCCCCAGGTGGTCAGGATCGAGCGCGCGTCATGCTCGAGTCGCGCCAGTTCATCCGCATCGGACGCCCACCCCGGCACCCGCGCCAACCAGCTGCCGAGCAGGAACCATCGGTTGCTGGCCAGCAATTGGTCCTGCAGCTGCATCAGCTGGAGCCAGCGCGTGGTCAGCGCCTCGAAGCGCTGCCGATCCTTGTTGTCGTAGGCGGTCTTGATCTGCGGTAGCAGGATGCGGCTTTCATTGGCCAGGGTCTGGCGGGCGATATCAACCAGATCGTACTGATAGGTCTCGCTGCTACGCAGTGCGGGCGCCACCTGCAGCATCTCGGGCAGCGCGCGGGCGAAGGCCTGCGGGTCGTAGCGCATCGCCTCGGGCGACCAGTGCGAGGCGCGGTTGGTGGTCAGGCTGGGCTG
This sequence comes from Rhodanobacter sp., assembly GCA_050737735.1. Classification (GTDB taxonomy): domain Bacteria; phylum Pseudomonadota; class Gammaproteobacteria; order Xanthomonadales; family Rhodanobacteraceae; genus Rhodanobacter. The sequence continues at coordinate 115,538 of JBOHYM010000041.1, read as the reverse complement.
GGCGTCGAACAGCGATTCCTGCGCTGCATCGCGCTCGCTGTTGAACTCGACCTTGTCGATGCGGATGTCGTAGGCGGTATCGAGCAGGATCTTCCATGCAGCCAGCGCATGCGGATCGGCCGCGCCGTAGCGGCGGCGCACGTAGTCGGCGGTCCACTGGCTCAGGTCGACTGGCGCGCTGCGCCAGGCCATCTCGCTGAACAGGTCGAAGGCGAACGGATTGGTGTCCATGCCCTCGGTGAACAGCGCGGTGCCGACCATGTTCGGGTTGGTCTGCCCGATCCGCTGCAGGCGCGTGGTGATGTTGCGGGTATCAGCGCCCAGGGTGGTGCGCCCACCGAATTCCCACAGGCCGCCGAACAGGAACGGGGCATCCTGGAAATCCCGCTCGCGGTCGTCGCGCGGCACGCGGTCATGATCGATGTCGATGACGAACAGATGCTTGCGGTCGACGCCGGCCAGCAGATCCTGGCGCGGGTTGCCCTGCCAGGCCAGCATCATCCAGTCGGCATCCGGATGCGCCCTCTGCAACGCTGCCTGCACGTCGCGCGCGGCCTCGGGTACCGGCACGTCGCCCGACCTGCCGCCTTCCTGGAACACCTCCATGTCGTAGATGCTGCTGTCGCCGAACAGCTCGCGCTGATGGCGGTAGAACGACGCAGCCATCTTCGCGAACATGGGGTCGCGCGGGTCGAGCCAGCCGGGCCGGGTGAAACCGGCCCATTCGCCCTGCGGCAGCACGTGCGCGGCGGGGAATTTTTTCTCGAAGTCGGCCGGCACGATGCCATAGAAGCCCGGCAGCACCGGGGTGATGCCCAGCTCGCGCAGGCGCGCGATGATTTGCCGTGCCGACTGCACCCGCTTCGCCATCAACGCATGGCTGATCGGACCATCGAAACAGCACAGGTTGCCCATCAGCTGCCAGTTCTGGTGCGCCGGCTGGGTGATCCAGGCGCGGATCTCGCGATCGGAGTAACCGAAGTCGCGGAAGGTCTGGTACAGCACGGTATCCATGCCGCGCTCGACGATCATCGCGTTGATCCCCGACAGCGCCAGCACGTCGATCTCGCGTTGCCAGCGTGGCCAGTCCCAGTACGCCATGGTGTAGCCGTCGGTGTTCTGGTTCAGCGCGTAGCGGTAGCGATACAGCGCTTCCTGCTCGATCGTCGCTTGCGGCAGCGGCAGCCTGCGCGGCAGGTCGAGCCGGTCTCCGTTCGGCGAGATCTGCACTTGCGCCACGTATTTCAGATACCAGTTGACGCCGGACAGCAGCGCGCTGGTGCTGCTGCCTTCGACTCTGATGTGCCCGCTCGCGCTGGAGATGCGGAAGCGCTCGTGACCTTCCTTCGGCGCGAGGGTGCCCAGTTCGATCCGGGCAGCTTCATGCGGCAACAGCCGCTGCAGCACGCCCTCGGCCGGGTGAAGATCGAAGCCTGGTCTGTCCCCGGCCCGGGCCGGGGATACCAGAAGCAGCAGACCCAGCAGGAAGACGAGATACGTGACAGCAGAGCGCATGGGTTCCAAGCATAGACCCCATGGCTCACGCGGATCACCCCGGCGGGCGGCGCTCCCACCAGATGTCATGCACAACGCGCGGCTCGTCGCCGCGCGTTCCTTCTACGTTCCTTCTATTGGGGGGATCGAGGCTCAGTGCTCGGTGATCCGCTCCGCCGTCGCCTCGTCCGGTGGCACCAGCGGCGCATTCGAATCGGCCTGTGCTTCCAGCCGTGCCGCTTCCACCGACGGTGTGCGCCAGCCCGACTTAACTCCCCACACGTAGAAACCCAGGCCGATCACGGCGACCACCAGCAGATCCCAGCCGTAGGGCAGATAGCCATGGCCGCCGAAGGTGGTGCTGCCACCCCACGACACGATCGCCAGCACGGGCAGGTAGCACACCAGCCACCACGCTCCCTTCATCTGCCGCCCGAAGTCGTGCCAGCCAGCCTTGGCCTGGTAATAGAAATACACCGGCAGCGCGACCACCATCAGCAGGATGATCTCGCCGGTCAGCGGCCACTTGGCCCAGTACAGCAGTTCGGTGGACATGATGAAGGCGATGCCGGCGACGATCGACAGGCCGGCCAGCCGGAACGGACGATGCAGTTCCGGCGCGGTACGACGCAGGGTCATCACGCTGACCGGGCCGGTGAGGTAGGAGATGATCGTGGCGACCGAGATCACCGCCGCCAGCGAACCCCAGCCGCGGAAGAAAAACAGGAACAGGAACGACACCGCCAGATTCACCCACATCGCCGGGCGCGGCACTCCCCAACGCGGATGCACGCGACCGAGGATCTTCGGCAGCGTGCCATTGCGCTCCATGCCGTAAAGCATGCGCGCGGTGGTGGCGGTGTAGGTCATGCCGGTGCCGCTGGGACTGATCACGGCGTCGATGAACAACAGCGTGGCCAGCCATTGCAGGCCGAGGATGATCGCCAGATCGGCGAACGGCGAGCTGAAGTCGATGCCATGCCAACCGGCCTGCGCCAGCATCTCGCGCGGCACCGCGCCGATGTAGGCCACCTGCAGCAGCAGGTAAACCACCGTGGCCAGCGCGATCGAGCAGACGATCGCGAACGGAATGCTCTTGCCCGGGTTGCGCGCTTCGCCGGCCAGGTTCACCGGGCTCTGGAAGCCGTTGAAGCTGAACACGATGCCGGCAATGGCGACCGCGGTAAGGACCGCGGGGAAGTCGATCGCGTGCTGCTCGCCGTGGATGCCGACGCTGAAGTTTTCCGGGTGGAAGCCGCTGAGGATCAACAGCACCGCGGTGAGCGCAGGAACCACCAGCTTGAACAGCGTGATCAGGGTATTTGACCGCGCGAACAACTTGACGCTCCAGAAGTTGAACAGGAAATACGCGATCACCAGCGCCGCAGCGATCAGCAGGCCATTGGTGCTCAGCTCGCCATGGCCGCCGGGTACCTTGTGATACAGATCCTTCGCCCACTGCCACTGCCACGACGACATGTACTGCGCCGAGGCTTCGGCTTCGACCGAAATCACCGAGACGATCGCGATCCAGTTCGCCCACGCGGCGATGAATCCGACCAGCGACCCGTGCGAGTAATGGCCGTAGCGCACCATGCCGCCCGATTCGGGAAACATCGCGCCCAGCTCGGCGTAGGTGAGTGCGATGGTCATGATGATCGCCGCACCGATCAGCCACGCCCAGATCGCGCCGGGGCCGGCGATCTGCGCGGCACGCCACGCCCCGAACAGCCAGCCGGAGCCGATGATCGAGCCAAGGCCGGTGAGCATCAGGGCGAATGGGCCGACGTCGCGGCGGATCGAGCTGGATGAGGCCATGCAAAACTCCAGTACGGGCGTCGGATGCGCCAAAAGAGGTCGATGGTTGCAGAGTACCTGTCCCATGTCACCCGCTACAGGTCACGCCCGGTGCCGCGGGGCGGCGCAGGGAAGACCGCCAGCGCTGGCTCTGGCGAAGTACGTCTTGCTCATTGCAGTCAGCCGGCACGCCCTTTCATGGCGCGGAACGGTCGCTGGCGATATGCGGCGTCTGGCGTCTACGCCCAAACGAAAACGGGCCGCTCGAGGCGGCCCGTTTTCACGCAGCGTGCTGGCGCGGGCTTACTTCAGCCCGGCATCCTTGCGCAGTGCCTCGGCGCGGTCGGTCAGCTCCCACGAGAACGCGGTGAAGGCGTTGCCCTTGGCATCCTTCATCTGGTGCGGGGTGCGGCCGAAGTGGCCGTAGCTGGCGGTCTGCTGGTACATCGGGTGGATCAGGTCGAGCATCTGCAGGATGCCGTACGGACGCAGGTCGAAGTGCTTGCGGATCAGCTTCTCGATCTTCTCGTCGCTGATCTTGCCGGTGCCGAAGGTGGTGACCGAGATCGAGGTCGGGTGGGCCACGCCGATCGCGTAGCTGACCTGCACTTCGCAGCGGTCGGCGATGCCGGCGGCGACGATGTTCTTCGCCACGTAACGCGCGGCATAGGCAGCTGAACGGTCGACCTTGGACGGATCCTTGCCGGAGAACGCACCACCACCGTGACGGGCCCAGCCGCCGTAGGTGTCGACGATGATCTTGCGGCCGGTCAGGCCGCAGTCGCCCACCGGTCCGCCGATCACGAACTTGCCGGTTGGGTTGATGTGGAACTTGGTGCCCTTGTGCAGCAGCTTGGCCGGCAGCACCGGCTTGAGGATGTACTCGCGCACGGCCTCGATCAGGTCCTTCTGTTTCACGTCCGGATCGTGCTGGGTCGACAGCACCACGGCATCGATGGCGGTGGCGACACCGTGCTCATAGCGCAGGGTGACCTGGCTCTTGGCGTCCGGGCGCAGCCACGGCAGCGGCGAATTCTTCTTCTTGCGGACCTTGGCCTGCTGCTCGACCAGGCGGTGCGAGTAGTGGATCGCCGCCGGCATCATGTCCTTGGTTTCGTTGGTCGCGTAGCCGAACATGAGGCCCTGGTCGCCCGCGCCCTGTTCTTCCGGCTTCTTGCGGTCCACGCCCTGGTTGATGTCGGGCGACTGCTTGCCGATCAGGTTGATCACGCCGCAGGTGGCGCCGTCGAAGCCGACGTCGCTGGAGTCGTAGCCGATGTCGACGATGACCTTGCGGGTGATCGCTTCGAGGTCGATCCATGCATCGGTGGTGATTTCGCCGGCGACAATCGCCACGCCGGTCTTGACCATGGTTTCGCAAGCGACACGGGCGCGCGGATCCTGCGCGATGATCGCGTCGAGCACGGCATCGGAGATCTGGTCGGCGACTTTGTCCGGATGGCCTTCGGAGACCGATTCGGAGGTGAACAGGTAGTTGGACATCGCGGTATATATCCCTTTGTACGGATAGAAAGATAAATGAAGTCGGGCATGATACATCCCCGCTTCCGATTTTGCAGCCCGCGGCGATTCTGACCGCCGTGAGGTTAGGCGCATGTTCAGCCGTTTGGACGGCTGTTCAGGCATCCCGGCCCTTGCCGCCGTTGGGTTGGGCAGTCACCAGACTGTGGGAGCGGCTTCAGCCGCGACGCTGTTGTTTGCAGTAAAACCAGGGCGTCGGGGCTGAAGCCCCTCCCACAGAGGCCACACACAAGTGCAAAGGCCGGACTACCCGGGGAGTACCTTCAACTCGCTGCGCAATTGCTGCGCGCAGCTCACCATGTGGCGCAAGGCCTGCTCCACCTCGGGCCAGCCGCGGGTCTTCAGGCCGCAGTCGGGGTTGATCCACAGTTGCTCGGGTTGCAGCACGTCGAGTGCCTTGTGCAGCAGGTCGAGCATTTCGGCCTGCGCGGGTACACGCGGCGAGTGGATGTCGTACACGCCCGGGCCGATGCCGTTCGGGTAGCGGAAGCGCACGAAGGCGTCGAGCAGTTCCATCCGCGAACGGCTGGTCTCGATCGAGATCACGTCGGCGTCCATCGCCGCCACCGCCTCGATGATGTCGTTGAACTCCGAGTAGCACATGTGGGTATGGATCTGCGTGGCGTCGCGTACGCCGCCGGCGGTGATGCGAAAGCACTCCACGGCCCACGCCAGATAGCTGGGCCAGTCGGCTCGGCGCAACGGCAGACCTTCGCGCAGGGCAGGCTCGTCGATCTGGATCACGCGGATGCCGACAGCTTCCAGATCATGCACCTCGTCGCGCAGGGCCAGTGCGATCTGCCGGCAGACGGTTTTGCGTGGCAGGTCGTCGCGCACGAACGACCACTGCAGCATGGTCACCGGGCCAGTTAGCATGCCTTTCATCGGCTTGTCGGTCAGTGCTTGCGCATAGCTCGACCAGCGCACCGTCATCGGCGCACGGCGGCCGATATCGCCATAGATCACCGGCGGTTTCACGCAGCGCGAGCCGTAGCTTTGCACCCAGCCGAGCTTGGTGAACAGATAGCCGTCCAGTTGCTCGCCGAAGTACTCGACCATGTCGTTGCGTTCGGGTTCGCCGTGCACCAGCACGTCCAGGCCGATGTGTTCCTGGAAGCGCACGACTCGTTCGATTTCGGTCTCCAGCAGCGCCTCGTAGGCGCCATCGTCCAGCCGGCTGGCACGATGGGCGGCACGTGCCTTGCGCAGCTCGTCGGTCTGCGGGAAGGAACCAATCGTGGTGGTCGGCAGCGGCGGTAACGCCAGCGTTTCGGACTGCGTCACCCGGCGCATCGCATGGGCGGACCGGCGCAAGGTGGCCTGCGGGCCGAGCAGATGCAAACGAGCGCGGACCTTCGTGTCGACCACGCCGGGTGCCTGCGCCTGTGCGGACAACAGGGCTTGCTGCGCAACGAGCGCGGCATCGGCTTCCGGCACGCCGGCCAGTGCATCGGCATACACCCGCAGCTCCTCGATCTTCTGCCGGGCAAAGGCCATCGGTGCGAGACGCTGCGGATCGAGCGTGGTTTCTGCCTCGAGATCGATCGGCACATGCAGCAGGGAACAGGACGGCGCGAGCCACAGGCGTTCGCTGCCGATGCGCGCCTGCGCCTTGCGCAGCAGCGGCAGTACGCGCTCGGGCCGGCTGCGCCAGATGTTGCGGCCATCGACCACGCCGGCACTGAGAATGCGTCCGGCGGGTAGCGCGTCCAGCACGGCATCGAGCTGTCCCGCTGCGCGCACCAGGTCAATGTGCAGACCATTCACTGGCAGCGAGGTGGCCAGCGGCAGGTTGTCGCCCAGGGCGCCGAAGTAGCTGGCCAGCAGCAGCTGCGGCGTGTGTGCTTCGGCCAGTACCGCATAGGCGCGGCGATAGGCGGCGTGGTCATCGTCATCCTGATCCAGCACCAGGCAGGGCTCGTCCAGTTGCACCCAGTCGGCGCCGGCGTCGGCCAGTTGTCCGAGCAGTTCGACGTAGACCGGCAACAGCGCATCGAGCAGGGCCAAGCGATCGCTGCCGTCCACGCTCTTGGACAGCAGCAGGAACGATACCGGGCCGAGCAGCACCGGGCGTGCCCGATGACCTTGTGCCTGTGCTTCAAGAAACTCCGCCAATGGCTTGTCGCTGGTGAGTGCGAAGCGCTGGCCCGCCTCCAGTTCCGGCACCAGGTAGTGGTAGTTGGTGTCGAACCACTTGGTCATTTCCAGCGCGTGCAGGTCATGGCCGTCGCGCTTGTGGCCACGCGCCATCGCGAAATAGCCGTCCAGGGGGTTTTCGGCGAAGACCGGTCGATAGCGCGACGGAATCGCGTCGAACAGCACGGCCGTGTCGAGTACATGGTCATACAGGCTGAAGTCGTTGCACGGCACGACATCGGCGCCGGCATCCACGGCCAGCTGCCAATGTCCTCGCCGCAACGTGCGGGCGGTGTCGAGCAGGGCCGCTTCGCTGGTTTCGCCGCGCCAGTGCGATTCGAGCGAGCGCTTGAGCTCGCGTTTGAGGCCGATGCGCGGAAAGCCTGAGTAGGTAACGTGTGACATGGATATTCCTCTTGCATGAAGGGCAAAGAGGAACGAAGGGTGGCCAGCAATGTGCCTTACAAACTGCCGTACCGTTGACCTTCGCCCCCGCGGGCGAACCGGTACTGCCGCGGGTAAACGAAGTCGGCGCGAAGCCGTGAGGGCAGCGGCGCGCAGGCTCCCGTGTTCCCCCGCGGAAACACCAGGTCGGACGGAAACGCGCACGCGCTTCCGGCTGAGGCAGGTATTCGGGCTCGTGGACGTGTTGCGCGGCCTACTGTCCGTCGCTTCCCGGATGCATCGCATCCAGTGCCTGTGACGGAGGTCGTTTCCACATACCGCTGCGGGGCAGCGCCGGATTCACACCGGCTTCCCTTTATGCCATCTCTTCATTCGGATGAAGAGATGGCTACCATCAGCGCGACAGAATCTAGTCGCATGGATGCCCGGAGTCAAACGCCATGAATCACCCCCACCCTCGTCATGCCGGCGCAGGCCGGCATCGCTCTGTGCGGTATGACAACGCAGCAAGGCGGCGGTTTCGAGCGTGATGGCGACGTGCCAACGCTCGACCACCCGCGTATCAAGAGGCCACCAGGCGCAATGTCAACTGCGATGCCGGCCTACGCTGGCATGACGACAAAAAAGCGGGTTACTCGAAGTGCCCTTCAATCGCGATGGCAGCAGGTGCCGAAGGAAGGGCTGTCGCGGCTGAAGCCGCTCCCACAGCTCAGGCGGCGAGGCGTTCACCGCTGGCCAACGCGGCGAAATAGTCGCGGGTCAGGCGCAACTGCTCGCTGGCGGTTTCGGCGCGGTTGACCACCTGCCGGAACGCCGCGTTCTCCGGCCGATCTTTCGCGTACCAACCGAGGTGTTTACGCGCGATGCGCACGCCGGCCAGTTCGCCGTAAAACGCGTACAGCTGTTCGAGATGGCCAAGCAGGATCGTGGCGACTTCGGCCGGCTCCGGTTCCGGCAGCACGACACCGGTGGCGAGGTAGTGTGCAATCTCGCGGAAGATCCACGGCCGCCCCTGCGCGCCGCGACCGATCATCAGCGCATCGGCGCCGGTGACATCGAGTACATGGCGCGCCTGCTGCGGCGTGTCGACGTCGCCATTGGCCAGCACCGGGATGTGTACGGCGGCTTTCACTGCGGCGATGGTGTCGTACTCGGCATCGCCTTCGTATTTGTCGGCGCGGGTGCGGCCGTGCACGGCCAGCGCGGCAATCCCCGAGTCCTCGGCGATGCGCGCGATGTTCAACGCGTTGCGGTTCTGCCGATCCCAGCCGGTACGGATCTTCAGGGTCACCGGCACCTCGACCGCGTCGACCACCGCCTTCACGATGCGCGCCACAAGCGGCTCGTCCTGCAGCAGGGCCGAACCCGACCACACATTGCACACCTTCTTGGCCGGGCAACCCATATTGATGTCGATCAGCTGCGCGCCGTTGGCGACGTTGAAGCGCGCCGCCTCGGCCAGCATCGTGGGGTCGTAGCCGGCGATCTGCACGCTGACCGGCTCGGGTTCGCCGACGTGATCCATCCGCTGCAGCGACTTGCGCGTATGCCACAGGCGGGGGTCGGCGTTGGTCATCTCCGACACGGCCAGACCCGCGCCCAGCCGCTTGCACAGCAAGCGGAACGGCTTGTCGGTGACGCCCGCCATCGGGGCGAGCACCACAGGTGGGTCGATCAGGTAAGGGCCAATCTGCATCTGCCTATTGTAGCCGGCCTATCGCAGCCGGCTGCCGGGGCATGCCGAATTTGCCCGTGTCAGTGGGTCGGGGCTGGCACGCCCTGCAACTGCCGCGGGTTGTGCTTGTGCTTGAACAGGAAGAAGAACAGCACCGCTACCACCAGCGAATACGACGCAAAGGCCAGCCAGATGCCATGCCAGTCCTTGCTGCCATCGGCATCCGTGAAATAGAACTCGATGATCAGGCCGCTCAGCGAACTGCCCAGCACCGCACCCACGCCGTTGGTCATCAGCATGAACAGGCCCTGCGCACTGGCGCGGATCGACGGGTCGCTCTGTCCCTCGACAAACAGCGAGCCGGAGATGTTGAAGAAATCGAACGCCATGCCGTACACGATGCACGACATCACGATCATCCACAGTCCCGAGCCCGGGTTGCCGTAGGCAAACAAGCCGAAGCGCAGCGTCCACGCCAGCATGCTGATCAGCATCACCATCTTGATGCCGAAGCGCTTCAGGAAGAACGGGATGGCAAGGATGAACAGCGTTTCGGAAACCTGCGAAATCGACATGATGATCGCGGGGTAGCGCACCGCGATCAGGCCCTTGTACGCATCGACGTTGGCGAAATCGTGCAGGAAGGTGTCGCCATAGGCATTGGTCAGCTGCAACGCGGCACCCAGCAGCATGGCGAAGATAAAGAACACCGCCATCTTGCTGTCCTTGAACAGCGCAAACGAATTCGGCCCCAGCGTGTCGAGCAGCGAGCGATTCGTGCTGCGCCCGAGCTTGGGTTTGCACGGCGGCAAGGTGAAGGCATACACGCCAAGCAGCAAGGCCGCCGCGGAGGCCACGTAGAACTGCCCGGCCGAGGTTTCCAGATGCAGCAGGCTGACCGTCCACAGCGCCCCGATGAAACCGACCGTGCCCCACACGCGGATCGGCGGGTAATCAATCACCACATCCTTGCCATCGCCCTTGAGCGCCGAGTAGGCCACCGCGATCGACAGCGAAATGGTCGGCATGTAGCACATCATGTTGAGCAGCATCACCCAGAACAGGGTGGTGGGGTTGTCGACCAGCGGGATCGCGAACAGCACGATCGCGCCGGCAATGTGCAGGCCGCCGTAGAGCTTCTCCGCGTTGATCCACTTGTCGGCGATCATGCCCATGATGGAGGGCATGAACAGCGAAGCGATTCCCATCGTCGAGAAAATCGCGCCGAACTGTGCACCCGACCAATGCCTGTTCTGAAACCAGTAAGCGCCGATGGTGATCAGCCACGAACCCCAGACAAAGAACTGCAGAAAATTCATCACCACAAGACGGAGCTTGATGCTCATCGGCCGACATCCAACATGTGCGTTCCCCCGCGCAACGGCCGAGGGAACTGCCCCGTGGCCACCAGAATCAGGCAGGTTAGACGAAGCTGCTGTCCACCGGCAAGGCAGGGTGCAGCGCGCCAGCAGGCTGATTCAGTCGCCTGCGTGCAGTGCGGCGGTGACGCGCTCGCGCAGGATCGGCAACAGTCCCGTTTCGAACCACGGATTGCGCACCAGCCACAACCGGTTGCGCGGACTCGGATGCGGCAGCGGCAGGCGCCCCCGCGCGAGATGTTCGCGCCAGGCCTGCACCGTGTCGGTGAGACGCGTGCCACGCGGTACGCCGAGGAGGCCGGCCTGCGCGTACTGCCCAATCACCAGGGTCAGCCGCACCTGCTTCAGCAGCGGCAGCAGGCGCGGGTGCCAGGTGGGCGCGCACTCCGGCCGCGGCGGCAGGTCGCCACCCGGGCCAGTGCCGGGGAAACAGAAACCCATCGGCACGATCGCGATGCGGCTGGCGTCGTAGAACGTCTCGCGGTCGATGCCCAACCACTCGCGCAAGCGCTCGCCGCTGACATCGTTGAACGGGATGCCGGTCTCGTGCACCTTGCGCCCCGGCGCCTGGCTCACGATCAGCAGCCGTGATGTCGCCGATGCCTGCAGCACCGGTCGCGGGCCCAACGGCAGGTGTGCCTCGCAGATCCGGCAGGCGCGAATCTCGCCCAGCAGACTGTCGATACGGTGTGGCATGAACAACCTCACATTCGTCATCCCGGCGCAGGCCGGGATCGCTTCTCACTCCGTCACTGCCGCTTATCGTGACGATTCCCGATTCCTCGCTCTCAAGGCAACAATTTGCCCGGATTGAGGATGCCGTCCGGGTCGAACGCCGCCTTGACATGGCGCATCAAATCCAGCGCTGTCGACGACAACGCCAGCGGCATGAACTCGCGCTTGACCATGCCGATGCCGTGTTCGCCCGACAGCGTGCCTTCGAGCGAGATCACCAGAGCGAACACCTCGGCGAGGCAGGCATGCGCGCGCTCGCGTTCGGCCCCATCGCGCGGCAGCAGGTTCACATGCAGGTTGCCGTTGCCAGCGTGACCGAAGGTGACGATCAGTACATCGTGCTTCGCCGAAAGCCGCTTGATGCCATCGACCAGTTCGGGCAGATGGCTCACCGGCACCACCACGTCCTCGTTGATCTTGTTCGGCGAGATTGTGCGCTGCGCTGGCGACAGCGCCTTGCGCGCCGACCACAGCGCGCTCGTCTCCGCGGCAGTTTCGGCGATGCGCAGTTCTTCCAGTCCGTCACCGCGCGCGGCGCGCGAAACGGCTTCCACGGCGGAAGGCAACGTCTCCGGCTCACCATCCACTTCGATCATCAGCATCGCGCCAGCCAGCGGCACACTGTCGCCGCCATGCGCATGCGCCAGCCTCAAAGCCACGTCATCGATGAATTCCAGCGCGCACGGTGTCACCGGTTGCGCCATGATCCGCGCCACCGCGCGCGCGGCACTGCCGACATCCCGATAAGTCGCACGCAGCGTGCGCACCACCGACGGCTTCGGCGTGAGTTTCAAGGTGGCCTCGGTGATCAACGCCAGCGTACCTTCCGAGCCGATCAGCAACCGGGTCAGGTCATAACCGGTAGCACCCTTGCTGGTGTACGTGCCGCAGCGGAAACCCTCACCGCTGCCGGTAACCGCGCGCAAGCCCAGCGTGTTCTCGCGCGGACTGCCGTACTTCACCGTGCGCGGCCCGGCCGAGTTGCAGGCCAGGTTGCCGCCGATGCTGCACCAGGGCGCGGAGGACGGATCGGGTGGCCAGAAGAAACCATGCGGCAGCAGCGCCTGCTGCAGGTCGCCATTCAAGACGCCCGGCTCGACCACCGCGAGGCGATTGTCCGGATCGATACGCAGGATCCGGTTCATTCGCTCGAAACTCGCCACCACGCCACCCTCCACCGGCACCGTGGCACCGGTCGTGTTGCTGCCGCGCCCGCGTGCGATCACCGGCACTCTGTGTGCACGGCAGGCCTGCACCAGCGCCTCGACCTGCGCATGTTCGGTGGGAAACACCACCGCATCGGGCAACGCATGCAGGCGCGAGTTGTCGTACGAGTAGGCAATCCGCTCGGCCTCGCCGAGGGCAAGCGCGTCGGCAGGGAAGGTGGCACGAAGGCTGTCGAGCAGGGCAGGCGGCAACGTCATCGGCCAAGTCTAGCGCCGAACAGACTGTGGACTCGTTACCCGTATGGGTGCAGGACAACCATTCGCCTCGAACAACCCATTCGTCATCCCGGCGACGGTCGGGATCGCGTTGCCAGCAAAATGCCGCCGGGCCCGTTCGCGTCGGGCGCAGCTCGCCAACATCAGTGCTGCGGCGTTTCGCCCACCACAGCCGCTACAGTACGTGCATATTTGCATCCACGTCGGGGAACCGCATGTTCACACCACATCGACGTCACCGCCTGTGCACGCTGCTGGCCGCCGCCTTGTTTATCGTCGCCGCCGCCGTACAGGCCCGCGAACCTCGCCTGGTCGGCTATGTGATGGACAGCAACGCGCCGCTGCAGCTCACCGCCGCCAAGCTCGACGTCATCAATTTCGCCTTCGCCAAGGTCAAGCCTGACGGCAGCGTGTACCTGCCCGAGTACGTTGACCCGGCGCACCTGCACGCCGTCGTCGCCAAGCGTGCGGACAATCCATTGCTGCAGATCGTGCTGTCCATTGGCGGCTGGGGAGCCGGCAACTTCTCCGAGGCCGCCGCCACCGAGGCCGCGCGCACGCGTTTCATCGACAGCAGCGTCGCGCTGATCCACCAGTTCGACCTGGATGGCGTGGATATCGATTGGGAATACCCCACGCTCGGCGATGCCGGCATCAGCCACAGCCCGGGTGACCGCCACAACTTCACCGCGCTGCTGGAAGCCCTGCGCGCACGCTTGAACACCGAAGGCGGCAAGCGCCATTACCTGCTGACCATCGCCGCAGCCGAGGGCCACGCTGCCGAAGGTCTGGAACTGCCACGCATCGCGCAGTCGCTGGACTGGATCAACCTGATGACCTACGACTTCTACGGCAGTCTGACCAAGACCACCGGCCACCATTCCGGGCTGTCGCGCTCACCATTGGCCAGTGCCGAGGGCCGCACCACCGAAGGCGCAGTGAAGTACTTCCTCGATGCCGGTGTGCCGGCCGACAAGATCAACGTCGGCGTGCCGTTCTACGGCCGCACCTTTGGCGATGTGACGCCGGCCCACAACGGCCGGTTCCAGGCATTCGGCAGCGATGGCGGCTTCATCTCCTGGCGCGATATCGTCCACACCCGCCTCAACGCACCAGGCTGGGAGCGCCATTGGGACGCACAGGCGCAGGTGCCTTACCTGTGGAATCCGGGCGAGCGCCGCTTTATCAGCTACGACGATCCGCAATCACTGGCGATCAAGGCCAGGTACGTCAAACAGCACGGCCTCGGCGGCATGATGTATTGGGAACAACGCCAGGACGACAACGAGCAGTTGCTGGACGTACTGCACAAGGCGCTGCACGGCAACGCCAGCAACTGATCGCAGCGTTTGATCCGTGCCAGCGGGCGCCGGCCGAGAACGGAACGGGAATGGTGTAGAGGGCCCAAGGGTAACTGCGGAAAAGGGGACTACTGTCGCAACGGGGAATGACATTGGCCATCATGAAATTAAGCATTCCATTAATCCTGATGTGGTAAATGAACCTGAACATCCCCCTATGTTTGCTCGTGTTCTCTGTCTCCAGCTCACGCAGCCGCTTGGCCTCGGACACCGTCATGCCACCGAACTTGCTGCGCCAGAGGTAGTAGCTGCCCTCCGAGAAACCGTGCCGACGGCACAGCTCCTTCACTGGCAGCCCTGACTCGGCTTCCCGCAGGAAGCCGATGATCTGTTCTTCCGAAAAACGTTTCTTCACGTCCGATCTTCTCAGTTCATGGGATCGGACTCTAAACGCTTGTGTTACTCAGATTGGGGAGACATCGCCGGTCATCCAGGTGGCTGGTCCACACGATTGCAAAACGCCATCCAATTGCGCACGACCGCCAGGCAAACCGATCAGCAGCACCTAACTGACCAGCATCGCCAACCCCACTGATCACCTGACGGTCAGTCATCCTTGGACTTCAGCTTGCGCATGGATTCGCCTTTCAGCGCCAGCTTGATACTGCTATGCATGAAAGCAATCCTCCCGGCAGGAAATGAGCCGTGCATGTCGCAGAGGCATCAGGCAGCGGGTGCCGGCCGCGCTCTACATGAGCAAATACAGAGCCATCGGCATTCGCAAAAACTTGCTTGTTGACACCCCGGCCATCACGCGAACAACAATGAAAACTTGCCGGGTCATGTTTCGACGGCATGCATCCAGCCACTGGGGAGTCGCTGATGTCACGGAAGACAGGGGATGAGATGCGTTCTGCATCTGCCACAACACGTTGGTGGGCGTGCTGGCTTGGCGATAAAGAAAGCACTTTTCCTGAGTCCACCGCAGCGGCGGTTGCTGCCATAGCCCGCGCTTCGAGCAAGTCGCGCATCGCCCGCCATCTCGCCGATCCACTGCACCGTTCTCGCGCGGCGAACTTCATCCCATCCGCCAATTCCAGTCGACGCGGATGCAGCGCATTCGCGTCTCTCGCCTTTTCGCCCGTTGTTTACTGTTCTCCGTTTGCTGGGAGGGAACCCTTTCATGCTGCACGCTAAATATCGTTTCAGCGCCCTATCAACTTTGCTGGCTCTCCTGCTGGCTCTCCTGCCGGGCATAACTCATGCCGGGAATGGAGATGATGAGCAGCATGCCAAAAACCTGCAGGGCCCAACAGTCACTGGCGGCATTGACGCCATCCCTCTGCCGGTCTACATGCTCGTTCAAAGCGATTTTGGCCTGTTGCACATTGGCGCTTACCTCACAGCCAACTACAACCCATCTGCGATCGCCAAGAAGAACAGGAATCCGTGCGACAAGGTTAACGACCCCATCCTGCCGCAAACCGGCACCAAGGTCGAAACCTACCCCATCTTTGCGCTGCCCGGCGAAATGGGCCTCAAATACGTTCTCTACTACAACACGGCCGGTTACCCGCGGTGGACGAGCAATCTCAACTACTGGCTCGATACTGACTGTTCGACTAATCCCAGCGATTCAGGTCGCTGCCACAAGACCCTTGCGCATAGACCGGATGGTTCGACGCTGACCTTCGCAGGTGGCCCCGACGCCACGGTCTACAACGAGACGTTTGATAACGGTCAGAGTGTCACTAACCCCGTCGCAGTCCTGACGCGCGATACCACGACGGGCAATTACATGCTGCAGGATGAGGATGCAACGACTGAGGCTTATTCCTCAACCGGGCAGATACAGTCCATCACTGATCCTTCCGGCATTGGCTGGACGTTCAGCTATCCGGCCGGCACCAACGGCGTGGCGGGCATCATGCCCAGCCAAGTCACACACACCGATGGTCAATCCATCACGATCAACGCCGGCCCTTTCACCCAAAGCCAGCAGAACGGTCAGAACGTGGAGGGTCAAGTCGTCACCGTGACTGACCCGGCGGGTAACGTCTATACGTTCGACTACGGCAATGCCTACACGCCCAATGCAGAAGGTACGGACGTCGCTTCAATAGCCTTCCCAGGCTCGCCCGCAACACTCATCGCATTCAAATACACCTCCTTTGCGAGCCTTCCCTATGGAGACGCGTTATCCGAAGTCGACTACAACGGTACGCCGTATGCGTACACCAGCTATGTCACCACGGCTAACAGCCCTTATTACGAATGGGCGAACGGCACCTCATTGGCTGATGGTTCCGAGGCTGGCTCGGTGGCATATGCCTCCAACAGTGCGGGCAACTTGGTCGCCACACTCACCAATCCACTCGGCCATGTGTCGACACATACTTACGCCGGCATCAATAGCCAATTGAGCTCAGTCAGTGACAACGCGGTCGCCGACTGTGGTGCCACCGATAACACCCTCACCTACGATGCGAACGGCAATCTCAACCAGACGGTCGACAACAACGGCAACGTCCACACTTATACCTACGCCGCCAATGGCCAGCTGCAGACGGAGACCGAGGCCTATGGCACATCGCAGGCGCGTACCACTGATTACACGTGGGATCCCAATCTCCAGTTCAATCGTCCGCTGAGCGTCACGGTCGAAGGCTGGTCCAAGACCGCCTACACCTACAACATTCAGAACCGGCCGGCTTCGGTCGCGGTGACCAATCTGTCCGGCAACGGCACTGCGAACCAGACGTTGACGACGACCTACAACTACACGGTGTATGCCAACGGCATGGTGCAGACCCTGTCGGTGACGCATCCCTCGCCGAACAACAGTGATACCGACGTCTCCACCTATGACACCCTCGGCAATCTGACCTCGTTCGCCAACGGCCTGGGTCAGACCACGACCTATAGCAACTACAACGACCTCGGCGAGCCGCAGCACATCGTCGGTCCCAACGGGAATGCCACCGATGTCGTCTACGACGCACGCGGGCGCATCCAGACCAAGACGACCTATCCGAACGGCACGGCAGCCGACTGGCAATACACCTATGATAGCTTCGGCTTGCCCGCCACATTGACCACGCCGGACAACGAGGTCACCACTTGGAATCGCGATGCCGAGATGAGGGTGCGGACCATCACGCACAACGACAAGGACGGCACCTCGACCGAGACGTTTGGTTACGACCCAAATGAAGATGTGACCAGTCATGTGGTGACGCGCGGCGGTGCCACGAGCCTGTCCGAGAGTGCGCTCTACGACGCGCTCGGGCGGCTCTACCAGAAGCAGGGCCAGCATGGTCAGACACTGACCTACCGCTATGACGGTAACGGGAATGTGTTGACGGTCACCGACGCTGTTGGGCACACCACGGTGAATACCTACGATCATCTCGATCGCCTCACACAGACCACGGAGTCCGGAGGTGCCAGTCCGCCGATGCCGAGCTCGGCACCCACGCTCAGCGAGCCGGCCAGCAGCAATAGCGGCGATTACACCGTCAGCTGGACCGCCGGCAGTGATGCGACAAATTACTTCCTGCAGGAAGAGGTCAACGGTGGCAGTTGGGTCACTGCCACCAACACTGGCTCGACTAGCTGGAACGCCAGCAGTCAGCCGAGCGGCAGTTACGGATATCAAGTCAAGGCGTGCAATGCCACCGGCTGCAGCCCGTGGAGCGCGCAGGGCACCACCACGGTGTCGATTCCCACCGCACCGACGTCAGCCCCGGCCCTGACCGTACCAGCCAGCAGTGTCACCGGCAGTTACGCGGTGAGCTGGAGCGGCGTCAGCGGTGCGGCGAGCTACAACCTGCAACAGCGCATCAACAGCGGTAGCTGGGCGACGGTGCAGTCTTCGGCCGCGACCGGCTGGAGTGCGGGCGGCGAAGCCAGTGGCAGTTATGCCTACCAGGTGCAGGCCTGCAATGCCGTGGGCTGCGGTCCGTGGAGTGCTACCGGAACAACCACGGTCACCCTGCCGCCGATACCTGGCGCACCCACGCTGACCGTACCTGCCAACAGCGGTACCGGCAGTTACACGGTGAGCTGGGGCAGTGTGAGCGGCGCCAGCAGCTACAACCTGCAACAGCAGGTCAATGGCGGTGGCTGGGCGACGGTCTTGAGCTCGGCAGCCACCAGCTGGGCTGCCAGCGGCAAAGCCAGCGGGAGCTACGGTTACCGGGCCCAGAGCTGCAATGTCAGTGGTTGCAGTGGCTGGAGTGCGACCGCCACCACCGTGGTGACCATCCCGGTGCCGATCGCGATCAACGGACAAACCTACGCCACCAGTTCCTCGCCAGGAAGCACCGGTGGTGCTTCGGCCACCATCGGGTTCGAGATCACCGGTGGGAACACCTGGGAAGTCTTCACCTCGAACCAGCACGTGGCCAATACGTTCGTCACCTCGGGCACCGTGCCATCCGGGGCCACCACGGTGCAATACACCTGGACCGAAGTCGGCTTGGCCAGCGGCGCCAATTTGGGAGGGGGCACCGTCACTAACGGGGCCAGCGCACCCACCGCGTTGAGCAGCAACCCTTTGAGCAACTATTCCGTCGCCATGGGCAAGAACAGCAGCAACATCACCGGGCTTAAGTATCAGGTGACAGTCACGTTCTACAACGCGGCCGGGATCGATATCTCCAATTCCACTTGCACGATGACGGCTGAAGTGGCGGGGACGGAATGATGACGATTCAGCGCCGTCAACCGATGCCAGCCGCGGGGAAGTTGCACCGCGATCCCGACAGCCGTGCCCCTTCACGGAGGAAATCGAGCATGGACCTTGCCTTCGCCATCCGCCATCTTCTGTCCTTGCATCGGGCGCTGCCTGTCCTGCTGCTGGGCGGACTGATGGCCAACCAGTCTGCCCATGCGGACAGCCCGGTGGTCACCCAGTACACCTACGATGCCGGCGACCATGTCGCCACCGTGATCGACTCGCGCAACCTGGTCACCAGCTACACCCATGACGGGCTGGGACAACTCTGGCAGCAGGCCAGCCCGGATACCGGCACGACTACGTTTGGTTACGACAGCTACGGCCGTCGATCCAGCATGACGCGTGCTGACAACACGCAGACCACGTATGGCTATGACGGTCTCAACCGTATGACCAGCGTCAACGCCGGCGGCCTGACCCAGAGCTTCACGTACGACACGTGTACGAACGGCATCGGCCGCCTTTGCTCGGACGGCGATGCCACTGGCGCGACGTCCTACAGCTACACGCCCGAAGGCTGGATCGCGGGACGTGGCTTCACCATCGGCAGCGCGATCTATGCGTTGGGTTACAGCCACGACAGCGTGGGCCACATCACCACGGTGAATTACCCGGACGGCAACCAGGCTAACTACACCTATGCCAACGGCGTGGTCTCCGGCCTGACGCTCAAGATAGGCAGCACCACAGTCAACGGCGCCACCGCCATCAGCTATCAGCCGATGAACCTGGGCATGGCGTCGTGGACGTCCAGCAACGGCCTGGTCAACACGATGGGCTACGACACCGACGGTCGCTTGACCGCAATCAGCGTGCCGGGTGTGCAGAGTCTGGGTTTTGCCTACGACAACGCCAACCGCATCACCCAGATCGGCAACGGCATCGATGGCACCCTGACGCAGTACTTCGGCTATGACGCCATGTCGCGGCTGGTGTCGGTATATTCCGGCGCCGACAATGAGAGCTTCCAGTACGACGCCAACGGCAATCGTCTCGCGCAGACCGGCGTGATCGACACGGTCAGCGCCACCAGCAACCAGCTGCTGAGCTCAGGCACGAGTCAATACGGCTACGATGCGCGGGGCAACACCACCACGGTCAATGGCGCCCCCACGTACCAGTACGATGCGTTCAACCGGATGAGCGCCGCCGCCGGCATGGCCTACTACGTCAACCCCGAGGGGCAGCGGCTGCGCAAGACGGGCACGGCAGGGACCACTTATTTCGCACCCGACCAGGGCGGCAGCCTGCTGGCGGAAAATCCGAACGGCGCCTGGGTCGACTATGTGTGGCTCAACGGTCGGCTGATCGGGCGCATGGCGAACAACCAGGCCTATGCGATCCACGACGACCAGGTAGGTCGCCCGCAGGTCGTGACGGACCCCAGCCACAACATCGTGTGGCAGGCGCAGAACCTGGCGTTCAGCCAGAACATCACGACGGCCAGTATCACGCTTAACCTGGGCTTTCCGGGGCAGTACTACGATGCGGAGACAGCGGCTTGGAACAATGGGTTTCGGGATTACAAGGCGACGCTAGGGCGGTATGTGGAGAGTGATCCGTTAGGCTTGGCGGGCGGGGTTAATACCTATGCCTATGCTGGCAGTAATCCGTTGGATGGGGTTGATCCAATGGGTTTGTGTAAATGCAAGGGCGCCGGCAATGCACCGTCGCCCCAGGCCTATAAGACAGCGGGAGAGGCATTGAAAACATTGACGATGGCAAGCGGCATCATGGGTGCTAGCGTAAACTTAGGTGCGCTAATGCAATTTAAAAGGGGCCATTCGCTGGACGCGCAGCGGTACGGCAGCACGCCAGCTTATGCAAACTACGTCTTTGGCGTCGAAATGAGCGCGAACGGTATGCCGTTGCAAGGGGCTCTGTCTGCCGCACAAGGCTATGCGCAATATTCTGGGGCGACGCAAGTATATAAAGCAGCAGGCGATGATATGGATCCTAATTATCCAGGAATCCCTGCATCGAATGTAGCAGACATCACTCAGGGGTACCATGATGACCAGAACGGTATCTTGTGCACGCTTAATTAAAACTATGAGAATAACAATGAGATTAACGGGTCGTTTTCTATATTGTATATTGGTTCCGAATATGGCAGTCATGCTATGCATGACATTGTCTAGTTGTGGTGGCAATAATAAGACTATATGGTCGACGGAATCGAAGTCTCCAAATGGTGATTGGATAGCGCAGGCATATACATTACAAAGTAGCGGTTTTGGAACAGCGGCCGTAGGGACAGGCGTTTACTTGAATAGAACCGCTCGGCCGATATCGGCGACACAAATTCTTGGCTTTTCAAATAATTCCGCGTATCCGCTCGGTGTTACCAGCGTTAAAATGCAGTGGATAACCAATTCTCATCTAGATGTAACATACAATGCCGGGGCTACCTTAAATTTCAAGGTGACGAAGGCTGATGATGTGGAAATCACCGTCCATCAGGTCAAGCCAGGATAGACTGTCGCTCGGCATACATTCGTTTGTGCTTGGCATGCTCCGCTTCGATATCACGCAGCCGCTGTACGTCGGAGGCCTCCATGCTTCCGTACTTGGACTTCCATACGTAGCAGGCCGCGTCCGAAATGCCCAACTCGCGGCATACATCCTTGACCTGCCGACCACCTTCGACCTGCTTCAGTGTCGCGACGATCGAGAAACAGGGGTCAGACCCTGAGGTTTCCCCACGTTTTCATGCTGGCACATGCAGTTGATCCAGCAGTTGCGGACTTGGGTGTCGTAGCTGATCGATGAGTTCGCTGAGGCGCGTGCTCGACCATCGTCGCACCAGCGCCTCGCGCCCCAATCGCATGACGGAGTAGAGACGTCGTGTCGATCGAAACGGCGCAAGCCAGGCATCAATACCGCAGCTCTCGTGTCGACTCCCCAATTCCTGAGCCATGAATCCGGCCCATATAGGAAAGCGCCCGGTGGAAGACAGTCCGAAGGGAAATCCTATTACGCTAACTGCCTCTGCGGGCCGTACCACCAGCCTTGCACGGTCGAGGTCGGTCTTCATGTAATAAGGGAGTTTTTGGACATCATTCCCCCAGCTCAAATTTAGCGCAACCACATCAGCCGATGCGCCAAACCTCGGATGCTCAATCCACCACTGCAAATTTAAGGGGACGGAGGTAATTAAATCTCGGTCTTTGATTTTGGTCGCCCGCGCGGACGGCAAATGGCAGGCCTTCCCAGCGCCTTTTCCACTATGCGCTGAAATCGCTCGTCGCCGAGCGCACGTTCCTGATTGACGTGTTGTCGAATGCGAGCGAGGTCATCGTCGGTCATCCCGTTTAATTACCTCCGTCCCCTTACTTGCCCTTACTTGTGTACTTGGAGTCGGAAAACCCCTACACGGCATGTCGGCCATCCCGGCTTCGCAACACCCCGCCGATCAGCCAGCTTAGTGGTTGCCCAGCGAGTCTGGCGGCGCTACCTCTGAGCGCGATAGCCGATGACCTGGGCGTCCCTCACGGCAGGTGTCGCGCATGATCGTCTACACCCTCAAGCAAGCCGATGACGGACAGTGGGGTATCCGTCGCATGGGTGCCCTCCTGTTCACTCAGATGCAGCTCGGCGCCGCCATCAAGCTGGCTCGGGAATCGGCTCGTGATGAACACCATCGCAGTGGCCAACCGACTTGCGTTGAAATGCGCGGGCTCGGTTCTTTGATGAAGTTGGCGCGCTTCCCCCAGCAAGAGATCGATGCACTAGCTGCTGCGGAGTGACAGCGAACATGGACGACAGAATCAACCTGTTCGATCGACTGAGTCGCGCGCACTGGTGCGGGAATTTCAGCTGCAGTGACCAGGAGCTGGCAGCGGCCATCTGTGCAACCGGCAGCACGGAGGTTGGCGTGGTGGGGCTCTACCTGGCTACCCGATACGAAACCTCTACGCTTGCTTCACCGCAGGCGGGGCAAAAGATGGGCCCCAAGTGCATTCCCTGCGAGATCAATACGCGCGATGGCTGAATCGGAAACCAAACAATTGCACTATCCACTGCAAGCATGGGTCGAAGGCAGCTATGCCTGCAATTGCCACACGCCACTGGATCAGTGCCCATATCCAAACGGAAGTGATATGGCATGGGCTTGGGAGCAAGGTTGGCTCTACAGCGATGGTGTAGATACGCTAGGTGCAACCGACGAGCCGGGGCACCCTTGATCTCTTCGTGGCTGCATCTCGCGGGCGCAGATTGGGCGTCACTCCCGCCTTACCCTCGGCAGTACACGCGCCGGCGGACACAGCCCGCACCATTGCCAGGCGAGTTACGCAGCCTGTGCGGGCTTCTCGGGAGCCTCCCAGGGCTCCAGTAGCGCATGGCATTCAGCGATGGTCATCTCCGCCAGGAAAGTGTCGGCGTCGGGGCGGTTGTCAAACCGCATGACGGGCTCGTTGAACTCGGTGTCGAATATGACGAAACGATTGGCGATCGGTCGTACATCGAGCATGGCGGGGTCCATGTGGTGAACGAGCGCTCCGAGTCGTCGTTCTGATCGACCTGATCCAGACTCACGAAGCGACCATAGTCGCGCGCGTTTTCGCAGCGAATGCACCCGAGGCGTAAAGGGCAATTTCGATGCCCTGCCAAGGCAACCAGGCTATATTGCCGTGGTGTGCTAGGGGGCACGCGCTGGCCGGGGCTTTCCGGCAATCAGGGGAAATCATATGTACCGGCATCTCATCCTGGCGGCCGCGCTAGGCCTTTCGTGTGTGTTTGCTACAGCAACATCGGCCTACCAACTTGCGCCATCTCAGCCTACGCAACAGGCAACCCAGCAGACACTGCCTGCACACGATGACCGCCTCATCGAGTCAGGAAGCTATGTCAACAGGGCAGGGAACGAGGTGCATCGGCCAGCTCATACTGTGTCGGGTGCGGCACCTGACGGTGCCACCGCCCAGTGCCGCGATGGCAGTTACAGTTTCAGCCAAAGCCGCCGGGGAACGTGTTCACATCATGGCGGGGTTAGTCGGTGGCTGTGAAACCCCGCCAGTAGCGTTTTTGAGGACAACCACTGAAGAACATCATGGCACTCGCCGACTGCCGCGACTGCGGCCATAAGGTCAGTGATAGCCAGTCTCTTGCCCGATCTGTTTTGGCTGACGTTCTATGAGAGGTTTTCCTACAGCGCTGGCAACGGCGCTGGGGCACAATCGACCTGCTCCTGAAGTCTGGCCCGATCCGACCAAGCTGCCAGGCGTAAGCCAGCCGGCACGGAAAGTCAGGTGGAACCGACGACGGGAGCGCAATCCAATGCGCTAGAGCTTCGCGCTCTCAGCGCTCCTGCCAAGATCAGCATGTCGCGGATCTTTAGAACCGATCCGGTTCACTTGGTGCGTCAGCGCTTGCGTTTGCGCGAGCCCTTGAAGTCCTTGATCAGCTGCGCGAGCTCGTCGTCTTCGGCATAGAAGTAAGCCAGCGGCATGTTGAGGACCTCGGCCAAGCGTTGCATGGTCTGCAGGTCGGGCTGGTGTACGCCCGTTTCGTAGCGGTTGACGCGCGTGCTGGCGACGAATTCGTCCAAGCCAGCCTCGATGCCTAGGACGCGCTGTGAGATGTCGTAGGCTTCGCGTGCTTCACGTAGCCGACGGCTATACACGGGGAGCGTACCCTTCTCAGCCACGGGCGCATATGTCCTGAACTTCCATGTAGGGAAGCTTCCGGATACGTGTGCGACCGCGATACTACGTTTAACGTAGTTGTCTTTCGGCCAGCTGAGGAATTCCCACTGCGATGTCCCGGGGGCGCGTTCGGTCAAGCGGGCATGATGGCCGCTGGAGATAGCTGCTGATCGCGCGGCGGCCTCACTTCTCAGGCATGCCGCTCACGCATGGGACATAGGTCAAGAGCCAGGAGGAAGGCGAGGGTCTGCTCCCGCTGGGGTGATCTACTTTCCCTTGATCTTTCTCTCGGCCGCTTTTTGTAGCTTGACTGGTTTGTCGCTGCGCGAAGCTTCAAGGATCAATCGCGCTTCCTCGTCGTCCTTGATGTAGAAATACGTCAAAGGCAGCGCCAAAGCCGTGGCGAACAATTCCTGCAGCCCATGCTTCACTTCGTGCTTGCCAGTCTCGTATCGGCTGACGCGACCTCCTGCGCCGCCCATATCCAGTCCTATCGCGACGCCCAGTTCGGCCTGAGAAAACTCGTAGCTATCTCTCGCCTCCCTTAGGCGGCGGCCATAGATGGTTACTGGCTCCTTTCTGGTCATGTCTGCACATCCGGTTGCTATATGCAGCAGCTTCCCGGCGGACGCTTGACATCGATACTACGAAAAACGTAGTTTTAACTAAGCTACGTTTAACGTAGTCACGGGACTTTTTGTCGAGCATCCGGCGCGGAGCCAATTTGGCCGGGATCGGGAAGGGGTCGAGATGAGATGCAGACGCTGAGCAGGTGACAGGTCTGGGCGCGCTGAGATGCGCATCAACTACTTGTGACCAACTGCGACAGGCAAGGCGTCAACCCAAGGGGAAAGCAAAGGACGCATCATGAAGACACATACGCTACGCAACGCCATTTCCATCGCGTTGCTCATTGCCGCCACTGGCACCGGCGAGTGGGCCATGGCCCAGGACACCACGAAGGACACGACCGTGCAGGGCAGGGTGCCCGTGACCGACACATCGGGCAAGACGCACTCGAAACAAGCGACCGACACTGCCTCGCCACCCGTAGTCACCAACCTGCAGACCATGACCGTCACCGGCACGCGCATCCGCGGCGGCACCACACCTTCACCAGTCATCACCATCGACAGCGAACAGATCCAGCAGGAAGGCTTCACCGATCTCGGCGAAGTGATCCGCAGCGTGCCGCAGAACTTCTCCGGAGGACAAAATCCGGGGGTGGCACAAGGCGCAATCCAGGGTAGCCCCGACAATCAAAACATCACCGGCGGCTCGGGCATGAATCTGCGCGGGCTGGGGCCGGACGCAACCTTGACCCTGCTCAATGGTCGTCGCATGTCCTACGGCGGGTTTTCGCAGGCCGTGGACATCAGTGCCATTCCAGTGGAAGCGGTGGAACGTATCGAGATTGTGCCGGACGGCGCATCGGCCATTTATGGCTCGGATGCGGTGGGTGGCGTGGCCAACGTGATCCTCAAACGTGACTTCGATGGAGTGACCGTGGGTGCGCGCTATGGGGGCGCCACCGATGGTGGGTTGATCACGCGCGAGTACACAGCAACTGCCGGTGGCACTTGGGCCACGGGTGGCTTGATGGTGGCGGGTAAGAAAACCTCCAACGACCCGATCTACTCCGACCAGCGTGACTACACCCGATCGATGTATCAGCCTTCGACGCTGTGGCAGGAAAACGATCTTCGCAGCGGTTTGTTCAGCCTGCATCAGTCCTTGGGAGATGCCGTCGAACTGCATCTGGACGCGCTCAGGAGCGAGCGGGACATCTTGACCGCGCAGGCGTACCCCAACGCGTACTACCCCAGCAAGGCGGGGACGAGTGTCACCTTGGTGGCGCCTAGCCTCGACATATGGCTGGCGGGTGACTGGACGCTCACGTTGGGCGGAGATGTGGGAAAAGACGAGACTTCATCCACTCAGGTATCGGTGAACAGGGCGGGCGGGGTTATCACTGGTCGCAATACCAGCGTGTTCATGAACAAGATCCTGACTTACGAGTTAGGCGCGGAAGGGCCGTTGTTCGCGCTGCCTGGTGGCGTCGCAAGGCTGGCAACGGGTGCAGGTTACCGGTACAACGATTTTCAGTACCCGAGCGGTAACACGGTCTACGCCGATGGCGACGAAAGCAGCCGTTTTGCCTATGCCGAGCTGAGCATGCCGCTGGTCGGGCCCAAGCAGGACATCGGTGGAATTGAGCGAATTGAACTGACAGGCGCGGTCCGCACCGAAGATGGCGATTACGGAAGGGTGACCACGCCCAAGTTCGGAGTGATCTACTCGCCCAACGCCGATTTCTC
The DNA here is from genome assembly GCA_050737735.1 of Rhodanobacter sp. Taxonomy (GTDB): domain Bacteria; phylum Pseudomonadota; class Gammaproteobacteria; order Xanthomonadales; family Rhodanobacteraceae; genus Rhodanobacter. Next base: position 88,925 of record JBOHYM010000041.1, on the reverse strand, counting down.
GTTGAAGGCCTCTTGGGGAAAGTCGTTCAAGGCACCTACGCTCGTACAACGGCATTACACGCAGTTCGCCGTCTACTATCCGGCGGCAACGTTGGGGCGTGCCGGTTACCCCGCGGATGCCACGGCGCTATGGCTGTCGGGTGGAAATGCGGACCTGCGTCCGGAGCGGGCACGGACATGGAGTGCCTCGCTGGCGTTCCATCCAGAGGCGTTGTCCAACCTTGAGACAGAGCTGACATGGTTTGACATCGACTACACCGCGCGGGTAGTTCAGCCCATCACTACGGCCAACGACGATGTGCTTGGCAATCCGATCTACGTGGATTTTGTCGATTACGATCCTGTCGAGGCGGTTCAGGCCGCGGCGCTCGCAAACATCAGCAACAGCAACTTCATCAACGCCGTCGGGACACCTTACGACGCCAGCAAGGTCGTGGCGATCGTCGATAGCCGTTATGTCAATGCATCTCGACAACGCGTCAAAGGCGTCGACCTGTCGGGGTCGTACCGATTCGATTTCGGCTCGGGGCGGTTGTCGGTTCGCGGCTCGGCCAGTTGGCTGGACAGCACCCAGGCTCTGACAGTAGATCAAAACCCTTACGCGCTGTCCGGCACGTTGTTCAATCCGGCCAGGATAAACAGTCGGATCGGCGCGGTCTGGCAACAGCGCGGCTTCACTGCTTCGCTGTTCGGAAACTATAAAAGCGGGGTGACCGACCCCGTCCGCGGCAGCAAGGGTGCCTCGTTTACTACGTTCGATGCCGCGCTGCGCTACGACACTGGTGCGCGCTATGACGCATGGACGAACCTGACGTTTGAATTGTCGGCACAGAATCTGCTCAATCGAGCGCCACCGTTGTATGCCGTCACCTCGTTGACCTATACGCCTTACGACTCGACCAACTATTCGGCGGTCGGTCGCTTCCTGAACCTTTCATTGTCCAGGCACTGGTGATGGCAATGAAGGTATTGCCAATACTCGTGCTCATGATTGGGTTCTCGTATGTGGTCCATGCCCAGACCATCGACGCCCGCAACCTGCTGGAAGTGGCCGACTTCAGCGGTCCTGTCGTATCTCCGAATGGAAAGCGGGTGGCGTTCCGGGTCGAGCAGGCTTCGGTCGAGCGCAACGCCTACGATGCGTTCTGGTATGTGCAGGATGTCGACGGGGTGTCGCCTCCCCACCGGGTCGCGGATGGTGGCGTGGTACTGCGCGACTTCGTGGGAGATTCTCTGCCAGCTACTGTCGCGTGGTCCCCTGACAATCGCTGGATCTACTACCGCGCGTTGGTCGACGGAAAGGTCGACGTATGGCGCGCAGCGGCGGACGGTTCGGACGCGGAACCCATGACGCATGACGCGGCGGACGTGCGTGATTTTGCATTGGACAAGAGAGGCCGTGTCCTCAGGTACAGTGTGGGTGCAACCCGCGAAGAAGTTCGGGGTGCGGAGCAGGCGGAGTACGACCGAGGCATCCACATCGACGCCACCGTGCCGATTGGCCAGGAGTTGTTCCGCTCCAGTTATGTCGGGGGACGCATGGCGACGCAGCGTTTCAGCGGCAAGGATTGGTCCGACCGCTATGATCCGTTGCTGGCCGACGTGCCGGATCGTTGGATGAAGATTGACCTGGCCATAGGGGCAAGGCCAGTTCGCGAGGGATCGGCTGTGCCCGCCGTCCCATCGCTGGCTCCGGGTAAGGCAGGCGTCGATGGCGACCCTTGGAAGTCCGTTCGCGATTCGCAAGGGAGGGTGGCTTGGCTGACTCGTGTTGGCGACGGCAAAGGGCAGATGTATCGGCCCGACGTCTTGCTGTCGGCGCTTTCTGATGTGCACGCTCGCAGGGCCATCAAGTGTGAGTCGGAATTGTGTGCGAGGAAGGCCATAACCGAGACTCAGTGGCGTCCGGGCCATGACGAGGTGCTGTTCACTGTTACTGACCCCCAACTGGGTCTGGCGCAGTCGATCCTTCGATGGAATGTTGGGACCGGAGAGGTGCGTTTGGTCGTAAAGACCAAGGGGCTGGTCAACGGCGGGAGTAGTCCGGCATCGAACTGCGGCGTGTCGTCCGAGGCAATGGTGTGCGTGACGGCAGAAGCCGATCAGCCGCCGCGGCTGGAGAGGATCGATCTGGAAAATGGGGACCGTCATGTCCTGTTCGATCCCAATGCCGCGCTCGCAAGGAATATGGCCCAGGTTCCCGTGCGTCTGTTGCGATGGCAGGACAAACAAAGGCGATGGTTCACGGGTCAGTTCTATTCGGCGCGACACAGCGGTGATCAGCCAGCGCCGTTATTTGTCACGTACTACAGCTGTCCTGGTTTCGTACGGGGTGGAGTGGGGGACGAGTGGCCACTGGTCACCATGGCCCAGGCTGGTATCTCGGCGCTGTGTATCAACCGGCCTCCCGATTACACGATGGACGCGGTCGCACGATATGGAGAGGGACTGGCAGCGGTAGAGAGCGTGATCGATATGTTGTCCAAGGACGGCGAAGTCGATCGTGCGCGAGTAGGCATGGGTGGATTGAGCCTCGGCGCGGAGGTGACGTTGTGGACGGCCATGAAGTCGAATGTATTGGCCGCCGCATCGGTCGCCACCCCGATGGCGTCGCCCCTCTATTACTTGATGAGAAGCTTGAAGGGCAAAAAAGCTTTCCTTGAGGGCTTGCGGAAGATGTGGGGGCTGGGTTCGCCAAACGAGACGCCGGAGCGCTGGAAGACGCTCTCGCCGGCATTCAACCTGAATAGCATTCGTGCGCCGATCCTGATGCAAGTACCCGAACAAGAGTACATGTATGGGTTGGATTACGAGATTCCGCTGATTCGCGAGCACCGGGCCGACCTCTACGTGTTTCCGAGCGAGCCACATCAGAAGTTCCAACCGAAGCACAAGCTTGCTGTGTACGAAAGAAACCTCGACTGGTTCCGTTTCTGGCTGCAGGGCTACCAGGATCCGAGGTCCTCAAAGAGTGCGCAGTACGTGCGCTGGCGTGTCATGCGGAAACCTGTCAGGCAGGGGACAACCGACCCTTGAATTTCTAGCCTGGTGGCTAGGCGTGATTTCTTATCCAATTCTCGATCATGCATAGGTCGAAGATACGCATGAACGAATGGTCACGGGAAGGCGGTGGGCTTTCCAAAAAAAGATTCACTTTGTACGGGTCCAACAGACCGCGGGAGCAAAGATGGCCGTCTAACAGAAAGCGTCTGATCGTCTCCTTTTTTTTGCGGTATACCGCGAAGGTGTAATTCATGAAGGTGCCCTTGCTACGCCTCTCCAGCACGTCTTGCGGAAGCTGCGAGGCGAATGCAGATCGGGCGACGGCGCGGTTCTGGCCACCCGAGATCCACATCCAGGACGGAATGCGGAGGCAGGCCTCCACCACGGGTTGAGAGAGCAATGGCATGCGTACCCTTCGGTGATTAGCTCGAAGCGTGGCGTCCGCAAACATCTGGTTACCCGCGAGATCGTAGATCCGTTCCCGATCCCCGTGAAGCGCATGGGACGGTGCAGAGAACCAGGGGTGAAGTTCCAGCGGAGGGCATTCGTCGGTCCGCGACAACAACAAGTGGTCCGGTCGGTAGGGAGCCTTAGGGGAACGGTACAGCTTCTGTAGAGTCAGCCGTGCTGCTTTTTTCAGAGTGCAGCCATGTAGTCTGCTCAGATCGACCATGGCTCTGTAGCCTGCTGCCAACCCGCGCGCCCGGAATGCGTCGGCCGCAGGAGCCGCAGATCGGAGGTAGCAAAAGATCGTATCGCCGCCACCCCCAGAGAACAGACTGTTCACTCCTTCTAACTCTGCTGCATCGTCCATGACATGGGCGACGGCACGGCCCAGCGCCCAGACTGCCGGCCGTGGTGAGTGCTTTGGCAGTTCGAAATCGATGTCCGCGTCTGCAAAGTCGAGTGACCGCTGTAGAAGATCGATGCCGAGCTGCTCTGCAATCTGGCTTGCGTACTTGCGTTCGTCGGCACCGGGTAACGGAGTGATGGCTGTGCAACAGCCTACTCGGGCGTGCGCATTCGACAGGCAGACGCCGACGATTGACGAATCCAGTCCTCCAGAGAGCTCGAGCAACAAGGAACGATCGGTCTCGGCCATGGCGTGGACCACCGAAGTGATGGTTTCCCGAATCATTCGTGTCGCCGTGATGGGATCGGTATGTCGCCCCGCTGGTGTGACGAAGCGCCACGGTGACCAAGCCAACATGGTGGACGTCTTTTCTCTATCGACCGAGAGGATGCAGCCGGGTAACAGTTCCCTGATACCGGCGAGGCCAGTACGGGATATCTTCATGTGAGGATAGAGCAGGCAGTGCTGCACGAAATCCCAGTCGATCCGATCGCGATGCAGGCCTAGGTCCGAAGCGATCGCCAAGTCGGAGGTGATGAACCCGTTTTCATGCTCCAGCGAATAAACGCATGCCATGCTGCCGGAGGGATCACGCATGACGGTCACGCCGTCGATGCCTTCTTCGGAAGGCTGAAACAATAAGTACTCACCCCAGAAGTGGTCGAGAAGATATTGTCGAAACGCAGATTGTGTCGTCAGATGTCGAATAGCTGACACATCCTTGATTGGCCTGCCGTCCCTGCCATACAGATCACCGAGAAGTATGCCGCCGCCAGGCAAGTTCAGGGTGGGAGTCTGTTTGGCCGCAAACAATGCAATACAACCCACTTGACCCCGGCATTCCATACCTGATTTCTGTAAGGGAGCTGCGAATGACCATGCTAAATCCCGGGAATCGCCGACAAAACTGCCGGATATGGCGATGTAGGAGTAGTGCATCAGATCACCCGAATCGGAACATAGGTTTGTGCTGTTCCCACGGTTTCGTTCAATACCAGCGGGCCATGTTGCACCCAGGCATGGGCGGAGAACGGATCACAGGCCACTCCCATGACGAGATGGGCATGTAAACCTCGCCTGGCGAGGAACCTGACCATCGACAATGAGTCGATCAGACAGCACATTTCGATGGGAACGTAGGGGCGCACACGGTTGAATGCGTTCGCAGCTTCTAACAGGTGCTGCCGGATTCTGGCTTGGTCGTGGACAGGCGGTGATGTTCTGCTGTTCCGGTAGTTGCTCAGGGCCTGGAGAATGGGTTTCAGGCGCCGAACTTTCAGTTGCGAGCGCATAACGGCAACTATAAGAAAGACGTCTCGCACTACATCGAAAGGAACTCGTCTATCGGGACAAGGCTTTTCGATCGCGCTCTCGACAGGAACGGCAATGCTCGTTGCGGGCTTGTCGTACCTTCTTGCCATGGGTTGCGAGATGAGGTTGTGCTTGACCAGCCTACTGATGTCGATGCTCGCATCGTCAGGGGCCTCCAGGTAGTTGAGAAGGCTGCGCTCGAGCGTTCTGGACAGCTGGAAGTACAGGTCATTCTGTATGTCCAGGAAAAACAGCCGACCGTCGAGTTCGCAGAACGATATGTTCGTATTCAGATGTTGGATCATCGTCGTTTGCCCCGTAGAGGGAGCGCGCTTTTAAACGCGCCCCCATGGGGTCAATCGTCGGCAATACCCGGAGTCACGGGGCCTGCACCGATGCCCTCGCCGTTTGCCGGGCCTCCCTGCGTCTCGACGCTGGCAACGCCGAGCACGATGACGTCTTCCGGCGTGTTGGTGCGGATGTTCTCGTTCGTGTTCATCTCGATCTCCTACGGTCACGTCATGGCAGTCCCATGACGCGAGCAGCGTAGGTGTCGGAAATTTTGATTTTCAAATGATTATTGCGCTGTCATCCGGTGATTATTCGGGGAGCGTGATGGTCGTCTCGCAAAACGGGACTCAGCGTCGATGCTTCGTCGGCTAACGCGAGCTAGTGGAGGCAATCGCTGCGGTCATTCAGCAGGGCCACGATGCTGGGGACGAGTTGCTTGCGGTGCTCGTGATAGGCGCGCAGTGCGGACTTCAGGGCCGGCATGTCGCGTGCCTGCCAGCGCCGGTTCAGTTCCGAAAGCTCTTCGAAGCTGTCCTCAAGCAATCCTTGTTTGGCCCGTCGTATCGGTGCCAGTCGGTCGTTGGTCCGCTTCACTGCAAGGTGCAGGGATCCGTGTGCTGTCGCGCGGGCGATCGCGTCGAACAGCTGCCACGTCAGCTTCACCAGATCGTCGTCAGCGGTCACGAGCTCCAGTTTCCCGATCTTCTGGAATGTCGGCGCTTCGCCGATATCGCATGCCATCAGCAACAGGCGCTCCATCCAGTCGTAGAGGTTGCGCAATGCGACTTCGTTGAGTAACGGCACGTGCAGTCCGTCGCGGGCATGATCGGCGACCAGGCCTTCGCCGACCAGGCGGTAGAGCGCGAATCGAACCGGCGTGGAACTGATGTTGAATTCAGAGGCGAGCGTGGCTGGATCGATCCGCTGTCCGGGAATGTAACGTCCCGCCTGCAGGGCGCGCCTGACCTGTCCGTACACGAAGGCACTTTTCGAGTGGATCGCATTCATAGCTGGACTCCATGTCTGCGGATGATTGCTTTCTGCGCCGGATGGTACCAAGGATCGGGCGTCAGGCAAAAAGGACTAGGCTTTCGCCCGCCGGAAGGTGCACAGATTTGGGCAGCCCCGCTTGCCGCCTGCAAGAAAACGGGGCCGGTTCACTTATGTATGGCTTGGACGGGAGCCTGAGTGCGTCAGTGCTTCTTACAACACACTAAACGCCGACTTCCCGCCCACCATCAACGACTGCTGAGACCAATCGAGAAACATCCGCCAGCGGAAGCCGAAGCGGCTCAGGCTGCGCCGCCCGAAGCGGTGTGATTCAAACCGAACAGTCTTTGGAGAGGCTGAGGTGGTTCACCGCGTGAATTCTTGCCAGCTACGCTTCAGTCGGCTTCAAACGCCGCGCGCAGCCATTGCATGCGCGCGGTGGCGGGACCGTCGTAACTCACCACGTCAAAGCGACAAGGACGCCGCGCGTGCTGCGAATGCGCAGCGAGCCAGTGCTGCGCGGCGAGGATCAGTTTGGCCTGTTTGCTCGCCGTGATAGAGGCGGCGGCATCACCGTGACTGGCGCTGCGGCGGTAGCGCACCTCGACGAACACGATGGTATCGCCATCGCGCATCACCAGATCCAGTTCACCGTGGCGGGTGTTGTAGTTGCGTGCCAGCAGGGTGAGGCCGGCGCATTCGAGTTCGACGCAGGCGCGTTGCTCGAAGGCGTCGCCGGCGGCGCGCATCAGCCAGAGGTGACTTGAGTGGCGCCGGTCGGCGAGGAGCTTGCTGGTGCGGGGCTGGCCGGTGCCGGTGCTGGTGCGGTGTCGGCGGGTGGTGCGTTGGATGGCACGTCATCGGTCTGCAGGCTGCCGCTCAGGGGGCGCGCCAGACCGTCCTGGAACTTCGCCCAGATCAGTACGCGGCGGATGCGGCCGAACTGGTCGGCGGTGAGCTGGCCGCTGGCGCCGGGCATGTAACTGCCCGGGTGCGAGCGCAACCAGTCGAGATACGGCACCAGGTTCCACGCGTCCATGCCGAAGGCGAACAGCCGGGCGGCACCACCGTTGGCGGAGGGCAGCTGGGTGGCGATGTCCGCGCGGTTCGGCAGGCCCGGTTGCGCGTCGAACAGCCAAGGCGCGTCGCAGAACTCCACGCCATCGAGGTCGCGGTTTGCGGTGGCATCGTCGCTGCCGGCATAGACGTGCGAGGTGGCGAATACCGGCAGGTGGATGTTCGCGATCAGCAGTTGCGGCACCAGCATGCGTGCCTGGTTCGGTCGCATGCTGATGAAGATGCCGGTGTCGTTGCCCGCAGCGGTATCCGTGGTCGCCTGTGCCGGAGTGGTGGTGCTGGCATCAGGGTTGCCGCCGGCGCTCGCCGTCGATGCGGGGTTGGCAGCAGGAGCGGGGCTGCCGTGCGGAATATTCAGTCCACTGACCGCGTTGGTGAAGTTGGTCAGGGTCACCATGCCGTCAAGCTGACCACCGCGGGCAGCCAGCTCGGCCTTGAATGCCGTGGCCGCGCGCTGGGCGAAATCGTCGTTGGAGACCAGCACGTAGGCGTGATGCAGGCCGCGCTCGATCATGTGGTCGGCGGCTTGGGCACCCTCGGTCTCCGGCAACAGACCGAACTCGCTGGTGTCGCCGGCGGGTAGCTGGCGGTCGTCGGGATGGTTGAGCGCGAGCAGTGGTACCGGCAACTGTGCCAGGCCGAATACCGCAGCGACTTCGCCGCGGGTCAGCGGGCCGACCACCAGGTTGGCGCCATCGCTGACCGCCTGCTGATAGGCCTTGACGGCGCCATCGGCGGTGCCGTGACTGTCGTAGACGCGTACGACCGGGCGTGGTGCATGATTGCGTCCGGCGTCGAGATAGGCGGCGAAGAAGCCTTCGCGGATCGGCGTACTCGCGGCCGCGAAATTGCCGTCGCTGGGCAGCAGCAGGGCCAGCTGGGCGGGTGCCTTGTAGCCTTCGCGCACGTTCGCATTGGCACCGGGCAGCAAGGTGCCGACCGGTTGCTGCAGTTCCGGCTGCGGACGCGCCACCGCGATGCCTTGCTGGCTCAATGCCTCGTTGATCCACGGCAGCATGCGGTCGCCCGGTTTCATCGCGGCGGCGCGCTGCTTGAGCGAATCGAGGTTGACCTTGCCGAGCAGGTCGAGGATCTGCCGGCGGTTCTGGGTGTGCTCGAAGCCGCTGAGCTGATCGTCCATCTGCACGCGGGTGCGCGCGGCGCCCCAGTTGTCGCCGCTGGCCTGCATGGCGCGGGCGCGCAGTTCCAGCAGGCGCAGCTGCATGCTGGCCGGCACGGTGACGTTCGGCTGGGTGGTGAGTCGCAACGCGGTTTGCGCATCGTGCCGGCCGAGAGCCAGCTCGGCGCGCAGCAGGTCGAACTGCAATGGCTCGTCACCGCTCAGTTGCTGGCGCTTGATGCTGTCCAGGGTGGGCCCGGCGCGTTCGATCTGGCCTTCCTGGCGCCAGGCCTCGGCGGCCTGCAGGCGGTAGCTGTCGGCATGGCCGGAGGATTGCGTGGCAAGGGTCAGGTAGGCCTGCGCGGCTTGGTCGAACTGGCCTTGCTGCGCCAGTGCGGCGGCACTCTGCGCGGCGGCGATTTCCGCTGGCGAGCGCTGCACGTTCATCGGCACGCAGGCGGCCAGCGCAAGGGCAAGCAGCAATCCGGTCGCGGCGGTGCGCATGAGGCGCATGGGAGATCCCTTGTTCGTCATGGTCGTCAATGCGCGATCATAGCGGATCGGATTGTCGGCCAAGAGGCTGTCTGAACTCTCCCCGCAGTTCGCGTTGCCGTTGCGTGGTCGTCAGGTGGCAGTGCGTGGCGCAGTGCCTGACTGGCCGTCAGGTCAAGCCGCGCGCTGCCGCATGGCGGCCACGCAACGGCAACCCTTCGGGCCGGGTCTGTTTGCCCCCATGCCTGCGTCATCACTCAGTCGTGTACCGACGTACACTCATTCCCTCTTCCTTGGCTTGGGCGCAAACAGCTCCCGGCGCGGACTACGGGGAGAGTTCAGACAGCCTCTTATGGTGCAGGAGTTCTCGGAATGTCATCAGTTCAGCCAGGCTGCCTGTGGGTGGTCGCCACCCCGATCGGGCATCGTGACGACTTGTCCGCGCGTGCCATCGAAACCTTGCGGGCAGTCGTGGTGATTGCTGCCGAGGACACCCGGCACAGTCGACCCTTGCTGGTTCACCACAACATCGACACGCCGTTGATCGCCCTGCACGAGCACAACGAGCGCGACGCGGTAGAGGCGATCGTGCGGCGCTTGCAGGGTGGCGACTCGGTGGCGCTGATTTCCGATGCCGGCACGCCGCTGATCAGCGACCCGGGTTTCCGGCTGGTGCGTGCCGCGCGTGCCGCCGGTATCCGCTGCATCCCGGTGCCGGGCGCCTGCGCGGCAATCGCGGCACTGTCGGTGGCGGGCCTGCCCAGCGACCGTTTCGTGTTCGAGGGTTTCCTGCCGCCGAAGGCGGCGGCTCGGCGCAGCCGTCTGCAGGAGCTGGCCGGGGATGCGCGCACCGTCATCTACTATGAATCATCGCATCGGGTGGCCGAGAGTCTGGCTGACATGCGCGATGTCTTCGGTGCCACGCGTGAAGCTGTGCTGGCGCGTGAGCTGACCAAGATGTTCGAGACGGTGCTGGGCGAGCCGTTGGCGGAACTGGCGGCACGGGTCGCCGCCGATCCCGACCAGCAGCGTGGCGAATGCGTGATCCTGGTGGCCGGGCGTGGCGAGGAGACGGATGCCAAGCTCGCCGAGGGCCAGCGCATCTTTGCGATCCTGCGCGAGGAACTGCCGCCGGCGAAGGCCGCGAAGATGGCGGCCGCGATCAGCGGTGCTCCACGTAAAGCGCTCTACCAAGGCTGAAGCCGCCAATGGTTGGATCGGCTTCTTCCTGATTTGCCGAAAGGCAGATCAAGAGCGTCGCGGCTGAAGCCGCTCCCACAGAAGGCACTCCCACATTCGCTTCGCGCAGAGTGCACGCTTCGATTAGACTGGACGGTGGAGTCGGCCGGACAGTCGCGTCGCACGCAAGTGCATCGAGGAAAGTCCGGGCTCCACAGGGCAGAGTGCCAGGTAACTCCTGGGCAGCGTGAGCTGACGGCCAGTGCAACAGAGAGCAGACCGCCGAACGGCATCTCCGGATGTGCGTGGTAAGGGTGAAAGGGTGCGGTAAGAGCGCACCGCATGCGGGGCTAACGCCGCATGGCACGGTAAACCCCACTCGGAGCAAGACCAAATAGGGGAACGATAACGCGGCCCGCGTTGTTCCCGGGTAGGTTGCTGGAGCCAGACGGCGACGTCTGGCCGAGAGGAATGACTGTCGCGTCGCAAGACGTACAGAACCCGGCTTACAGGCCGACTCCACCTATTCCCGAATGCCCCCGGCGCGGCGACACCCGCGCCGGGGTGATGCGTGGGAACGCCCGGAATGAACGCCGGTTCATCCCCCGACCCGCCGAAACCCCCGAATGCCTTCGGTCAGGTGGCGTGATGGTGCAGGTATTGAAATAAAAAATCCCTTGCTTTCAAACACCTTGCAGAGGTTCGTGAGAAAACGCTGGAATTACAGTCACAACTTCGCCTTTCTCTTTGATTCACAAGAGATTTCCCTTGACAGTCTCATGGGGCGAGATTATCGTGGGTTCCAGTGTGAAATTGTGGGTTTCAGTGGAGTTAGCTGATCGTGTTCCAGGGCGAAACCGCCATCACTGTAGACGACAAGGGCCGCCTGGCCATTCCGACCGCGTATCGCGAGTTGGTGTCGGGCGAGTGCGGCAATCGTCTGGTGATCACCTACAACCCGTTCGAGCCGGGCTGCCTGTGGTTGTACCCGCATGCCGAGTGGGAACGGGTGCGTGATCGGGTGAATGCGTTGTCTTCGGTCAAGAAGACGCACCGCAACCTGCAGATGAAGCTGGTGGGCGCCGCTGCGGTAGTCGAGCCTGACGGTGCAGCCCGCGTGCAACTGCCAGCCAGTCAGCGTGCTGCGGCGGGTATCGAGAAGAAGGCGGTGCTGCTGGGCATGGGCGACAAGTTCGAGCTTTGGAGCGAACAGGCTCACCTGGCCAAGATCCGCGAGAGCATCGGCGAAGACGACATTACGGACGAAATGGCAGATCTGCGCCTGTGACCGGCAACGGCTGGCGCAGCGGAATCGATTTGGACGGGGCGGGAGTGCGGCATGGCCGAGCAGTTGCGGCACATCCCGGTGATGCTGGGTGAAGCGGTGGAGGGTCTGTCCGTGCAGTCTGACGGGCGCTATCTCGATGGAACGTTCGGACGTGGTGGTCATGCCCGCGCCGTACTGTCGCGCCTCGGTCCCGCCGGTCGACTGCTGCTGATGGATCGTGATCCCACCGCCATCGCCGCGGCGCAGGCCGAATTCGCCGGCGATCCGCGCGTGGCGATCCGGCATGCCAATTTCTCCAGCCTGGCCGAATGGGACGAAACCGCAGGTGGCCTCGACGGTGTGCTGCTGGATCTGGGCGTGTCTTCGCCGCAACTCGACGAAGCGGCGCGTGGCTTCAGCTTCATGGCGGATGCACCGCTGGACATGCGCATGGATACCACCCAGGGCGAAAGCGCGGCGGAGTTCCTGGCACATGCCGACGAGCGCGAAATTGCCGACGTGCTGTGGACCTACGGCGAGGAGCGTCACAGTCGGCGCATCGCCCGCGCAATCGTCGAAGACCGTGCGACCACGCCGTTTACACGTACCGGCCAGTTGGCCGCGCTGATCGAGCGTGTGGCGGGGCGCCGCGAACCAGGCAAGCATCCAGCCACGCGCAGTTTCCAGGCGTTGCGCATCCGCGTGAATGGCGAGCTGGACGCGTTGCAGCAGGGCCTGAACGCCGCGCTCGAACGACTCAAGCCCGGCGGCCGGCTGTCGGTGATCAGCTTCCATTCGCTGGAAGATCGCGCGGTGAAGCTGTTCATCCGCGATCACTCCGGCCGTGTGCAGAACAGCCGGCGCGGGCCGCCGGTGCTGGCAGCGCCGGCACGTCTGGCCGCGGTCGGCAAGGCGCAGTTCCCGTCGGAGTCGGAGATTGCAGTGAATCCGCGTTCGCGCTCGGCCGTGCTGCGCGTGGCGGAGCGGTTGCCTGAGCAGAGCCGACCCGAAGGAGGCCATGCATGAAGGTCATCGGCGGCCTGTTCATGCTGATCCTGCTGGTGGCCGTGCTGGCCACTGCGCTCGGCGTGGTGTGGACACGCCACGAGAGCCGCGTGCTGTTCGTCAACCTGACCGCGATGCAGAATCAGCGCGACGAATTGAATATCGAATACGGCCAGCTCGAGCTGGAGCAGGCCACCTATGCCGAGCCGCGGCGCATCGACGACGAGGCACGCCAGCGACTGGGTATGGTCGATCCGCGCCCGCAAGACATCAGGTTGCTGCACTGATGGGCTGGCGCGATCACAGCACACCCTCCCGGCAAGGTCGCCGTCACAGCGCCGGTCCGAGTGCACGCCGGCGCATGGTGGTGGTGGTGGGTCTGCTCGGCCTGGCCTCGCTCGGTCTGGTCGCGCGCGCGTTCGATCTGCAGGTGGTGCGCAAGCAGTTCTACCAGCGTCAGGGCGATGCGCGTTTCCTGCGTGAAATGGAAATCAAGGTATCGCGCGGCACCATCTTCGACCGCAACGGCGAGCCGCTGGCGGTGTCGACGCCGGTGATGTCGATCTGGGCCAATCCGTCCGAGGTGCTGGACAGCGCCGAGCGCATTCCCGCGCTGGCCAAGGCGCTGGGCGCCGATCCGGACACCATCAAGCAATACCTCGAGCAGCGCACGGGTCGCGAGTTCGTCTACCTGCGGCGGCAGATGTCGCCGGTGGCGGCGCAAGCCGTGCTGGATCTGGACATTCCAGGCATCAACGGTCAGCGCGAATTCAAACGCTACTACCCGTCCGGCGAGGTGACCGCGCATGTGCTCGGCTTCACCAATATCGATGACCACGGCCAGGAAGGCCTGGAGCTGGCCTACGACGACTGGCTGGCCGGCAAGCCGGGCGCCAAGCGCGTGATCCGCGACCGCATGGGGCATGTGGTGGAGGACGTCGAGCAGGTGCGTGCACCGAAGCCGGGGCAGAACCTCACGCTCAGCATCGACCGGCGCATCCAGTTTCTCGCCTACAACGAATTGAAGAGCACGCTGGAAAAGTCGCAGGCCGATTCCGGTTCGATGGTGATCCTCGACGTGAAGACGGGCGAAGTGCTGGCGATGGTCAACCTGCCGACCTACAACCCGAACGCGGTCAGCGGCAGCAAGCCCGACCAGCGGCGCAACCGCTCGATGACCGACGTGCTCGAGCCGGGTTCGACGATCAAGCCGATCCTGATGGCGGCGGCGCTGTCCAGCGGCAAGTACACGCCGACCGGCCCGCTGATCGACACCACCGGCGGCCACTGGTTTTTCCAGGGCCACGACATCCATGACACGCACAACTACGGGTTGCTGTCGCCGACCGGTGTGATCACCAAGTCGAGCAACGTCGGCGCCGCGCACATCGCCATGACGCTCGACACGAGCCTGATGTACGACACCTACCGCGCGTTCGGTTTCGGCAACAGCACCAACAGCGGGTTTCCCGGTGAGGCGTCCGGCTATCTGCAGGTCGGGGTCAAGTGGCGGCCGCTGGAAAAGGCCATCCTGGGCTACGGCTACGGTCTCAACGTGACCGTGCTGCAGCTGGCCAACGCGTACGCGACGATTGCCGACGGCGGCGTCATGCATTCGCCGACCTTCATCAAGGGTGGCGCCAGCGACGCCAAGGTGATCATCGATCCGAAGATCGCGCATGAACTGGTCGGCATGCTGGAAACCACCACCCAGCCGGGCGGCACCGCGGCGCCGTATGCGTGGATCGCCAATTACACGGTGGCCGGCAAGACCGGCACGGCGCACAAGGCCACCGCGGGCGGCTATTCGAAGAATAACTACGGTGCCGCGTTCGCTGGCATGGTGCCGGCGACCAATCCGCGGCTGGTGGCAGCGGTGGTGATCGACAATCCCCGCAAGGGCAGCTACTACGGCGGCCTGGTCTCGGCTCCGGTGTTCGCCAAGGTCATGGGCGGCGCGCTTCGCCTGCTCGATATCCCGCCCGACAATATCGGTCGCTGGTATGTCGGTGGCCCCTTGCAGTCGCCGGACGGGCTGACCGGCAGCAAGCCGCCGGTGGCAGTGAACATCGAGGAAGCGCCGGCCGAGGATCCGACGCCATGAGCACCGGCCACCTTGATCAGCTGTTGCTGGGGATTGCCGATGCGCAGGTAGCTGCGTTGCCGGGCGTCGGCCGCATCGTGCTGTCCGGGCTGACGCTCGACTCGCGTCGCGTGCATCGTGGCGACGCCTTTTTCGCACTGCGCGGTACGCAGGGTCATGGCATCGAGTTTGCCGCCGGCGCGGTGCAGCGTGGTGCCCAGGTGGTGCTGGCGGAGGCGCCGGCGGTCGAGGTGGCGCCGCTCGACGTGCCGCTGCTGTGGATCGATGACCTGCACACGCAGGTCGGCGAAATTGCTGCGCGTTTCTATGACCGTCCGGCCGAAGCGATGCATGTGATCGGCATCACCGGCACCAACGGCAAGACCTCGTGCGTGCAGCTGCTGGCGCAGGCGTTGAGCCTGCTCGGTCATCGCGCGGCCAGCATCGGCACGCTCGGCGCGGGCCTGCACGGTCAACTGCGTGAAGGCGAGCGCACCACGCCCGACGCCGTGACAGTTCAAGCATTGCTGGCGGAATTCCGCGAGGCCGGCGCCAGCCACGTGGCGATGGAAGTCTCGTCGCACGCGCTGGAGCAGGGTCGCGTGGCCGCGGTGGATTTCGAGGTGGCGGGCTTCACCAATCTCACCCGCGATCATCTGGACTATCACGGCAGCATGGAAGCGTATGGCGCGGCCAAGGCGAAGCTGTTCGCCTGGCCGGGGCTGCAGGCTGCGGTGATCAATATCGACGATGACTTCGGGCGTGAGCTGGCGGCGCAGCTGCCAGCCGGCGTGAAGCCGCTGCGTTTCAGCCTGGCCGATGATGCCGAGGCCGAGATTGCCGCCAGTGCCATTGTCACCTCGGCCGAAGGGCTGGCGTTCCGCTTGCGTACGCCGTGGGGCACGCATGCGCTGAACAGCCATCTGCTAGGGCGTTTCAATGTGGCGAACCTGCTCGTCGTGGTGGCCTGCCTCGGCGCACTGGGCGAACCGTTCGAACGCATCGTGGCCACGGTCGAGCAACTGCAGCCGGTCAACGGCCGCATGAGTCGGCTCGGCGGCCGGCAGGGGCTGCCGCTGGTGGTGGTCGATTACGCGCATACGCCGGACGCGCTGGAACAGGCATTGACGGCGCTGCGAGCACATTGCGCCGGTCATCTGATTTGCGTGTTCGGTTGCGGCGGCGAACGTGATGCCGGCAAGCGCCCGCTGATGGGCGCGATCGCCGCACGGCTGGCGGATGTTGCGATTGTGACGGACGACAACCCACGAGGCGAGGATGGCGATGCCATCGTGGCGCAGATCGTCGCCGGCATGACGGCGTCGCGTGCGATGACGATCGAGCGCGATCGCGCCACGGCGATCGGCCAGGCGCTGCAGATCGCGCAGTCCGGCGACGTCGTGCTGATTGCCGGCAAGGGTCATGAGAGCTATCAGGAGGGCGCGGCCGGCAAGCGTCCGTTCGACGACTTGGCGGCGGCGCATGCGGCGCTGGAACGAATCAGCCGGGAGCCGCGCGCATGATGCGGCTGGGCACCATTGCCGTGTGGACCCACGGAAAGTTGTCCGGCGGCGATGTCGACATCGGCAGTATTGAAGTCGGTGGTGTCGCCATCGATACCCGCAAGCTGAAGCCCGGCGACTTGTTCGTGGCGCTCAGGGGCGAACGGGTGGACGGCCATGACTATCTGGCCGCGGCCGCCGCGCGCGGCGCGGTGGCCGCGCTGGTGACACGCAAGGTCGACAGCGTGTTGCCGCAGGTACTGGTGGGCGATGCCGGGTTGGCGCTGGGTGATCTGGCCAGTGCGGTGCGTGCGCAGCGTGACGTGCGCGTGGTCGGCATCACCGGTTCCAACGGCAAGACCACGGTGAAGACGCTGATCGCATCGATCCTGTCGCGGCATGGTCGCACCCATGTCAGCGCGGGCAACTACAACAACGAGCTGGGTCTCCCGCTGAGCCTGCTGGCGATGCCGCAGGACGCTGAATACGCGGTGTTCGAGATGGGTGCCGGCAAGCCGGGCGACATTGCGTACCTGGCCGCCATCGCACGGCCCGATATCGGCCTCGTCACGCTCATTGCGCCAGCGCATCTTGAGCGGATGGGCAGCATCGAGGGCGTGGCGGAGACCAAGGGGGCGCTGTATCAGTCGTTGCCGGTCGACGGCATCGCGATCATCAATGCCGACGATGGCTTCGCCAACTTCTTCAGCGGGCTCGCCGGTGCGCGCAAGCAGCTGCGCTTCGGTCTGGATCATGCGGCGGATGTTGGTGCGGATATTGTCGAGCAACGTGTGGACGGTTCACGCTTCGTGCTCAGCACGCCACAGGGCGATGCCGAAGTGGCGCTGCCGTTGCCCGGTCGTCACAACATTGCCAACGCACTGGCCGCGGCGGCGGTCGCGCTGGCACTCGACGTGCCGCTGGACACCATCGTTGCCGGGCTGGAACAGGTAGCAGGTGTGCCCGGCCGGCTGCGGCGCGAGGTGATGGCTGGCGGCTGGACGCTGATCGACGACAGCTACAACGCGAATCCCAGCTCGATGGCGGCAGCGATCGACACCTTGCTGCTGGCCGCCGGTGAGCGCTGGCTGGTGCTGGGCGACATGGCCGAGCTGGGTACGGATGCGCGTGACTTGCATGCAGGCATCGGTGCGCGTGCCCGTGAGCGTGGTGTCGACCGGCTGTTTGCGGTGGGTCCGCTTGGTGCGGCCACGGTCGAGGCATTCGGTGTGCATGGCGAACATTTTTCCGATAAGCCGGCGCTGATCGCCGCGCTGCAGGCGCAACTGCATGGTGGCGTCACCTGCCTGGTGAAGGGTTCGCGTTCGGCCGGCATGGAGCAGGTTGTGGCGGCGCTCGGCGGTCATCCGGGCCATGCCGACAAGAACAAGGGAGGTGCCTCCGATGCTGCTTGAACTGGCGGACTGGATGGCACGGCATTTCACCGCGCTGCATCTGTTCCAGTACATCACCTTCCGCACGATCATGGCGGCGCTCACTGCGCTGGCGATGTCGCTGCTGTGCGGGCCGTGGCTGATCAACCGACTGGCCGCGCTGAAGGCCGGCCAGGTGGTGCGCAGCGACGGTCCGCAGACGCATCTGGTCAAGGCCGGTACGCCGACCATGGGCGGCGTGATGATCCTGCTCTCGGTCACTGTCGCCACCTTGTTGTGGGCTGACCTTCACAACCGCTACGTGTGGGTCGTTTTGGCCGTGATGCTGGCGTACGGCGCGATCGGTTTCTACGACGACTACCGCAAGCTGGTGCTGAGGGACAGCCGCGGGCTGGCCAGCCGGTGGAAGTATTTCTGGCAGTCGGTGTTTGGCCTCGGTGCGGCACTGTTCCTGTACTACAGCGCGCCGCAAGTGGGCGTCGCTGGTCTGCCAGTGGCGGAGACCGCGCTGTATGTGCCGCTGTTCAAGCACGTGGTGCTGCCGATGGGGCTGTTCTTCGTGGTGGTGACGTATTTCATGATCGTCGGTTTTTCCAACGCGGTGAACCTCACCGATGGCCTGGATGGCCTGGCGATCATGCCGACGGTGCTGGTCTCCGGTGCGCTGGGCGTGTTCGCGTACCTGGCCGGCAACAAGCTGTTTTCCGAATACCTCGGCATTCCGTCGATTCCTGGTGCGGGCGAGTTGGCGATCTTCTGCGGTGCGCTGGCCGGCGCAGGACTCGGCTTCCTGTGGTTCAACACGTATCCGGCGCAAGTGTTCATGGGCGACGTTGGTGCGCTGGCGATGGGCGCCGCGCTCGGCTGCGTCGCGGTGATCGTGCGGCAGGAAATCGTGCTGCTGGTGATGGGCGGCGTGTTCGTGATGGAAACCGCGTCGGTGATGATCCAGGTCGCCAGCTTCAAGCTCACCGGCAAACGCGTGTTTCGGATGGCGCCGATCCATCACCACTTCGAACTGAAAGGCTGGCCGGAGCCGCGGGTGATCGTGCGCTTCTGGATCATCAGCGTGGTGCTGGTGCTGGTCGGTCTTGCCACGTTGAAGGTGCGCTGATGTTCGGCTTCGACACAACCCAGGCAAAACGCCGGCAGGGCCCACGCGGCAGCTTCGACCTGTGGTTGCTGGTCGCGTTGATCGGGCTGGCCAGCGTCGGCGTGGTGATGGTGGCATCCAGCTCGATCGCGGTAGCGGACAGTCAGCATCTGGGTGCGTTCTACTTCCTCAAGAAGCACTTGGTCTTCCTGAGTCTGGGCATGTTCGCGGCAGGCATCGCGATGCGCACTGAGCTCAAGCTGTTGGAGAAGTATGCGTTTCCGCTGCTGGCGCTGGCATTCGTGTTGCTGCTGGCGGTGTTCGTGCCGCATTTCGGCATGCGTATCAATGGTGCGCGGCGCTGGCTGAATCTGCTGGTGACCACGTTCCAGCCGGTCGAGGCGGTAAAACTCATTCTGGTGGTGTACATCGCCAGCTATCTGGTGCGTCATCGCGAGAGTGTGGAGACGCGCTTCCTTGGCCTGATCAAGCCGATCGCCGTGGCCGGTGTCGTCGTGCTGCTGCTGCTGGCGCAGCCGGACTTTGGTTCGGCCACGCTGGTGATCGCGGTGACCATCGCGATGGTCTGGCTCGGCGGGGCGCGGCCGATCTTCCTGTTCATCATGGGCCTGCCGCTGATGCCGCTGCTGTACATCGCGGCGACCGGCGAAAGCTACCGCATGAAGCGGCTAACCTCGTTCATGGATCCGTGGAAGGACCCGTTCAACGACGGCTTCCAGCTGACCCAGTCGCTGATGGCGATCGGGCGTGGCGAATGGGACGGCGTGGGACTGGGTTCCAGCGTGTTGAAACTGTCCTACCTGCCCGAGGCGCATACCGATTTCATCTTCGCGGTGATCGGCGAGGAGCTCGGTCTGGCCGGCGTGCTGCTGGTGATCGGCCTGTTCGCGCTGGCGGTAGGGCGCGGGCTGTATCTGGGCCTGAAAGGGGTTGAGGTGGGGCAGCGCTTTGCCGGCTACGTCGCGTTCGGTACGTCGCTGATGCTGGCGATGCAGGCGATCGTCTCGGTCGGCGTGAACCTCGGCGCGCTGCCGACCAAGGGGCTGACCCTGCCGCTGATCAGCTACGGCGGCTCGTCGATGGTGCTGACCTGTGCGATGGCCGGCGTGTTGCTGCGCGCCACGTTCGAGGTCAACCGCGCGCTGGATGCACGGCAGATGGCCACGCGCATGCCGGCTGCCGTGGCAGCCGTCGACGCGAATGTCGCGGCAACGCCGCGCGAGGCGGTGCCCGCATGACCTACTACGAGAATCGGGAATCGGGAATCGGGAATGGTCAGAGCGGATCGCGCCCTGCCTTTGCCGATTCTCGATTCTCCATTCCCGATTCCCGTCCGGTGCTGATCATGGCTGGCGGTACCGGCGGCCATATCTTCCCCGGCCTGGCAGTGGCCGATTGCCTGCGCGCGCAAGGCGTGCCGGTGGTGTGGCTGGGTGCGGCTGGCGGCATGGAAACAAAAGTGGTGCCGGCGCACCGGATCGAATTGCACACGGTGGCGGTCGGTGGCCTGCGTGGCAAGGGCATCAGGACCCGGCTGCTGGCGCCGCTGATGCTGTTGCGCGCGTTGTTCGCCTCGCTGGCCGTGCTGCGCAAGGTGAAGCCGCGCAGCGTGCTGTCGATGGGTGGTTACGTGGCTGGCCCTGGTGGTCTCGCGGCATGGCTGCTGCGCTGTCCGTTGCTGGTGCACGAGCAGAATCGCGTGGCCGGTTTCACCAACCGCAAGCTGGCCGGATTCGCGAAACGCGTGCTGGCCGGTTTTGCCGATGCGTTGCCGCAGGCGGAGTGGGTTGGCAATCCGGTACGCGCCGTGATTGCGTCGCTGGCCGCCCCGGCGCAGCGCATGGCCGCGCGCAGCGGCAGGCCGCGGCTGCTGGTGCTGGGTGGCAGCCTCGGCGCGCGCGCGTTGAATCTGGCGGTGCCGCAGGCGCTGGCCCAGCTCACCCCGGCGCAGCGTCCCGAGGTGGTGCATCAGTGCGGAACGCGCGGCCTCGACGAGGCGCGCGAGGCGTATGCAAAGGCCGGTTTCGAGGCGCAGGTGGTGGCGTTCATCGACGACATGGCGGCCAGTTACGGCTGGGCTGATCTTGCCGTCTGCCGGGCCGGTGCGCTGACCCTGGCCGAACTGACCGCCGCCGGACTCGGTGCCGTGCTGGTGCCGTTCCCGCACGCGGTGGACGACCACCAGACGCGCAATGCCGAAGTACTGGTGGCCGTAGGCGCCGCCGTTGTGATGCAGGAGAGTGAGCTGGACGTACAGATACTGGCGCAGCGACTGGAATCGCTGCTGGGTGATCGCCGCCGTTTGCAGGCGATGGCCGAGGCCGCGCGCACGCTGGCGAAACCCGATGCAGCACAGGTCATCGCGCGCGCCTGTGTGGAGGTGGCCGCATGACGCCGCGTCGCCTGCATGCGCACGAGGATCTGATGAGCACGTTCAAGCGCGTGCATTTCATCGGCATCGGTGGCGTCGGCATGAGCGGCATCGCCGAGGTGCTGCACAACCTCGGCTACGCGGTGTCCGGTTCCGACCGCGCGAATTCGCCGACCGCGCAGCGTCTGCAGCAGCTGGGCATCACGGTGCACGTCGGGCATGCTGCCGAGCATATCGGCGACGCCGACGTGGTGGTGACTTCGAGTGCGATCAAGCAGGACAACGCGGAACTGATCGCTGCGCGTGCCGCGCGCATCCCGGTGATCCCGCGCGCGGAGATGCTCGGTGAGCTGATGCGTTTCCGTCGTGGCGTGGCGATTGCCGGCACGCACGGCAAGACCACCACCACCAGCCTCACCGCCAGCGTGCTGGCCGAGGCCGGCTATGACCCGACCTTCGTGATCGGGGGCCAGCTGAATGCCGCAGGCGCGAATGCGCGCCTAGGTACGGGCCAGTACCTGGTGGCGGAAGCCGATGAATCCGATGGCTCGTTCCTGCTGCTGTCGCCGGTGATCGCCGCGGTCACCAATATCGATGCGGATCACCTGGAGAACTACGGCGGCGACTTCGCCCAGGTGAAGAAGGCGTTCGCCGATTTTCTGCATCGGTTGCCGTTCTACGGGCTGGCCGTGCTGTGCATGGACGATCCGGAAGTCGCCGAGCTGGCGCAGTCCACCACGCGTCGCGTGATGACCTATGGCATCGACACTGTGGATGCCGACGTGCGCGCGCTGAACCTGACTCAGCATGGCTTCGAGATGCACTTCGACCTGGTGCTGCCGAACCGTGCCGAACCGTTGCCGGTGAAGCTGAATCTGCCGGGCCGGCACAACGTGCTGAACGCACTGGCCGCCGCCACGATCGGCTGGCAGCTGGGTGTCGAGGCCGAGGCATTGGCGCATGCACTGGAACACTTCCAGGGCGTCGGCCGGCGGTTTCACCGGCGCGGCGAGATTGCGCTCGACCATGGCAGCGTGCTGCTGGTCGACGACTACGGCCATCACCCGCGCGAGCTCGCGGCGGTGTTCGCCGCCGCGCGTGGTGGCTGGCCGGAGCGCCGGCTGGTGGTCGGCTTCCAGCCACATCGTTACAGCCGTACGCGCGACCTGCTCGACGACTTCGCCAACGTGCTGGCCGAGGCCGACGTGCTGGTGCTGACCGACGTCTACCCGGCGGGCGAGGCACCGATCGCGGGAGCCGATGGTCGTGCGCTGGCACGTGCGGTACGCGCTCGCGGCAAGGTCGATCCAGTGCTGGTCGAGCATCCGCGTGACCTGAAGGAAACCCTGCCAACGCTGCTGCGCGACGGCGACCTGCTGCTGCTGCTCGGTGCCGGCGACATCGGTGCGGCAGCGGTAGAGCTGGCGAACGCCGGCCAACTCAAGACAAAAGGGGCCGCATAATGGCCACGACGACGAATCCCGAATCCCGAATCCCGAATCCCGGTACTCCACGCATCACCGATCCCGCCCAGTTCGGTCGCGTCGCCGTGGTGATGGGTGGCAGTTCGGCCGAGCGCGAGGTGTCGCTCGATTCCGGCCGCAACGTGCTGGCTGCACTGCAGGCACGTGGCATTGACGCGCATGCGATCGACGGCATCCCGGCGCTGCTGGATGCGCTGCGTGCCGGCCATTTCGCTCGGGTGTTCAACATCCTGCACGGCCAGCATGGCGGTGGCGAGGATGGCGTGCTGCAAGGCGCGCTGGAATCGCTCCACGTGCCGTATACCGGTTCGGGCGTCCTCGGTTCGGCGCTGTCGATGGACAAGACGCGCTCCAAGCGCGTGTGGCAGTCGCTGGGTCTGTCGACGCCAACCTTCGCGGCGCTGCCGCGCGGCGCGGATGTGCATTCAGCAGCGCAGCGGGTCGGCTTCCCGCTGATCGTGAAGCCGGCCTGCGAGGGATCCAGTGTCGGTGTCACGCGCGTCTTCGCGGAGAAGGATCTGGATGCGGCAGTCGCGCTGGCGGCGAAGTATCCGGGCGATCTGTTGATGGAAACCCTGATCGAGGGTGACGAGCTCACCGTCGCCATCCTGGGCCGCCAGGTATTGCCCAGCATCCATATCGTGCCGAAGGCGGCGTTCTACGACTACAACGCCAAGTACGTGGCCGAGGACACCCAATACATCTGCCCGGGCCTCGAAGGCGTGGCCGCTGAAGAACTGCACGCGTTGTCGCTGGCCGCGTTCGACGCGCTCGGTTGTTCCGGCTGGGGTCGGGTCGACGTGATGCGTGATCGCAACGGGCGCAACTGGCTGCTGGAAGTAAATACCGCGCCGGGCATGACTTCGCACTCGCTGGTACCCAAGGCCGCTGCGGTGGCCGGCATCGACTATCAGGAACTGTGCTGGCGTGTACTCGAGACCAGTTTCCGGGAGGGCACGTGAAGGGAGCCATCCGCCTCGTTGCCTGGTGTCTGGCGATCGCGCTGGTCGCGCTGCCGATCGTCGGCGTGCTGCGCGGATGGTTCGCGGCCGACCGCTGGCCGGTGACCCAGCTGACCGTGCAGGCCGAGTTCAAGCACGTCAGCGAGGACGAGATCCGTGCAGCGGTGCTGCCGCGGCTGGGCAAGGGCTTCTTCGCGCTGGATCTCGATGCCGTGCAGAAAGCGGTGGCGGCGTTGCCGTGGGTGGAATCGGCGGAGGCGCGCAAGCGCTGGCCGGACACCTTGCTGCTGCGCATCTACGAGCGCCAGCCGTTCGCGCGCTGGAACGACAAGCAGCTGATCAGCCGGCAAGGCCTGGTATTTGACGCACCCGGCGCGGATGACACCAGCAGCCTGCCGAGCCTGTGCGGTCCGGATGCGCGGCTGGCCGAGGTGGTGAGCTTCTACGCCGACACGCAGAAGGCGTTTGCCGGTACCCATCTGCAGATCACCGGCGTCGCGCTGACCGAACGCGGCAGCTGGAGCGTCACCACCGCCAGCGGCGCGCAGATCGTGATCGGCGACCGCGAGCAGGCCGGGCACCGCCTGCGTCGTTTCCTCGATGTCTATCCGCAGCTGATGGCCGGCCATGCTGACGGCTTCGCCTACGCCGACCTTCGCTACACCAATGGATTTGCCGTGCGCTGGCCGCAAGCGGCCGCCGCCAACGCTGGAGGTTCGCCCCGCACATGAAGACGATCTGCCTATTTAGGGCCGCCCTATGAAACCGCGCAACGACAAACAACTGGTGGTTGGGCTGGATATCGGCACCTCGAAAGTGGTGGCGATCGTCGGCGAGTACGAGCCGGGTGAACCCATTACGGTGATCGGCATCGGTACCCATGTATCGCGCGGCATGAAGCGCGGGTCGGTAGTCGACATCGAATCGACCGTGCACTCGATCCAGCGTGCGGTGGAGGAGGCCGAACTGATGGCCGGCTGCGACATCCGCTCGGTGTACGCGTCGATCTCCGGCAGCCACCTGGAAACCCGCAACTCGCACGGCAATGCAGCGATCCGCGATCGTGAAGTGACTGCGGGCGATTTGGAGCAGGTGCTGGAGGCGGCCAGTGCGGTGGCGATCCCGGCTGATCGCAAGGTGCTCTACAAGGAGTCGCAGGAATACCGCATCGACGGTCAGGATGGCATCCGCGCGCCGATCGGCATGAGCGGCGTGCGGTTGGAAGCGAACGTGCACCTGGTTACCGGTGCGGCGGCGGCGGTGCAGAACGTCACCAAATGCATCCAGCGTTGCGGGCTGTCGGTGGACGAGCTGGTGCCGTCGGCGCTGGCGAGCGCGAAGGCGGTGCTCACCGACGACGAGCGCGAACTGGGCGTATGCCTGGTCGACATCGGCGCGGGCACCACCGATATCGCGATCTACACCCAGGGCTCGATCCGTTACACCGCCTCGTTGCCAGTCGGTGGCGACCAGGTCACCAGCGATATCGCCTATGGCGTGCACACGCCGACCGCGCATGCCGAGGAGATCAAGATCAAGTACGCCTGCGCGCAGACCGGGCTGGCGCATGCCGAGGAAACCATCCAGGTGCCCAGCGTCGGCGATCGTCCGCCGCGCCGGCTGGCGCGGCAATCGCTCGCGCAGAGCGTGCAGGCGCGCTACGAGGAAATCTTCGAGATGGTGCAGGACCAGCTGCGCCGCTCCGGCTACGAGAGCCTGGTCGCGGCCGGTGTGGTGCTGACCGGTGGCGCCTCGAAGATGGAGGGCGCGCTGGAGCTGGCCGAGGAGATCTTCCACAAGATGGTGCGCATTGGCGTGCCGCAGCAGATCGAGGGCCTTGGCGAGGTCGTCTCCAGTCCGCTGCATGCCACCGGCGTGGGCCTGCTGCTGCACGGCGCACGCGCGGGCGGCATGCGTGCCAGCGGGCCGGCGGGCGGCAGTGTCGGCGGTCTGGTCGGCAAGTTGCGCGGCTGGATCACCAGGAACTTCTGAAGACGGATCACTGTTTTTTGGGCGATGCAGGAAGCGCCGCCCCGGGCAGAAGGATTGAGCCCACCACCATGGACCGACAGGAGTCGCGATCCCTGGTTACAACGACAACAACTCTTAGGAGGACGGGAAATGTTTGAACTGATCGATAAACTCGCACCCAATGCAGTCATCAAGGTAATCGGCGTGGGCGGTGGTGGCGGCAATGCCGTTGCGCACATGCTCAATGCCAATATCGAAGGCGTCGAATTCATCGTCGCCAACACCGACGCGCAGGCGATGACCAGCTGCGGCTCGCGTACCCACCTGCAGCTTGGTGGCAACGTGACCAAGGGTCTTGGTGCCGGCGCGAATCCCGAGGTCGGCCGTCAGGCCGCGCTGGAAGATCGTGAGCGGATCGAGGCGATGCTCGAAGGCGCCGACATGGTGTTCATCACCTGCGGCATGGGCGGTGGCACCGGTACCGGCGCGGCGCCGGTGGTGGCGCAGCTGGCCAAGGAGAAAGGCATCCTCACCGTGGCGGTGGTGACCAAGCCGTTCCCGTTCGAGGGCCGCCGGCGCATGCAGGTCGCCCTGAAGGGCATCGAGGACCTGTCACAGCATGTCGACTCGCTGATCACCGTACCAAACGAGAAGCTGCTCAGCGTGCTCGGCCGCGATGTCACCCTGCTGAACGCGTTCAAGGCCGCCAACGACGTGCTGCAGGGCGCCGTGCAGGGCATCGCCGATCTGATCACGGCTCCGGGCCTGATCAACGTCGACTTTGCCGACGTGCGCACCGTGATGTCGGAAATGGGTCTGGCGATGATGGGCTCGGGCACTGCCCGTGGCGACGACCGTGCGCAGGCCGCGGCTGAGGCGGCGATCAAGAATCCGCTGCTGGAAGACGTCAATCTCAACGGCGCCTGCGGCATCCTGGTCAACGTCACCGCCGGTCCGAACCTGACGATGCGCGAATTCGACGAGATCGGTCGTATCATCCATGACTTCGCCAGCGAAGACGCCACCGTGGTGATCGGCACCTCGCTCGATCCGGAAATGAAGGACGACGTGCGCGTCACCGTGGTGGCCACCGGCCTCAATCGCGCTGTCGCCTCGCGCCAGCAGCCGCCGATCCGCATGGTCGAGACGCAGCAGATGCAGATGCGCCCGCGCCCGGTGGTGCTGCGTACCGGCACCGGCAACGAAGTGGTCGACTACGTGAATCCGGAGGTGACGACCATCAGCAATACGAGTCGTACGGAAGCCACCGCGCAGGGCAAGGGCAATGATCCGGGCTTCGATTACCTGGACATTCCGGCGTTTTTGCGGCGCCAGGCCGATTGAGGTTGAATCGTTCAAGTTAAGGTGATGCGAAAAAATTGAACGAATGTCCGTTGCGCAGGTCAGTCCTCCAACGTGTCTGATCCAGCTGTTCGCAGAGGGATCAGGTGTGGCCCCGGCCGGTTGTTCTGGCCGTGGGCGGCAGGTGAGGGCTGATGGCCATCGGATCGATGCTCGCTGGTGATAGCAGCAGCAAGACTGTGCGTCCTGGATGACGCATGACCCGTTGCACGGGCTTGCCCGTGTCGGCTGGTTCGACGTTCTTTGCCGAATCCCGTCCCCGGCAAAGGGCGCCGTGTCGATCCACCGGATGGCGGCAGGGGCAGTCCTGAAAGTCCACGTTGACCCAAATATGAAAGAAGTATGAAGACTTAAGCATACTATACGGTGCGGTTTGCTATTGCCACAGGTTAAAACTGTGTTAGCATCCGCCCCTGATTGGCTGCTGCCTCCATGGGTACTAACAAAAATGATCAAGCAGCGTACGCTCAAAAACATCATCCGGGCCACCGGCGTTGGATTGCACACCGGTGACAAGGTGTATATGACACTGCGTCCTGCTGCGCCCAACACCGGCATCGTGTTCCGTCGCACGGATCTCAGTCCGCCGGTGGACATCCGTGCACGTCAGGACAATGTCGGCGACACCCGTCTGTCGACCACACTGGTGAACGGTGAGGCGCGTGTTTCCACGGTGGAACATCTGCTTTCGGCCATGGCCGGCCTGGGCATCGACAATGCCTATGTCGATCTGTCGGCACCGGAGGTGCCGATCATGGATGGCAGCGCGGGCCCGTTCGTCTTCCTGCTGCAGTCAGCCGGCATCGAAGAGCAGAACGTGGCCAAGCGTTTCATCCGCATCAAGAAGTCGGTGAAGGTGCAGGATGGCGACAAGTGGGCCAGCTTCGATCCGTTCGAAGGCTTCAAGGTCGGCTTCTCGATCGACTTCAATCATCCGATCATCAGCAAGCGCACCTCGAGCGCCGAGATCGACTTCTCCACCACCTCCTTCGTCAAGGAAGTGAGCCGCGCACGCACGTTCGGCTTCATGCGCGACATCGAGACGATGCGCGAGCAGAACCTGGCGCTCGGTGGTTCGATGGACAATGCCGTGGTGCTGGACGATTACCGCGTATTGAACGAGGACGGCCTCCGTTACGAGGACGAGTTTGTCAAGCACAAGATTCTTGATGCGATTGGCGACCTGTACCTGCTCGGTCACAGCCTGATCGGCGCGTATCACGCGCACAAGTCCGGTCATGAACTCAACAACAAGCTGTTGCGCACGCTGATGGCCGATGCCGCGGCGTGGGAAGAGGTCAGCTATCAGGATGATCCGGCCACCTCGCCGATCTCCTACGCGCATCCGGCACAGGCGATCTAAACCGGGTCAGCTCCTTCCGCATCACTCTTCACAAGAAACGGCCGTGTCGCGAGACATGGCCGTTTTCCGTGATGTACATCACATTTCGATCGCGTTGTGCTTCACGCCTCCATGACATTCGGGGTTATTCCTTAACAAACCGCATGCTATAAACCCACCACCGGAAAACGGGCGGTGCGATTCAGTCCGCCTCCGGCAAGGCGGAACCAGCGGTTTCGGCGAGGGACGCCAACTCCAGGAACAGCACTCGCAATTCGGGGTCTGTGAGTGATGCAGCAGCGGCCCGAAGATGGTGGGCGGCTGCAGGCGAAAGCGGTTTCGACCGGTCCGGCACGATGGTGGCCGGTGGTTGGGGGGCCACTTTCACGGTGACTGAACTGGCGCAGGTGCCGATGGCGCGTGCGGTGGCAAGGATCTGCGTCTGCATCAGGCGCAGGCGCGATGCCCAGGCCGGTGAGGACGCCAGAAAGACGAGGCGGTCGTGGCGCAGGTCGGCGAATCTCACCTGCTCGCGCAACGGCGATGGCAACGTCTGGCGCAGTGCGCGGTCCAGCGCTTCCAGCGCGCCGGCCTTTTTGGCCAGTGTCGCGAAGGAGCCGCAGTCGACAAGGGACTTCGGTCCGTTGCCGGTGCGGCGGGAAATGGCTGGAGCGGCGCGCTGCATGGTGCCGGAATTCGATGTTGGAAAGACATGCAAATCATACTCGTATCACGCGCCAGAAAATTGCCGAAAACCCTTGATCTGGCTGACCGGCGCCTGCGCTGGAAGCTGTGTTCGGCGCTGGCCGTGGCGATGTTCGGCTTTATCGGGCTGGGCGTGGCACTAGCACTGACAGTGGCCAGTCCGCGCGACCGGGCCTTGACGGAAATCCGTGACCTCCAGCACCAGATAAGGCTGCAGAACACACAGCTTGGCGGGGTACGCGAGGATGCCCAGCGGGGGCTCGATGCACTGGCGGTCAAACTGGGCCAGCTGCAGGCCCAGTCGACCCGCTTGAATGCCCTCGGCGAGCGCCTGGTCGAGGTCGGCAAGCTCGATGACGGCGAGTTCAATTTCGACCAGTCGCCGGCGATCGGCGGTGTCGAGGACGTCAGCGGCAGTGCCTATGCCCTGCCGCCGGCGCTCGACAGCAGCATCAACCAGCTGGCCGGCCAGCTCGACAGCCAGCAGGCGCAGTTGTCGGCGCTGCAGAGCCTGCTGCTGGACGCCCGTATCGAGTCGAACCTGAAGCCGACCGGGATGCCGGTGCCGGGTTACATCTCATCCTATTTCGGTGTGCGCGCTGATCCGTTCGATGGTCGCTCGGCACGGCATACCGGCATCGATATCGCCACCCCGTTTGGTACCCCGGTGCATGCCGTGGCCGAAGGCATGGTGACGTTTGCCGGGATACGCAGCGGCTACGGCAACGTGGTCGAGATCGATCATGGCAATGGCTACATGACCCGTTACGCGCACAACAGTGCGCTGGACGTGCACCCCGGCCAGCACGTGCAGGTGGGTGACGTGATCGCGCAGGCCGGCTCCACCGGGCGCTCGACCGGATCGCATGTGCATTTCGAGGTCTGGTACGGCGGCCGCGTGGTCAATCCGCTGGCGTTCGTGCGCAATCACCGGTAGCCCCGCACTGCGGTCCGCGTTGCCTTGAATCCGCCGGGGCTGGCGCCATTACGATGGTTCGGCCCGGTGGTGCGGATGGTGGACGGCCCGTACCCGGCTTGACGCCCTGCCGCATGGGCCGGCCTGCATGGGCCGGTCTGCATGGGCATGTAGTAACATGCCCGATTGGCCCGCGACTGCAGCGGGTATCCTGTTTCCCTATCCGGAAGATCGATGTTCAATCGTGCCCTGACGAGCCTGTTCGGTAGCCGCAACGATCGCGTACTGCGCCAGCTTTCCCGTACCGTTACCCGTATCAATGCGCTGGAACCGGAGTTCGAAAAACTCAGTGACGATGCCCTGCGCGGCAAGACCGCCGAGTTCAAGCAGCGGGTTGTCGAAGGCGAATCGCTCGACAAGCTGTTGCCGGAAGCGTTCGCGGTGGTGCGCGAGGCGGCCAAGCGGACGCTCGGCATGCGCCATTACGATGTACAGATGATCGGCGGCATGGTGCTGCACTCGGGCAAGATCGCCGAGATGCGCACCGGCGAGGGCAAGACCCTGGTCGGCACGTTGCCGGTGTACCTCAACGCGCTTGCCGACAAGGGTGTGCACGTGGTCACCGTCAACGACTACCTGGCCCGGCGCGATGCGACGCAATTGGGCAAGCTGTACAACTTTCTCGACCTGAACGTGGGTGTGGTGTATCCGGGCATGGATCACGCCGACAAGAACGCGGCGTATGCCGCCGACATCACCTACGGCACCAACAACGAATTCGGTTTCGACTATCTGCGCGACAACATGGCGTTGAGCAAGGAGCAGCGCTATCAACGCGGTCTGCATTACGCGATCGTCGATGAGGTCGACTCGATCCTGATCGACGAGGCGCGCACACCGCTGATCATTTCCGGGCCCGCCGAGGATTCGCCGCAGCTGTATCTGGCGGTGAACAAGATCGTGCCGCGGATGGTCCGGCAGACCGAAGAAGACGGCGCCGGCGACTACTGGGTCGACGAGAAACAGAAGCAGGTGCACCTGTCCGAAGCGGGCATGCAGCACGCTGACGAGCTGCTGCGCGAAGTCGGGGTGATCGAGCAGGACAGTGGCCTGTACGATTCGAAGAATCTAGCGGTGGTGCATCACCTCAACGCGGCGTTGCGCGCGAACGGCATCTATCAGCGTGACGTGGATTACATCGTGCGCGACGGCGAAGTGATCATCGTCGACGAGTTTACCGGCCGTACCCTGCCGGGCCGTCGCTGGTCCGATGGCCTGCATCAGGCGGTCGAAGCGAAGGAAGGCGTGCCGATCCAGCGCGAGAACCAGACGCTGGCCACGGTGACGTTCCAGAACCTGTTCCGCATGTACAAGAAGCTGGCCGGCATGACCGGTACGGCCGACACCGAGGCGTTCGAGTTCCAGAGTATCTACGGCCTGGAGGTGGTGGTGATCCCCACCCACAAGCCGATGATCCGCAAGGACAACCCGGACATGATCTTCCTGTCCCAGGACCCGAAATACCGTTCGGTGATCGAGGACATCAAGGCCTGCCACGGACGCGGCCAGCCGGTGCTGGTCGGCACCACCTCGATCGAGGTGTCCGAGCTGCTGTCCGGTCTGCTGAGCAAGGACGGCGTGGCGCACGAGGTGCTCAACGCCAAGCAGCATGAGCGCGAGGCGCATATCGTGGCGCAGGCCGGCGCACCCGGCCAGGTCACGATTGCCACCAACATGGCCGGTCGCGGTACCGACATCGTGCTCGGCGGCAGCCTCGAGGTGGCACTGGCTGCGTTGCCGGAAGACGCCAGCGAGATCGACCGCCAGCGCGTCAAGACCGAATGGAAGAAGCTGCACGAGCAGGTGCTCGCCGCCGGCGGCCTGCACATCATCGGCACCGAACGGCACGAGTCGCGGCGTATCGACAACCAGCTGCGCGGTCGTTCCGGTCGTCAGGGCGATCCGGGTTCCTCGCGCTTCTACCTGTCGCTGGAAGACAACCTGTTGCGCATCTTCGGTGGCGAGGGGCTGGTCCGCTGGATGAAGCGCTTCGGCATGAAGGACGACGATGCGCTGGAAGATCGCATGATCAGCCGGCAGATCGAGAAGGCGCAGCGCAAGGTCGAGCAGCACAACTTCGATATCCGCAAGCACCTGCTGGAATTCGACGACGTCGCCAACGATCAGCGCAAGGTGATCTACCGCCAGCGCGACGAACTGCTCGAGGGCGACGATGTGTCGGCCACCGTCGCCGACATCCGCGAGGATGTGGTGCAGTCGATGGTGCGCGCACACGTGCCGGCCGACAGCATCGATGAACAGTGGGATCTGGCCGGGCTCGATCGCGAGCTGGAAAGCGCGTTCGGCCAGTCATTCGATCTGCGGCACTGGGTCGAACAACAGCACGAAATCGATGCCGAGATGATCCTCGAGCATGCGCGTACCGCGATCAACGAGCTGTTCCAGGCGAAGGAGGCGCAGATCGGCACCGACACCATGCGCCAGCTGGAAAAGCACATCATGCTGACCGTGGTCGACAATGCCTGGAAGGATCACCTGTCCAACATGGACTACCTGCGCCAGGGCATCTATCTGGTCGGTTATGCGCAGCAGGATCCGAAGCAGGCGTTCAAGCGCGAGTCGTTCCGGCTGTTCTCCGAAATGCTCGACCGGATCAAGGCCGAAGTGGTGCAGATGCTGGCGCGAATCCGCATTCGCAGCGAGGAGGAAGTCGCCGCCATGGAAGCCGAACAGCAGCGCCTGGCCGAGCGTCTGCAGAAGCAGATGCTGGCTACCGGTGGCGGTGCGTCGGTGGATGCTTTCGGTGGCGGCAGTGCGCTGGAGGGACAGGCTGGAGCGCCGCGGCAATTGCCGCAGGACGGCCCCAAGATCGGTCGCAACGATCCATGCCCGTGTGGTTCGGGCAAGAAATACAAACACTGCCACGGCCAGCTCGCCTGAGTCGAGGCGACGCCCATGAAAAACCCCGCCGCGGCGGGGTTTTTCATGGGTGATGCGGCGTTAATCCGCGACGCCCGGTGGCCGTTTGCGATGCGGCTCGGCGTTGACCGTGATGTACTGCGGCTCCTCGCCATCCAGCCGCAATGCGGTGAGCTGGCCGCCCCAGACGCAACCGGTGTCGATCGCATGCACGCCGAGTCCGGCGAAGCGGCCGAGCGCGGACCAGTGGCCGCAGACGATGCGGGTGTCGCGGCGGCGCATGCCGGGCACCTCGTACCATGGATACAGCCCCGGCTTCTGGGTGCCAGGAATATCCTTGGCCTCGAAATCGATGCGGCCGTTCACGTCGCAGTAGCGCATCCGGGTCATGGTGTTGATCGTTGCGCGCTGGCGATCCAGCCCCTGCAGCCGGCTTGACCATACCGCGGGGCGGTTGCCGAACAGGTTGCGCAGCAGGCGTGGATGACGTGGGCTGGACAGTTCGCGCTCGACATCCTCGGCGGCACGCTGGGCCTGGCGCAGCGTCCACATCGGCGCCAACCCCGCATGCACCATCGTCCAGTTGAGCCGCTCGTCGTGGTGCAGCAATTTCTGCGAACGCAGCCATTCGAACAGTACGGCTGCGTCCTCGGCGAACAGCACTTCGCGCAGTTCGGGATTCACCCGCGCCTGCGCATCCGGGCGGCGCTGGGCGATCGCCAGCAGGCTCAGGTCGTGGTTGCCGAGGGTGACCACGCTGTGTTCGCGCAGGCTGTGGATCAGCCGCAGCGTCTCCAGCGACTGGCCGCCGCGATTGACCAGGTCGCCGCAGAACCACAGTTGATCCTGTGCTGTGTCAAAACGCAGCTTGTCGAGCAGACGTTGCAGTTCGGGATAGCAGCCCTGCACGTCGCCGATCGCATAGGTAGCCATCTAGAGTCGGGCCATCAGTGCAGCGTGCGCGGGATGGACAGGGTGAAGGTCGGGATGGGCGCATCGAACTGAGTACCGTCGTCGGCCAGCATCTGGTAGCTGCCACCCATGGTGCCCACCGGCGTCTCCAGCACGGCGCCCGAGGTGTACTCGTAATCGTCGCCGGGACGCATCCACGGCTGTTCGCCGACCACGCCGTCGCCGCGCACTTCCTCCACCTTGCCGTTGGCGTCGGTGATCATCCAGTGGCGGGTGAGCAGGCGCGCCGGCATGTCGCCGGCATTGCGCAGCGTGACGGTGTAGGCGAAAACGTAGCGATTGTCACCGGGTTTCGACTGGTCCGGAACGAAGCGGGTTTCGACCTGCACGTCGATCGTGTAGGAAGGTTTTTCAGTCATATTGCGATTGTAAGGCCTGCCGTCGCGAATGGGGCGGCGCTGCTGCAATCAGCCGTGAGCAGGAATGGGATCAGAGGCTGCCGTAAACCTTGGCCAGTCGCACGAAGTCAGCGGGCGCAAGCGTCTCGGCGCGGGCCCTGGGGTCGACGTCGGCGTGTCGGATCGCGTCGGCGTCCATCAATTGCCGCAGCGCGTTGGCGAGGGTCTTGCGCCGTTGTCCGAACGCGGCCTTGACCACCGCATAGACATGCCCGGGTTGCGCGTCATGCAGCTCGTCGGCCGGCAGCGGCAGCAACCGCACCACCGCGGATTCGACTTTCGGCGGGGGACGGAACGCTTCCGGCGGCACGCCGAACAGCGGCTCGACCCGGCAGGCCAGCTGCAGCATCACGGACAGCCGTCCGTACACCTTGCTGCCCGGTTCGGCGGCCATCCGGTCGACCACTTCCTTCTGCAGCATGAAGTGCATGTCCTGGATCGCCGCGGCGTGCTCGACGCAATGGAACAGGATCGGGCTGGAAATGTAATAGGGCAGGTTGCCGGCAATGCGCAGCTGTGGCACACCATGGCTATGCGCCAGCGCGGTGAAGTTCACCTTCAGCACATCGGCGTGGATGATGTGCAGTTCGCCGGCAGCGGCGGCGCGCGCCTGCAGGCCGGGAATCAGGTCGGTGTCCAGCTCGATCGCGGTGAGCCGGTGGGCGGCAACCAGCAACGGCAGCGTCAGCGCGCCTTCGCCGGGGCCGATCTCGACCACGAAATCCTCCGCCTGCGGCGCGACCGCGCTGACGATGCGGTCGATGTAACGGCGATCGTGCAGGAAGTGCTGGCCGAAGCTTTTCTTGGGGCGGGCGTTCATGTCAGGTGCTTCCTGCGCGCGACAAGATCCATCGCCATGCGTGCTGCAGCCATCAGGCTGGCCGGGTCGGCCTGGCCACTGCCGGCCAGATCCAGCGCGGTGCCGTGATCGACCGAGGTGCGGATGAACGGCAGGCCGAGGGTGAGGTTCACGGTGCGGTCGAACGCTTCGCTTTTCAGTACCGGCAGTGCCTGGTCGTGATACATCGCCAGCACCGCGTCATAGTGCGCGCGTTGCGCTGGCACGAACGCGGTGTCGGCCGGCAGCGGGCCGAGCAGGTGCATGCCTTCCGCGCGCAATGCGCCCAGCGCCGGGATCTGGGTATCGATCTCCTCGCGCCCGAGATGACCGCCTTCGCCGGCGTGCGGATTGACGCCCAGCACGGCAATGCGCGGCTCGGTGATGCCGAACTTGTCGCGCAGCTCGGCGTGCACGATGCGCAGCGTGCGGGTCAGCGATTCACGCGTGATCGCCGCGGATACCGCGGCCAGCGGCAGGTGCGTGGTCGCCAGCGCCACCCGCAGTTCCGGGCTGGCCAGCATCATCACCACGTCGGCGTGCGCGCGTTCGGCAAAGAATTCGGTGTGTCCGCTGAAGCGGATGCCGGCGTCGTTGATCGAGGACTTCTGCAGTGGCGCGGTGACCACGGCGTCGTAGCGGCCGGCGATGCAGCCATCGGCCGCCTCGGCCAGCGTGGCCAGCGCATGCCGGGCATTGCGCGGGTCGGGCTGACCGGGCACCTCGACGGCTGCCAGCGGCACATGATGCAGGCGCAAGCTGCCGGGGCGGCGCTGCGTCTGCGCGCTGCCGTCATCGTCCAACAGTTCGATGGCGACGCCACAGCGCGTGGCGGCCCGCTGCAGCAGGCCACGGTCGGTGATGGCAATCAGGTCGGCCGCCAGCGGGCTGGCGGCCAGACGGATCAGCAGTTCCGCACCGATCCCCGCCGGCTCGCCGGCAGTCACCGCGAGCCGGGGGAGGTGGGCGCCCAAGCCGGTTTACGGCGAAGTGCTGGTGGCGGCCGTCTGGCTGCCTGTGTCGCGCAGCTCGGGCACCAGGATGTTGATATAGGCGTTGGCGCGCAGGTCGCGCAGAAAATCGTCGTAGGCCTGCTCGGACTTGCGGTTACCGATCGCCTGGCGTGCCTGATCGCGGGCGAGCTGCACGGTCTGGTCGCTCTGGCGGGTGCCGAGGCGTTCCAGGATGTGCCAGCCGGCCTCGCTCTGGAACGGCGGTGAAACCTGGTCGTCCTTCAGTCCGTCCAGCTGCTTGGAGATGATCGAACCCCACTGGTCCTGCGGGAACCAGCCCATGTCGCCGCCGACGTTGGCGGTGGTGTCGTCCTTGGAGTATTCCTTCGCCAGCGCGGCGAAATTCTCATGCTTGTTGACGATGCGGTTGTACAGGTCCTTCGCCTGCTGCTCGGCCTGTGCCGGTGTCACCAGTTCGCTCGGCTTGATCAGGATCTGCCGTGCATGGAATTCGGTGACCATCGTGCGGTTGTTCTGGCGCTGACCGATCAGCTTGATGATGTGGAAACCGGTCGGGCCGCGCAGGGCGCCGCTGACATCACCGGGCTTCATCGACTCGATCGTGTCGGCGAAGGCCGGCGGAATCTCGTCCATCCGGCGCCAGCCCAGATCGCCGCCGTCCAGGGCATCGGGAGCATCGGAGTAGCGGATCGCCGCCGCATGGAAGTCCATGCCGCCCTTGATCGCGGCAAGCGCCTGCTCGGCCTTGGCCTGGCTGGCCTGGATCGCGGCGGCATCGGCGCCGCCGGGAATGCTGATCTGGATGTGCGCCAGATTCACTTCACCGGCCTTGTAGGTCGGGCTGTTCAGCAGGTTGTCGATCTCGCTGTCGGTGACCGAGACCGCATCGTGCACCGTGCTCTGGTGCAGGCGCTGCACCGTGATCTGGTCGGCCAGCTGCTCGCGGAAGGCCGCGAAGCTGTCGCCGGATTGTTCCACCGCCGCACGCAGCTGATCGGGGGTCATCTTGTTCTGCTGGGCTACGCTGGCAACGGCCTGGTCAACATCCTCGTTGGAGATACGGATGCCCTGATCTCCCGCCTTCTGCATCTGCAGCCGCATCAGCACCAGTCGATCGAGCACCTGCTGCTGCAACACGTTGATCGGCGGCAACTGTCCGGGCTGGCTGGCGTATTGTTGCTGGATCGAGCGCACGGCGCTGTCCAGCTCGCTCTGCAGGATCACGTCATCGTTGACGACGGCCACGATGCGGTCCAGCGACTGGCTGGCCGGCGCGGCCGGTGCGGCCGGCGTCAGCAGCTGGGCATGGACGGGGAGCATGCTCGCGAGTGCGAACAGGAGAAATGCAATGGGTTGCTTCATCAGTGAAAACCGGTGACTGCTGCGATTATTGATAGCCGAGAATATCACGGCGCAAAAGGGAGTCGATCTGGCCGCCCGACGAACCGAGCCCCTTGAAGACCACCTCGAACATGATGGCGTTGTCGCGAAGGTTGATGTTGCTGCCGGTGGGAACCGGGGCCACGCCGTAATAATCCTGGTTCACGTAGCTGCGGTCGACCAGTCGCAAGGTGACGCAGCAGCTGTCGTATTCCACACCAGCCATCGCATCGACCGTACCGGTCGGTGCGGCGACCATGTTCTTGATGGGGACTGCATAGGTCCACGATGCCAGCAGGCGCCAGCTGGTGGACAGTGGATAGACCGCCGAGGCGCTGTATTGTTCCATCAGGCCACGGCGGTAGTGGTACGAGAAGTTGATGATGCCGTCGTTGCCCAGCCGATGCTGCAATTCCAGTGAAGCCATATCGGTCACGTGGCTGTTCGGATCCCACTGGTACTCGCTGCTCAGGCGCCAGCGGTCGCTGAGCTGCAGGTCGAGCTCGGCCACATAGTCCGAGCCGGACCAGTCGGTGACGGCGGGGACCGTGTTCGATCCGTTGGGCAGTTGCACCCGTTGTGGGGTGAAGTAGCGGATCTGCCCGAAACTGGCCGACAGGCGCTCGACGCCGTCGTCGTCCAGCAGGCGGGTGGTGATCGCTCCGGTGAGGTTGTTCGCGTTCATCTGGCGATCCGCACCGGCGAACTGGTTCGGTGCGAACAGCTGCCAGTAGTCGAACGACATCAGGCTGCTGTCGAACAGGGGCAGATTGTTCTGGTTGCGGTACGGCACGTACAGGTAGTACAGCCGCGGCTCCAGGGTCTGCGTGTAACTGTTGCCGAACAGCGAGATGCTGCGGTCGAACACCAGTCCGCTGTCGAGGCTGACGATTGGCAGCGAACGGCTGGGCGATTGCTGCGTAAACGGCGAGGCGGTGCCGTTGCCGAGCAGCCCGTAATATCCGTAATCCTGGTAGTCGCCGTTCAACTGGTAGGCGGTATAGCGGTAGGCCAGTTTCGGTCGCACGAACCACGCCGAGGTGCCGAAATCGCCTGCCAGATAGGGATAGAGATCAAGGCGTTCGCCCCCGACGTTTTGATCTTTGCTGAATACTGCCGCGCCATCGTCCATGCCGAACTGCAGCCAGCGGGTCAGTGGCACGTTCATGCTGAAATTCGCGTAGGGCAGCTGCTGGTAGGGCAGCGAGGCATCAGTCGCGAACGGGTTGGTGTTCTGGTAGACGGTGCCGCCGAACGAGGCATTCCACCACTTGCCGCCACCGACGATCGCGGCATTCGAGGCGAGGGCGTAGACCACGGCACGCGAAAATGCATTGCCGTAGTCGTATAGATAGCTACTGTCTGACGCATGGTTGTAGGAGCCGACGAATGTCCAGCCCTTCCATAACTGCGTGGTGTCCGTGTAGTCGATCAGATAGCGCGACGTGCCCTGGGTGTTGGCCAGGCCATCACTCTCGCCGTGGTCGTTCGGTACGTATTCCACGTTGAGCTGGCCGGAGCTGCCCGGCACGAGATAGCGGAATTCGCCGGCCAGCATCGGTCCGCGCGAGGTATATATGCGCGGATCCAGCGTGGCGTCGTAGTTGGGTGCCAGATTCAGGTAGTACGGCGTGCTGATCTCGAAGCCGGAACGGCTGCTTCGACCGAAGGTCGGTTCCAGGAAGCCGCTCTGGCGCCGGTGGTCGACGGGAAAGCTGAAGTACGGCATGTACAGAAACGGTACCTTGCCGATCCACATGGTGGCATTGCGTGCCACGCCACGTCCGGTGTCCTTGTTGATCGTAATGGTCTTGCCGTGAAACTCCCACACATGGTGACCGAGGTCGCAGGTGGAATAAGTGGCCACCGAGTAGAGAGTGTGCTGGGCATCCAGCATCTGTCCTTGCTTCGCCACGCCGTTGCCGCGCGAATCGAGCATCTGGTAGCGCACATCATCCGCGAGACCGCGGCTGTCATTCGTGTTGCCGCGAATGTGGGTGCCCGCCATCAACTGGCCGGCCTCCTGGTAGCGGACGTTGCCGCGGGCATCGTAATCGGTGGTGTCGTCGTTGTAATCGATCTTGTCGGCCTGTATCCGCTGGTCGTCACGTGTCAGCCAGGCGTCGCCGACCAGGTGGTAAACCGTCTGGTCGGAACTGTCCACGTGTTTTGCCTTGCCGTAAGCCGTGCTGATGTCACGCAGGTCGGAGGTTGCCGGCAGCGTTGGGTCGTAGAACTCCAGCATGGCGTTGGGCCGGCACATCGCGTAGCTGTACGGCCGCGGCGCGCAATGGAACGAGCCCAGCGGACACACCTGTTCGGACCCGTCCAGCGAGGTCTTGGGTTTCTGGCTACCCTTGGCGTCGGCTTGGCCACCGATCAGGGCAAGGGCTGCGGCAACCGCCAACAGGCGGCGTGGGGGGAACTTGGACGTCACAATGCAAGTCTGCCGGCGTTGAAGGCTCGTTAAGCTAGCAGAAAGACCCCACGGACGGCAGGCAAACCTTTATCCGGACGGTGTGAGGATTCAGCATGAGTGGGCAGAAATTGAGCAAGAGCGACGCCGAGTGGCGCGCCGCCTTGACCCCGGAGCAGTACGCGGTGTGTCGCTGTTCGGCCACCGAGGCGCCCTTCAGCGGGAAGTGGTATCACCATCACGAAGCGGGCACCTATACATGTGCCGCCTGCGGAGTGCGATTGTTCGGCTCGGACAGCAAGTACGACGCGGGCTCCGGCTGGCCCAGCTTCTTCCAGCCGTTGATCCCCGCCGCCGTGGCCAGCCGTGATGACGACAGCCATGGCATGCAGCGCATCGAAGCCTGCTGCGCACATTGTGATTCGCATTTGGGCCACGTGTTTCCCGACGGCCCCAGGCCGACCGGGCTGCGCTACTGCATCAATTCGATGGCGTTGGCGTTCGAGCCGGTC
This sequence comes from Rhodanobacter sp., assembly GCA_050737735.1. Taxonomy (GTDB): domain Bacteria; phylum Pseudomonadota; class Gammaproteobacteria; order Xanthomonadales; family Rhodanobacteraceae; genus Rhodanobacter. Next base: position 48,701 of record JBOHYM010000041.1, on the reverse strand, counting down.
GAATAAGTGGTCCCATGCTTCCCTCCGCGATTGCTGTGAGCGAATAGGGGAGCGCTTAATCGTCAAGTGCGCCCGCGTGGGCGCTCACGCAAGCGGCCAGTGCGACAAGGTCGTAACCGCCTTCCAGCGTGGAAACCAGCCGGCCGCCGGCATGTGTGTCAGCCAGCGTCACCAGGCGCTCGGTGACCCAGGCGTAGTCTTCCTGACCCAGCCGGATGTCGGCCAGCGGATCGTTGCGGTGCGCGTCGAAGCCGGCCGAGACCAGCACCAGTTGCGGCTTGAACGCATGCAGGCGAGGCAGCAGCACGCTATCCCACAGTTCGCGGAACTCATGCGAGCCGGCGCCGGGCGACAGCGTGCCATTGACGATGTTGCCAACACCACGTTCGTCCTCACGCCCGCTATCCGGATACAGCGGCGACTGATGGCTGGAAGCGAACAGCACGCGCGGTTCGCGCTCGAAGATGGCCTGGGTGCCATTGCCGTGATGGACGTCGAAATCCGCGATCGCCACCCGTTTCAGGCCGTGCACGGCCAGCGCATGCGCGGCGCCCACGGCGATGTTGTTGAACAGGCAGAAACCCATCGCCTGATCGCGCGTGGCATGGTGGCCGGGTGGTCGCACCGCGCAGAACGCATGTCGGGTTGAGCCGGACAGCACGGCATCCACGGCGGCGACCATGGCGCCGGTAGCACGCAAGGCAGCCTCGACCGAGTCGGGTGACATCGCGGTGTCCACGTCCAGCCAGTGCGTGCCCTGTGTCGGTGCGCTGGCCAGGATCCGGTCGACATGGTCGGCAGAGTGCACTCGCAGCAGTTGCTCGCGGGTGGCCAGGGGCGCCTCGATCCGGTCGAGCGCAGCATGGCGATCGTGATCCAGTGCCTGCAGCACCGCGCGCAATCGCGCCGGCTGTTCGACATGACCCGGACCAGGATCATGCAGCAGGCAGGCAGGATGGGTGTACAGCCGCAGCATGCGGCCGCTTATCCTGCAGGCTGCGACTTGCGGCGGCGCTCGTGCTGCCACAGCACTTCGCCGTGGCCGCTGGCGCGCGCCAGCACGCGCGCGAGCACAAACAGCAGGTCGGACAGCCGGTTGAGATAACGCTGCGCCTGCGGGCGCACCGTCTCGATCCGCGCCAGCGCGATCACCTCACGCTCGGCGCGACGGCATACGGTACGTGCCAGATGGCAGCAGGCCGCGGCCATGCCGCCACCGGGCAGGATGAAATCCTTCAGCGGCGGCAACGGATCGTTGAAGCCGTCCAGCACCTGTTCCAGCCGCTCGATATCGGCATCCTCGATCATCGCCATGCCGGGGATGCACAGTTCGCCGCCAAGATCGAACAGGGCGTGCTGCACCTGGCCGAGCACGTCGGCTACCGCGGTATCGATACCGTCGGCAGCCAGCACCATGCCGATCGTGCTGTTGAGCTCGTCCACCGTGCCATAGGCGGCCACGCGCAGTGAGTCCTTGGCTACCCGCGAGCCGTCACCCAGGCCGGTGCTGCCGTCGTCGCCGGTGCGCGTGTAGATCTTCGAGAGGCGATTGCCCATCGCGGTTCAGGTCGCCGGATCAGCGCGGCAGCTGGGGCTGGTCGGCCTGCTTCACGGCGCGACCCAACTGGATGGCCAGCACGTGGAGCACCGCGCCGATGCCGACATACAGGGCCGTGGTCTGCAGGAACGGCAGGTACCAGTCGCCCAGATTGGCAAACCAGCTGGCGAAGCTGCGTGGCAGCGGCACGCTGTCGCTGAGCCAGTAGAAACTGCCGTTGGAGAGCAGGTAGCACGCGGCCCAGCTGACCAGCAGGGCGACCACGGCGAGCCCCAGCGTGGGCAGGCGCAGACCGGACTGGTGCTTCGCCAGCCAGCTGCCGCCCAGCCACAGGCTGAAGTACGACGGAATCAGGAACCAGTAAGCCACCGAGACGCAGTAGTGGCTCCAGAAGTCGATGCCCTGACCGTTGATCACCAGATAGTCGACCAGCACCGCCTCGGCCATCAGCAACGGGAAGGCCCAGCGGCCGGCACCACGCAGCCAGAAGCCGGCCAGGAAGAAAATGGCCCACGACGCATCCCGCACGTCGTGATGGAGCAGGGAGAGGTGTATGCGGGTAACCGCCATCACCAGGGCGAGTGCCAGGAAAATGCCGAGGCGTTGGGTCAGTGTCTTGACCATGAGGGGTTCCATGTGGGCGTCCGAACAGACCGCTAGTCTAGCCCAATGCACTACGATGCAGGCAGTCTCAACGCGTATCATCACGGCATGAATGCCCCAGCATCTCTCGCCTCGAACGAATCCGGCATCCTGATCATCGGCGGCGGTCTGGTCGGCGCCAGCCTGGCGATCGCGCTCGATGCGGCCGGTATCGCCGTCACCCTGGTCGAAACCGCCGCGCCACGCGTCGACGCCCAGCCCAGTTATGACGAACGCAACCTGGCACTGGCGCGGGCCACCGTTAACGGACTCGACGCGATTGGCGTATGGCGCCACGCGGCCGCATGCGCCACCCCGATCCGGCATATCCATGTCAGTCGCGCCGGCGAATTCGGCAGTGCGCGCATCGACGCGGATCGGCACGGCGTCGATGCGCTGGGCTGGACCCTGCCAGCGCGCGAACTGGGTGCGGCCCTGCTGCGTCGGCTGGACGAATGCACCCGGCTGACCCGGTTGGCGCCAGCCACGGTGTCCGCACTGCAGCCGTTGGCCGGTGGCTGGCGCGTGCAGGTCAGCAGCACCGACGGTGTCCGCAGCATCGACACGCCGTTGCTGGTCGGTGCCGACGGCACCGGCTCGTTCGTGCGTACGCAGCTTGGCATCGACGTCGAGCAACACGATTACAGACAGACGCTGTTCGTCTGCACGGTCACCCCGGAACGCGATCATGCCAACCGTGCTTACGAGCGTTTCGCCGATGCCGGCCCGATCGCGCTGCTGCCGCTGGCCGAACGTCGCTGCGGGCTGGTGCTCACGGTGGCTGCCGACGAGGCGGACGCGGTCGCCGCGCTGGACGATGCGGCCTTCATCGACCTGGCACAACGGCGTTTCGGCTGGCGTCTGGGCCGATTGAGTCGGCCCGGCAAACGTCATCCGTACGCGATTCATCGTGTCGCTGCAAAGCAGCTGACCGGGCCACGTGCGGTGCTGGTCGGCAATGCCGCGCAGACCGTGCATCCGATCGGTGCGCAGGGTTTCAATCTGGGCCTGCGTGATGCGCTGACGCTGGCCGAACTGGTAGCGACAGCCTCCGACCCGGGTGCTGCCGATCTGCTGGAGCGCTATGCCACACGCCGCGCACCGGATCGCGAAGGCACCATGGCGATGAGCCATGGTCTGGTACGGCTGGCCTGCCTGCCGCAACCGTTGCTGGCGCCGTTTCGATCGCTGGCCTTGTTGACCTGCGATCGCGTGCCGCCGTTGCAACGTGCACTGGCATGGCGGGGCATGGGTTTTCGTGGTGAACCGCCGCTGGCGGTGCTGGAGCGGTTGCCATGAATACGTCGACACAGGAAGCCTCGATCCGCCGCCGCGCGCCGGCGCTGGACGTTGCGGTGGTCGGCGGTGGGATGGTCGGTGCCGCCGCTGCGCTGGCGTCGGCACGTGCCGGCTTCAGCACAGCCTTGCTGGAAGCGCACGCACCAAAGGCATGGGGCGTGCACGACGAAGTGGATCTGCGCGTAGTCGGACTGGCGCCGTCGTCGCTGGCTTTGCTGGATGATTTGGGCGTCTGGACTTCCATACGCGATGCGCGTGTCAGTCCGTATGCCAACATGCATGTATGGGATGCCGAGAGCGGAGCGGCGATCGATTTCGATGCCGCCAGTTCGGGACGTGACGTGTTGGGCTACATCGTCGAGAACAATCTCGTGCAGTGGACACTCTGGCAGCACTTGGAAGCAGCTGGCGTGCGCCGGCTGTGCCCGGCCGAAGTGAAGGGTTTCGAGGCGCGTGAGGATCGCATCCAGCTGGAACTGGCGGATGGCGAAACGCTGGCTGCAGCGCTGCTGGTGGCTGCCGATGGTGCGGCCTCGCCGTTGCGCCAGCTGGCCGGCATCGGCACGCGCGGCCGCGACTATGCGCAGCGTGCGGTGGTGGCACACGTACGCACCGAACGACCGCACGAAGGCACGGCTTGGCAGCGCTTCCTGCCGAGTGGGCCAATGGCCTTGCTGCCGCTGGCCGATGGACGCAGTTCGATCGTGTGGTCGCTGCCCGAGGCCGAGGCCCAGCGTGTGCTGGCACTGGACGAGCAGGCTTTCCTCGACGAACTCGGCATGGCCAGCGATTTCCGGCTGGGCCGGATCGTGGCGACCACGCCGCGTGCTGCGTTCCCATTGAAGCTGCAACTGGCCGAGCGTTATCAGGCTGAGCGCTTCGTGCTGCTTGGCGATGCCGCGCACGCCGTGCATCCGCTGGCCGGGCAGGGCGTCAACCTGGGGTTGCGTGACGTGGCCGAGCTGCGCGACACCTTGCTCGCTGCACGTGCTGCCGGTCGCGACATCGGCGCTGAGCACGTGCTGCGCCGTTACGCGCGCCGCCGGCGCAGTGCCGACACGCTCGATGCGCTGGGCTTCGATGCACTGGCGCGCATCTATGCGTGGCAGTCGCCGGCGCTGGTCGCTGCCCGTGGGCTCGGCGTGCGCCTGCTCGATCGTGTCGCGCCCTTGAAGCGGCGGCTTTCGGAACACGCCGCCGGCCTGTGAATTCTGTATCTTCCCCTGCCCGCAGGGGAGGGAGTCAAACCCACTGGAGGATTCATCCATGCGCATCGTCCGACTTGGCTGTCTGCTGTTGCTGCTCGGTTTCAGTTTTGCCACGCAGGCGAAGATGGTGCATCGCCCGGTCGAATGGACGCTGGATGGCACGCGCTTCCACAGCGTGCTGGTCTACGACGACGCGGCCACGGCGAAACGGCCCGGTCTGGTGATGGTGCCGAACTGGTATGGCATCAACGAGGCAGCCGTGCAGAAGGCCGAGATGATCGCCGGCAAGGATTACGTGATCCTGCTCACCGACATGTATGGCGCCAGCGTGCGTCCGCAGCAGGGCAATGCCGAACAGGCGCAAGCGGCAGTGAAGCCGCTATACGGCGATCGTGCACTGATGCGCAAGCGCGTGAGCGAGGCGCTCGCCCAGCTGAAGGCACAGGCGGCCAGCGCGCCGCTCGATACCAGCAAGCTGGCTGCGATCGGCTTTTGCTTTGGTGGCTCGGCCGTGCTGGATCTGGCCCGCAGTGGTGCGGATATCGCCGCGGTGGTGTCCTTTCATGGTGGCCTGACCACCGACAACCCTGCGCTTGCGAAGAACATCAAGGCGCGCGTGCTGGCGATGAACGGTGCCGACGACAAGGGCACCATGCCCGACGCGGACAAGTTCCTGGACGAGATGCGCGCCAGTCCTGCCGACTGGCAGTTCGTGGTGATCGGCCATGCGGTGCACTGCTTCACCGAGGTGGGCGAGAACTCGCCAGGCTGCCGTTACGACGAACGTGCGGCCACGCGCAGCTACCGGTTGATGCATGACTGGCTGCGTGCGGCGTTTGCCGGGACACCCTAGATAGATACCGGTGCACGACCTTCCTGTGGGAGGGGCTTCAGCCCCGACGCTTGAAGCGGAGGAGCGTCGGGGCTGAAGCCCCTCCCACAGGAAGGCGGTGCGCACAGGAGGAGTCAGTCGGTGGTATCACGCTCGCGCACCGCATCCATCGTCAGCGCGGCCAGTTGGCGCAGTCGCGTGCTGCCGGTGTCGGCGAGCAGTTCCTTGAGGCGGGCGCCGGCATCGTGCTGGTCCAGTGTCTGGCGTTCGGCCAGCGAGGCGGCCAGCGCGCGGCCCATCGAATCGAAAATCAAGGCGTAGGCGAACGCATGCAGCACGCCGCCGCCGAGTGTGCCGAGGCCGGGAAAGGCCTTCAGCGCGTTGCCGGCGACGGCCAGCACGATCGAGCTGCCGGTGCGCAGGGTCAGTCGGGCCTGCTGCACGAAGTCCTCGATCTGCACATCGCTGACCTTCACGCCGTACAACTCGGCAAGGGCACGGGTGAGGCCGGCAGCCAGCACGCCCTGGATCACCAGGTCGCTGCCCGGCGCGATGGCGGCCAGCGCGCCGACGATGGCGCGGCGGGCGTACTTGCGCACGATGCGCTGCGCCTCGTCGGCGCGGGTCTGTGTTTCCAGCGTGCCGGTGCGTTCGTGCAGGCCGGCCAGCACGGCATATTCGCGCAGATCCTCCAGCCCCGCGGCGCCCGGTGCGGTGAGCCGGTCGAGTGCCTGCAGCAGCGGTTCGATCGTGGGCTTGCGCTGGCGCTCGACTGACTCGGTGCTGCCATCGGCGAGCTGGCGCTGGTAACGCTCGCTGCCGCCGGCGCTAATCGCCAGCACCGCGCTGGCGATGCCGCGTGATTGTTGACGCAGGCGGGTCAGCAGTTGTTCGCGTTCGATCGGGGTCCACTGGTCGGTCTTGTTCAGCACCAGCAGCAGCGGCTTGCCGAAATCGGCGAGCCAGCGCAGTTCGTCGACCTGGCTGCGATTGAGATCGCCGGCGCACAGATAGACCACGGCATGCGCACGCAGTGCTTCATCGCGGGCCAGGGTCTCATGTGCCTCGCCGCCAGCCTCGCGGCTGCCTGGCACATCCGCGAGCACCAGCATGCGGCCATCCGGCAGGCTGCCGTCGTAGTGGCCGACGGCACGGGTGGTGCCGCCGCGGGCGTCACTGGCGACCTGGGCATGTGGCGCCAGCGCGCGGACCAGGCTCGACTTGCCAGTGGAGATTTCGCCGAACAGCGCCACGTAGACACGGGCGCTGGCGCGACGGCGGTCGAGTTCGCCAAGTTCGGATGTCAACGCGCCCGTATCCGCGCCGCGCTCACGCAACTGGCCGATGCGTTGTTCCAGGCTGCCGCGATCAGGCGCCGGCAGGGGGCGTCGCCTGCGCCGCGGACGCAGCAACCACCACAACACCATCAGGCCGGCGGCGGCGAACAGCGCGAGTACACCGCCAAGGGTCCACTGCAGCCACGCCGGCAGCATCAGGAAGCGTTGTGCCAGCGCCAGCGCACGCTCGGCAGCGGCAAACAGCAGCCACAGCAGGGCGGCTACGGCCAGTGCGGTAAACAGCAAGCGCAGGCGACGGGACATGCTGGCCAGTGTAGCGGCTGGGTTGCCGCGCTCGCCCCGGGCAGCCGGTTTTGGCATGATCGGGGGATACGGGTCGGAATCCGCGCCCGATTCCGGTGGGTCGTGGCGTCTGACCGGGAGCATGAAGGGGATTCATGGGGGCGGCTTTTCTGCTGGGTATGCTCGTCTTGCTGGGTGTTTCTGCGCCCGTGATGGCGGTGCCTGCGATTCCAGTGCCGGCTTCGGCAATTGTGGCGATGCCCGTGGCGCAGGCCAGACCGTTGGCGACGCCACAGTTCAGGCGCTACAGCGTGACCGACGGTCTGCCCAGTACCAATGTCTATGCCGTGGTGCAGGATCCCGAAGGCGCGATCTGGTTTGGTACCAAGGGCGGCCTGGCGCGTTTCGATGGCGTCCAGTTCCAGGTGTTTCGTCACGCCGAGAACGATCCGGGCTCGCTGTACAACAACAGTATCGCCACACTGCTGATCGACCGGCGGGGGCGGCTGTGGGCCGCCGGCCTGAATGCGGCACTGAATCGCTACGACGCGACCACCGGCCAGTTCCTGCACTGGGGGCACGATCCAGCCGACCCCGCCAGCCTGGCCAGCGACCGCGTGTGGGCGATGGCGCAGACCGCCGATGGCAGCCTGTGGGTTGGCAGCGAGGGTGGCCTGGATCGCATGCGACCGGACGGGCATGGTTTCGAACATGTGGCCAATCCGCTGCTGGGCGCGCAGCCCGCGAATTTCGGCTCGATCGCCGCTCTGTACGCCGATCCGCAGCAGCGTCTGTGGATCGGCAGCGACCATGGCGTGTTTGTGCGTGAGGCCGACGGACAGATACGACGTGTGCTGTCGGAGGATCCGAAACAGATGATGGATGCATGGCGCATCGAAGGCGATGGCGACGAGGTGCGCATTGCGGTCGCCGGTGGCTTGATGATCATCGGCAAGGATGGCCTGGCACACCGTTTTGCCGCGTCGGTGATTCCCGCCACCAACGTGATGGGCAGTGTCCGCGACCATGCGGGCCGCTTGTGGGTCGGTACGCAGAGAGGCCTGTTTCTGCAGGCACAGGCGGATGGCCCGGTGATGGCGGTGACCGATCAGCCGGCGCTCTACGGCAATCTGCCGGGCAGTTGGGTGTGGCAACTTCTGGTCGATCGCGAAGGTGGCCTGTGGGCGGCCATGTACGACGGCGGTGTGGCCTATCTGGCACCGGGCTGGAACCGGTTCAGCCGGTTCACCCATATTCCCGACGATCCATCCAGTCTGCGCGATTCGATCGCCACGACCATGGCGCGTGGCCGGGATGGCCGCCACGTCTGGGTCGGCGAGCGCGATGGCCGGATTGACCGGCTCGATCCGTTGAGCGGCCAGGTCGAGCATGTATTGTCCGGCCTGCATGGCGACGTGCTCGGCATGACCGAGGACGCCCGGCAGCGCCTGTGGGTGGCGGTGCACGGTGCGTTGTACCGCGTGGCGGATGGGGTGGCCGCGCAGGTCGATCCTGCAGGTGCGCATATGCAGCGCCCGCTGGAGGTCGAGCCTGGCCCGGATGGCCAGATGTATGCGCGCACGTTTGGGCGGGGGGTGTTCCGCATCGATCCCGAAACGTTGGCAGTCGCGCAGGTGCCTATGGATGGACCGAGCGACAAGGTGTTGTGGGGCAGCCAGATGACCCCGAAGGACGGTGTCTTCTGGTACGCCAGTGACGGTGGCATGTTGCGGCTGAACGCAACGCACGATCGCTTCGAGATGGTGCCAGGGGTACCGACCGGGCAATCTGTCGATGCGTTCGATTTCGGCAAGGATGGCCTGTGGATGGCCAATGCCGACGCGCTGACGTTCTACCGCTATAGCGGGAACGGTCTGGCACTGGATCGCCGGATCGACGCAGCGCACGGCTGGCCTTCGGTCAACGTGACCGATCTGCACCTGGATGCGATGGGCCGCGTGTGGGTCTTCGGCCATGACGGCCTGTGGTACTTCGACCCGGGCACGGGACGATTCCGCTCGTTCGGCCTGCAGGATGGCTTGACCAATGGCGAGTTCTCCCGTGGTTTCGCCCTCATGCCCAACGGCTACATCTACGCGGCCACCCTCGGCGGCGTGATGGCCTTCGATCCGGACCGGGTGAGTTCGCCGCCTGGTAAGCCGGAGTTGGCGATCACCCGTGTCAGTGTGCGCCGTCGCGGCGTGACGCAAACCTTGCCGATCGGCGCACGGCCGCTGGAGATCGGCTGGCGGGACAGCCAACTCACGGTCGAGGCGCGGGTATTTTCCTATCTGGATCCATCCGCCAATCATTACCGGTTCCGGCTGAGTGGTTTCGACAGTGGCTGGGTCGATACCGGCGAGCGCGGCGAGCGCGACTTCACAGGACTGGGTGCCGGCGACTATGCGCTGGACGTGATGGCTGCCGGTGCGCGTGGGGTCTGGGCGCAGCGGGCCACGCCGCTGCGCATTCACGTGCAGTCGCCGCCGTGGCTGCGCTGGTGGGCCTGGCTGGTCTATGTCCTGCTGCTGGCGTGGCTGGTGTGGATGTTCTTGCTGGCGTGGCGTCGCCGGCTGGCACAGCGTCACCGGATCCAGCTGGCCGAACAGCGTCGCAGCCTGGCCGAGCAGGCCAGCGCGGCGAAGACCCAGTTCCTGGCCACGCTCAGCCACGAGATCCGCACGCCGATGACCGGCGTGATGGGGATGGCCGAACTGCTGCAGAGCACGCCGCTCAATCAGCAGCAGCATGACTACACCGAGGCCATGCAGCGTTCCGGCAGCATGCTACTGAAATTACTCAACGACGCGCTGGATCTGGCGAGCATCGAGGCCGGCAAGCTGGAGCTGGAATCGGTACCTTTCGATCCGCGCCAGCTGGTGAAGGATGTGGCGCAGCTGGAGCGTGGACTGGCGCAATCCAGGCATGTCCGTTTCGATCTGGAGATCGCCAACGACCTGCCTGCGCTGGTGGTCGGCGATGCGGTACGCATCAAGCAGGTGCTGTTGAACCTGGCGAACAACGCGCTGAAGTTCACCGAACGCGGCAGTGTGACGTTGCGCGCGCAGCGGCTGGCGGATGACCTGCGCTTCAGCATCAGCGACACCGGACCCGGCATTTCCGAAGCCAGCCAGGCGCGGCTGTTCCAGCGCTTCGAGCAGGAAGACGGTCCGCAGCGTCGTGCCGGCAGCGGGCTGGGGCTGGCGATCTGCCGTGAGCTGGTGGGCATGATGGGCGGCAGCATCGAGCTGCAGTCGCAACTCGGGCACGGCAGCACGTTCCATGTGCGCCTGCCGCTGCATGCGCCGGCGCAGGCGCTCCCGTCGTCGCTGATGCCGGCGCAGATGAGCGATGGCCGTTGCCACCGCCTGCTGCTGGTGGAGGACGACGCGATTGTCGCCGCCGTCATCGGCGGCCTGCTGCAGCGGCAGGGGCATGCCGTGACGCACGTCATCAACGGCCTGGCCGCGCTGGCCGAGCTCGAGCAAGGTCGATTCGATGCAATCCTGCTGGACCTGGATCTGCCCGGCGTGGATGGTTTCCAGGTCGCCCGGCTGATCCGCCAGCGCGAACCCGCCGGTTGCCGTGTGCCCATCGTGGCGGTGACTGCGCGCTCCGGCGGCGAGGACGAAGCGCACGCGCGTGCGGCCGGTATGGATGGTTTCCTGCGCAAGCCATTGACCGGTGACCAGCTGGCCGAGGCACTGGCCCAGGTCGTGGCGACCGCCGCGCCGGCGGCCACCGATCCCGCCTGAGCTACATGTCGTTCTTGTGCAGTTCGAAACCGCGTTGCTGGTATTCACGCCAGCGCGTGCGCGAGCCCTCGCGTTCGGCCGGATCGGCGGCCACCACTTCGAGCACGCGCTGGTAGTGACCGCCGGGGCAGCTCTCGCGCAGGTTGATCACCAGCGGGCGATCCTCGCTGTCGACGCCGGGCGGCACGATCAGCACGGCGGTCTGTGCATCGTCGTCGTCGCCGGCCAGCTGGTGTGGAATCAGTGCATCGTCGTCGAATGCCCACAGCAGTTCGTCGAGCGCCTCGGCCTGCGCATGGTCGCGGGTCAGGATCAGCGTGGGCTGCTGCGACGCGAACGCCTTCTTCGCCAGTTCGCAGACCAGCAGCAGCGGCTGCTCGCGAAAGCGCGGCTTGTCGATCAGGTAGAAGTCGGCGCGTGGCATGGCAGGTCGGCTCCGTAGGTTGGGGTGAGCGTAGCGATGCCCAACGTCGCGGTATGCAGGAGTCTTGTTGGGGGTCGCTGTGCTCACCCCAACCTACGCGGTCATCGAGTTTAAGCGCAACGGTCCAGCAGCCACTGCGCCAGCAGCGCCACCGGTCGGCCAGTGGCCAGACCCTTGCGGCCTTCGTCCCAGGCGGTGCCGGCAATGTCCAGATGCGCCCAGCGCTGGCCGTCGGTGAAGCGCGACAGGAAGCAGGCAGCAGTGATCGCGCCGGCACTCTTGCCGCCGATGTTGGCGACGTCGGCAAAGCCGGAATCGAGCTGCACCTGATAGTCGTCCCACAGCGGCAGGCGCCAGGCGCGGTCGAGCGTCTGCTCGCCGGCGGCGAGCAGCTCGGCAGCGAGGTCGTCGTGCTTGCTCATCAGGCCGCTGGCGTGCTTGCCAAGGGCAATCACGCAGGCACCGGTGAGCGTGGCGGCGTCGATCAGCGTGTGCGGCTGGAACGTCTGTGCGGTGTAGGTCAGCGCATCGCACAGGATCAGCCGGCCTTCGGCATCGGTGTTGAGCACTTCGATGGTGAGACCCGACAGGCTGGTGAGCACGTCGCTGGGGCGGTAGCTGTCGCCGTCGGGCATGTTCTCCACGCTCGGCACCACGCAGACCAGGTTGAGCTTGAGGCCCATCTTCACGGCGGCCACGAACGCGCCGAGTACGCCGGCGGCGCCGCCCATGTCGAACTTCATCTCTTCCATGCCGGCACCGGGCTTCAGGCTGATGCCGCCGGAGTCGAACGTGACGCCCTTGCCGACAAACGCATAGGGTTTGTCGCCGTCGTTGCCGCCCTTGTACTGCAGCACGATCAGCCGGGGCTTGTTGACCGAGCCACGGCCCACCGCCAACAGCGAGCCGAAGCCGAGCTTCTCCATCTCGACTTCGTCGAGCACCTTGCAGCTGACTTTGTCCCGGCCTTCGGCAAACGCCTGCGCCTGCCCGGCGATATGCGCCGGGGTGCAGATATTCGGCGGCAGGTTGGCCAGGTCGCGGGCGAAACGCACGCCTTCGGCAATCGCGCTGGCCTGGTCGAGGCCACCCTGCGCTTCGCTGGTGGCGGCAAAGGTGAGCGAGCCGAGTTCCGGCTGCTTGTTCTTGTCGCGCGGTTTGAACGTGGCGGTGTAACGGTAGGCGGCGTGATCGCTCGCCAGCGCGGCGACACGTACACGCCAGGCACTGTCGCGGCCAGGCACGTCGACTTCGGTCAGGTACGACACGGCATCGGTGAGCGGCAGCTTGCCCACGGCGCGGGCCGCTTCGATGCAGACCTTCTGGAAGCGGGCCGCGTCGAACGATTTTTGCGAGCCCAGTCCGACCACCAGCACGCGCTTTGCAGTGACGCCAGCCGGGGCGAACAGCACGGTGGTGCTGCCGGCCTTGCCACTGATGTCGCCACTCTCCACCTGGCGCTTGATCAGGCCGTCGGTGGCGCTGTCCACCCGGGCGGCCGCGCTGGTCAGCATGCCGTGTTCGTATACACCGACCAGCACGCAGGCGGCATCAACGGTTTCGGGGGCGGCGGTGCCTAGGCTGAACTGGAGTGTCATCGGGATGGTTCCTGCATGAGCCCGGCCGTGGCCGGACCGGCTAGACTTGTGGTTTGTCGGCCCGATCGGCCGAATGGGTCAAGCGGACAAGTTTATCGCATGCTGAGCATTCTCGACCGCTATTTCCTGCGCGAGCTGGGCCAGACCGTCGCCGCCACCGCGGTGGTGCTGATCACCATCATGGCCGGCACCACGTTCGCGCAGGTGCTGAAACAGGTGGCCAACGGCAGCTTTCCGGCCAGCGTGATGTTTCAGGTACTGGGCTTGCAGATGATCCAGGGCCTGCCCACGCTGCTGCCGCTGTCCGCTTTCCTGGGTGTCCTGTATGGCCTTGGCCGCATGTACCGCGAAAGCGAGATGCACGTGCTGGCTTCCTCCGGCATGGATGCGCGCGGGCTGTTGCGGCCGATGGGCCTGCTCGCGCTGGTGCTGGCGGTGCTGGTGGGGATGGTGTCGCTGTGGCTGGGACCGTGGGCCTCGCGCACTTCCGATGACCTGGTGGCCGCCGCGAACCGTTCGGCGATTGCCGCCGGTCTGGATGCCGGTCGCTTCACCGAGCTCTCCGGCAAGGGCGGCATCATCTTCGTCGACACCCTGAGCCGTGACGGCAGTGTGCTGGGCAATACCTTCATCGCCACCGAGCGCGTCAACAAGGATGGCAGTCGCCAGCTCAAGCTGATCACCGGCAAGCGCGGCCAGATGTATCAGGAAAGCAATGGCCAGGATCGATTCCTGGCGATCTACAACGGCTGGCAGTACGAGATTCCACTGGGAGCGGACAACTGGCGCAAGATGCAATACGAGCGCAATGACAGTTCGCTATCCAACGTGCAGTCCAACGACGACACGGAAGATCCCGCAGCGAGTCTGGATACGCTGACGCTGATGCATACCGACACCGCCGACGCGCGCGCCGAGTTCGCCTGGCGCACCATCGCGCCGGTGATGAGCCTGGTGCTGCTGATGCTGGCACTGCCGCTGTCGCGGCAAAGCCCGCGCGAACCGCGCTTTGGGCGATTGCTGCTGGCCGTGCTCGGCTTCTACCTGTACTTCCTGCTGCTGGAGCTGTGTCGTGCGCAGATCGCCAAGGGTCACTGGCATCACTCGGCGCCGATGTGGCTGCTGAGTGTGCTGGTATTCGCGCTTGCTGCCTGGATGTTCCGCAGTCATTACGTCGCGCGCAAGCCGCGCAAGGTGGTGGTGTGATGGCCACCTTGCGGATCAAGCGGGTCGACTGGCTGGTCGGTATCACCGTACTCAGCTCGCTGCTGATGGTATGGCTGGTGCTGACCGGATTCGACGCGGTCGTGCAGTTCCTGCGCCAGCTCGGCAACATCGGCAAGAACGGTTACACGCTCACCAATGCCGTGGTCTATGTGCTGGTGACGACACCGCGCCGGCTGTACGAGATGTTCGGCAACGCAGCCCTGATCGGTGGCCTGCTCAGTCTGGGTGGTCTGGCCGCCAGCGGTGAGCTGACTGCGCTGCGCGCGACAGGCATGTCCAAGTTGCGCATTGCGACGTCGGCGGTAGGTATCGTCACGCTCTTGATGATCGGCGTGGTGATCCTTGGCGAAACAGCGGCCCCGTGGGGTGACCAGCAGGCGCAGGCGATGCAGTTGCGGCTGCGCTCCGGCAACATGGGCATGACCGCCAACAGTGGTCTGTGGGCGCGTGATGGCGACCGGATCATCAATGCCAAGGGCAGCATCTTGCGACAGGTGGCTGGCCACGACGCGGTGCAACTGATCGATGTGCGCGTGTTCACCTTGACCCCGGATGGCCAGCTCAGCCGCTTCGACTGGGCAAAAACCGCCGAGCACGACGGCAAGCAATGGATACTCGACCAGGTGCGCAGCAGCACCCTGGATGCGCAGGGCGTGCATACCACCACGGCGGCCAGCGAGCGTTGGGATTCGCGGCTTGATCCTCACGTACTGCAACTGTCGCTGGTCCAGCCGCAATACCTGCCGATGCGCGACCTGCGCAGCAACATGCGCTACATGGAAAGCAATGGCGAGAACCCGGGCGTGTATGCCATCGCGTTCTGGGGTCGCGCGCTGTATCCACTCAACGTGCTGGTGCTGGTGCTGTGCGCGATGCCGTTCGCCTTCGGCGCGTTGCGCTCGGGCGGCCTGGGCAAGCGCATCTTCATCGGCATGCTGCTGGCGATCGGCTGGTACTTCCTGCAGAAGGCGATGGTCAGCTTCGGCACGGTCTATGGCATTCCGCCGTTGCTTGCCAACCTGCTACCAGCCACGGTCCTTGCGATTGCCGCGTGGCTGTATTTCCGCAGGAACGGTTGAGCGTTGCTGCCAGGGTCCGCGTGCCTTGGCAGCGACTCATCGCGACGACGGCTTGCCCGCGTCCACGTGACCGATCAAGCTGATGGGGTTCCCTGATCGAGAGGCTTTGCCGTGGATGTGATCGACCTGCGCAGTGACACCGTGACCCGCCCCACCGCCGCGATGCGTGCGGCGATGCTGGCGGCCGAAGTCGGTGACGACGTTTACGGTGAAGATCCCACGGTCAATGCGCTGCAGCAGCGGCTGGCCGACGAGCTCGGTTTCGACGCGGGCCTGTTTGTGCCCAGCGGCACGCAGTCCAACCTGCTGGCACTGCTGGCGCATTGCGAGCGCGGCGACGAATACCTGGTCGGCATGGATGCGCACACCTACAAGTTCGAGGGCGGCGGCGCCGCCGTGCTCGGCTCGATCCAGCCGCAGCCGATCATGCAGGCGGCGGATGGCAGCCTGCCGCTGGAGCGCATCGAGGCGGCGATCAAGCCGGTCGATCCGCATTTCGCGCGTACCCGCGTACTGGCGCTGGAGAACACCTGGCACGGTCGCACGCTGCCGCTGGATTACCTGGCCGCCGCGCATGACGTGGCCCGTTCGCACGGGCTGGGGCTGCACCTGGATGGCGCGCGTTTGTACAACGCCGCGGTGGCCTGCGGGGTGCCGGCGCGCGAGATCGCGCGGCATTTCGATACGGTGTCGGTGTGCCTGTCGAAGGGTCTCGGTGCACCGGTCGGTTCGGTGTTGGTCGGTTCACATGCACTGATCGACAAGGCGCGGCGCTGGCGCAAGGTAACTGGCGGCGGCTGGCGCCAGGCCGGCATCCTCGCTGCCGGTTGCCTGCATGCGCTGGATCATCATGTCGCGCGACTGGCCGAGGACCACCACCGTGCCGCGTACCTGGCCGGTCGCCTGCGCGAGATCGCCGGCATCGACCTGCTCGGGCAATACACCAACATGGTCTTCATCGACGTGCCGGCCGCACGCCTGCGCGAGCTGGACGTCCATCTGAAGGAAGCGGGCATCCGCATCAGCATCGGCTATCTGCCCACGCTGCGGCTGGTGACGCATCTGGATATCGACGACGGCGGCATCGAGCGCACGGTCGCGGCCTTCGCGGCATTCTTCAGGCGCCGCTGAAAGTGCACCCGCTGACCGCGATCAGTGGAACATCAGGTTGATCGCGACCAGGGTGACGATCAGCACCAGCAGGGTCAGCGGGGCGCCGACGCGCAGGAAGTCCTTGCCCTTGTAGCCGCCGGGGCCGGTGACCATCATCAGCGCCGGGTGACCGGAGCTGAGCAGGAAGGTGTTGGACGAGGACACCGCCACGATCAGCGCATACGCTGACGGGTTGCCGCCGGTAGCCACCGCCACGCTGATCGCGATCGGCACCATCATCACGGTGGCGCCGACGTTGGACATCACCTGCGAGAACAGCAAGGTGAGGATGGCCAGGCACGCCTGCAGCACCCACGGCGAGGCGCCACCCAGATGCTGCAGCACGATCTGCGCGATCCACGCCGCGGTGCCGGTGGAATCCATCGACCAGCCCAGCGGGATCAGGCAGGCGGTCACGAAGATCGTCTTCCAGTTGATCGCCCTGTACGCCTCGTCCATGTTCAGCACGCCGGTGAGCAGCATGCCGATCGCGCCGGTCATCATCGCCACTGACAGGTCGAGGTTGGTGAACAGCGCCAGGCACTTGGCCATCACGAAGAAGCCCACGGCCTGCCAGATCTTGCCGGGGCGCTGTTCCTCCTTCGGGATGTCGGTGACGACGACCAGATCCTTGTCTTCGGCCGCCAGCGACAGGTCGCGCCAGTTACTGTGCAGCACCATGGTGTCGCCGGCACGCAGGGTCACCGCGCGCACGTCGTCGCGGAACACCTGCTCGCCGCGGGTCACCGCCAGCACCGAGATGCCGAAGCGCTTGCGCAGGCGCAGCTCGCCGATGGTGTGCTTGATGAAGCGCGAGACCGGCGGGATCACCACTTCGGAAATGCCGGCGCGGGTCGGGTTGAACAGCTCGCCGAGCTGGCGCATGCGGGTCGACAGCCGGCACAGCTGGTTGTTGGCGAACTGGTTGAGCTGGTCGCGCGGGCCGAGCACGCCGAGTATCGAGCCGACCCAGATCACATGATCGGCCGGTGGTGCCATGCGCGCATCGTTGCCGCTCTTGATCGCCAGGATCATCGGCGCGCCGTGCAGTTGCTCGACCTCGCCGATACTCATGCCGACCAGCGGGCTTTCGGCGGTAACGGTAAGCTCGGCGGTCTCGCCGCCGATGCCGTAGGTCTCGGCGAAGTAACTCTCGGTGCGCCCGGGCGTCACCTTCAGTCGTTCGTCCTCATGCCCGGGCAGCAGCTTGCGGCCGAAGAAGTAGAAGTACGCCACGCCGACGAGTGCCAGCGCCAGGCCGATCGGGGTGACACTGAACAGGCCGAACTTCGGGATCGTGTGCGCGCCCGGCGGCAGGTTCACGTTGGCGCTGGCGATCAGGTCGTTCAGCACGATCAGCGGCGAGTTCGCGATCAGCGTGGTGTTGGTCGCGGTGAGGATGCAGAACGCCATCGGCAGCAGCAGGCGTGACAGCGGCACACCGGTGCGTGCGGACAGCCGGCTGCTGACCGGAATCATCAGGGCGGCCAGCGCCTGGCTGGGGATCACCGCACTGAACAGGCTGGCGACCAGGTTGATCACCACACCGAGGCGGGATTCCACACCACGCGCCATGCGCATCACGAAGCGGGCGGTGAGGTTGAGCACGCCGGCGCGATCCAGTCCCTCGCCCATGATCATGATCGCCATGATCGCGATCACCGCGTTGCCGGCGAAACCGTTGAACACGCGGTCGGACGGGATCAGTCCGGTCAGGCCGATCGCCACCACCACCAGCAGCGCCACCATGTCGGCGCGGATCCACTCCAGCACCAGCATCAGCATGGTGAAGCCCACCAGCCCGAGTACCAGGATCATTTCGGGGGTGAGCGAGAGTCCCACTAGCTGACGTCCCGCAAGGGCAGCTGGCTACGGCAGATACGGCGGGGCAGTGGAAGCTTCACGCTGCGTCGATTCGTCCCTGTGTGGATGCCGTGAGTATAAGCGGGCTGGCACGACGGCTGGTGAACCGCAGCCCATTCGCGCCATGTTTCACGGCCGCCCCGATCGAGGCCGGTTTCGCAAGGGGCAGCGCCCGCCCCACAATAACCGGAACATGCGAAGTGGTCGGAACCACGCTTCGTAGGGCAGGCACGGCCCGCCGTTGTAACCGCAAAGGCGCAGGGAGTACCTGCCCTGCGCTTCAGGCCTTCCGGTACAGCAGATCCCACACGCCATGCCCGAGCTTCAACCCGCGCCGCTCGAAGTGCGTCTCGATGCGCCACTCGGGTTTCTCGGCGTACAGGCCGGGGCCGAGCTGGTTGCGCCAGTCCGGCGCGGCTTCCATCACCTCGAGCATGTGCTCGGCATACGCCTGCCAGTCGGTGGCCAGGTGCAGCAGGCCGTCCGGTGCCATGCGCGAGGCGAGCAGGGCGACGAACGCCGGCTGGATCAGCCGCCGCTTGTTGTGGCGCTTCTTGTGCCACGGGTCGGGAAACCAGATACGGGCTTCGGCGAGTGTGCCGGGTGCGATCTCGTGCTCCAGCACTTCCACCGCATCGTGCTTGTACAGCCGCACGTTGCCGGCCTCACGCGTGGCCAGCGCGTTCATCAGGCGGCCGACGCCGGGGCCGTGCACCTCGATGCCGAGGAAGTCGCGCGCCAGGTCGTGCTCGCTAGCCCAGGCCAGCGCCTCGCCGTTGCCGAAGCCGATCTCCATCACCAGCGGCGCATGGCGGTCGAAGTTCGCGCTGAAATCGCGGGGCGTGCCGCTGTAGTTGATACCGAAGCGCGACCACAGCGTGTCGAACGCACGCTGCTGTGCCGGTGTCATGCGGCCCTCGCGCAGCACGAAGCTGCGAATACGGCGCATGTATTCCGGCGCGGTGTCGTCGTGGTCGCGATGTTCGCTCATGTTTACTCAGCCAATCGTGCCGTCGATCGGCGACGATGCCGAGGCGTAGCGCTTGCGCGGAATACGCCCGGCGCGGAAGGCGGCGCGTCCGGCCTGGATCGCCAGCTTCATGGCATGCGCCATCAGCACCGGATCGCGCGCGCCGGCGATCGCGGTGTTCATCAGTACGCCGTCGCAACCCAGTTCCATCGCGATCGCCGCATCGGAAGCCGTGCCCACGCCGGCGTCGACGATGATCGGCACCTTGGCGTTCTCGATGATCTCCAGCAGGTTGTAGCGGTTCTGGATGCCCAGGCCCGAACCGATTGGTGCGGCCAGCGGCATCACGGCGACGCAACCGATCTGCTCCAGCCGTTTGGCCAGGATCGGGTCATCACTGGTATAGACCATCACCTCGAAACCGTCGGCGACGAGGATCTCGGCAGCCTTCAGGGTCTCCACCACGTCGGGGAACAGCGTGCGCTGGTCGCCCAGCACTTCGAGTTTCACCAACGGATGACCGTCCAGCAGTTCGCGCGCCAGCTTGCAGGTGCGTACCGCGTCGACCGCGTTGTAGCAGCCGGCGGTGTTCGGCAGCAGGGTGAATTCCGCTGGTGGCAGTGCGTCGAGCAGGTTGGGTTGGCCGGCATCCTGGCCGATGTTCACACGACGGATCGCGACGGTGACGATCTCGGCGCCCGCCGCCTGCGAGGCGGCGCGGGTCTCGTCGAAATCCTTGTACTTGCCGGTACCGGTGAGCAGGCGCGAGCCATAGCTTCTGCCGGCAATGATCAGCGGGTCGGTGAGGTCGAGGCTCTGGTGGTTCATGCTGAAACCTTGATGACGGGTGGCGCGCTGGTGCTGCGGCTGGATGACGAAGCAGCTCTGGCCGGGATTCAGCCGCCGCCGATGGCGTGGACAATTTCGAGTTGGTCGCCATCGGCCAGGATGCGGTTTGCATGCAGGCTGCGCGGCACGATTTCGCGGTTCAGCTCCACCGCCACACGACGGCCAGCGTAGCCGGCCTGTTCCAGCAGCTGGCTGATGGTGGTGGCGGGTGAGCAGTCGCGTGGACTGCCGTTGAGCGTGATATGCATGTCGCCATTGTAGCCGCTGGCGTGGCTGGTCGCAGTCAGGGAGAAGGTCCGGCGTTGAGCGTGGCCTTGGGGGCGATTCGGTCGCGGCGATCGGCCTCAGTGCTGCCTGTCGTTGCTGGGGCTTGGGGCGCTTCGTTCTGCGGCGTGCGCTGGCGCTGCGGACTCGCGCTGCTCGTGTGATGCCCCTTGGAATTGCGATGACGACGATGCTCCGTACGAGCGGGGCTGCCGCTGCTCGAAGTGCTGTTGCGGTACGGTGCCCTCAAGCGAGCGCGACCGCATCGTCTCGTCATGCATGCGCTGAGCCGCCTGGAAACGTTGCATGCGGCTGTCCAGCGGCATCGATGAAGGATCGTTCGAGATCACGCGCTGGAAGTGGGGCACTTGTGGCAGTTGGCCGGTACCGGGCGTCACGGCGCGCTGGCTATCCTCCTGGGCAGTCGAGATAAAGCTCACGGTTGGATGCAGTGTGTCGTCGCTATGCGAATGATTGACGAAGCGCGACGAAGGGAGTTCGCCCGGGCGCAAATTTGTCCGATTGACGCCCGCCTGATTGACACTGGCCCGGTTGTCGCTGCCAAGTGGCGATGGGGAGTCATTCGATGCCCGCACGGGGGTGACGATCTGCGCGTTCGCACGCGCGGCAACGCTGCTGGGTAACGTACTGCGCGCCATTACCTGACGCTGGAAGCCACGGATGGGCAGTGCTCCCGCCTGGGCACTGCGCGATGCGGCCAGGCCGCTGGCGTTCGGTGCCACATCGGCGCCGCGCGCCAGCACGGGTGCTGCATCGAGCTGGTGCGGATCGGCCTGCACCAAGTTGCGCTGCACATTGCCAGCGCTGGCAAAACTGTCACGGGAGATGGCGGTATAGCCATGCGGGGCATCGCGGTTCACGTAAGACGCATTGGGCATCGTGCGGCCGGCGCGGAAATAGTTGTAGTGCTGGTCGATCTTGCTGACGAGGGCGCTGTGGCCGTCAGTGCCGTGTGCGGCGATATCGCTGAGGTTGACGCTGGTGTAGTAGCGGCGGCTCGCAGCGTACCAAGGGTTGTAGACCTCATGCGGCCCCAGTGGAAACCAGCCGACTGACCCTCTCCCGTGTGCGCCGCCAGTGAACGCGACCAGGCCGGGGGCATACACCGGGCGGGTCCGGCGCGGCCCCGGAATCCAGCCCCAGGCATGATGGATGTAAGCCCAGCGACCGTAGTGGTAAGGCGCAAAGCCCCACGGCAAAGCGTCGATCCAGGTCCAGCCCCACGGCGCGATCCATCCCCAGTAGCCGTCGCTGTAAGGCGCCCAGCCAGCGCCGACTCCTGCCGGGAACCACACGGCACCGTAATCGTCATCGGTTTGCCAGGCGCCGTAATCGTCGAGATCCTGATAACCGATCACGCCATCATCGACGTACTGGCCGCTGATGGATTGCGCGTAGCGCTGATCGCGGTCGCTGCACCATGCGTCGAACGTGTCGCCGCTGTCGATGTTGTTCACCGACACCACAGCCAGACTGGAATCGATGAAGTTGTAGCGACGCCCGCTCTCGATATCGCGCTGCGCGCCGTTCTCGCCATACACGACAGCATTACCCTGGAATACCGTGACCCGAGTCGACTGACCGCCCTGGCCGATGTCGACACGAAACGTGCCGGGCTGCTCGATCACCAGGGCCACGGTGGGCGTATCGATCTCGTAGCTCTGGCCTTGATCGAGACCCCGCACGGTCAGGTTCAACGTGCCCTGGGTCAGCGCGACCTGGGTGATCTGGTCGTTGATATCGAGCAGGCCCAAATCGGTGTTGCCAGCGATACGCAGCGTGCCGTCGCCGAATTCCAGCTCGGCACGCGCGTTGGCGCCGGTAGACAGCTTGTCGCCATTGGTCAGCGGGCGGTTGATGCTGGCATCGCCCCAGAGGGTTGCGCCTGACGGCAGAAACCCCAAGTTGCCAGCGACGTAGGATAACCGCGCCACCCGGTCGGGTGGGTCGCTGGCGCTGGGATCGACCGGCGGCGTTTGCGCCTGTACGAGGCCGGCCATGCCGCACAACACGATCAGAGCAAGCAGCCCGCACCAACGATGAAGCATCCGAAACGGGGAAGCGGCCGGCGCACGCATGATGTCCTCCGTGATGGTGCAGACAAGGCTGCACCTTGCAGGCTGCAATAACGGATTCAATCCGGATTGGATGACAGCGACAGCATGATGCTCAAGTTGTCGTTCAGCCGCGATGATCCGCGGCAAGACGGATTGGCTTCATGCTGCCGGCCGGTTTCCCGGCATGTTTGGGCAGGCCAGCATGTTTGTGCGCGGTGGGGTAGAGGATTCCAAAAGCCGTCGATCCCGGGTTACCATCCGCGGACGATGCGGGTGTAGCTCAATGGTAGAGCTGTAGCTTCCCAAGCTACTGACGAGGGTTCGATTCCCTTCACCCGCTCCACATCCCCAATGCCCACCGAGCAATGCCGAACCCCTATGGCGGATCTGATCACCACGGATCTGGTCATTCTGGGTTGGCGCGAGCGGTTGGCGTTGCCGCAACTGGGTATCGACCTGCTCAAGGCCAAGCTCGATACCGGCGCGCGCAGCAGTTCGCTGCATGTCGATACCCTCGAGGAATTCCAGCGCGACGGCGCGACCTGGCTGCGCTTCACCATGCATGTCGGTCGGCGCCAGCCGGTGCATGTCTGCTGCGAGGCGCCGGCGCTGGATCGGCGTGCCGTGACCGACACCGGAGGGCGGCGTACCGAGCGCTGGTTCATCCGCAGCGAAGTGCAACTGGCCGGACAATGCTTCAGCACCGACATCAACCTGACCGACCGGCGGCATATGCTGTTTCCGCTGCTGCTCGGCCGCAGTGCTCTGAACGGGCGCTTTGCAGTCGATCCGGCACGTTCCTATACCCAGTCGCGTCCACTCATTGCGGCCAGAGACCTTCCATGACGATTTCCGTATGAAGATTGCAATCCTGTCGCGCAATACGCGGTTGTATTCGACCAAACGGCTGGTCGAGGCGGCGCGTGAGCGCGGCCATGTGGTGCGCGTGCTTGACCCGTTGCGCTGTTATGTGCGGATCGCACCCGGCGCGGTGGCGATCCGCTACAAGGGCAAGGAAGTGCGTGACATCGACGCGGTGATTCCGCGCATCGGCACCACCAGCACCTTCTACGGCACCGCCGTGCTGCGTCAGTTGGAAATGATGGGCGTGTACACGCCGAATTCGTCCGATGCGGTGTTGCGTGCGCGCGACAAGCTGCGCTGCCTGCAGATACTCGCCGCGCAGGGCATTGACATGCCGGTCACGGTGTTTGGCGACAACCCGGACGACACCGCCGACGTACTGGCGCTGCTCGGTGATCCACCGCATGTGATCAAGCTCAATGAAGGCAGCCAGGGCACCGGCGTGGTGTTGGCCGAAAAACGCAGCGCATCGCAGAGCGTGATCGAGGCGTTCCGTGGCCTGTATGCGAACTTCCTGGTGCAGGAGTTCATCGCCGAGGCCAAGGGCAGCGACCTGCGCTGTTTCGTGGTCGGCAAGAAGGTAGTGGCGGCCATGCAGCGCGATGCGAGCCCCGGCGAATTCCGCGCCAACCTGCATCGCGGCGGCAGCGCCGTGGCTGCGATCCTGAGCGCGGAAGAGAAGCGCATCGCCGTGCGCGCTGCCGGTGCGCTGGGGCTGGGCATCGCTGGCGTCGACCTGCTGCGTTCCAACCGGGGCCCGTTGCTGCTTGAGGTGAACTCCTCGCCCGGGCTGGAGGGCATCGAGGCCGCCACCGGTGTCGATGTGGCGGGGGCGATCGTGGACCTGCTGCATTCAAGTGTGGGTAAAACGGCGCCCCAGGCCCGTCCGAGGCGGGATTCCGTACGAAGCAATTAGTACGAATGTCTTCGTTGACAGCGTTTCGGTGGTCGATCTAACATCCGTCGCATACTAGTCGGGTGTCGGGTGCTTCGCATCGGGGTGCGGCCTGGTTCGTGGAGGGGACGTATGAGACTGAAACCTTGGCTGATGGGTGCCATTGTGGGGGCAGCCCTGCTGCAGGCGAGTGCCGTTTACGCCAGCAAGACGGAAGTCATCGTAAAGGCGCAGAACAAGGACGACTTCACCGCCGTGGTGGCGGCCGTGCATCAACAGATGCAGCAGGGGGGGCGCTACGAATTCGTCGACAAGGGTGAGCGCGAGAAGGTCGATGCGAGCTTCTCCGACATGCAGACGCTGTTCGACAAGTACGGCACGGTCGCGCAGATGGATGAAAGCGCGAAGGTTCAACTCTTCAACGATCAGGAAGCGGTCAATGCGATTCTGACCCGTCGTGACGACAAGCGGCTGGTATGCGAGTCAGTGTCACCGATAGGTTCCCATATTCCCAGGACGAGCTGTCGCACTTACCGGGAAATTGAGCTGGAGCACCGGCAGACGCAGAACTTTCAGCAACAGATGCAGCAGGTGGCGCAACCCAGGGGGGGGAAGGGTTAACGTTACGTGGTCCGTCATCGTCTCGATGGCGGATGCTGGCGTCAAAGAACTTGAGGTATCGGTATGAGGGCACAACCCGCAACCAGTCCCAGACCCACCGAAGGTGAGCTTGAGATCCTGCATGTCCTGTGGACACGTGAGGGGTGCACCGTACGCGAGGTGCACGACGTACTGCGCCCCAACATAAGCACCGGCTACACCACGACGCTGAAACTGCTGCAGGTGATGCATGCCAAGGGGCTGGTGAAGCGTGATGATGCGCAGCGTGCGCACGTGTATCGGGCGGTAGTCAGCAAAGAGCGCACCCAGAAGCGCTTTTTGCTTGACCTGGTGCAACGGGTATTCGACGGCTCGTCCTCGCAGCTGGTACTGCATGCGCTTGGCAGCCAGCATGCCAGCCGCGAGGAGTTGCGCGAGATCCGCAGCCTGTTGAACAAGCTCGACAAGGATGCATCGTGATGAGCGCGCTGCCGGTGATGCTTGCCAGTGTGCGGGTGGTCGGCTGGACCCTGTTGCACTCGGTCTGGCAGGGCGCGTTGCTGGGCTTGCTGTATGCGGTGGCGCGCACCCTTCTGCCGCGCGGTGAGGGGCGTTACCGTTTCGGCATGGCCATCCTGCTGGCGCTTGCCTTGTGTCCCGTGCTGACCCTGTGGCGGCTGCTGGAAGCGGTGCCGTTGGTCATGCCGACAGCGACCTTCATGGTGACTCCGGCCTTGAATGGTGTTGGTGCTGCGGTCGGCACGACTCCGTGGGGATGGGGTGCCGGTCTGAATGCACTGCTGCCCTGGCTGGTATTGGCGTGGTTACTCGGCGTGCTGCTGTTGTCGCTGCGGGCATGGCGGCAATGGCGCGGACTGAAGGCACTCGTGCGGATGGCTGAGTTGATGCCGCAGTGGCAGCGCCACGCCACCGCAATGGCCGAACGTTTTGGCCTGCGCCGGCACGTCACCGTGTTGTGCAGCAAGGTCATCGCCACGCCGGCGGTGGTTGGCTGGGTGCGTCCGGTGATCCTGTTGCCACTGGCCGTCGTGTGCAATTTCCCGGCGGCGCAGATCGAGTTGATCCTTGCCCATGAACTGGCGCATTTGCGGCGATGGGATCCGCTGGCCAACCTGTTCCAGGTCGTTCTCGAGACATTGTGCTTCTATCATCCGGTGGTGCACTGGGTATCGCGCGAGGTGCGCAACGAGCGCGAGATCTGCTGCGACGAACTGGCGCTTTCGATCATCGGCGGCAGCCGGCGCGAATTCGTGACGGCGTTGGCCGAGCTCGGTGAATTGCGCGAGCGGCATGCTTCGCTGCTGCTTGCAGCAAGTGGTGGCGTATTGCTGGATCGCGTGCAGCACCTGGTGTTGCCGGAGCGCGCGAGTGCGCCGATACGCACGCCGGCACGCTTTGTGGCCATGCTGCTTGGCACTGCCCTGGTGGCGCTTACCTTGCAACTCGAGTGGAAACAGAGCCACCTGCAGCGAAACCTGACGAATGCGGTGACGCAACTGCAATCGGTATGGATATCGCACGGGTTGTCGCTGGCGCATGTCGACACTCGCTGGCATCCGGTCGATCTGGCGTTGAGACACGCCGAGGCGCTGCGACCGATGGAGGGTGCGTCGCGGGTGTCGGATAGTGCGGACGCCGGCATCGTGTTGCCGGTTGTGCCGGCTGCCGTGTTGCTGCCACGTGTGTCGTCGCTGCGGGTTGCCGACCTGACCCCGGTACGACAAGCCGGACCTGCGGTAACGATCGCTGTGCCGCAGGCTTCCGCCGAGTCATCTGCTGAGCAGGCACCCACACCCATCCTGATTCGGCAGCCGGTTTATCCCAGTGCGGCGCTTGAGCACGGTACGGAGGGGCAGGTGGTGATCGAATTCGGCCTGTCCGGCGATGGACGTGTGGAGGATCCACGGGTGGTCAGTGCCCAGCCGGCGGGCGTGTTCGATCGGGCCGCGATCGACGCGCTGCGTGCATGGAGATATGCATTGCCCGGGACCGGTGTGACATCCCGGCGGTATCGTCAAACCATGGCATTCACATTGAACGTGGGCGAGCCGGGGCGCACGAATTCAGGGCTGCGGGCCGATCGGCAGATTCAGGCACAGGCCCGTTGCCAGATCGTTACCGGAACGCACATTTGTCGCGAGCCCGATCCCTACATCAACTCAGTGGTTGATCGGCCGGCAGGCTCCTGAGCCAAAGTCATCGCCCATGCTCGCGACCAGCCGCGCCGGGTGGTTCGATGTGCTTAACGGCGAAGTGAGCACGGGTTAACTGCACCGTAACCCGGTACCGCTTATAAAGCAGGCACTGTTTTTTGCATGGCACTCCAGCCGTTGAGGGCGGGTGGCGGCAGATGATGGTATCGGGGCAGTAGCTTGGGCCCAGGTGTGGCGACGGCGAGTCGCGCATCTGGGCCTTTTTCTTGCCCGCGTGATGGCTCGTTCAGCTTTGTGCCACAAGCGGTGCGCTTCGTTCACGCAAGCTTGTTAAGCTTGCACCTTCAGCCGTCCCGTGTGTCGGCTGCGCAGGAGTGACACATGCGCGTTCTGGTGATTGAAGACAATAGCGATATCGCGACCAACATCGGCGATTATCTGGAGGATCGTGGCCACGTGGTGGACTTCGCCGGCGACGGTGTCACTGGCCTGCATCTGGCCGTGGTACACGATTTCGACGTGATCGTGCTGGATCTCACGCTGCCTGGCATGGACGGCCTGGAAGTGGCGCGCAAGCTGCGCCATGAGGCGCACAAGCAGACGCCAATCCTGATGCTGACCGCGCGTGATGCACTGGAGCAGAAGCTGACCGGCTTCGAATCCGGCGCCGACGACTACATGACCAAGCCGTTCGCGCTGCAGGAACTGTCGGCGCGGCTGGAAGTGCTGGCGCGCCGTGGCAAGGGCCCGCAGAGCCGCGTGCTGAAGGTGGCCGATCTCACCTTCAACCTCGACACGCTGACGGTGAACCGCGAGGGCAAGTCGATCCAGTTGAACCCGATCGGCCTGAAGCTGCTGCAGGCACTGATGGAAGCGAGCCCGTCGGTGGTCACCCGGCAGGATCTGGAGCAGCGCGTGTGGGGCGAGGAGCTGCCCGACAGCGATTCGCTGCGCGTGCACATCCATGGCCTGCGTGCGGCCATCGACAAACCGTTCGAGAAGCCGCTGATCCACACGCGGCACGGCATTGGCTATCGGATGGTCGAGCCGGATGCAGTCCAGGCGTAAGCTTCGCTTTCGATTGGTCGTCTCCTTCGCGCTGTTCGGTTTTGGCCTCAGTGCGTTGTTTGCCGTGGCTGCGTTGAATATCCGCGCCAAGGTGGAGGATCAGCTGGTCACCTCCTCGATCCAGCAGGATGTGGATCATGCTGTGGAGCAAGTCCACAAGGATCCCAGCAAGCCGGCTGGCTCGGAGCTTATCGAGGCGTGGATGCGCAGTGATCGGACCCTCTACAACATGCCGCTCGCCTGGCAGAGTCTCGATAGTGGTGTACACGACATCTACGAAACGGACGCCGACGGTGATAAGCACCATTACAAACTTGCTGTGCGCCGAAAGTACGGTCTGATCGGTTTTATCCGTTATGACGTCACACGCGAAGAACTAGGCAAGCGGCAATTGCTGATCAGCGTGATCGGCGCGGTGTTCCTGTTCGGCCTACTGTCGCTGGTACTTGGCATGTGGCTGTCGCGCAAGGTGCTCAAGCCGGTCAGCGAGCTGGCCACGCGCCTGCGTGATTTCCGCAAGGCCGGCAAGGCCGAGCCGCTGGCGCCGCATTTCGCCGATGACGAAGTGGGCGAACTGGCGCATGCGCTGGATGAATATTCGGCGCGGCTCACCGCGATGGTCGAGCGTGACCGCGAGTTCAACTCCGATGTCAGCCACGAGTTGCGCACGCCGCTGGCGGTGATCGCCAGCACCACCGAGCTGCTGCAGGATTCACCGGACCTTACCGAGAAGCTCAGCGAGCGGCTGAAGCGCATCGAGCGTGCCTCGCGTCAGGCGACCGAGCTGATCGAGGCCTTGCTGCTGCTGTCGCGTGCGGAACGGCGTGGCCCGACTCGTGGTGAAACCACCGAGGTCGGCAAGGTGGCCGCCGATGTGATCGAGAGCCAGCGGCCGCAGATGCGCGGCAAGCCGCTGACCATCGACCTGGCGGTCAGCGAGCCGGTCAGCATCAATGCGCCGGCTTCGGTGCTGTCGGTGGCGCTGACCAACCTGATCGGCAACGCGATCAAATACACGCTGGAAGGCAACGTGCGGGTCGAAGTGGGTGGAGGGCGGATCGAGGTGATCGACACCGGCCCGGGCATCAAGCCGGAGGATGCCGAGCGCCTGTTCCAGCGTGGCGTGCGCGGCGAGGGTGCCGGCGGCAGTGGTGCCGGGCTGGGTCTGGCGATCGTGCGCCGGCTGTGCGAGCTGTATGGCTGGGATGTCTCGATGCGTCCGCGCAGCGATGCGAATGGTGCGATCGCCAGCATCAAGTTCAGCTGATGTAGAAAACGCCAGTTTCGTAGGGCGGGCAGTGCCCGCCAGCTTTTCGATGTGCGGCTTTGCGGCAGTAGTGGCGGGCACTGCCCGCTTTACGAAGCCGATCCCGGCGGGTTTGTGCAGCGGATGCGAAAACGCCCCACATGGCGGGGCGTTTTCATGGTCGAGCCGTGAGGGCGTCGCTATCTCCCGGTTCTCACGTCTCGCCTCATCTACTCTAGCCTCGGCTCAGACCGACTCCAACCAACCCCACTTGTCGTGGGTGCGGCCGTCGAACAGGCCGAAGTACAGCTCCTGCAGGCGGCGTGTCACCCGGCCGGCCGTACCGTTGCCGATCTGCTTGCCGTCGACCGCGCGGATCGGGGTGACCTCGGCGGCGGTGCCGCACATCAGGATCTCTTCGGCCAGGTACAGGTATTCGCGCGGCAGGTCGCGCTCGACCACCTCGATGCCATCCTCGCGGGCCAGTGTCTTCAGCGTGTCGCGGGTGATGCCGGTGAGGATCGAGGCACTCGCCGGCGTGGTGTGCAGCACGCCATCGAACACCAGGAACAGGTTCTCGCCCGCGCCTTCGCTGAGCAGGCCGCTGGAGGCCAGCGCGATGCCTTCGCCGAAGCCGAGGCGGCGCGCCTCGCGCGCGATCAGCTGGCCGGACAGGTAGTTGCCGCCAGCCTTGGCACCAGCCGGGATGGTGTTCGGCGCAAAACGCTGCCAACTCGAGACGCAGGCGGTGATGCCGTTTTCCAGTGCTTCCGGCCCGAGATACGGACCCATCGCCCATGCCGCCACGGCGACATCGATCGGGGTATCGGCGGACAGCCCGAAGCCGCCGAGACCACGGTAGGCGACCGGACGCAGGTAGGCGGCGCCGAGGCCGTTCTTGCTGATCACCTCGCGGCAGGCTGCCGCCAGTTCATCGGCCGAGTAGGGCAGCACCATGTCGTAGATCTTGGCCGACTGATAGAGCCGATTCAGATGGTCGGTAAGCCGGAAGATCACCGCGCCATCCGGTGTGGCGTAGCTGCGGATGCCTTCGAAGACCGACGAGCCGTAATGCAGCGCGTGCGACATCACATGGGTGGTTGCCTCGGCCCACGGCTTGATGTGGCCGTTCTGCCAGATCCACTCGGGGTATTGCTGCGCCATGTCGGTTCTCCAATGGGGACTGCCCATGATACCCGCTGCAACTCAGTCCGCGTTGCGCAACCACAGGCAACCGGCGCGGCGCACGATCTCGAAACGCAGCTCGCGCGGGTTGCCGCTGCCATCGTTGCCGGCCGTATGCAGCACCAGCTGATTGCCGGCAGTTGGTGTAGTGACAGGGGGATCCGAACCGAGCAGGTCAGTGCCGCTGCCGGTCGGCGCAGGCGGGTCGTTGCCGGCGGCCGCTGGATCGTCGGCTGGACCGACATCGAGTAGCGGTTGCTTCATCAGGGAGCCCAGCGAACGGATATCCGCAATCGCCGCGCCACGGCCGTAACCGCCCCAAAGCATCAGGCCAGCCAACCGGTTCGCGTCGCGGCTGGCGAATGCGTTGATCACGTTCTGCCGCAATTGACCGAGACTGGTTGCGCACAGGATGGGGGGCGTCATGGCCGGCTGGCTGGCGGTGCTGGCCGTCACCGCAGGATTGACGGGTGTGGCCTGCAATGCGGCGCAGGGCTGGTCGGTGAACAACGGGTTGCCATCGGCGCCGATGCAGCGGTGGATCTCGCTCTGCGCCGCGGCGGGTGCGGCACAAGCGAGCAGGACAAGACACAACAGGGCAGCTAACTGGCGCATCCAGCCAGCATACCTGCCGTGCCGGTCAGGAAAGTTGCTGTAGCACCGATTGCGTCGCCTTGGCGCGGTTGAGCGTGTAGAAGTGCAGCCCCGGTGCCCCGCCATCCAGCAAGCGACGGCACAGCTGCGCCACTACCTCGGCGCCGAGCGCGCGCACCGATTCGGCATCGTCACCATGCGCCTGCATGCGCTTGGCGATCCAGCGCGGAATCTCGGCGCCGCACATGTCGGAGAAGCGATGCAGCTGGCTGTAATTGGCGATCGGCATGATGCCCGGCACGATCGGCACGTTCACGCCGAGCCTGCGCACGTCGTCGACGAAACGGAAATAGGCGTCTGGATTGAAGAAATACTGGGTGATCGCGCCGTTCGCACCGGCATCGACCTTTGCCTTGAAATGCTGCAGATCGCGCAATGCATCGTCGGCCTGCGGATGGGTTTCCGGATACGCCGCCACCTCGATGTGGAAGTGGTCACCGCTGTGCTCACGGATGAAGGCCACCAGTTCGGCGGCATAGCGGAAGTCGCCCGCCGTGGCCATGCCCGAGGGCAGGTCACCGCGTAGCGCCACCAGGCGGCGGTAGCCGGCGGCGCGGTACGCGTTCAACAGTTCGGTGATCTCCGCCCGTGTGCCACCCATGCAGGACAGGTGCGGCGCCACGTTGAGGCCATGCTGCTGGTGCAGCCGGGCCACGGTGTCACCGGTGTAGCTGAGCGTGGAGCCGCCGGCGCCGAAGGTGACCGAGGCGTATTCCGGCCGGTATGCCTTCAGGGCCTGTGCGGCGCGATCGAGCTGGGCGCGCTGTTCATCGGTCTTGGGCGGAAAGAATTCGAAGCTGATCGCCGGCATCACGCGGGTTCCTGGAGAGCCAATGCCGATCAGTATATATCTCTATCTCGCGATGAAGCGATATAGGAATGTAGGAGAGTGATCGCCGCTAGTTTCCGAAACACCGTCTCAGGCGCTGCCCCAATACCTGCCGAACAACGGACAGGCCGGGGCTGGGGTCGTCGAAACGGAAGGAATGGTAGTGGGCGCGTGCCCACTGCAGCAGAATCCTGGGCAACGACCCGCGAGCGGCTGCGTTCTGTGCCCATACCGTACTGATGTCCTTGTGCAGGTCGACGCAACCGGCGCCGGCCGCATAGTTTCTGGACGCAACGGTAACCGGCAACCCCAGGGCGTCCTGATAGGCCATCTCGCAGACATTCACGCCACAACGGGCGGCGAATTCGACATAGGTCCAGGCGCGTGTGTTGACTTCGAGTATCCGGAACTGGCCGTCCCTCGCGTCGCGCTTGAATTCCGCGCTGAAGATGCCGCGGTAATCCAGCCTGGCGAGCAGCGCGGCCATGTTGTCGACCGGTGCCTGCAGGTTCGCGACCGGAATGCTCTGACAATAGGAGCTGTTGCCGAAATCGGGTGGCGATATGCGGATACGCCGGCGCGTGAACAGACCGGTCAGGGCACCGCTCGCATCACGGAAGCCATCGACGAAATAGTGATCGGCGGATGAGCCGGGCACGTATTCCTGCACCATCAACTGGAAGCCCTGTTCGTGCAAACGTTGCCAGGCGTCGTAGATATCTTCCTTGCGCTTGACCCAGATCCCCTTGACACCGACGACGTCGCTGAACTTCTGCGAGTTGACCGGTTTGATGAACACCCGATCGAGCGAGTCGAACGGAATCGCGTCGATGTCGGCGACGGAGTCGATGCGGAACGTGGGCGGATGCGGAATGCCGGTGTCTTCCAGCAAGGCGGCGAAGCGCGACTTGTCCTGCAGGAGTTCCTGCGACTGGCGTGAGCTGGTGCTAACCCGGAAGCGCTCCCCCAATCTGCTTTGCGGCATGTCGGCCAGCCACAAGGCGGCGTCATCGGCACCCGGAATCAGGACCGCTTCTGCCAGCGGCATGTTGTGCAGCACGTCGTAGGCTTCCGGGCCGACCGAGCCATCCCATGCCGTCGGTCCGGGCGTGGGACGAAACCAGCGTGAGCGTGTCACGTGGTCGCCCGGTGGGCAGGCGACATACGCGGACACACCCGCCAGATGCAGGCAACGCAAAATGCCCAGCGCGGTCGGGCCGCGGCCCAGCACGATCGCGGGCACGCGGCGACAATCAGGAGCCCCCATTTCCTTCATCCCGATTTCAGAAAGCCAGCGCCATGTATACGCTACCCGTTGGCGCTTGCAAGTGTGGCTAAGTATATGGAAATGAAGCGGAAAAACGCGTCGCAAGAACAAACGAAAACCAAATGTCTTGCGCCTATAAATTGCGTTGAATTAGCAAACTATCCCGGGCTCTGGACGGCCATCGAACTACTCGCAGTAGCACGAATGTCCCTACGGGAAACGTCGCGTCATCGGAACTGCCAGACCGGGTCCAGCGTTGCAGTGATGAGTATCAAAAACAAAAAAAGCGCGCGGCCGAGGCCGCACGCTTTTTGATGATCCGTTGCCATATCCGATGGCCGGGACAGGACTCAGTAGCGGTAGTGATCCGGCTTGTACGGACCTTCCACCGGCACGCCGAGGTAGCCGGCCTGTTCCTTGGTTAGCGTGGTCAGCTTCACGCCGATCTTCTCCAAGTGCAGGCGCGCGACTTCCTCGTCCAGCTTCTTCGGCAGGATGTAGACCTTGGCCTCGTAGGTGTCCTTGTTCGCCCACAGGTCGATCTGCGCCAGCGTCTGGTTGGAGAACGAGTTCGACATCACGAAGCTCGGGTGGCCGGTGGCGCAGCCGAGGTTGACCAGGCGGCCTTCGGCGAGCAGGAAGATCGCGCGGCCATCCTTGAACACATACTTGTCGACCTGCGGCTTGATGTTGATCTTCTCGACGCCGACCATCTCGTTCAGCGCATCGACCTGGATCTCGTTGTCGAAGTGGCCGATGTTGCAGACGATGGCCTGATCCTTCATCGACTTCAGGTGCTCCAGCGTCAGCACGTCCTTGTTGCCGGTCGTGGTGACGTAGATGTC
This sequence comes from Rhodanobacter sp., assembly GCA_050737735.1. Lineage (GTDB taxonomy): Bacteria > Pseudomonadota > Gammaproteobacteria > Xanthomonadales > Rhodanobacteraceae > Rhodanobacter. The sequence goes on along the minus strand of JBOHYM010000041.1, from coordinate 14,696 downwards.
GCCGCGGCCCAGCGTGCTCTCGACGGTGTTGACTTCGAAACCTTCCATCGCCGCCTGCAAGGCATTGATCGGATCGATTTCGGTGACCACCACGCGCGAGCCATAAGCACGCAGCGAATGGGCGCAACCCTTGCCGACGTCGCCATAACCGCAGACCACGGCGACCTTGCCGGCCAGCATCACGTCCATCGCGCGCTTCAGGCCATCGGCCAGTGATTCACGGCAGCCGTACAGGTTGTCGAACTTGCTCTTGGTGACCGAGTCGTTGACGTTGATCGCCGGGATCAGCAGCGATTTCGCTTCGGCCAGCTGGTACAGGCGATGCACGCCGGTGGTGGTCTCTTCGGAGACACCCTTCCAGTCCTTGACCACGGTGTGCCAGTAGCCCGGGCGCTCCTTGTGCACGCGCTTGAGCAGGTTCTTGATCACCTGCTCCTCATGCGAGGAGGCCTTTTCGTCGACCCACTTCGAACCGTTCTCCAGCTCGTAGCCCTTGTGGATCAGCAGGGTCACGTCGCCGCCATCGTCGACCACCAGCTGCGGCCCGAGGAAGCCGCCCTTGCCGTCGGGGAAGGACAGCGCGTCCATCGTGCAGTCCCAGTATTCCTCCAGCGTCTCGCCCTTCCAGGCGAATACCGGCGTGCCGGTCGCGGCGATCGCGGCCGCCGCGTGGTCCTGGGTCGAGAAGATGTTGCACGAGGCCCAGCGCACGTCGGCGCCGATGTCCTTCAGCGTCTCGATCAGCACGGCGGTCTGGATCGTCATGTGCAGCGAGCCGGTCACGCGCACGCCCTTCAGCGGCAGCGTGGCGGCATGCTTCTTGCGGATCGACATCAGGCCCGGCATCTCGTGCTCGGCGATGTCCAGTTCCTTGCGGCCCCAGTCGGCGAGCGACAGGTCGCGGATCTTGTAGTCGTGGTTGGCGGTGTCTTTGGTAACGGCGTTCATGGATGTCTCCGGTTAGTGCGGGGCTCTTTCGAAGAGTCCGGCCATGGATGGCTGGTTTCTTGCGAAGGGACTCGCGTACAAGCAACCGGGCGCCGTTGTGGAACGTGCCGCGCCGAGCCTGGCCGCTTTTGTGAAGAGTCCGCACAGGGATGTGCGGGTTTTTGCGGATGGATCCGCATTCACAAGTGAACGGTCGCAGCGCCCCTCGGCGGGCAGTACAAGCCCGCTATTGTAGCGACACTGGCCCACGGATGCCTCCTGCGCCGCAATTCGGTAGTCTGGCCGTTCACCCAGCACCGTCCCCAGCCCCGGAGCACTGCATGGAAGAAAGCCGCGAATCCGAGTTCCTGCTGCACGATGGCCCCCTGCGCGAGGACGTCAGCCGACTCGGTGCGATGGTGGGGCGCATGCTTGCCGAGCAGGGTGGCATGGCCTTCTTCGAGCGGGTCGAACAGGTGCGCATCGCGGCGATCCGCCGCCGTCGCGACAATGCCTCGGTGGGTGAGCTGGCCGATTCGGTCGCCGGTCTCGAGGCGAAAGACGCCGAAGCGCTGGCGCGCGCGTTCGCCACCTATTTCCAGGCAGTGAATACCGCCGAGCAGGTGCATCGCATCCGTCGCCGTCGCGACTACCAGCGCGAGGGCAGCATGCCGCAGCCGGAATCGCTGCTCGACGTGCTGGGCCGGTTGAAGGCGCAGGGTGTCAGTGCGGACGAATTGCTGGGTTGGCTCGATCGGTTGTGGATCGAACCGGTGTTCACCGCGCACCCGACCGAGGCGGTGCGCCGCTCGCTGCTGGAAAAGGAACAGGCGATCGTGCGCTCGCTGGTCGACGGTTTCGACCAGGACCGCACGCCGCAGGAGCGCAAGGAGGACGACGATCGTATCTACATGGCGCTGTCCTCGGGCTGGCAGACCGCCGAGGCATCGGCGATACGGCCCACCGTGCAGGACGAACACCACCACGTCGGTTTCTACCTGGCCAACCCGATCTACCGCATCGTGCCGGCGCTGTTCGAGTCGCTGGCCGAGGCATTGCAGTCCGTTTACGGCGTGGCGGCGAAACTGCCGCAACTGCTCGGCTTCGCCACCTGGGTTGGCGGTGACATGGACGGCAACCCGAACGTCGGCGCAGAAACCATTGCCGCCAGCCTGGCCACCCAGCGCGCCCACGTGATCGAGCACTACATGGCCGACGTGGCTGCGCTGGCACGATTGCTCAGCCAGACCGAAGGCCGCGTGGCCGTCGACGCGCGCCTGCAGCAGCGCCTGGACGATTACCGGGCACGCTTTCCCGCCGCCGCGCAGCGAGTGCGGCCGCGCCATGCCGACATGCCGTATCGCAGCCTGCTCACCGTCATCGGTGCCCGTCTCGAGGCAACCCACCAAGACGATCATACGGAAGGCTATACGTCCGTTGCCGAACTGCTTGACGATCTGCAGCTGATCGCCGCCAGCCTGGTCGATCATCACGGTCTGCACGCCGGCGCCTACGCGGTGCAGCGATTGATCCGTCGCGTGCGCACCTTCGGCCTGCACCTGGCGCGGCTGGACGTGCGGCAGGATTCGCGTGTGCACGACGATGCCCTGGCCGAGCTGTACGGCGACGCGACGTGGCCGCAGCGCGATCCTGGCGAACGTGTGCGACGACTGCGCGATCATGCCAGCGGCAACGCGCGCTTCCCGATCAGCCACGCCGACGTGGTGATGTCGCTGTACGACGTGTTTGCAACCTTGGGCGATGCGCGCCGCCGCTATGGGCGGGAGGCGGTTGGCCTGTACATCATCAGCATGGCGCGCTCGGCCGCCGACGTGCTCGCGGTGCTGGCGCTGGCGCGCTATGGCGGCTTGGTCGAGGGTGATGACGTTCCGCTCAACATCGCGCCGTTGTTCGAGACTGTCGACGACCTGAAAAACGCGCCGGATACCCTGCGTGCCCTGCTCGACGATCCGGTCTATCGCCAGCATCTGGTGGCGCGCAACAACCAGCAATGGGTGATGCTCGGCTACTCCGACAGCGGCAAGGACGGCGGCACGCTGGCGTCGCGCTGGGGCCTGCAGCGCGCCCAGGTGGAGTTGCTGGAGGTGGCGAACGAAGCCGGCATCCAGCTGGCGTTCTTCCATGGTCGCGGCGGCTCGGCCAGCCGCGGCGGTGCGCGCATCGCGCCGGCGCTGATGTCGTCGCCGCGCGGCGCGGTGGCCGGCGTATTGCGGGTGACCGAACAGGGCGAGGTGATCCATCGCAAGTACGGCATCCGCGCGCTGGCGCTGCGCAACCTGGAGCAGACCGTTGGCGCGGTGTTGCGCGCAAGTCTGCGCCCTCGCGAGACCGAGTCGCGCGAGGAGCGCTGGCGCGAACAGATGAATCAGTTATCGGTGAGCAGCCGAAAGGCCTACCGTGCCTTCGTCGATCGCGAACACTTTGTCGACTACTTCCGTTCCGCCACGCCGATCGACGTGATCGAGCGAATGACCCTGGGCTCGCGCCCGGCCAGTCGGCGCAGCATGCGCGGCGTGCAGGATCTGCGCGCGATCCCGTGGGTGTTCGCGTGGACCCAGTGCCGCTCGATCATCACCGGCTGGTACGGTCTGGGCACCGCACTGGAGCAGAGCGTCAATGAGTTCGGGGAAGCGGTCTTGGTCGAGATGGCGCGCGACTGGCTGTTTTTCACCAATCTGCTGGATGACGTCGAGATGGTGCTGGCCAAATGCGATCTGGCTATCGCCGAGGCCTTCTCGAAACTGTCCGGCCCGTTGCACGATGAATTTTTCGCGCTGATCCGCGCCGAGTTCGAGCGCACTTGCCACTGGCTGCTGCGGCTGAAAGGCAGTGATGCCCTGCTGCAGGGTGATCCACGCCTGGCTGCCTCGATCCGCCTGCGCAATCCCTATGTCGATCCGATGAGCCTGATGCAGGTCGATCTACTGCAGCGCTGGCGTGCTGGTGACGGCAAGGACGACACCTTGCTGCAGGCGCTGGTGGCCTGCGTCAACGGCGTGTCGCAGGGGCTGCAGAACACCGGCTGAGCGGGGCGGCCGTCCGCTGGCGGATGCGGCTGTCCGGGAACGGACAGCATGCAGTGAGGCGGCTTGGGCCAATCCTTTGAGCAGTCAGTGAGTTAGCGTCGCCGCTGGACTGGCACGCTAGTTGCGATATCCCCTGCATGGATATTGCGAACACGATGCTCAAGACGCGCAAGCGACGGCGCCTGCAGATCAGCGTGGCCGGCGTTGCCGTGGCGGTGGTGGCCGTGGTGGCGGTGCTGCTGCGGCTGGGGCCGGCGCTGCCGCGGGTCGATCGCAGCAGCCTGTGGATCGACACCGTGCAGCGCGGCGACATGCTGCAGGAAGTGCGTGCCACCGGCACCCTGGTGCCGCACGAGAGTCGCTGGCTGGCGGCCTACACGCCGGTGCAGGTGGAAAAGATCCTGGTCTGGCCGGGCACCCCGGTGCAGGCCGACACGGTGCTGATGCGGCTCTCCAATCCGGAAGTCGAGGATAGCCTGCGCAATGCGCAGGCGCAGGTGGCCGCAGCCGAGGCGGACGTGGCTGCCAAGCGCGCCGAGCTGCAATCGCAGTTGCTCGATCAGCGTTCCGCGCAGGCGCAGGCGCAATCCGATTACGCCTCGGCCAAGGTCAAGGCCGATGCCGACGCCAAGGCGGTAGTGCTGCAGGTGATCCCGCGTGTGCAGTTCGAGCAGGGCCAGATTGCGTTGAAACAGCTGCAGCAGCGCGTGCAGATCGAGCAGCAACGGGTGGAGGCCTTCGTCGGCAACATGAAGGCGCAGATGGAGGCGGTGCAGGCGCGGCTGCTGCAGCAGCGTAGCAACCTGGAACTGCGCCAGCGCCAGGCCGACGCGCTGGAAGTGAAGGCCGGCATCGCCGGCGTGCTGCAGGAAGTGGCCGTGCAGGAAGGTGCTCAGGTGGCGGTGGGCGCGAACCTGGCGCGGGTGGCGCGCACCGACGTGTTAATCGCGCGCCTGCAGGTGCCCGAAGTTCAGGCGAAGGACGTGGCGATGGGCATGCCAGTCAGCGTGGATACCCACAACGGCGTGATCGATGGCAAGGTCGAGCGCATCGACCCGGCCGTGCGCAACGGCAGCGTGCAGGTCGACGTCGATCTGCTCGGCATGCTGCCCTCGGGCGCGCGCCCTGACCTGTCCGTCGATGGGCGCATCCGCATCACCCAGCTGGACAACGTGTTGTCGGTGGGCCGTCCCGCGCTGGCGCGGCCCGACAGCGACATCAGCCTGTTCCGCCTCGACCCGGGCAGCGATACCGCCACCCGCATACCCGTGGGCATCGGTGTCGCTTCGGTGGATCGCGTGCAGATCCTGCGCGGGTTGAATGCCGGTGACCAAGTGATCCTTTCCGATGCCAGCCAGTGGGACAAGTACGACCGCATTCGCGTACGTTGATCAAACCTCAGGGAAACCCGTCATGAATCAGTCGACCTCCGTCATCACCCTCAGCGACATCCGCAAGGTCTTCCAGACCGACGAGGTGGAAACCCATGCGCTGAGCGATGTGCACCTGGACATCCGCCGCGGCGAATACGTGTCCATCTCCGGGCCGTCCGGTTGCGGCAAGACCACGCTGCTGTCGATCCTCGGCCTGCTCGATACCGCCAGCGCCGGCAGCTACGTGCTCAACGGCCACAATGTCGCCGTGCTCAACGCCGCCGCGCGGGCGCGCATCCGCAACGCCGAGATCGGCTTCATCTTCCAGGCATTCAACCTGATCGGTGATCTGAGCGTGCAGGAAAACGTCGAACTGCCGTTGACCTATCGCAGCGGCATCGACGCCGGCGAGCGTCGTGCGCGCGTGCAGGAAGCACTGGAACGCGTCGGCATGGCCCACCGCATCCGGCACTACCCGGCGCAGCTTTCCGGCGGCCAGCAGCAGCGTGTGGCCGTGGCGCGCGCACTGGTCGGCAAGCCGGCTATCCTGCTCGCCGACGAACCCACCGGCAACCTCGACTCGCGCAATGGCGAAGCGGTAATGGCCCTGCTCGACGAACTGCACAAGGGCGGTGCCACTATCTGCATGGTCACCCACGACGCGCGCTACGCCGAACTGGCCCAGCGCAAGATCCGCCTGTTCGATGGCCGCGTGGTCGACGAGGAGACCTTCGACCGCCTGCGCCGCGAGGACGAGCAGCGGTTGGATGCGCTGATCGGCCAGCGCGTGGAGACCGGTACGTGAGCATCTGGCTCGCCGAAATCTGGCGCGCCTGGCGGGCGAGTCTGCGCCGGCCGGGATTCCTGCTGCTGGCCACCGGCGTGCCGGCGCTGGGCATCGGCGCCAGCGTGGCGGTGGCTACGCTGATTGAAAACACCTTGTGGCGGCCGCTGCCGGTGCCGCAGCCATCGCGGCTGGTGGTGCTTGGCGCCATACACGACAACGGCCACGCGGGCGGCATCTCGCCGCACGAATACCAGTACCTGGACAAGCTCGATGGCGTGGTCTCGCTGGGGCTGTGGCGGCCACGCTCGACGGTGAACATCGCCGGCGCCGGTGCGCCGGCACAGGTGCCGGTGATCTACATGGACCGCGGGCTCGTACCCACGCTGGGCTTGCAGACGGTGCTGGGACGCAATTTCGACGCGCAGGAGGATCGCCCGAGCGGCCCGCCTGCGGTCATCCTCGGCTACGGTTTCTGGCAGCGCAGCTACGGCGGCGACGCTCGCGTGATTGGCCGCAGCCTGCAGGTGGAAGGTGTACCGCACACGATCGTCGGCGTGTTGCCGGCCGGCTTCAACACGGTGCTGGGACCGGGCGACGTGATGCTGCCGACGGCGCTGCCGGTGGCGAGCCGCGACTACAACCACAACGGCACCGTGGCGCTCGCGCGGTTGGCGCCCGGCGCCGATATCGCCACGGTGTCGGCGCAGGCCGATGCGCGCGAACGCACGATGTATCGCGACATGGGCATGGGCGGCAACTGGAAGAAGCCGCGCTTCGGCGCCGAAAGCCTGTCCTCGACCATGCAGCAGGACGCGCGACCGATGTTGCTGCTGTTCATGGCCAGCGCGCTGCTGGTGTTGCTGATCGCGCTGGTCAACCTGACCAACCTGATGCTGCTGCGCGCGCTGTCGCGCAACCACGATGCCGCGGTGCGCAGCGCGCTGGGCGCGCCGCTGCTGCGGCTGATGTTGCCGGCGCTGGGCGAGGGCCTGCTGATCGGTGGCGTCGGCGCGCTGCTGGGCATGGCGCTGGCGACGACGGGGCTCGCCCTGCTGCAAGGCTTCATTCCCGCCGAATGGTTGTGGGGCGGGCACCTCCATGTGGGCGCGGCGGCGTGGCTGCTGGCTTTCGCCACGAGCCTGCTGGGCGCCTTGCTGGCGGCGGGGTTGGCGCTGTGGCGTAGCCGCAGCACGACCACGGTGGACGAACTGCGCGAGGGCGGACGCAGCGGCATCGGCGTGCGCAGTGGCCGGATGGGGCGCGTGCTGGTGGTGGCGCAGGTGGCACTGGCGGCGGTGCTGCTATGCGCAGCGGGGGTGTTCATGCATGGGCTCTACGACGCGTCGCAACTGCAGTTGGGCTTTGCCGGCGACAATGTGCTCACCTTCGAGCTGGCGCCGGTGCAGGCTGACTATCCGGATGTGGCGTCGGTGTGGAGCCTGTCGCAGCGATTGGTGCAGCGGCTGCAGGCGATACCCGGCGTTACCGATGCTGCGGTGACCACCAACCTGCCTGTCAGCGATGACATGTACGGACAGCTCCAGAACGGCGTGCATACCCCCGACGGCAAGGAGTTCGTGGCGCAGTATCACGGCGTTGGTCCCGGCTTCTTCCACCTGTTCGGCATTCCCCTGCGCGAAGGGCGCGACTTCACCCGCAGCGACGTGGGCGGCGGCGAAGGCGTGGCCATCGTCAGCCAGGATCTGGCCGATGCGTATTACGGCGGCCATGCGGTCGGCAAGATCATCGACGTGGAAGGCGACGGCGATATTGCATGGCCGGTGCGCATCGTCGGTGTGGTGGGCGAGACCTACCAGCGCGGGCCACTGCAGCCCATGCAGCCGGTGCTGTACGTGTTGCTGGCGCAGGTCCCCGCGCGGGATTTCGCCATCTTTCGCCATCTCGAACCCCTGCGCTTCGCGCTGCGCGGCCACGGCAACCCGATGAACTGGCAGGCCGGCGTGCGCGAGACCTTGGCCGAGATCGCACCCGAGCAGCCGATCGCCAATCTGCGGACGATGCAAAACATCGTGCACCAGACCACGGCCACGGCGCGGCTCAGCCTGTGGTTGATTGGCCTGTTCGCCATGCTGGCGTTGCTGCTGGCTGCGGCCGGCCTGTATGCGGTGATGGCGGTGGCGGTGGCCGCGCGCGAGCGCGAGTTCGGCGTGCGCATGGCGCTCGGTGCCGCGCCATGGCGGTTGCTGCGACTGGTGATGCGCGGCGGACTGGGCCAGATCGTGGCGGGACTGGCGATCGGCATGGCAATCGCGCTGGGCGCATCGCATGCCCTGGCCGTGCTGCTGATGACGCTGCTCGGTCGCAGCAATGCTTTCGATCCGATGGTGGTGCTGGGGGTCTGCGCGGTACTCGCCGCAGCTGGCCTGCTGGCCTGCCTGTTGCCGGCCATGCGTGCTTCGCGTGTGCCACCGATGCGCGCCTTGAGGGGAGAGTGATGATGATCGTGCGCGAATTTCGCGAGGCGTTGCGCCGCTTGCTGAAGCGGCCGGGTTACACGGTGTTGTCGGTGGCGGTGCTTGGCGTGGGGCTGGGTGTGGTGCTGTTCCTGTTCAGCCTGGTCAACACGCTGATCCTGCAGCCATTGCCGTTTCCGCAGGCCGATCGGTTGATGGCGGTGGGCCAGGTATCCGACAACGGTTTCGGCATGGGCTATATCGACAGCGACCAGTATCTGCAACTGCAGGGGCATCTGCGCAGCGTTGATAACATCGGCGCGTATCGCGATGGTGGCGTCAATCTCGATCAGGGGCATGGCGCGAGCTACCAGAACGAGGCATCGCTTACGTCGTCGATGATGGATCTTCTGGGCGTGAAGCCTTTGCTGGGTCGCGGCTTTGTCGCTGCCGACGATGCGCCGGGCGCGGCGCCGGTGGTGCTGTTGGGTGAGACATTGTGGCGTCATGATTTCCAGGCTGATCCGCATGTCGTGGGTCGCAATGTGCGGATCAACGGCGAGTGGGTCACCGTGGTGGGGGTGTTGCCCGCGGATTTCGGCTTCCCACAAAACAGTGTGTTGTGGATGCCGCTGCGCCTGAACAATGGTCAGCATCAGGCGCTTTCGGGCTTGGCACGGTTGGCCCCTGGCGTCGATCTGCAACAGGCTCGCGCCGAGCTGGCGGCGCGGGCGGACGATCTGCGACGCGCGTTGCCAGCCGAGTGGCGCGTGCGTGACATGACGATCAAGCCGCTGGCCTTGAGCTTCATCCCGGAGGACACGCGAAACTGGGTGTGGCTGATGCTCGGCGCTACCGGGTTGGTGCTGTTGCTGGCGTGCGTCAACGTGGCGAATCTGCAGCTGGTGCAGACGCTCAATCGCCGCCGCGAGCTGGCCTTGCGCAGTGCGCTTGGCAGCAGCCGAGGGCGCTTGATGGCGGGCGTGCTGATCGAGAGTCTGCTGCTCAGCGTGGCATCGCTGGCGCTGGCGTGGCCGATCATGTCTGGCGCCAATCGCTGGATGGTCGCGATGTTCGTTGCCGCAGACGATCCGCCGAATCTCTTGTTTCGTTTCGGCGCCCAGGGTTGGGTATGGCCGTTCGGGCTCGGTGTCGCCTTGCTCACCACCGCTATCGCCGGCCTGATTCCGGCATGGCGTGCCCCGCGTGCCGATCTGCAGGATGCGTTGCGTGACGGCAGCAAAGGTTCCGGCAGCGGTTTCGGCAAGGTAGCGAAAACCCTGGTGGTGGCGCAGGTCGTGCTGACCGTGGTGTTGCTGGTGGGGGCCGGCATGTTTGTCCGCGCATTGGGCGGTCTGTTGGCCGAGCAGCCGGTTGGTGCCACGCATGCGTCGCAGGTGTTGACTGCCTATGTGGCGCTGCCCCTTTCGCAGTACCCGGACGGTGCACAGCGCATCCGCCTGCTCGATAACGTGATCGAGCGCCTGCGCAGCGCCCCGGGCGTGGTCGATGCCACTGTGTCGAACACCATTCCCAGCGCGGCGCTGGGCAGTCACGAGGATGTTTCGCTGCCGGGCCAGCCGCAGCCGTCGGAGGGCTGGCCGAGGGTGCAGATGGGCATCGTCGATCCGCATTTTCTTGATACTTATGACGTGCGCCTGCGCGAGGGGCGCTTCTTCGATGCGCGCGATCGCGCCGACAGCCAGCAGGTCGTGGTGATCGACGAGAAGATGGCAGCAGAGATGTGGCCGCATGGTGATGCGTTGAACCAGTCGCTGATCCTGTATCCAGGCAAGTCGTATGCGCGAACGGTCACCGTGGTCGGTGTGATCGAGCCTTTGCAGCTCGATACGGCGATGGAGAAGCCGCTGTCGAGCTTGTTGATGCCGTTGCAGCAATCGGCGGGGCAGGCGCCTCAGCGGTCCATGGGGTTGGCTATCCGTACGCATGTCGATGCCGAAGCATGGACGCAGCATTTGATCGAAAGTGTGCGTGCGGTAGACCCGCAGGTGGCGGTATTCGCCGTGCACAGCCAGAAAAAAGTCATGGCGATGTCGCGCGTCAAGCTGGCGTTGTTGACCGATGTATTCAGCGCGCTGGGCTTGATCGCCTTGCTGCTGGCGGCAGCCGGGCTGTATGGCGTGCTGGCCTATGCCGTGGCACAGCGGACGCGAGAAATCGGCATACGTCGTGCGATTGGCGCGGGCCATGGCGCGATCGTCCGCGAGGTGGGGCGCCAGCTAGGCTGGCAGCTGGGGCTCGGCTTGCTGCTCGGTCTGGGGCTGGCGTTGCCATGGTCGATGGTGCTGGCCGATCCGGGCCTGCATACGCGCGCCTACGATCCGGCCGTGTTCGTGCCCGTGTTGTTGCTGGTTGTCGGGGTATCGATGCTGGCGTCGCTGGTGCCCATGCTGCGCGCCTTGCGTGTCGATCCGGCGGTCGCCTTGCGTTACGAGTGACCACTACACTGCAGGAATGAACCAAGGCATGGCGCGCGAAACGAATCCGGTGGTGTTGCTGGCTGACGACCAGGCCGACGTGCGCGAGGCACTGCGCCTCTTGTTGAAGTCCGAAGGCATCGCCAGCATCGGCGTCGCCGATCCGGCGGCTGCGCTGGAGGCCATACGCAAGCGCGAGTTCGCCTGCGCGCTGATCGATTGCAACTACAGCCGCGACACCACCTCGGGCGAGGAGGGGCTGGCGCTGCTGGAGCAGTTGCGTCAGCAGGCACAGGATATGCCGGTGGTGGTGATGACGGCCTGGGGCAATGTGGCGCTGGCGGTGGAGGCGATGCGTCGTGGTGCGGCGGACTTCACCGAGAAGCCATGGGACAACGCGCGCCTGCTCAGCGTGCTGCGCGCGCAGACCGCGTTGAGCGAAAGCACGCGCAGGCAGCATCGGCTGGAAGCGGAGAATGCGTTGTTGCGCGACGACTCGGCGACGGATTTCATGGCCGAATCGCCAGCGATGCGCCGCGTGCTGGCCTTGGTGGAGCGTATCGCGCCCAGCGACGCCAACGTGCTGGTGCTGGGTGAGAACGGTACCGGCAAGGGCGTGATCGCCCAGTACCTGCACCAGCGCTCGGCACGCGCCGCGCGTTCGCTGGTCAAGGTCAACATGGGCGGCATCGCGGAGAGCGTGTTCGAGTCGGAAATGTTCGGCCACGTGCGCGGCGCCTACACCGATGCGAAGAGCGAACGCATCGGCCGCTTCGAACTGGCCGATGGCGGCACGCTGTTTCTCGACGAGGTGGGCAACGTGCCGGCGTCGCAGCAACCCAAGCTGCTGCGCGTGCTGGAGGACGGCGAGTTCGAACGGCTGGGTTCGTCGCGCACGCAGAGCGTGGACGTGCGGCTGGTTTCGGCCACCAATGCCGACCTGGCCACCGAGGTGGCGGCCGGTCGCTTCCGCAAGGATCTGCTGTATCGCCTGAACACGCTGGAGGTGCGGCTGCCGCCGTTGCGCGAGCGGACGGAGGACATCCTGCCGATGGCGCGCGCGTTTCTGGCGCGCAGCGCACAGCGTTACGGTCGATCAGGCCTGCAACTGGCGCCGTCGGCCGAACGGGTGCTGATCGCGTGGCATTGGCCAGGCAATGTGCGTGAGCTGCAGCATCTGATGGAGCGTGCCGTGCTGCTGGCCGAGCACGACCAAGTCAGTGCCGCCGCACTGGCTTTCGGTGCCACCGCCGAGCCGGCCATGGATCTCGATGGCATGACGCTGGAGCAGGCCGAGGCATGGCTGGTGAAGCGTGCGCTGGAACGTCACGGCGGCAACCTGCAACATGCGGCCGATGCCCTCGGGATCACCCGCCAGTCGCTGTATCGGCGACTGGAAAAGCACGAGCTGCGCGACGTGATGGCCGATGCCGACCGAGCCGGCTGAAGCGACGGCACGTCGCGCCGGGCGCATGCCGCGCTTCGAGCGCCGCGTGCTGTACGGCAGCCTGCTGGTGGCGTTGCCGCTGCTGCTGGCGCTGGCGGTCGTGCTGCTGGAGTTTCGGCCGCAGGCATGGTGGCTGTGGACGCTGGTGTACGCGTCGGTGGCCGCCAGTCTGCTGCTGGCGCGCTGGCAGTATCGGCGGGTGGTCTATCCGCTGTACACGCTGTCCGGTCTGCTTGAGGCGTTGCGCGAAGGTGATTACAGCCTGCGCGGCGTGCAGGGTAGCGTGCTCGGCGATGTGATCTATGACATCAATGCGCTGGCCGATCGCTTGCAGAAGGAACGCCTCGAATTCGAGGAGTCGGCACACCTGCTCGGCAAGACGCTGGCGGCGCTGGACAGCGGCGTGTTCGTGTTCGACGAAGGCTTGCGTCTGCGCCTGATGAATCCGGCTGGCCAGCAGTTGCTGGATGGCGAGCGTCACCAGCTGTTTGGCCGCAGCGCGGCGGAACTGGGGCTGGCGGCATGGCTGGAAGGGCCGGCGGCGTCCGTGCTGACGCATGCCTTCCCCGGTCGCAACGGACGCTTCGAGATACGCCATGCGCCTTTGCGCAGCGGCGGTCGCGGCGGCCGGCTGCTGGTGGTCAACGACGTGGGCCGCGTGCTGCGCGAGGAGGAGCGGCTGGCCTGGCAACGACTGCTGCGCGTGCTGGGACACGAGGTCAACAATTCGCTGGCACCGATCCAGTCGATGGCTGGCACGCTGGCGACGCTGGCCGCGCGCGAGCCGCTGCCGGTCGACTGGCGAGATGATTTCCAGCACGGCCTGGACCTGATCGGCCATCGCGCCGCTGCACTCGCTCGTTTTCTGTCGAGCTATGGGCGGCTGGCGCGGTTGCCGCCGCCGCAAAAAAGCATGGTCGATCTGGCTGCCTTGATCGACAAGGTGGCACGGCTGGAACAGCGCCTGCCGGTGCGCGTCGAACCCGGCGAGTCGTTGGCCGTGCATGCGGATGCGGACCAGCTCGAACAGGCCCTGATCAATCTGCTGCGCAATGCTGTGGAGGCCGTGCTGCCACGGCAGGGTGACGTGTGCATGCGTTGGCAGCGTGAAGGCGATGGGATACGCATCGAACTGCTGGACGATGGCCCCGGGCCGCCGTCCAGCGACAACCTGTTCGTGCCGTTCTTCACCACCAAGCCGGGAGGTTCAGGCATCGGGCTGGCGTTGGCGCGACAGATCGCCGAGGCGCACGGGGGTAACGTCAGCCTGCAGGCGCGCGAGGGTGCCGGCGGCGCGCTGGCACGGTTGTGGCTGCCCTTGCCGCCAACCAGCGTTGCCGCCAGCAAGCGTGCCACCAGCAAGCACGGCACCAGCATCCTTGACGGCTGATGCGTGATGCGTGATGCTTGGTGCCGACGGTCTGCCTTAGCCGTCGGGAGTCCCATCATGCGTACCACTCTGCAATTGGATGAAGACGTGCTGTCCGCCGCGCGTGCACTGGCCGAACGGCAAGGCCGCACGCTGGGCGAGGTGGTGTCGGAGTTGGCGCGCAAGGGTTTGGCACCGGTGGCGAATTCGCCGCAATACCGCAACGGCATACGTCTGATGCCGGTGCGTCCGGATGCGCGCCCGATGACGCTGGACGAGATCAACGAACTGCGGGACGAGGTGCCGTGAGCCGCAAGGCCGCTGCAGGCGTGCGTGATGAGCGGCCGTCATGGCCGTCTTCGGGCGCGACGACCTGGCTGCTGGACGTCAACGTGCTGCTTGCGCTGCTCGACCCCACGCACACGCATCACACGTTGGCGCATGAGTGGTTCGCCACCGCAGGCGCATCGTGGGCCAGTTGCAATCTCACCCAGAACGGTGCGCTGCGCATCATGTCGCACCCGCGTTATGGCAACGCGGTGGCGTCCACGGCCATAGCCGCTGAACTGCTGGCGGATATTTGCAACCAGTCCGGTCACGTGTTCTGGCCGGGTGACCTCAGCTTGCTGGATTCGCCACTGATCAACCGCCAGCGACTGCTGGCTTCCGGCCAGGTCACCGATACATGGCTGCTGGCGCTGGCCGTGCAGCGCGGTGGAAGGTTGGCTACCTTCGACAAGCGCCTGGTCACCAGCGCGGTGAAAGGCGGCGACGCCGCGCGCCACGTCATCGCTTAGGAGCCTGTCGGACTTTGGTTGGCCGGGCTGCAAATCTTCCTACGCGGTCCATATTCCCGTCGATTCTTGGCCCATAGAACCACTATGGGCCGGCGAA
>JBOHYM010000040.1:0-44963 GCA_050737735.1 Rhodanobacter sp. | reverse complement strand
AGAGCATCGCGCGCAGGGTGCGCTCCTACTGGCATCGGCGGCCTGAACTCCGTATAATCACCGGTTCGACGCGCATGGAAGGGTCGTGAACCGATCGTGGCAGGACGGAAAGTGTGAGCTGATTCCTTCGGGAATGGTCACCGCCTGATCAGTCAGAAACCAGATACGGAGCATTCTCATGCCCAAGATCAAGACCAACCGGGCGGCGGCGAAGCGTTTTCGCAAGACCGCGTCGGGCAAAATCAAGTGCGGCCACGCCTTCAAGTCACACATCCTGACCAAGAAGTCGACCAAGCGTAAGCGCGGTCTGCGTGCACCGAATCATCTCAAGGCGTGTGACACCAAGGGTGTAGCGCGCATGTTGCCGTACTTGTAAGACGAGGAGATAAACCATGGCTCGTGTAAAGCGTGGCGTTACCGCCCGTCGTCGTCACAAGAAAGTTATCGGTCGTGCCAAGGGCTATTACAACGCCCGCCGCAAGGTCTTCCGCGTTGCCAACCAGGCCGTCATCAAGGCCGGTCAGTACGCCTATATCGGCCGCAAGCAGCGCAAGCGTCAGTTCCGCGCGTTGTGGATCGTCCGCATCAACGCCGCTGCGCGCATGTTCGGTCTGTCCTACAGCCGCCTGATCAATGGCCTGAGCAAGGCCGGCATCACGGTCGACCGCAAGGTCCTCGCTGATATCGCCGTGCACGACATCAAGGCGTTTGAAGTGATCGCCGAGAAAGCGAAGGCCAGTCTGGCCGCTTGATCGTCGGACGCTCCTGCGTCAGCACGATATGATGTAAAGCAAGCGGGGAGGAGGCCACAGCCTTCTCCCCGTTTTCGTTTCTGTGGATCTTCAAGAACCTGTTCACGCGAACGGGTTTGCCAGCGGGAATCGCATCGATGGACGATCTGGACAGCCGCGCCGCGCAGGCGCTGGCCGATATCGACAAGGCTGACACGCTGGAGGCGCTCGATGCGCTGCGCGTTGGCCTGCTGGGCAAGAGTGGCGTGGTCACGGCCGCATTGAAGGCGCTGGGCACCTTGGCGCCGGACGAGCGCAAGGCGCGTGGCGCCGAGGTGAACCGGCTCAAGGATCGTCTCGCCGATGCTCTCGCCGCGCGCAAGCAGGTGCTGGAACAAGCCGAGCTGGATCGCCGACTAGCCTCCGAGAAGCTCGACATCAGCCTGCCAGGTCGCGATGGCGAGCGCGGTGGCATCCATCCGATCACCCGTGCACTGGAACGCATCAGCGCGATCTTCGCGCGGCTGGGTTACCAGCGTGCCGACGGCCCGGAGATCGAGGACGACTGGCACAATTTCGAGGCGCTGAATTTCCCGCCGCACCATCCGGCGCGTGCCATGCATGACACCTTCTACTTCGGCGATGGGCGCCTGCTGCGCACGCATACCTCGCCGGTGCAGATCCGCTCGATGAAAGGTCGGCAGCCGCCGATCCGCATCATCGCGCCAGGCAAGGTCTACCGCAGTGACTCGGACCAGACCCACTCGCCGATGTTCCATCAGATCGAAGGTCTGCTGGTCGACGAGACCTCCAGCTTCGCTGATCTGAAAGGTACGCTGGCCGAGTTCATCCGTGCGTTCTTCGAGCGTGATTTCGAGATGCGTTTCCGCCCCAGCTATTTTCCCTTCACCGAACCGTCGGCCGAAGTGGATATCCGCTGGGATGCTGAAGATGGTTCGACGCGTTGGCTGGAAGTGCTCGGTTGCGGCATGGTCCACCCGACCGTGCTGGCGAACTGCGGCATCGATCCGGAGCGCTACACCGGCTTCGCCTTCGGCCTCGGTGTGGAGCGCTTTGCGATGCTGCGCTACGGCGTCTCCGACTTGCGCGCGTTCTTCGAGAACGATCTGCGCTTCCTCAAGCAGTTCGCCTGAATCGCATCCAGGAATCGACAAGCATGAAATTTTCCGAGAACTGGCTGCGCGAGCTGGTCGAGATCAAGGCCGACCGCACCGCACTGGCCCATGCGCTGACCATGGCCGGGCTGGAAGTGGAAGAACTGACCGTGCTGGGCGAAGGCCTGGCCGGTGTGGTGGTGGCCGAGATCGTTGCTACCGAGAAGCATCCTGAAGCCGATCGCCTGCAGGTGTGCCAGGTCGATGCGGGGCAGGGCGAGCCGCTGCAGATCGTTTGTGGCGCACCAAATGCTCGGGTTGGCATCAAGGTACCGTTGGCCATGGTGGGCGCCAATCTGCCGGGCGGCATCGCGATCAAGGCAGCCAAGCTGCGTGGCGTCGAATCGTTCGGCATGCTGTGCTCGGCGAAGGAGCTGGGTGTAGATGCCGATGCCTCCGGTCTGCTCGAGCTACCGCAGGATGCGCCGGTCGGCCGGTCGCTGGCCGATTACCTGGGCCTGCCCGATGCCAGCATCGAACTGAAGCTCACGCCGAACCGTCCCGATTGCCTGGGTCTGGTCGGTCTCGCGCATGACGTGGCGGCGCTGTTCGACAGCGCAGTAAAGGTGCCCTCACAGGTTGCGGCACCGGTCACCAGTGAATCGCGCCGTGGTATCCGTCTTGATGCAGGCAAGGATGCGCCACGTTACCTCGGCCGCATCATCGAAGGCATCGATCCAGCCGCACGCACACCGCTATGGCTGGCCGAGCGCCTGCGTCGTGCCGGCCTGCGCCCGATCAGCGCGGTGGTGGATGTCACCAATTACGTGATGCTGGAACTGGGCCAACCGCTGCACGCGTTCGACAACGACACGCTCGAGGGCGACATCGTGGTGCGCCACGCGCGTGCGGGCGAGACGCTGAAGCTGCTCGACGGCAGCGAGGCGAAACTGGATGACGGTTTCGTGCTGATCGCCGACGGGAAGACGGCGCTGGCGGTGGCTGGCGTGATGGGCGGTTTCGATTCGCGCGTCACCGAGGAGACACACAACGTGTTCCTGGAGGCTGCACACTTTGCACCGGCCGCGATCATGGGCCGTGCACGCAAGCTCGGCCTGCACACCGACGCCTCGCACCGTTTCGAGCGTGGTGTCGATCCCGAGCTGCCGCGCCGTGCGCTGGAACGTGCCACCGAACTGTTGCTGGCGATCGCCGGTGGCAACGCCGGCCCGGTGCTGGTCGCAGAGAACCTTGCCGATCTGCCGAAGCCGGCGGCTGTGGTGCTGCGTCGTGCGCGCCTCAAGCGCGTGCTGGGCGTGGACGTGGCCGATGCCGAGGTCGTGCGCATCTTCATCGCGCTGGGCATGCAGGTCGAACCCCAGGCGGATGGCTGGCGGATCACCGCGCCGAGCAGTCGTTTCGACATCGAGCGCGAGGAAGATCTGATCGAAGAGGTGGCACGGATCTTCGGTTACGACAACATTCCCACGCATTCGCCGGCCGGCGCGCTGGCGCTGGCGGTCGAGCCGGAAGCACGCATCAACGAGCTGGCGCTGCGCGAGCAGCTGGCCGCGCGCGGCTACTACGAAGCAGTAAACCTGTCCTTCGTCGCCGCGGACTTGCTGGCGCGCTGGGGTTTCACCGAGCGGCTGGTGCCGCTGGCCAATCCGCTGTCCGCGGATCTGGCGATCATGCGTCCTTCGCTGCTGCCGGGCCTGCTCGAAGCCTTGCGCCACAATCGTGCACGCCAGCAGGAGCGGGTACGCCTGTTCGAGGTGGCTCGTGTCTTTGCTGCGGGTGACCCGCCGGTCGAAACCCCGAGCGTGGCCATCGTGGCCTCAGGCAACGCGCGTGCCGAACAATGGGGCGAGCCTTCTCGTCAGCTCGATTTCCACGATCTCAAGGGTGATCTCGATGCCTTGATCGCCTGGGGTGGCGAGCCGCAGCGCTGGTCGGTGCATGCCGATGATCTGCCCGGCTGGCTGCATCCTGGCCGCGGTGCGCGGGTGGCACGGGATGGCGAAACGGTCGGTTATCTCGGGGCGCTGCATCCGCTGCTGGCCAGGACGCTGGATCTGGGGCCTGACGTCCACGTGCTGGAGCTGGCGCTGGAGCCGTTGCTGGCGCGCCGTCTGCCGCAGGCCCAGCTGGTTCCGCGATTTCCTGCGGTACGCCGGGACATCGCTGTGGACCTGCCGGAAGAGATCAGCTGGTCACAGATCGAGCAAACCGTTCGCGGCAGTCTGGGCGTACACCTGCAGGAATTGCGGTTGTTCGACCGTTACAGTGGCAAAGGGGTCGAAGCAGGCCGAAAAAGTCTCGCTATGGGCTTGATTTTACAGGACGCTTCACGCACGCTTACTGACGACGACGCGGACCGTTGCGTACGAGAAGCGATAGCTGCGTTGGAGCAAACATGCAAGGCAAAGTTGCGAGGATGAGATGGCGCTGACCAAGGCGGAAATGGCCGAGCGGCTTTTCCTCGACGTAGGCCTCAACAAGCGTGAGGCGAAGGAATTCGTGGACGCCTATTTCGAGGTGGTCCGCGAGGCGCTGGAAAATGGCGAGCAGGTGAAGTTGTCCGGCTTCGGTAATTTCGATCTGCGGCTGAAGAACCAGCGACCGGGGCGCAACCCGAAAACCGGCGAGGAGATTCCGATCTCCGCACGGCGCGTGGTGACGTTCCGGCCGGGACAGAAACTCAAGGTGAGAGTCGAGGGCTATGCTGGATCAAGGGAATAACACCGAACTGCCCGCCATTCCGGCCAAGCGCTACTTCACCATCGGTGAGGTAGGCGAGCTTTGCGGTGTGAAACCCCATGTGCTGCGCTACTGGGAGCAGGAGTTTCCTGCGCTCAATCCGGTCAAGCGCCGTGGCAACCGCCGTTATTACCAGCGTCACGATGTGCTGATGATCCGGCAGATCCGCTCCCTGCTGTACGACGAAGGCTTCACCATCACCGGCGCGCGCGCGCGGCTGGAGGGCCCGCAGGCGCGGATGGAAGCGAGCATGTCGCACCAGATCGTGCGCCAGGTGCGGATGGAGCTGGAAGAAGTACTGACGCTGCTGCGTCGCTGAGCGCATTTACTCGTCAGAAGCTTCCGGCGTGGCCCGGTGAGCTGCTAGACTTGCGAACTTGCTGAGCAGTCGGGGCGTAGCGCAGCCTGGTAGCGCATCTGCCTGGGGGGCAGAGGGTCGTCGGTTCAAATCCGGCCGCCCCGACCAATTCAGTAATGTTACAAGGTGAGTTATTGGGTGTGGGTGTCCAGCACCCTATTTTCACCCTATTTTCACCCTATCATTCGGCGGATTCGCTTCCTCGCGATCGCTTTCGCCATCTCGATCAATACGTCCTCGCCCCATTGACTCATCGCGTAATTGGCGGCGCAGCAGACGATGCGGCAGTTAGACGTGACGTAGCCGATCGACGAATCAATCCTGTCCAAACTTGGCGCCCATGGTCGGCGCATCTTACGGCCTGCCGGCAACGTTCCGCGATCAATCGAAAGCGCAATGCCTGTCACCGTGCATCGGCCGTCGCTTGCAACGATCAGCGCCTGCACATCTTCCATGCTCAGTTCGAACGGCAACTCACGAGCACGGGCGTTCTTCTGGGCCGCCATGAACAGAGGCTTGATCCAGTCCGCAGAGCCTTTCAAGGGTCGAAGTCCGCGCCTCAGCGCAGTTTCAGGCGGCGGCGCATATGCCCAGGAGTGCCTGATTTCTTCTTGCGCACCCACGTCACGCTGCATGAGCAGGATGTCAGACAGTCGAGAAGCAATGACGCGGACGATCTCCGGAGCCACTGTCGTCCATCTGAAGGCCTGAAACTGCGTCCGATAGATATGCCGCATGCCGCGCGGAGCCCGAAGGCCGAAAGCGGCATTGAGGGTATCGGCCACGCGCAACGCGGCCTCATCCGGAATGCCCGTCAGATAGACCTGGGCACCGTTGTCCGGCCTCTTGTACCGAATCGCCCCCGAGCGGTGATCGCGCGAAGTGCGTGGCGGTAGGTCTAGGTTGACTGTTCGTGGATGCGCCATAGCCCTATCGCTTGAGCGAAAGACCGATCGACACGTCGGTCCAAGGGGTCTCGTGACCTTCCAGATAGTGCTCCGTCATCGACGGACTGGTGTGCGTCATCAATGCCTGAACCTGTTCCAATGTCCAGCCAGATTTGCGAAGAAGCGCGCCGCCCAGGCTGCGGATTTCGTGGAACGTCGGTGGGTTCTTCGACTCAATGCCAGCGGCAGCTCGGGCATCGGCGAACGCCCGAGAGATCTGCTCTGGAAGCACCTGAGTATGGTGCCTGCGCTCCTTGGCACGCTTTTCCTGCGACCGCGCGCGTTCTGGCAATCGGTGGATTAAATAGGGTGAAAGAACATCATCCCGACATCGACTGATAATGTCCGAGAGCGAGCCTTCGATCTTGATCTTGATGCGCACGCCGGTGATCCCTTCAGTTTTGCCGGGCATGATCCACAAGGAGCCATCGTGCGCATCGGCGAATTCACTCGCCGCAATGTCTTCTCGCCGCAATAGGGTGACCAGGCTCAGATCCATGGCGTTTCGCAACCAAGGCTCGGCCACCGCCCATATCGCATCGTAGACCGGCTTGGTGAGGCGGTCACGCTTGCGCTTGTAGACGGCCTTGCGAGTCTGTATCGCTGGATTCGTCTCAATCCAGCCTTCCTCTACGGCGCATGCCAATACCCAGGTCAGCACCAAGCGAAATTGCTGTCGGGACCGCGGCGACTCGGTGACCTTCTTCATGAAGTCTGCGCAATCGCGCACGGTGAAAGCGGCAACCTCGCGATCACCTATATTGGACTCAATACGGTTGAGTACGCTTTCATAGACCGAGGCAGTCTTCGGCGCCCAGTTGCGCCCGGGCATGTCTTCTTCGCGGAATAGGGCGACAGCCTGGGTGATCGTTTCGGTTTTCATGACGACGCGGTCAACCAGATCGTTACCCTTGGCCAGGAGCGCGTTCAGCTTGCGCGCCGCCTCGAATGCCCGGGCGCGGTCCTTGCCCATCCACGTCTCTTTTTTCGTGTCCGGATGCCGGTATTTGAACCCGTCCCGGTTGGGGTACAGGTTGTCCGGCCAGCCGGCCCGGCTCTTGGTTCGCACGCGTCCCATCATCGAAGATTACCCCGCTCCCAGTACCCGGTGCACCAGGTCGTCGCCATCGGCCAGCCAAAGGTGCTCGTCGATGTACCACGACCCGCCGACCTTGCGACCTGGGATCTTGCCGTCGTTGAGCCATCGGCGCAGGGTCACTTCAGCCGGGCGGCTGCCCTCGTCGAAATATTTCTCAGCCCACTGCTGGGGCGTCATGAGGTGCATGGTTGAGCTCCATCCTCAATGCGCCTTAACTCGATCACCCACACCCACGGGTTGGCATCCCAGCTGCCTGGACCGTTGATCGTTTCCCAAAGGTGCGCGAAGCCCATGATCGTGCAGGGGCCCATCTTGTACGGCGACCTGCCGACAGCGTTCGCGCACATGTGGTTGTCGATGCC
The DNA here is from genome assembly GCA_050737735.1 of Rhodanobacter sp. Classification (GTDB taxonomy): domain Bacteria; phylum Pseudomonadota; class Gammaproteobacteria; order Xanthomonadales; family Rhodanobacteraceae; genus Rhodanobacter. The sequence goes on along the minus strand of JBOHYM010000040.1, from coordinate 37,591 downwards.
TTCGTCGAAGGCCTGCTGCTCGGTGATGTCGTGCAGCCGTTCCACGCGCACGCCGGTCACTTCCAGCGTGATGCGGCTGGCCCAGCGGGGCATGTGGATGCTGGGGCGCCAGGTGCAGGGCTTACATCGCTCCCAGCCTTCACGGAAAACAGCGGCGTCACTGCCATGATCGGGTCGCAGTACCTGCTGCACGCCAACGCTGCAGGCATATGCGGTGCGCGGGACGATTGCATGGGTTTCACGCACCCACAGCCGGTCGCCGGGCTGGCCGTAGGGGCTTCGCACTGTCGTGAACTGGCTGCCATCCCAGCCATGCAATCCAGTGGCAATCATGGGTGGCCGATCAGGCGTCGGCTGCGGCTTCACTACACGCCGCGTCACCGTCTTGTGGCCTTCGAGGATCGCGCGAACCATCGGCGCGGAGAAAAGGATGGGGCGCTCTTTCATGCGTTCTCAACTCCCATCAAAGCCAGGTCGATCTCGTCAACCGTGTTGCGCAGCTGATGCCGTGCGACGTTCAGATCCTCGGCGATGCGCCTGATTGAGCAATTGCCGGCGAAGTTGCGCATCTCGCAGTGCAGAGCACCTCGATCGTCGCGGCGGAACAGTCGGTAGATCACGCCTGTGCCGGCCACGTCGGCTTGAGGGATGCGCGCATAGCTGAACTTGCCGCGATGGCTCGGCAGCTTGCGGGTGAGGTGGCGTGAGGCGATGTTGGTCATGCAAACAGCTCCAGTTGCGGCACGGCCGGTCCGCGCGTCAGCCAATCACGAATCGTCGCAACGGCCTTGGTGTCCTCGTTGCGACGAATGGCTTCCTCGATCTCGTCGACGGCCGCGGTGATGGCCACATCTCGCGACGCCGCGAAATTCCGCCACTTCGGGCCGACGTGATAGCCGCGGTACTCGTCGCCGCAGGTGACGTCCGTTGCCCACATCCAGCGGCCGTCCGTGTGTTGTGCCAGCTGGATAACAGCGCCGGCACGACGCGAGGTGAAAGCCAGTGTTTCACTGGCCTCACAGATGCCTTCGCAGTACGTGCCGGCGTCCATTACGCCGCTGCCTGCACCGGGTTGAGCTCGAAGTACACCCGCGCACATGCGCGTGCGTCGGCCAATGCACTGTGCGAGCCGTCGAACTCAGTACCAAAGAAGTGCTTGTGCGCTTCCTGAAGGTTCGGCGGCTTGTAGGAGTTCCTGAAGCGCGGATTGGCCAGCATCTTCTCGGTCGGCGGCAACTTCAGCACCGGCTTGGACGCATTCAAAGTGCAGTACTTCGGTGCGGCCTTGAATGCATCAGCCAGGGCGTCACGTTCGTCCTGGGTAAGCATCTCCCAGCCGCTCACGCCGCCGCCATAGCGCTTGATGGCGATGCGCAAAATGCGGGCATCAAAGCTCTCGTTATGAGCGACGCGCATATCGGAGCGTGCGTTCATGGCGAGGAACTGAGCCAGTGCATCAGCCTCGGGAATGCCTTCGTCCATGGCCCTTTCCATGGTGATACCGTGGGTCTTGAAGGCCTCGTCGTTCTCATCCCACGACCAGCCCGACGGGCGCACAATCGCGTGGAAGCTGTCCATCTCGCGGCCGTTGTCGAAGAGCAGGGCGGCAATTTCCACCAGGTGTGGCTGCTGAGGAGCTTCGCTGGGCTGGTTCCAGTCGGGGAGGCCGGATGTTTCCGTATCGAAAGGCAGAATCTTCATGGGTGAATCCTCACAGTGATGCGCTTACCTTCAATCTGATGACTGAAGCGGCGCGGGGAGTCGGTCAATGGAGCCAGCCACGGATGGCGGGCGAGAAAGAGTTGCTGCAGCCGCCAGCTATCGGCGTGCTTGAACTGGCCCTGGTAGCTGGCCCAGATGGATGAGAGGTTGCGGAACTCGGCTGGCGTGCCGAACATGCCACCCTGCACCTGGTGATCGTGCTTCCAGGCCTTCAGGGCGCCCTCGGCATGGCGCACCACACGCGAACGCACGCGGGTGTGCGTCGGATAAACGACATAGCCCAGAAAGTCGATGCCAGCGGTCAGCGGCCGCAGCCGGATGTCGTCTTTCAGTTCCAGCTTCAGGGTGTCGCGCAGGAAATCGGTGATCCGCACCAGCCACTGCTCAAGCTGCTCACGGCTCTGATGCACCAGCACGAAATCATCGACGTAGCGCAGATAGCGCGACGCTTTCAGCGTGTGCGTGACGAACTGGTCGAGCGCATCGAGGTAGACGTTCGCGAAGAACTGCGAGGACAGGTTGCCGATCGGTAGACCGAACCCGGGCGCGGCATTCTCCAAGCGCTTGTACGCCGGCACGCGGGTACGCTCGGCAGGCGTGGAGCGATGCACGACACCCTGGTTCTCGACGGAGCGGCGGAGCAGGGCATGCGCAACGCGCTGGGTGATGATCGGCACACCACGGCGCTGCATCCTCTCCTTTAGCATGCACCACAGCGTGGGGCGGCTGATGCTGTTGAAAAAGTTTCTGATGTCCAGTTGCAGGTACCAGCCACTACCCTGGCCGCTATGCACTTGGCGCACCTGCTTGCGCAGTGCAGCGACAGCCGCATGCGTGCCTTTGCCTCGACGGTTGGCGTAACTGTGATGGATGAAGCCGGGCTCATAGATCGCATTGAGCTGAGGCACCAGCCAGTGATGCACGATGCGGTCGGCGAAGTCCGGTGCGTGGATCTGGCGTGCCTTCGGCTTGACCGCGATGAAGCAGGTGGTCTGACTCGGCTCCCACTTACCGGCGTTGATGCGCTCCTGCAGATCCAGAAGCCCATCGATCCAATTCGCCTCGAACTGCAGCTGATTCTGACTGGGCACTTTGTGCTGGCGTGCGCGCTGCCATGCGCCGTGGAGGTCACGGAAACTGACCTCGTTTGTTACACCCTGACACTCACTGGACACGCGGGAGCACACAGCCACCACGCGACCCCTGTTGTTCTGGTTGTTGCGGTTGGCGTTGCCGTTGTCGAAGTTGACGTTCCACGCATTGTCAGAAGGGGACTCTGCTATCTCGCGCACTTGCGACCCGTCCGCACGGCCCGCGATGGGTTGGCACGGCTTCGTCATGGATTGACCCCCGCAGGGGTGGCGAAAGAACTCAGTATCGGAGCACGCTGACCACCAGCATCGCGGTGGCCACTCTGGCTCATGGGGTGTTGCTGTTGGCGATGCCAGCCGCCTGTCTGCTTGCCAAGAGCGGAAGCCGTACGTGCGAGCTGTTCGAACTGGGCGAAACTGGTGAAGGCGTGAATGCGCTGACCGACTTGGAGCCGAAGCTTCAGATCGTCCACCGCACGCACCAGGTCGGCGATGTGCTCGACCTGATGCGCGCGATCACGCCACGCCCTGTGTGCTACCAGCGCAACGTGCATGGCCTGCTCACGAAGAGCAGCACCAAAGCCGTATTTGAAGGCGCGGCCGAATCGAGCGACAGCTTGTTCGATATCGACCAATAACCGCTCAGCCAATTTCACGATGGGTGGGAGCACAAAGGACATGTCAGCCTCTATTTGCCAAAAGGCCGATTACTGACTGGACACGCGGGAGCACACGGCCACCACGCGACCCCTGTAGCTCTGGCCGTTGCGGCTGGCGTAGCCGTAGTCGAAGTAAACGCCCCACGCAAGGTCAGAAGGGGACTCTGCGGATACGTCAGACGACCAGTACCAGGTCGACTTGATGTCGGGATACTTCGCGGTGTCGACGGCCGGGTTGTGCTTCGTGATGTCAGTCATCGCCAGCAGCTCGTTGCGCGTGGCGGCACGGAATGGCGTGAAGCCATCGATCTGCTTGAGATCCTTGCAGGCTTGCATGGCTTCCGCCCACTTGAGATCCTTATCGCCGAACGGGTTGTTGGCGCGGTAGAGGTCGGTCTCCGGGTCATAGAGCAGGCCTTCGGGGACGCTGTCGTTCTCTGCCAGGGTCGCGTTGACGTCCCTCATGATGTCGGTCAGGGACCGTGGCGACAGTGCGCCGAGAATGCTGTGACGCTGTTCCGGTGCATGCAGGTGGATCGTGAGGCGCTTGATATTGAGCGTGGTAGCTGGCGTGTTCATGGGATTCCTTGGCGTCGGTGTAGAGGTGGCAGTGGCAGGGTTGGTTACCTGCATCCGTGGGGAAGGCGATGGGTGGTTCCTGTATCGCTGGCGTTGTCCGCGTGGGCTGAGGCATTTCGCAAAACCCAACAGGTGCAGTCCCATCGGCATGCGCCGTCATCGGCGCGGCACTGCCGTAAGGGGTTACGCGGCCTGCTGCTGCTCTTCGCGCGCCGGCGCAATGAGCGACAGCTCGACGGTCTCCTGGATCAGCTGGCACAGCTTTCCGCTGGTGCGGCCATCCGGATGGAAGCTGGCGCGGAACGTGATCTTCACGCTGCCGCCATCCATCGCTTCGAAGGTGAAGCCGGACAGCTCGACGTCGGAGAGCTTCAGGGTCTCGTCGACAGCCAGGCCGGAATCGAGTTCGATCTTGTAGCCGGGGAAGTCTTCGTCCCACTTGAACGGCGACAGCTTCGGCACGCGGCGCGCAGTCAGATCGTCACCCTGCTCGAACTGCATCTCGACCTGTTCGCCCTGGGCCGGCTTGCGATAGAGGAACTTGCGCAGCTGCTTGTCGAAGCCGTCGAGCACGCTGCTGTGCACGATCGCCTCCAGCTTTAGGTCGCCGGCGAGAACGTTGTCGTCGCCGTGTTTCTCCGCGCGCGGATTGAAGCCCGCGATCTTTACTTGATGCTTGGTCAGATGAAACATGGCTCACTCCGGTGGGGAAGGGAGGCCGGTTACGCCGGCCAGGCGTGTGGGGGATGGGTTACGAGAGGAATTTGCCGGCAGCGACCTTCGCGAGATCGCGGAGCGCGGTGTGCTCGGACTTCGGCACCAGGTCGATCAAGGCAGAGGCTTCGGCCAAGCTGTCGGCGTTCTTGGCATTGACGATCGCGTCGTGGACCTCCTGCGCGCTGTAGGGTGCCGAATCGCCCTGACCCTCGGCGGCTTTGCCGGCACCCTTTACGGCATCTTTCAGCTTCGAGCCGGCGGCCGGCTTATCGCCTTCAGGCTTTTTGCCGGGTTCCCGCGCATCCATCACTTCGCGCCAAGTGGACTCGCCGTCCTTGATGGACTGGGCGATGGCCCGAAGCTCGCCAAGCTCTTTGGTGGTGAGCGTCTTGCCTTCGTGGCCAAGCCACTTGATCAGGTCGGGCAGCGTGACACCGAGCTCAGCGAAGAAGTCGAACACGCGGTTACGTGCCGCATCCGGGTCCTGGGCATCGGCGTTCTTCATGGTCTGGCGCGCGGTGTAAATCGCCTCGTCGACAAGGTCGCCCGGCAGCAGACGCTGGCCGTTGGTGCGTATGGCTTTGGATATCAGCGCTCCCTGCTTGACCAGCAGCTGATCCTCGTTGGCCTCGACCAGGTGCACGGTCTCGCCATAGCTGTTCAGTCGCGAGCTGATCGCTACCTCGCCGTCCTTGAGCTTCTTGCGCTCGACGGTCTTCTCGATCATCAAGTCCTGCGTGTACGACGTGTTGCTCTCCAGGTCGATCACGATCACACGCACGATGCGTTTCTCGCGGTCGTCATAGATCGTCGGCGTCTGCACGTCGATGTTCTTCGACATGCGAATGGCTGCCTCGACGAAACGGATGCTGGGTCCCTCGATCTTCTTGCCGCCTACCGGCTTGGAGAAGATGGCGACGCTGGCAAAGCTGGGGCGCTTGCACTCCTTCAGCAGCTTCTGGCGCACCTCGTCGTCATTGCGGGGGAACCGCAACGCGACCGTGAAACGCGCCTCGACGAGTGCCTTAGCCTGCGAAGCCATGGCGGTGCCGGCCGTCTCCCGCAACACCTCCATCTGTGTGCTTCCGGCGCTGTCGAATTGAGTCATTTCTTGGGACATGGGTGATGCTCCTGCGGGTTAACGGATACGGAAGACGCGCACGCCATCGGTGCGGGCTTTCCAAGTGAGGACGGGTTGGCCGCTCACCAGCAGCGTGGTGGCGTCGCGCATGAAGGCTTTGATCTGGTACTCGTACGTGTCGCGGCGGCTCTCGTGCAGTTTGATGACCTGGCGCTCGGTGCAAATGTCGGTGAGTGCCTTGCATATTTCCGGGGCCGCCTCGACGGCTCGGCCGCTATCCCGTGCATAAAGGCGCAGCAGATCCTCTATCGTGGTCGGCTGCGGCATGCGACGCGGCTCGATGTGGTACTTCCAGAACCGGGCAGCATGTGCGCGCATGTTGGCGATCAGCTCGTCGTCCCGGTTCACGACATAGACCCGGTGGTCATCGAACCCGATCAGCGCATTCACATAGCACTTCCGCTTGCCGGTGACGCCGAGACCCCACATGGCCTGCGCGGTCACATATAGCGGCGGTTCCTCATCCTCTTCCGGGTCGCCCCACTGGCCGACGGCATTGGGATGCACCGTCTTGGTCTCGCCGGTTGCATCGTCCTCGTCCGGCTCGAAGTCAATCTCGGCCTTCGCCCAGGCGAACTCAGCGTCGTCATAGCGGACGTTCGTGCGCACCACCTGCAGGCCGGTGCGACGTGTGAATTTCTTCGCTGCCCACGGCTCCAGGTCGCGGCGGTCCTCGAAGAATTCCTTCTTCTGCGGCGACAGCTCGACCGGAAGCTCGCTGGTGATCGTCAGATATTCGTCGAGCGGCGACTTGAAGGGCGACAGGCCGAGGATGCCGGCGATGTTGCCGCCACCGATGTAGCCGCGGGTCTCGCTGAGCGGGGCGAGTTGGGCGTTCATGCGCGTGCAGCCCGCTCGCGACGGTTGGCGTCGATCACCATCGCCGTTGCCTGACCACGAGTTGCGCCGATTTCGAGACGGCGACGGATCGCCGCGCCTTGCGCGAACTTGAGCCCTTCGGCTGAACGGTCAGCGGCGAGATCGACCTTGCGAATATCGGATTCCTTCAGGCCCCACTCAAGCCGCGCCTGATCGTCCATGTCGGCGTACTTCATGCCGCTGCACTCCGCTTCGCGCGCGCCGGCTTGGCCTGGGCGGCGTCGTTGGCCAGCGCGGCGGAAAGGTCGGACACCAGTCGATCCATGATCGCGTCGCGTTCGTTGCCTTCGTCCATCTGGTAGGCGTTGACCACGGCCTGCGCCGCCTCGCGCAACCCGAGGCTCGCCAACCGGTCAGCCTCGATCCTCTTTGCCGCTTCCGCGCGCTCGCGCTTGAGCTTGGCAGCCTCGGCATCGAGTCGGGCCTGTTCGGCCGCCTGGGCGTCGCGCTGGGCCTGCAGGGAAGCTTCCTGCTCGGCACGCTCGGCAGCCAGACGATCACGTTCTGCCGCAGCCTCGGCCATCTGCTTGCCGCGCTCGATGGCGGCTAGGCGATCCTGCTCGGCCTGTTCCGTGGCGCGTGCAGCAGCTTCCTCCGCGGCGACACGGTCACGCTCGACCTGTGCCAGTCGGTCCGCCTCAGCGCGATCACGCTCGGCACGCACATCGTCTTCCTTGCGGCGAGCCTCGGCTTCGCGCTCCAGCTGCTCAAGCCGCTCGCGGTCAGCCTTGACGCGAGCCTGCTCGGCCTCGTGTTCCTTCTGCGCCGACAGCATGGTGCTGAGCCGGCCGATCACTGCGTCACGCGCATCGAGCGCGGTCTGGTAGTGCTCGCCGAAATCCTCCTCGACCAGCTCCGTCTCCTGCAGCTTGGTCAGCTGGCCGCTGATGATGATCGCGGGCTTGCCGGCGACGGTAGCGGGCAGATCACGGAAGCCCTGGATGCGGGCGAGGATCGCCTCGTTGCGCAGGCGCAGGGCTTCGAGCCGCTGCAGCTCTTCGTGCTGGATTCGCGTTTCCTCGGCCTTGACCTGGATGGCGAGCGGTTCTTCGAGCGCGGAGATTTCTGCGGTGATGCGTTTCGCTTCGTCGTCGAGCAGCTTGCCCTGTTCGAGCAGCGGCGCCTTCAGATCCTTGCGCTTTGCCTCGAGGCCGGTGCGCAGGCTCCGCAGCTCGGACACGTTGGACTTGGCTTCCTTCAGGCCCTTCGGCGTCGACACGTCGACAACCAGGTTCTGGAAACGGTGCTTGAGGTCGGCGAGGGCGATCGCGGTCTCGGTGTACTCCGTGACCGTGGTGAGGTTGGTACCGGCGATCGGCTCGTTGCCGGCGCCATTCTTCTCGGCATTCATGCTGCTTGCTCCTGATGGGACAACGATGCAACGTCGATCAGTACCGGATCGGGTGCGATGCGAATGCCCTTGTTTTCGAGGGTGTTGGTGATCACGTCACGACGGCGCTGGATAACGGAACGCAACTCGTCATGCGTTACATTGAGCGGCCCGTAGGTGTTCGATTGCGTCATCGTTACCAGCGACTCAAGATCGGCATCGACCTTGGCCAACTGCTCCAGCAGATCGCGCACTTCATCGAGTGCGGCTTTGCCGCGGATGACCGCGCTCACGGATGCGTTCATGGAAATTCCTCGGAAGGGTGCCGTCTCGTCTCAGCCCAGCACCTGGAATGCCAAAAGGCCGATTACTGACTGGACACGCGGGAGCACACAGCCACCACGCGACCCCTGCCGTACTGGCTGTAGCGGCCGGCGCCGCCGTAGTCGAAGTCGACGTCCCACGCATTGACAGAAGGGGACTCTGCGTCGACCGTGCTGCTCCAATACCAATCGTTTTCGATGTCGGGGTATTCGTCGGGATTGACGGCCGGCTCGAAGCGCGAGCGGTCACCCATCGCGAACAGCTCTTCGATGGTCGCTGAACGGAACGGCGTGCAACCCGGCAGCGGGGTCAGCGCGGCACACGCTTCCTGCGCCTCGGTGAAGGTGAAACGCTTGTCGGCGAAGGGCTTGAACGCACGGATCAGGCCGTTGCGCATGTCTTCGATCGCGACAAACGTCAGGGCGTCTGCGGCCACGGGTGCGCCATCGGCGCCGAGCTGTACGAAGTGCTTGTTCACGAGTGGATCTCCGTTGGGTGTGAGGTGCTGGCTGCCGCAGGGTCGGTACACGGAGGGGACGTGATCTCGCCCGCAGCAGCCAGCGTTGAAAGGGTTGACGGGTAGTAGCGGACGCGACGCTGCATCAGCAGCATTTCGACGTGGGCGATCGACGCCTGGTCTTCGGCGGAATAGGTGCGCAGGTCTTCCATCAGCCCGCTCATGCGAGATCCCCGCAGGCGGCGAAGGCCGCAATGGCCAGCGCGATCACGAACCACACGCCGATCCAGATGGACTGACGACGCGCCGGGATAAGTTCGTCCTCGATCGCGCAGAAGTTCACCGGCTCCGGCTGACGCACACGGGCGAGCAGGGCGTCGACCTGCAGCTCAGCGTCCAGACGCGCAGCGCGCTCGATCTCGTGGAGGTACTGGAGGCGCCTCATGCCGCGCACTCCCGCTGTTCCTGCGCTTGCTTGGCACGCCACTGCGACACGGCGGCGGACTTGGCGGTCTCGGCGCTCGCATAGATGCCCGTGCGCAGCAGGCTCTTGTGGGTCTTGATGTCGATGACTTCGCCGCGGAAGTCCCGGCCGACCTGGGTGGTGATGAAGGTCACTTCCATCACGACACCTGCGCCGCAAGAGCGGATGTCAGGGCATCACGCAGCTCGGCGGCCTTGGTGGGTGATAGGCGCAGATCGACAGCCGCCTCGCCCTCGCCGATGAAGACACCCAGCACCACGACCGCGTTGCTGGCCTTCACGTCCAGGCACAGGGCGTCGGACTGCCGGATGGCCTCGGATGAATAGATCTGATCGTTCATCGCTCTCTCCCATGCCGTGTTGGCGGGTTGAGAGAAATACTAGCCAAGCTAGTTACAAGTAGCAATAGCCCGGCTAGTTGTAATGCAGCACGATAGAGTTCAGTAATTTCGTAAGGACAACAAAAAGCCCGCACGCAGCGGGCTTTCTTGGCAACGTTGTGCAGTTACTACTGGTGATTGATCATGCCGGCCGACGTCTGTCCGCTGGTTGCCCACGACTTTTGGTAAAACCCCTGCTGGTCGAAGAACAGTTCGGTCATCTGATTCTGCGAATCACTGTGGCCCACGAACGCGCCGGCCACCGGGATAAAGGTGGATCCGCTCGCCTTGGTGCTGACGAAGTTGTAGACGAGGAGCGTGCCGCCGTCAGGCATCTGCGTCACCTGGTTGGGCTGGCCGAGCTGTGATTCGGCCTGTGCAACGGTTGTGACGCCGGGCTTGAAGGTGGCCACCACTGCCGGGTCGACCTTCGTTCCTACAGTCATGCATCCAGCGAGCAGCGCGAGAGCGCCAACCAAAATTGTCCGTTTCATGGCTATCCTTTTGTGGTCATTTAGTTGCTGCAAACATCATACGCGTGCGACCGATCCGCTCGGGTCGCTTGAGCTTTTCCGGGCTACCTTGCTCTGGAATGGGACTACGTGGTTCGCCGTTGCTGACGATCGTCAGGTTAGGCCTTACGGGCGCGAGGCCCGCGAGTTCTCTTAGATACGCTCGTAGCATTACTACTCGTGCTTCGCACATCGTGTGACGCCCCCTGTGGCATCGATTTTTTAGCCTGCCTACTGAGCCATCCCATGTTGTCTCGAGAGTTGTAGTCGCCATGTGTGAGCGCGCGCTCGTAGGCTTTCACGAAGAGGTTTGGCATGTCCTCTTCGTATATCAGCCCAGTGTCACGTAAGGCTTGTGCCACGTCGCGGATAATTTCAAGGTCATGTCGCAGTACGTGCGATTGCTGCTGCGTTGCGGTTTTCGCCATCACCTCGCGATAGGCCACGCTGATCGAGGCAGGATCCTCGATGCCAATGGCTGCGGCGAGGTCAGCGGCTCTCTTCCACGCCACTGGCAACCGGGCTCCCGTCCAGTGCGACACCTGTCCTTGCGAGACGCCCAACAGCTCGCCCAGCCGCTCCTCCGTCAGCCCAGGGATGGCATTGATTGCGGCCTTGATGATTGCGGCCATGCCGCGCTCTTCGTCGGTAAGTGGTCGTTTTTTGCTCATAACTAGCGAGGCTAGTGAGTTGGTCATAGCGGCACCACTAGCCAAGCTTGTATTCGATAAACTAGCTGAGCTAGTATCGCGCCATGAATACACAAGCGATCGAGAAAGCCATCACCGTCGCTGGCGGCCAAACGGCCCTGGCTCGCGCCATCAACGTCAGCCAGGGTCTTGTCTGGCAATGGTGCAACGGCCGTCTCAAGGTTCCGGCTGAACGCTGCCAAGGGATCGAGCAGGCCACCGAAGGCGCCGTCACGCGCTATGACCTGCGCCCGGACGTCTTCGGCGAAGCGCCCGTCAAGACGGGTGAGGCGGCTTGAGATGGACGAGCAATCGATTCGGCCGATGACTGCGGAGCAGTTCAGGGCGGCGCTGATCCGGCATCCGGAACTTCTACGTCCAGGTACCCGCCAAGCTGCGACAGGCTCGCATGCAACGCCTTGCGCATGTAGTCGTTCGCAGCGTACCCGGGTTCGTCGGACCATTGGTCGAGCTGCTCGGGCAGTAGCCCGTGCCATAGCGCGCGCAGCTTCCCGCGTTCGGGATGCGTCGCAATGAGCAACTGCACGACGTACTCCAGTGCCAGCACCCGTCCGCTCGTTATGGACGCAATGAGCTGCGCATCGAAATTGCTCTCTGATCCTTTCATGGACCTCTCTCCTGTGGTGGTTGGTCGCGTCGCGGCGCCAGCTTATCGCAGGGGAGGGTCCGCCTATTCCTCGGGCTCCGGCTCGAACACCGGATCGTTCGCCGCCTCGCTCACCCAGAACAAGGGTGGGGCGGGTGGCTTCGGTTCGTCGGTTTCCACGGTTCGTCTCCATGGCAAAAATTTTGGCCGCGCGAGTCTCTCAACGCCACACAACAAGGTTGAGCGCGCATGAGCGACCAGCTTGCACTGCCGGTTCCACTGAACCCGGACGAGGTTACTCGCAAGAAGTCTCTCGGTGCCGCGATTGAGCTGTGCGCAGCCGTCGGCGGCTTCGACCTGGACAAGGAGCTTCAGCTTCGTCTCGGCGTCGACAAGGCGCAGTTCTCGCGCTGGCAGTCCGGCACTGAGGGCGTCGTCTGGCCAAAGCTGCGCAAGCTGATGGATACCTGCGGCAACAACGCGCCGGTGCTCTGGATGCTGCACGACCTGGGATACGACCTGTACAGCATCCGTCGCCGCGAGACCGAAGTGGAACGGGATAACCGGCGCCTGCGCGAAGAGAATGCCGCGCTGCGCCGCGTGCTCACTGGGGTAGGCGCATGACCATCGACCTGCGCGAGCACGACCAACACCAGCACGGCCTCAAGCCCTCGGGCGAGGTCGCACTCGAATACAGCGCTGATTTGCGGATTGCCCAGAAGATCCGCGATGACCTGCGCGCCCAGGGCTATCGCATTCCGCTCACGGAGGCCGAGGCATTCGCTGAGGCTGAGAAGCGGTTGCGGGGTGGGGCATGAAAAACGGCCAGATCTGGGGATGGTTCGTGCTGGTCGATAGGCCTGGTCCAGGCCTGCGCTGGACAGCCTTTCGCAGCCGATTCCCGGCGCGCATGTTCGCGTACCGGATGCGTGGCGAGATCTTCAAGCTGGTGAGGTCGCACTGATGCTTCCCTCTGCCTGGTACGACGCCAACATCGAGCGCTGCGAGGCGATCATCGCCTTCCTCGACGACCCCACAACCGACAAGCGCGAGGCCATGCACGATGCCTGCGCGTCCCGGCAGCCATCCATGTTCTCTGAGGCTCATATCAAGCGCATGCAGCGCGAGGGAGAGATGTCGCATGCGTGAGTACGGCCAGATCCAGTCGGCGTTCTGGCAGAGCGCAGATGCCGAGGCCATGTCCGACCGGGCGAAGCTCTTGGTGTGTTACCTGCTGACCGGCCCTTATACGAACGGACTGGGGTGCTTCCGGGTCACCGATGGCAACCTCATGGACGATCTCGGATGGGTATCTGAAACGGTATCTGAAACCCTTTCGGAATTGTCTCACATAGGGTTTGCATACCGTCTCGGAAAGGTGCTTTTTTTGCCCAATTTCCTGCGTTGGAACGCAATCGCTAATCCGAAGGTCGCCAAGGCCCGAATCAAGGAGCTGGAAACGCTCCCGACCAACGAGACAAAAGCGCTCGCAGCCCGCGTCCTGCTTAAGTTCTGCGCTCATTTGACCGACGATCAGAAAACGGTATTGCAAACCCTATCTGAAACGGTATCTGAAACGGTATTGCAAACCTTATCGAAACAGAACCCTACCCAACCCTACCCAGAACCTACCCAATCCAATCCAATCCAAAATCAAAACCCAAGAGCGGAAGAGCGCGAGAAACCAACGGGGAGGTTGAAGCCGAAACCGAAGCGACATCCCAGGCCCGATCAGACCTTCGCCGACTGGCTCGCATCGCTCAACGGCGAGATGGCGATTCCAGAGGATGACCCCGTTTTTGCTTCCGCTGAAAAGTCGGGACTTCCCGACGAGTTTGTGGCGCTGGAGTGGGCCTGGTTCCGGCGCAAGTACGAGCCCGATGCGAAGCGTTATCGCGACTGGCGCCAAGTCTTTCGCAACGCCATCGATGGCGCGTGGGGCAATCTTTGGCGCTCCAGCGACAACGGTGGCTACGTGCTCACGACCGCTGGTCAGCAGTTGCAGCGCAGCCTCGAATCGCAGGGTGAGCCGGCATGAGCGCGCAATTCGCCGACGACCGTGCACCGGCTGATGTGGCTTCGCTGCGCATCCCGCCGCATGCCATCGATGCCGAGCAGGCCGTTCTGGGTGGCTTGATGCTCGAGCCAGCATCGCTCCCCAAGGTGGCCGACTGGCTCAGCGAGCAGGATTTCTACCGCGCCGACCATCGGATGATCTACCGCGCCATCACGACGCTGATCGGTCGCGGATCACCGGTGGACCCCGTGACGATGGGCGACTGGCTGCAGGCCAACGGTATAGCCGAAATGGTGGGTGGTCCCAGCTACATGCTCGAGCTGAGCAATGCCACCGCCAGTACCGCTAACCTGGTCGCATATGCCGAGATCGTCGTTGAGAAATCCCGGCTGCGTGGTGCCATCGATGCCGGCATGAAGCTCACCGAGTCAGCATGGCAGCGTGGTGCCGACTCGCAGCAGATCATCGCCACCGCAGCACACGACCTGTCGCAGATGCAGGCCAGCAAACTGCGCGGAGGACTGGAGCCGGCAGTCGTCGGCATGCGCCGCATGCAGGCCGAGCTGATGGAGCGCTACAAGCGCGGTCCTGCACTGCTCGGGTTGCCCTGGCCCTGGCCGGAGCTCAACGAATGCACCAAGGGTTTGCGTGACGGTGAGCTCTACGTGATCGGTGGTCGACCGAACATGGGTAAGTCGATTCTTGCACTGCAGACGGCGCTGCACGTCGCACTCGCTGGCGAACGAGTAGCCCTGTTCTCGGTCGAGATGACCGCTGACCAGTGCATGAGCCGAGCGGTTGCCTGTGTAGGCCAGATCGCGCACAACTGGGTCGAGAACCCTGCCCAGGATGACCTCGACGCCGAATTCTGGTGGTCACGGCTCAACGATGCGACGAGCAGGATCATCCAATCTCCGCTGCTGATCGACGAAACGCCAGGGCTCACGGTCGAGCAGTTCACGGCGCGATCTGAACGCGAGCACCTGAAGAAGCCTATCCGCCTGATCGTGCTTGATCACATGCACGACATGGAAATCGATCGGACGCGCGAAATGCGCCACGAGCTCGGCCGCATCGCTCAAGCGGGCAAGACACTGGCCAAGAAGTTCAAGTGCCCCGTCGTGCTGCTGGCTCAGCTCAATCGTGCTGCCGCCAACCGCGCCGACAAGCGCCCAACCATGACCGACCTGCGCGAGTCTGGCGAGATCGAACAGAAGGCCGATGTGATCCTGTTCGTGCACCGCGAGGATTACTACGATCCAAGCACGCACCTGAAGGGCCTCGTCGAAGTCATCGTTGCCAAGGGCCGAAGCATCAAGACAGGCGGCTCCATCGATCTGCGCAACGTCTTCAGCGAGATGCGGATGGAGAGCTGGGACGGTCCGCGTCCGGTGCCATCCGAGTCGACGTACAAGCCAAAGCCGAAGAGGGGATTCCCCGCATGACCCAGTTTCTGCAGTCCCAAAAGGATCAGGTGATCGCATGAACAGCCACTTCGCACGCGCGCAAAGTTCGGATGAGTCGGCATTGAACGAGCCGCTGGTCGTCTTCACGATTCACGGCGAGCCGGCGAGCAAGGCCAACAGCCGCAAGATCGTCACCATCGGCGACCGCCCCAGCTCGATCAAGAGCGACAAGGCGCGATCGTACGAGAAGGCGGCGCTGATGCAGATTCCCATCCAGGCGCGCCAACAGCTGACGTGCTTGGTCTCGGTGACGATGCGGATCTTCTACGCGACCGAGCGTCCCGACCTGGATGAATCACTGATCCTCGACATCCTGCAGAACCGATACAAGACGGTGAAGGTGGGAGCGAAGAAGGTGCGTGAGCTCATCCAGTCCGGCGTGTACTGCAACGACCGGCAGGTGCGTGAGAAGCACATCTACCACGCGATCGACAAACGCGATCCACGGACGGTGATCGAGGTGCGGTCGCTGGCCTCGGTGCCGTTTGCGCCGGACATGTTTCGGCAGGTGACTGCATGAGCACGCCAATCACCTGCGCCACCTGCAAGCACTTCCGCCCCGATCCCAACAACCCGACCGCGGCGATGGGTCGATGCCTGCACGTCGCACGGCACGGCATGTGGCACGCCAATGCGCCGCATCGCTGCAAGGACCACGAAGCGAAGCCGGAGAAGCCCGCGCATGACTGAGCCGTTGACGCGGCCCGAGAACTACGTCGAAGAGACGATCACGAAGCGCCTTGTCGCCACCGTGATGCGCTGCGGCGGTTGCCCCGTCTGCAAGAACCGCGTGGAAGGTTGGCAGCGATCAGCGTGCGATACGCCTGGTCGTACCTACCCGCTGTGCATGAAAACACCGGGTGCGCACTTCGACCCAGATCACGACAAACTCAGGGGAAACCACGATGCGACGCACGGCTGATCTGGAAGCACGTCTCACGGATTGGGCGAATGTGTACGGCGGTGGACGCTATGGCATCAGCGATGGCCTGAAGTCGCCGATGGGATCGATGATGAAATGGGGCGGTCGACCACCGTCAGGGCTTGGTCAGGATCCACCGACGCCGGAAGCGGATGCGGTGCAGGATGCGGTGCGTGCGCTGGAGCGCCAGCAACACGGCTGGTTGCCGGCACAGGTGCTGCGCTGCGAATACCTGACACCTGGCCAGCCGATCGACTCGAAGCTGCAGCGACTTCGAGCGGCAGGCAGCAGCGTGTCGGATCGCGCGAGGTATGCACAGCTCCTGGCTGAAGGAAGGAAGCACGTTGCTGCGTGGATTCGACTGCCGTACAGCGAGGAAGTGACACGCCCAGACACGCCCAGACACGCCCAGGGACTTGATTTATAACTTTTCCCCTGTCAAATTCCGCACACACAAAGTCACCACCAACGAAGCCGCGCTCGCAAGAGCTGCGGCTTTTTTCATGCCCGGAGTTCAGCCATGACAGCCATTGCCACCGGTGCAGGCATCGTTGAGCTGACGATGCAGCACCTGCTGCCAGCCAAGTTCGACGGCGTTGTGCCGCGCGTGCTGCTGCTGGCCAATGGCGGTCAGGAGTCGGAGTTCGTGTATCGCAGCCAGATCGGTGGTCCGGCCCGTTCGTATTGGGGATTTGAGCAGGGCGGCGGCATCCATGGGGTGCTGAACGCAGCGCCATCGAAGCAATACGCCCGATCGTGCTGCCAGCTTCGTGCGGTGGCACCGGTGGAAAGCGACGTCTATGCGGCGTTCCTGGTCGATGACCCATTGGCATGCGCCTTTGCCAGGCTGTTGCTGTGGTGCGACCCGAACCCGCTGCCGCAGCTCGGCGATACCGCGGCTGCCTTCGCTTCGTACCTGCGCAACTGGCGGCCAGGGGCTTACACACGCGGCACCGACGAGCAGCGCGCCGCGATCCAGGCTCGCTACGCCACCAACTACGAGGCCGCGCTCCAAGCGGTGAATGGATGCGCCGCGTGAATTGGGAGATTCTGGAGGCAATGGGGGTCGCCGCCGGTGTCATGACACCGTTTGTCATCGGTTTCGCCAACCGCATCCGCGCACACTCTGATCGCCTGGTGGCACTTGAGGTTCGGTCGGAGGAAATGGCTCACCGGCTGGATCGTCACGAAACACAGGTTCTGGAATACCTGCGCCGGATCGAGGATGCCGTGAACCGCAAGGCCGACAAGCTGTGAAGCCCGACACGCTCGCTTTCCTCCAACGCATCCTCGCCAAGCTCAACCAGAAGTCGTCCGTGTACGCCTACGCCATGGTGTTCGCGAGCGCGTTCGCCTCGAAGTATCAGGGCACGTTCGCCACGGCCGCAGCGCTCATCTCGGCCGGCGCCGGCATCGTCCTGTTCATCCTGAATGACGCACAGGTCCGCGCTTGGCTCACCGGCCAGACGCCTGACGCACCGAAGTCGCCCACCGTTCCCCCACCGAAAGGTTGACCCCATGAAAACCCGCACCCTACTGGTGGCCGTAGCCGCCATGCTTTCGCTCGCCCTGTTCGCTGGCTGCACAAGCAGTTCGGTCAAGCCGCTGTCGCCGGCACAGGTCGCTGCCATCGCTTGTCCGCAGATCAATCTGGCGGTAACGCAGCTGACCGTGTTCAACACCGTGCTGGTGGCCAACCCGGCGACCAAGGATTTCGGCACCAAGGCGAACGCCACACTGGTGTCCATCCAGCCGACCGTTGCCGCCGTCTGTGCCGCTGGTGCCACGGTGACGGCCACCAATCTACAGGCACTGGCTCAGCAGGCATTGCCGGCGCTCGGGACGATTGCAGGCACGTTACCGATCACTCCAGCTCAACAGGCACAGGTCCAAGGCGCGCTGGTGCTGGCCGAGACCGCGATGGGCATTGCCGGTGTCGTGGAGCAGCAGATCGCGGCAGCGAAGGCTGCGCCGGCACCCGCGTCGAGCGCAGCCAAGCCGTGAACCCCGTCGATTACGCCCTGCTGGCCCAGCGCGCCTATACGGACGCGCCAACCATTGGGGCGGTGAACAGCGCATCACGCATGCGCGTCTATGGCGATGTGCATGTGTTCCGGGGTAGCGATGATGTTGCGTCATGGGTCTCTGACTTCCATGTGGCGACCACGGACGTCTGCGGCATGGGTGAGATTCACGCCGGGTTCTACGGTGCGCTGGCGGCGATCCTGCCGGCGTGTCTGGCGTTGCCACGACCTGCCGCGGTTGCCGGCCACAGTCTCGGCGCGGCGCTGGCAATCCTCTATGCCGGCGTCCTGGCGATGCTCGGGCATGTCGTGCCGGTCTATGCCTTTGAGCCACCCAACCTGTGCGCGGACGGCGTGCTGGCCGATCTGTTCGTGAACAAGGAAGTGCCGTGGTTCGCGTGCCGCAACGGTCGGGATATCGTGACGCAGGTTCCTTTCGGCATGACGCGTCCCGGACCGCTGACCGCGATCGGGGCGGCATCGTTTCCGCTGGACAACCTCGTCGACCACGGCATGGACCGCGTCATCGCGGCACTGAGTGGCTGACATGAGCTTCGCGCAGTTCGCGTGCCTGATCGGTCTGGCGCTAGTGGTGGTGTTCGTCTGGCTGCTGATCGAGCTGCACAAGGACCGGCAGGACGCCAAGCAGTACGTCGCATCGACCGCGCCAAAGCGTGAACGGATGCCGCCGAGGATCGAGCCGTGACCAAGGGGGTGGAGCTGGATCGCGCTGCGCTGGTGCCGAAGATTTGCGAGCGGCTGGCCACGGGCAAGGAATCGTTCACCGCGATCTGCAAAGACCTGGGCACCTCGCGCAAGACCGTCAACGGCTGGTGTAAGGAAGACAAGGCTATCGCCGAGCAGATCCAGGACGCCAAGGACGACGGCGACGAGGCGATCGAGTACGAATGCCTGGACATCTCCGACGACAACCAGGGCGACTACAAGCTCGAACTGCGCGGCCGTGGCGAAGAGGTGGTGGTTGTCGACAAGGAGGCGGTATTGCGGTCGAAGCTGCGCGTCGATACACGGCTCAAGCTCCTGGCCGTTCGCAACCCGACGCGTCACGGCGCACGTATCCACCAGACTATTACCGGGCCGAACGACGGCCCACTGCAGGTAGCTGATGCATCCGCAAAGCTGCTCGACTTGCTTGATCGTCGAGCGCCTGGCGAAGCTGCCGAGGACTGAACGGGTAGCTGTACTCGCCGCGCAGCCACCGGAGCTGCTCGAGGAACTCGCCGCGCACTGGCAGGCATGGGGCAGGCCAGACCAGCAACTGCCGACGCATCGGCCGTGGACGTACTGGCTGATCAAGGCCGGTCGCGGTTGGGGCAAGACACGTACCGGCGCCGAAACGTGCCGTGAGTGGATTCGGCAGAGCTTCAACTACGTCAACCTGATTGGCGCGACCGCAGACGATGCGCGCGACATCATGATCCAAGGCGAGAGCGGCATTCTCGCCGTTTGCCCGAGGTTGGAACGACCGGTTTACAAGCCAAGCCAGCGCAAGCTGATCTGGCCGAACGGTGCCGAGTCGCTGATCTTCACGGCGGACGAGCCCGAACGGTTGCGTGGCAAGCAACACCAGAAGCTCTGGTGCGACGAGCTGGCGGCATGGCGGTATGCGGATAGCTGGGACCAAGCGAATTTCGGCCTGCGTTTGGGTACATCGCCACAAGCGGTGATCACCACGACGCCGCGGCCGACGGAACTGGTGCGGTCGATTCTGGCGGACCCTGACACGGTCGTCACCAACGGCAGCACGTACGACAACAAGGCCAATCTGGCCGCCACCTTCCTGTCGAAGGTGCTGAAGAAATACGAAGGAACAAGGCTCGGGCGACAGGAGATCGCCGGCGAGCTGTTGGACGACAACCCGGGCGCACTGTTCAAGCGCAAGGACATCGACAAGGCGCGCGTGCTCATGGCGCCTGGTGATCTTTCGCGCATCGTGGTGGCGATCGACCCGGCTGCAACGAGCTCAGAAGGTGCTGACGACACCGGCATGGTTCCCGCTGGCATCCGAATGGTCGACGGCTTGCTGCACGGCTATGTGCTGTCGGACCTGACGTGTCACGAGACGCCGATGGGCTGGGCAACGATTGCGGTCGGCGCGTACCACGAGCTCAAGGCCGACCGGATCATCGGCGAGGCCAATAACGGCGGCGACATGATCGAGGCGGTCATTCGCTCGGTCGACAAGAACGTGTCCTATCGCAAGGTCATCGCGACACGGGGCAAGAAGATCCGCGCCGAGCCAGTCGCGGCGCTGTACGAGCAGGGCCGGATTCACCACGTCGGTGACCTTGGGAAGCTCGAGGATGAGATGTGCCAGTGGGACCCGAACGATAGCTCGGCCAAGTCGCCGAACCGTATGGACGCGGTGGTCTGGGCGCTGACGGAACTGATGCTCGCCGACGATAACGGCGCCTATCTCGAATTCATGACCGCGCTGATCGAGCGCGAAAACGCAGCAGACGCAAAGGCGGAATGATCACATGGTAGCGAAGGGCGGCACAGAAACTGCGACCGTCACGGGCATCCTTGCGCGCATGCAGGCGGGGTATCGCGCCTTCACGGGTCAGAACGACTGGTTCGGTCCTGGCCAGCCGATGACGCCGACCGCGCCGGCTGTCATTGAGGGCCGCGAGTTTGACCTGCCGGTCAGCGTCAACAGCATCAACTCGACCAAGACCGAGGGCCTGTCGTTTCACCAGCTGCGCCTATTCGCTGACAGCTGCGACATCGTTCGGCTTCTGATCGAAACCCGCAAGGATCAGGTATGTGGCTTGGCGTGGACGATCAAGCCGATCGACCTGCCCAACAAAAAGAAGCCACTGAAGAAGGCTGGCGCCAAGCCGAAGAACGACCCGCGCATCGACGAGGTGACCAAGTTCCTGGCCAAGCCCGACAAGGAGCATACCTGGTCGGAGTGGATCCGCATGTTGCTCGAGGACATGTTCGTGCTGGACGCGCCGACGGCGTATGTGCAGCGCACGAAGGGCCAGCAGCTGTATGCGCTGCGCCCGATCGATGGCGCCACGATCAAGCGGATCATCGACACGCACGGCTGGACGCCGGTCGCGCCCGATCCGGCCTACCAGCAGATCCTCAAGGGCACCGTGGCGCTGAATTACACCGCCGATGAGATGATCTACAAGCCGCGCAACCCGCGCACGAACCGCATCTACGGCTACAGCCCGGTCGAGCAGGTGATCGTCACGGCCAAGCTGCTGCTGGCGCGCGAGGCGTCGAACCTTGAGTACTACGAGAACGGGAATCTTCCGGAAGGCTGGATCACTGGAGCCTCAGGGTGGACGCCGGAGCAGCTCGCGTCCTACCAGAAGATCCTCGATTCGCAGCTGTCCGGCAACTTCGCCGAGCGCCGCAAGGCACGCGCTATCCCGAACGGGAGCGCCTGGACGGCAGTGAAAGAACCAGCGCTGAAAGGCGACTATGACGAGTGGCTCGCCCGCATCGCCTGCTTCGCCTTCAGCTATCCGCCGACGGCGTTCATCAAGCAGGTGAACCGGGCAACTGGACAGACGGCGAAAGAGTCGGCCGACGAAGAAGGCATCCAGCCGGTCACGCGCTGGGTGAAGGAATTCATCGACCAGATCATCCAGGAGCGCATGGGCTACGAGGATCTTGAGTTCGCGTTCGACGACAAGGAAGCGCAGGACCCGCTCGAGCGCGCTCAGATCGACCAGATCTATGTGCAATGCGGTGTGCTGACCGAGGACGAAGTGCGTGAGGATCTCGGTCTAGAGCCGTTGCCGGAGGATGAAGCCGCCGACCCGCTGATCTCGACGCTGTTGCAGCCGCTTTCTGCGGCACCGACCACACCGGTTGCACCAGGAGCGCCAGGCGCAACTCCAGTGGCAACGCCGGCACCAGCAGCCAAGACACCCGCGCCAGCAGCGTCGGTGAAGAAGGCAGCAAGCAACGACCCGAAGCCGATCGACCGTAAGCGCGATGTCGTCACAACGGCCGAGACGAAGCTGGCGGACGAGATCGAGGCGGCTTTGGAGCTGGCCAGCGAGGACGCGGCGGCGCAGATAACGGTCGCCATTGACGGCGGTATCACCGAACTGGGAGCGCAGGCACTCGTCGACCAGTTGGCGCTCGAAGGCCTGTCAGAAGCATCCAGCGTGCTTCAGCAGACGTTGCAGGCAGTGGCAAAGGATGGCGCTGAGCAGGCGATGCTCCAGATCAACCTGGGCGGCGTCGACATGACCGCACTGGTCAGCCAGCAGGCGGTCGAATGGGCGGATCGGCGCGCCGCTTCCCTGATCACGTCCAACGGCTATGGCGGCGATCTGGTCGATGCAACGCGGGATCTGATCCGCGGCACGGTCGAGCAGGCAGTCAAGGAAGGCTGGAGCAACAACACGCTGGCCAAGGCGCTGAGCGAGTCCTACGCCTTCAGCAAGCAGCGCGCCATGACGATCGCACGCACCGAGACAGCCTTCGCTGACGCACACGGCAACCTGCTGACCTACATCGCTTCCGGCGTCGTGAAGCGCAAGAAGTGGCTGCTGGATGCTGAGGCCTGCGTGATCTGTAAGGCCAACGCCGCGCAGGGCGAGATTCCGCTGCTGCAGGCCTTCGCGAGCGGCGACATGACCGCGCCGGCGCATCCGAACTGTGAATGTGACATCGCACCCATCGTTGACTGAGGAATTCACCATGCAGATTTTCGCCCGCATCACCAAGGTCGACGAAGCACAGCGCCGCGTCACCGGCATCGCCGCATCCGAAACGGTCGACAAGACCAACGAGATGCTCGACTACGACCTGTCGAAGGTGTACTTCACCGACTGGTCTGAGGGCATCGCCAAGGCGACCGAGGGCAAGAGCGTCGGCAACCTGCGTGTCATGCACGGCAGCACCGTCGCCGGCAAGCTGGTCGAGATGGGCTGTGACGATGTGTCGAAGTCGTTCCCGATCACCGCTGAGATCGTCGACGACAACGAGTGGAACAAGGTCCTGAAGGGCTGCTACACCGGTTTCTCGATCGGTGGCAGCTATGTCTCCAAGTCCGCCAAGGACGAAGCCGGCATCGTGAGCTACGTCGCCAAGCCGACCGAGGTGTCGCTGGTCGACCTGCCGTGTAACCCGGAAGCCACCTTCACCGTCAGCAAAGCCGACGGCGTCGAAGAGCTGCGCAAGTTCGCGCCGGCACCACTGACCAAGCGCCATGCATTCGCCGAGGTTCTGGCCAAGCGCGACGACATCGCGCCGGTGTTACTGGCGCTCTCACAGCTGATCGATAAGCCGCTGCAGAAGGGCATGTACGCCGTCAGCGAACTGGCTGACCTGCTGTGCAGCCTGGGTTGGCTCGCCGAGGACAGCGAGTGGGAAGAGCAGATGGAAGGCGACGACTCCACCGTTCCGGCGCAGCTGCGCGACGCAGTGAAGTCGCTGGCGCAGATCCTGATCCAGATGGCCAACGAAGAAACCAAGGAGCTGGCTGCGCGTCTCGGCAACAGCACCACCAAGCTCACCCCACCCGGCGACCTGCACAAAGGCGCCACGAGTCCTAAGGAGGACGATATGGACCTTGCACTGCAGAAATCCCTGGACACGGCCAACGCCGATCTGGCCAAAGCCATCAGCGAACGTGACGAGTTGCAGAAAGCGCTCACCACCGCAAACGCCGGCATTGCCGAGCGCGACGAGGTATTGCTGAAAGCGGCCACTGCGCTCGACGAGCGCAACGATCTCATCAAGAAGTTGGAAGCCATGCCGGAGCCGATCAAGGTCGCCATGCGTGCGGTCGCCAAGAGCGACGACGTGACCGTCGAGGAAGGCAAGTCCGACGACAAGGTTCTCAAGTCCGACGGCACTGTCGATGAAGGTTTGACGGCGTTGCGCAAAGCGTTGAACCAGCCGGTCACCGTCCGCTAACCCAAATCACATAACCACCCAAGCAGAGCCGCGCAAGCGGCTTTTTTTGTGCCTGCAGCCCGCCTCGAGCGGGCTTTTTCTTTGGAGAATTTAATGGATACCGCACTCGCAAGCATCAACAAGGCGCTGCAGGCACCGATTCCGGAAGCCGTTCGCAAAGCCTTTACTTCTCCGTCCGGCCCGACCACGGGCTTGGCCGAATACAACCTCGAGCAGGGCGCACGTCTGATCTATCCGATCGACACGCCGCTGCGCAACATGATCCCCCGCGAAGTCGGTCAGGCCGGCACCCAGGCCAACTGGCGCGCGATCACCGCGGTCAATCCGAACGGCGAGAACATCGGCCTGTCGGAAGGCAACCGCGGCGGCTACAACAGCTACACCGAGGCCGACCGCTTCGCCAAGTTCGTTGAATTTGGCCTCGACGACTACGTGACCTGGAAAGCCGAGCGCGCGTCTGGCGGTTTCCAGAACCTGGACGAGCTGTCGGTGCAAATGCTGTTGCAGGCGACGATGGAAGCCGAGGAGAAGGTCATCCTGGGCGGCTTGGGCACGGTGCTGCTCGGCACCACGCCGACGCCGACCGTGGTGCCCTCTGCTAGCGGTGGCACGCTGCTGGCGCAGTCCGGTCTAGTCACCTGCGTGGCCCTGACCCATCGCGGCTCGCTGTACTCGACCGTGGCGGCGGGCGTGAAGATCCCTTACACCCGCACCAACGCCGACGGCTCGCAGGACATCATCCAGGGCTTCTCGGCGGCGCCGTCCGCATCGGTAGCTGGCACCACCACCGGTGCCGGTACGTCGTCCCTGACGGCCTCGGTTGCGGTGGTCCCGGGCGCGTTCGCCTATGCCTGGTACTACGGTGTCGCGGGATCGCAGATCCTGACCGCCATCACCGGCATCAACTCCGTGTCGATCACGGCAGCAGCCAGCGGCACGCAGAACCTGACCGCTCTGCCAACGACCGACAAGTCGAACGATCCGCTGATGTTCGACGGCCTGATCGGTCAGATGCTGATGTCGGGCTCCGGCTCGTACATCGCCTCGCAGGCAACCGGCACGCCAGGTACCGGCAACAAGCTGACCAGCACCGGCAGCGGCACGGGCGGCATCCTGGAGTTCGACAACGCCATTCTGTCGTTCTTCACGAACTACCGCATGATCCCGACCGATATCTGGATCAGCGGTCTGGATCAGAAGGCAGTCAAGGCGCTGATCCTCAATGGCAACACGAATGCCGCGGTGTTCTTCCAGGGGAGTGACAACGAGATCAAGGCTGGCGCTCGCGTCAAGACCTACACCAACCCGATCGGCTACGGCAATCCGGACCTGAACCTCCGCGTGCACCCGTTCCTGCCGCAGGGCACCGTGATGTTCACCACCGCGAAAGTGCCGTACGCACTGTCGAACGTGAGCACGATCATGAAGATGAACATGCGCCGCGACTACTACTCGATCCTGTGGCCGCTGCGCAGCCGCAAGTACGAGTACGGCGTCTATGCCGACGGCGTGCTGCAGCACTACTTCCCGCCTGCGCTGGGCATGATCCAGAACATCGCGCCGGGCTGATACCTGACGGCAGGGACGTGGGCGCCCGGCTTCGGCCGGGCGTCTCTTTTTGTGGTCACGGGAGAGCGCAATGGAAAACGAATTCGAAGACGAGAGGGCTGTCGAGATCAATGACAAGGCTGCCGTGCTGGTGGACGGTAAAGCCGAGGAAGTGATCGCTGCGATCGCCGAGGAAAAGGACGCCGACGTGCTGGTTGCAGCACTGGAAGCGGAGAAGGCCGGTAAGAGCCGGGTGACGGTGGTGGCCGCGCTGGATGCTGCCCTGACGCCGGAAGCCAAGCCGATCGAGGTCAAGGAAGGCCATGCCCTGCTGAAGGCACCGAAGGGTGCGTCGTCCGCCTCCGTAGGCGGCACGGAATACCCGGTCGAGGACGGCCATATCCAGGTGCCTGCGCATCTGGCGCATGAGCTGCACCCGCACGGCTTCGTAGCCAAGGCCGACTGAGATGGCCGAGGACGACACCGTGCCGGACGACGCGGACCTGTGCGCCGTCGCGGACGTGCAGGCGTACCTGAACCTGTCATCGAACCAGGACAACGCGCTGTTGCAGACGTTGATCACGAATGCCTCGGCATTCATCGACAACTACTGCAACCGCACGTTGCTCTCGAACGTCTACACCGAGACACGCAACGGTACTGGTGGCGAATCGATGTCGGTACGCCAGTTCCCGGTCACGGCGATCACGTCGTTGACGATCGATGGGCAGACCATCAACCCAGCGACGAGCTTCCACACGCCCGGGTTCGTGTGGGACGAGGACATGATTTACCTGCGTGGCGGCCTGCGCTTTTGTCGCGGCGCGCAGAACGTGACCTTCACCTACACGGCTGGCATGTCGTCGGTACCGGCCGACATCAACCAAGCATGCGTCGAGATCGTCGCCCTGAAATACAAGCGACGGCTCAGCATCGAGGTGTCGAGCAAGACGCTCAACGGTGAAGTGATCAGCTTCAACAACACCGACATGCCGGCGTCGGCCAAGTCGACACTGGCCAACTATAAGCGGGTGTTTCTGGGATGAGCACGGTCACCGGTCAGGACAACGTCATCCGGATGATGCTGGCGTTCGGCAGCGGCGCACGCGCGAAGTTGCTGGACACGATGAACACGGTGGCGATCGACATTGCCAGCTACATCAAGGACCAGAAGCTGTCCGGCCAGGTGCTGAAGGTTCGCACCGGTCGTCTGCGCCGGTCGATCACGCCGTCGGTTGAGGCGAGCGGCTCGGGCATTTCGGCGGTCACCCTCGGCGGCGGCACCAACGTCGCCTACGCCCGTCCGCACGAATACGGCTTCCAGGGCACGGTGAACGTTCCGACCTATCAGCGCATGCAGACGATGGCGTGGGGTAGGCCGATGGAGGCGAAGCTGGTGCAGGTGCGTGCACACCCGATGCGGTTGAACATCCCGGAGCGTTCATTCATGCGCAGCGGTCTGCGCGACAAGGCGCCAGCTGAGATCGAGCGCATCCGTCAGTCGATGGCCGAGCTGGCGGCGGAAGCATCGTCATGAATACGCGCGAGACGATCTATGCCGCGCTGTTCGCCAAGGGCTTGGCGGCGGCCGGCTTCACCAACGTCGGGCGCCGACTGAAGCACATCGATGATCTGCAGCCGTCGGACTTTCCGGCGTTCTACCAGGTGCAGGTGGCGGAAGAGTGGGCTCAGAAGCAAACCAACCTGCCGCCCAAGGGCGCGCTGCATGCCGAGTGGTGGATCTACGTCTACAACAACGATGGCTCCTCGTCGCATTCGCAGCAGCTCAACCCGCTGATCGACGCGCTGTGCGGAGCGGTGGGGCTGCCGCCCGCATTTAACCCGGGCACCGGTGAGCAGACCCTTGGCGGCCTGGTCACCTCCGTGACGCTCGACGGAAAGATCGACTACGCCGAAGGCGCGCTCGACGACCGCGGCTTCGCCCGCATCCCGCTTGTGATGTACCTACCCGGCTAAACGAGGATCTACCCATGCAAGAAGACACCGAAGCCGCGCAAGCGGAGGGCGAAGCATTGCCCGAAGTGACCCCGACGCCCGCGAAAGCGGGTTTTTTTTCGCCCGCTGATAAGGCCGGCGCCGCTGTCGAGGCTTGGTACGCCGCGCATTTTCACGCCGCTGTCGTCTCTGGCCGCACCCCCATCACCGCTGACGAAAAGGCGGCGCTCGTGACGAGCGTGGCTGACGCCGTCGCACCCACCAAGGAGTAACAGCGCCATGCTTTCATTCCACACCGGCACACTCTGGGGCAAGGGCAGCGCTGCCAATGCCACGCCCCAGTCCTTTGGCACGTTGCAGAACGTGTCCGTCGACATCGCCATCACCACCAAGGAGCTGTTCGGACAGCTCGACTATCCGGTCGCCGTTGGCCAGGGCTCCAAGAAGATCACCGGCAAGGCATCGTCGGCGAACATCCAAGCGCGACTGTTCAACGACATCTTTTTCGGTGGCACGCTCGCTGCCGGTGAAACGGTCGGTCAGACGCTGGAGCCTGGCGCGATCCCAATGAGCACTGCCTACACCGTCACCGTCGTGAACTCGGCTACCTGGATCGAGGATCTCGAGGTGAAATACGCCTCGACCGGCTTGCCGTTCGTCAAGGTGGCATCAGCTCCCACCGTAGGCCAATACATGGTGGCCGCAGGCGTCTATACCTTCGCAGTGGCGGATGCCGGCGTGGGCGTGTTGATCAGCTATAGCTACACCAAGTCGACCGCTGGTCAGACGCTTGTGGCCAGCGCGCAGACCGTGGGCGCCGCTCCGACGTTCACGCTGTCCCTGGCGCTGGGCTACAACGGTGCCACCGGCTACCTGAAGCTGTTCGCGTGCACCGCCTCGAAGCTGACGCTGGCCACGAAGCTCAACGACTTCGTGATGCCGAACTTCGAGTTCCAGGCATTTGCCAATCCGGCAGGCCAGGTGCTCGCGCTGTCCACCAGCGATGGAGCAGGTTGATATGACGACAGTCAGCAAGGCAACGCTGGCACTGGGTGGTCGCGATCTGAAGTTCGCGGCCCCCTCGTTGCGTCAGCTGCGCGAGCTCAAGCCGCAGATCGACCTGTTGATGTCGCCGGAAGGGCAGACCTACCTCAACGAGCAGGCTGCAGACGCATTGATCGATCTGGTCATCGCATCGGTGACGGCAGCCGGCGAGCAGGGCGTCGACAAAGAATTTCTGCTGGACGCCATCGACGTGACGAACTTTCGCTCGACCGGATTTGCGCTGTTCGATCGCAACGGGTTCATTGCCAAGGATGAGCACCCGGGGGAAGTGGCGGCCGCACCTTCGTCGACGTAAGCATCGATGAGGTTGTGGCCGAGATTGCGGCCATTCAGCAAAAGCTACCCAGTGAAGTACTCGACGGGGTGACGTGGCCCGAATACCTCGGGCTGCTCGCCTTCTGGGTCAAGTGGCCGCCACTGATCATCACCAGCGCCGTTCTCGCCGGCATGGCGCCAGAACCAGAGAAAACCACCAGTCACGGCGGTACCGAGATGTCTGAAGAGGACATCTCGATGCTCTTTGCCCTGACCGGTCAATCACCTGCCGATCTCCAAGGGAATCAACCTCCGTGAGCAATGACGAAGAAATTAAAGTCGCGCTCACCGCGGACCCTAGCGACCTCGAAGATGGGATGCAGACAGGCGCAGATGCTGTCACGGAGGGCGCGCAGACAATGCAGGCTGCTGTCGAGGAATCGGCAGCGACCGTTACGGCGGCTCACACAGCGATAGGCGAAAGTGCCGAGGCGGCTGCCGCACGCATCAAGGCCATGGTGGCAGCTTCACTCGAGCAGCAAGGGGCGAACAGCGCCATCGGTGAGAGCGAACGCAGCCTCGCTGAACGCATGGGACAGCGCGTCGAAGCGACGGCCGCACAGATCGCCGCCACCCAGGCATCCATCGCCGCGCAGGACGCGCAGATGGTCAGCATGGAAGAGTTCACCGGTGCGCAGGAGGAGGGCGCAGCTGCTTCCGAAGTGGCGACGGTGGCGCTGGAAGAGAACACCGCCGCCATGGTAGTGAATGGCGGCGTGGCACGCGAACTTGGCGTGCTGTTGGGTGAGGGTCTGCGCGGCAACTTCACGCGCATGGAAGGCTCAGCGGTGACGCTCAGTAATCGCCTGGGCCTGATGTCGGCGATCTTCTCACCCCTTGGCCTCACGATCGCTGCCGCTGGCGGCGCGGCCGTGCTGTTCGCTGACGAGGTCATGAAGGGAGAGGAACAAAGCAACGCGTTCAACAAGGCGCTGATCGAGACCGGTGGCACGCTCGCCGTCACGCAAGGCCAGTTCAACGGCATGGCCGAGTCGCTGCGCAGCAGTGAGACCACGATCGGCACCGCGCGCGAAGCGATGATGGACTTTGCGCAGTCCGGTCGCATCGGTGGCGCTGAGCTGCAGGCGGCAGGGCAGGCGGCAGTGGACTTTGCCGCGCTCACCGGCGAGAGCATGCAGAAGGCGGTGTCGGCGATCGTCAAGATCGAAGAGGACCCGGTCAAGGCGCTGAAGGCGCTCAACGACCAATATCACTTCCTGACGCTGGCGCAGCTCGAGCACATCCAGCAGCTTGAGAACGAGGGCCAGAAGACCCAGGCCGCGACCGAAGCGATCGAGCTGTTCGGAAAGACCAATACGGATCGCCTGGCGCAAGCCGATGCAGACGTCGGCACCCTGGTGACGTGGTGGCGCAACCTGAAGGGCGCGATCAGCGATGCCGGCGACGAGGTGCAGGCCTTCGGCCGCAACCAGACGCTCGAGGATCAGATCGAGCGGGTGAAGAAGCAGATCGCTGATGTGAAGGCCGGCTATGTCCAGCTAGGCGAACACATCGACGTCTATAACCCGTTCCACCCGATGGTGGCCGACACAAGCCTCCTCGAGGAGAAGCTGGCAGGCCTCGAGAGGCAGGCTGGCGACAACCGGCTGGCCACCTCCCAGAAAGCCGCCGCGCAAGCGACCCAGGACGCCGCAATCGCGGCCAAGTCCCAGAACGATGAAGTTCTGAAAGGCATGAAGGGCACGTCGGAATACACGGCGGCGCTCGACAAGGAGCTGGCGGCGCTCAAGCAGATCCACGACGCGAACGCCAACGATCCTGCCGTCAAGGGCATCGACTTCGATGCGGGTGGCAATGCCACCGGTGGCGATGGCCTGGCCAAGATTGAGACCTACCTGCACAAAAAGTACGACCTGAAGCAGAAGGCAGGCGAAGACGAGCACAAGCTCGACCAGCAGCAGCTGGCGCAGGAAGAGGCCGATCAGGGCGTCTCCAACGCCAACAAGCTAGCCTTTGAGTTGAACTTCTGGCAGCAGAAGCTCGAAGCTGCGAAGACCGGCAGCAAGGAATATGCGCAGGCGTATAAGGAGGTCGAGTCCCTTACCAAGGAGATCGACGCCGATCGCGCACGGGAAGCGAAGAAGGCCGACGCCGAGATCCTCAAATCCCGCCTCGCGGCGCTCGACCAGGCGCGCGCGGCCTTCGACGGAGACATCCAGACCCAGAAGCAGCAGTACCAGCTCGAGTTCGACGAGGGGAAGATCAGCGCCGACCAGCTGGCTCAGCTGGAAAAGGATCTGGTGCAGAAGAAACTCGCGGCTGACATCGCGTATCTGACCGACAAGGAGAACCTCGACCAGGCGGCCGGCGCGTCCGGCGTCAGCGCAGCGAACAAGGAAGCCGCTGCGATCGTCCAGATCAAGCAGAAGGCGGCGCAGAACCTGCTGACGATCGAGGAAAAGCAGCTCACCGACTCGCAAAAGCAGTGGAGCAAGTATTCAAACCAGATCGCCGGATCGTTCAAGACCGCGCTCAACGGGATGCTGTTCAACGGCGAGACGCTGAAGCAGGGCATGGCGTCGATCGGTGAAACCATCGCCGAGGACTTCATTCAGTCCGCTATCGAGAAGCCGCTTCAGAAGTGGATCGCTGCCGAGGCGACGAAGCTGCAAGCCACCATCGGCACGCTGACTGGTCAGGCTGCAGCCACGAACACGCAGCGCGCAGCCGATGCCAGTGCCGACGCAGTGGCCTCTGTGGCCTCCGTGACGCGCGCATCCGGTGTTGCAGGCGCTATGGGCACCGCTTCGTTTGCTGGCGCGCCGTGGCCGGTCGATATGGGAGCTCCCGCATTCGGCGCAAGCATGGCCGCGCTGGCGATGGGTTATTCCTCGATCGCGTCCGCCGCTGGCGGCTGGGGACAGGTTCCCTCCGACCAGATGGCGCAGATCCACAAGGATGAAATGATCCTGCCGGCGCACATCGCCGACTTCGTGCGGTCGGGCGCCTCGGCGGGCAATTCATCGGCTGCAAGCAGCGGCGGTGGCGGCGGGGGCCCGGGTGGTGGTGAAACGCACATCCATTTCCAGATCAACGCCATGGACGCGCGTACGTTCCAGACCGCGCTGCGTGGCGGCCTAGGCAACCAGCTGGCGCAGTACGTCAAGCAGAAGACGCAGAACTCTCCTCAGGTGCGCCGATGACTTACCCGGTCTTTCCCTCATTCCCTGGTCAGGCGATCGGGATCACGCGCGCGCCGTTGTGGCGTACCGGCGTGCAATCGGCGCTTAGCGGCAAGGAAGTGCGTCTCGCGTACATGAGCTATCCGCTGTATCAATGGACGATGGATCTGAACGCGTTGCGCAGCTACGGCGGCAACACGGAACTGGCGCAGATTATCGGGTTCTTCAACGCGCTGAACGGCATGGCCGGTGACTTCTTGTTCACCGATCCCGAAGACAACACGATGACGAATCAGGTCATCGGTACGGGTGACGGTGTGACGCGATCGTTTCAGCTCGTGCGCAGCTATGGCGGCTATGCGGAACCGGTCCAGCAGCCCAACAGCATCGCCATCTTCGTGAACGGTGTGCTGAATGCAGATAGCCCAGGTTTTGGCGCGAATGGTGTCGTCAATTTCGGCACTGCACCACCGAGCGGTTACTCCATCACGGCCAGCGGCAGCTTTTATTTCCTCTGCCGCATGCTCACCGATACCCAGGTATTCACGCAGGAGTTCATTAACGCCTGGTCAACACAAACCCTCTCGTTCCAATCGGTGAAGCTGTAATGAAGTCCGTCTCGACCGCTTACCAGAACATCCTGTTCGGCGCGTCGCCGATCCTGCGCGCCGACCTGATGACGATCACGCCGGCGTCCGGATCGGTGCTGCACCTGACGAACGCCGATATCGATCTGACCGTGGGTGGCCAGCTCTATAGCCATGCGCTGACCTGGTCGCGCAAAGGAACAACGCAGTCGGTCGGCACCGATCCGGACGAGATCAGCATCGAGCTCTACGACAACGGCTCGTTCCTCGTCTCCGGTGCACCGCTGATGACCGCCGTGGCTGCTGGCCTGTTCAATGGCGCGAAGGTACAGATCGACAAGCTGGCGCTGGCATCGTGGACCGATACATCGCCCGGCATCTGTGGATGGTTCTACGGCTACGTGTCGACCACCACCTCGATCGGCGGCGTGGTCACCCTGACCGTCAAAAGCATGATGGGCCTTCTGGGCATCTCCATGCCACGCACGATCATCCAGCCCCAGTGCAACAACGCTTTTGGTGGAGCGAGCTGCGGCTTCAATGTCGCCACCGTCACCTTCGGTGGTACCTGCACGGGCGGAACGCAGCTGCAGCCGACGGCGAGCGGCCTCACTGATCACCAGTTCGACCTGGGCAAGATCACGTTCGTTGGTGGCGCCAACAGCGGCGTGGTACGCAGCATCCAGCAGAACGTCGGCGGCGTGATCTATCTGAGCTATCCGCTGCCAAACGTACCCGCCAACGGCGACACCTTCAACATCTCACAGGGTTGCTCGCGCACGCAGGCGCAATGCAGCACCTACGGCAATCTGCCGCGCTTCAAGGGCTTCCCGTATGTGCCAGTAGCCTCGACAGCCTTGGAGGGCACCGGAGCGCCTGGAGCAGCCTCCAGCGCAGGCAACAGCGGCGGCGCGATCGTCGGCTCGTCCGGCAGCGCAGGGGCCGGGCATGGCACATACAACAACTGACCCGCTGTGGCGCGATCGCGTCGTCGCCGAGGTCCGCAGCTGGGTGCGCACGCCATACCACCACCTGGCCGATGTGAAAGGCGTCGGTGTCGATTGCGCCATGTTGACCTGGCGCGTGTTCCACGACCTCGAGTTGTTCGATGTGCCGGACCCGCGGCCATATCCGATCCACTGGCACCTGCACCGGTCGGAAGAGCGCTACCTGCTTAACTTCGAGACCTGGGCCTTCCGCGTCGAGCAGCCGCAGCCCGGTGACATCGCGCTCTTTCGCTTCGGTCGCACGGTCAGCCACAGCGGCATTTTGACGACACCCACAACGATGGTTCACGCCTATCTCAACCAGGGCTGCTGGGAGCAGGAAGTGGAGACCTTCGCCGATCGCCTGCATTCGTATTGGAGCATCACCCCGTGAGTGGATTGTTCGGTTCCAAGAAGTCAGCCAGTCAGCAGACCAAAGCCGTGTCCGCGCTGCAGGTGCAAACCTCGACCAGCGGGCAGGTGCTGCCGCTGCTGTGGGGCGCGAACCTGCTCGCCGGCAATCTGGCGTGGTACGGCAACTGGATTGCCACGCCGCATACCAGCAGTTCGTCATCGGGCGGCAAAGGTGGTGGTGGTGGCGGGTCCGGTTCCACGACCTACACCTACACGACCGGCGCCATCATTTCGTTGTGCGAGGGCCAGATCTACAACATCGGCACGATCTGGGATAACCAAGCGCAAAACACGGCGGCGTCGCTCGGATTCACGATGTTCAACGGAGCGACGCCACAGACCACCTGGGCGTGGCTGGCCAGCTACGACTCGGCGCAGGCGATCCCGTACAACGGCACGGCGTACGTCGCGGCCTCGGCGCTCAATCTGGGCTCCAATACCAGCCTTCCTAACTACAACTTCGAGGTGTTGGGGCCGCTCGCCTACAGCCAGGGCACGATCAACGATGCCGTCCCATCGGACATCATCACCGACTACCTGACCAACGCCACGCACGGCGCCGGGTTTGCCGGGTATCTGGGCAGCACCACGACCCTGCGCAATTACTGCCTGGCGCGTAGCCTGTTCCTGTCGCCGATCGAGGACCAGCAGCGCACCGCCTCGTCATTCATGGACGACATGGCGACCTGGTGCAATTTCGCCTGCGTCTGGAGCTACAAGCAGCTCAACCTGATCCCGTACGGTGATACCGCGCTGTCCAGCGGCTACGGTAGCTACTCGCCGAATGTGACACCGATCTACGACTTGGGCGCCGACGACTTCCTGTTCACCGGCAACGGCACGAACGGGGTCGAGCTGGACTGGGAGGACATCGAGGACTGCTACAACTCGGTGGCCATCGAGTACAACGACCGCTCGCAGGGTTACAACACCAGCGTCCAGAACGCGACCGATCAGGCCGACGTCGATGCGCGCGGCCCGTACCCGATGTCTGACGTGCAAGTGAATGGCATCACGACAGCAGCAGTCGCGCGCGACGTGGCGCAGCTGATGCTGCAGCGCTCGTTGTACATCCGCAAGACCTACGCCTTCACCACCAGCATGAAGTACATGCTGTTGGAAGCGATGGACCCGGTCACGCTGACTGACCCGAACGCGGGCCTGTTCAAAGAACTGGTGCGCATCACCAAGGTCACCGAGCAGGACGACTCGATCGACTTCGAGGCTGAAGAGCTGCCGATCGGCGTCGCGCATGCGCCGGTCTACGATACACAGAGTCCGTTTGGCTACAGCCAGGATTACAACGTCGCGCCGGGCAATGTATCCCCGCCTGTCATCTTCAACGCGCCAGCGTTGCTCACGACTTCCGGTTATGAGACCTGGATCGCGGTCGCCGGCATTGGACAGTGGTGGGGTGGTTGCCAGGTCTGGGCCTCGGCGGACAACCTGACGTATAAGCAAGTGGGTACGATCAGCGCGCCAGCTCGCTATGGCGCGTTGACGGCCGCTTTGCCGATCGGCTCCGACCCGGATACCACGAGTACGTTCGACGTCGCGCTACTGACCGGACAGCTCACGGCGGGCACGACGGCCGATGCCGACCACTGGCGACAGTTCGCCTTCGTCGGTGGCGCATCGGGAGGCGAGTTCATCGCTTTCGAGAATGCGACGTTGACCGGGACGCTGGCTTATTCCCTGGGCGGCTATCTGCGCCGTGGCGGCTATGGATCGACCTCGCAGGCGCATGTGACCGGTGACGTGTTCGCACGCATCGACGACGGGATCTTCCGGCTGCCATACGACTCGGGCAACGTCGGCCAGACGATGTATTTCAAGTTCGTCAGCTTCAACACCTTCGGTGGAGGGGTGCAGCAGCTGTCTGCTGTGACGGCCTATAGCCATGTCATTGGCGCGTCGGATGTGCTGGCGCCGGCGTCGCTGTTCGATCAGCTGGCTGGACAGTACGCAACGCCGTCGTCCGGCTCCAATTTCATCCCCAACCCCTCGTTCGAGCTGAACAACATCGGCGCGACCGGCGCTCAGACAATCGACGGGCATCCGGTCTGCGACAGCTGGTACGTCTATCAGAACGATGCGGCCTTCTTCTACGCGAAGCGTGATACCACGTCCCCAGACGTCGGCACGAATGATCTCAGCATCTACGTCAGCGGCACCTCGGTACCAGCATCGTCAGCGTACGCTTGTCGCGTGGTATCGGCGCCGATCTACGTTGCCCCGGGTCAATTGCTGAGCTATAGCGGTGACATTCGCACCGATTCGGCCGGCGGCAATGGCGCGACGATCCAATGGTCTCAGACCGTGGGAATGCTGTTCTTCAACAGTACGGGCGCGGAGGTTTCCGGGGGGGATACCAATGTCGGCACGGCGGGAGTGACAGCGCCGACTGGTGCCTACGCCAACTATGCGAAAAATCAGTTCACGGTTCCCGCAGGCGCCAGCTATGCGCAGGCGTACTGCTATCTCGCGGTCACGAACACCAGTGCCAGCGTGGCGGCAACCGTTGCTTCGTGGGCGGCGCGCTTCGATAACCTCAACGGCTTATTCGTCACGGCAGCCGGACAGGTCAACTACAGTTCGGGCGCCACTGTCGATTCGCTGAAACCGGCGACGGCCAACGCCGACCAAACATCGGTTGTGACCACTGTCCCGATCATCAACCCGAACTTCGACATGTTGCCTGCTGGTACGGGCTGGACACCCGATGCCGGCAGCGGCTGGGTGACCGACATGAGCGGCATCACGCCGGGTGGGCAGCCCGGTTGTGCAAAGCGCGTAGGTGGTGGCGCTGGAACATTGTCCTATCGGAACACCGCTCTCTTTCCGTGCCAGCCTGGGCAAATCGTGAAGCTGCAGGCCTTGATCAAGGCCATCGGGTGCAATGGGTACTGCTGCCCCACGGTCAGCTTCCGCGACATCAATGGCACGGAGATCACCTCAGAGCACGGCCTTCCCCTTGTAACGGGGACAACAACCCAAGGATCGTTCGCGGTGGGCGCGGCGCCGGCCGGAACCGTCTATGCAGTCGCTCAGCTGACGGTGAACGGGCATACGACCGGCACTTATCTCGTCGACAATCTCGCGACGAACATGCAGCCGTCTAGCATGGACGAAGTGCCCGATGGCACGACGCGCTACGGCGCGATCAGTTCGCCAGTTATTCAGGCCGGTCTTTTGGCGCCGGGCGGAAACCTCGTCATTAATCCTACTGCGGCAATGCAGAATTACGGATGGCCAAGCGTGATCAGCGGGATTGCTTTAACTCCATTGCCCGCGAATACGTATGCCGGTGGCGCTGGCGCGAGTAGTGATCCATTTTGGCAAGGTACGACGAGCGGCGCAGATCATGGCATCGCTCAAGCACCTGGAAGTATCAGCACGGGAGCCGGCGCTCATTATGTTATCTCCGCCGACATGTACACCGGTGGCGTTACATCGGGTTCAGTGTCCGTCTACGTCATCTTCCTCAATAGCGGTGGAACGGAGATTACCGGAACACGTTTTCAAATGAATGCCGTTAAGGATGCTCTGATTTATTCCCCGTCTGCGGCATCATAGCCAGCAGTCCCCAGGAAGCCCATCGCCGATGAAGCAGCGTTCGTTCGCATCGTTGAGTTTTGAAGCCAAGAAGAAGCCGACACGGCGTG
>JBOHYM010000039.1:0-145289 GCA_050737735.1 Rhodanobacter sp. | reverse complement strand
CCGCTGTCGGGTACTTGAAGAAAAGCCGGCGGGCAGTGCCCGCCCTACGCAGCAGGGTTTGCGCGGGCATGCCGGAGACAAAAAAAGCCGCGGCCTTGTGGCCGCGGCTTCGGGGTAGCTCAGGTGTTGCGGCCTACCAGATCTTCACCTGCTTCTCGCCATCGCGCACCATCGCATCGCCGCTCTTGCACTGGAACGCCTGCGCGAACTCCGGCATGTTCGATGGTGCCCCGATCGCGCGGAACTGCGCCGGTGCATGCGGGTCGGTGTTGAGCAGGGTGAGCTGCGCCTTGGGCGTGATGCTGCCGCGCCACACGCGGGCCCAGTTGAGGAAGAAGCGCTGGTCCTGGGTGTAGCCGTCGATCTTCTTCTTCGCCTCGGCCGGGTTTTTCGCCAGCGCCACCTGCAGTGCGGTGTACGCCGCATTCAGGCCGCCGAGGTCGCCGATGTTCTCGCCCATGGTGAGCTGGCCATTGACGTGCTTGCCGGGTAGCGGCTCGTAGCTGTCGAACTGTGCGGCGAGTTTCGCGGTGCGTGCCTCGAACGCCTGGCGATCGGCATCGGTCCACCAGTTGACGTTGTTGCCCTTGGCGTCGAACTTGCTGCCCTGGTCGTCGTAGCCGTGGCCCATCTCGTGGCCGATCACGGCGCCGATGCCGCCGTAGTTGATGCCGTCATCCGCCTTGGCGTCGAAGAACGGCGGCTGGAGGATCGCCGCGGGGAACACGATTTCGTTCTGTTGTGCGCTGTAGTAGGCATTCACCGTCTGCGGCGTCATGCCCCATTCGGTGCGGTCCACCGGTTTGCCGATCTTGGCGATCCGATAGTCGTAGTTGAACTTGTCGGCGGCCTGCACGTTGGCGAAGTAGTTGTCCGGCGTCAGCGTGGTGAGGCCGCTCCAGTCACGCCACTTGTCCGGATAACCGATCTTCGGCACGAAGGTGGCCCACTTCTCCAATGCCTTCTGCTTGGTCGCATCGCTCATCCATGGCAGGTTCTCGATGCGTGTCTTGTAGGCAGCCCGCAGGTTGTCGACCAGTTCCTGTGCGCGCTGCTTGGAGGTCGGCGAGAAGTTGTGTGCCACGTACAGCTCGCCCAGCGCCATGCCCATGCCTTCGTTGGTGGTGCCCAACACGCGCTTCCAGCGTGGCTGCATTTCCTTCTGGCCATTGAGGGTCTGCTGCTCGAACGCGAAGTCCTCCTGCTGGAATGGCGCGGACAGGTAGGGCGCTGCGTTGGCGATCGCGTGGTAACGGAAGTAGGCCTGCCATTCGACGAGCGGCACGTCGCCCAGCATCCTCTGCACTTCGGCGAAGAACTTAGGCTGCGACAGCGAGAAACCGTCCTTCACGCCGGCGCCCTGGGCTTTGAAGAATGCAGCCCAGTCGAAGCCTGGGGTCACCTTGTCGGCGTCGGCGATGCTCACGTAGTGGTAGCGGTTTTCCGGCTTGCGCATCTGCACCGGCACCAGCGAGGCGGCGGCCAGGCGGGTTTCGAAGGCCAGCACGGATTTGGCCTGCTGTTGCGCATCGGCGGCGCCGACGCCAGTGAGTTCCAGCAATTTGGCGATGTGAGCCACGTAGGCCGTACGGATTTTTTCGTAGTCGAGCTTGCTGTAGTAGTCGGCGGTCGGCAGACCGAGGCCACCCTGGTTGGCATATGCGATGACGTTATCGGAATTCTTGAAATCGGCATTGCCGCCGAAGCGGAACAGCACCGGCTCGCCCTTGGCGTAGCTGTCGCGGATATAGCCGACCACGTCGGCGCTGTTCTTCAGGCCGTCAATGTGCGCCAGCTGCGGCTTGATCGGATCGAAGCCGGCCTTGTTGATGGCGGCCTCGTCCATGCCCGAGGCGTACAGGTAACCAATCTTCTGCTCGATTGAACCAGGCGTGGCCTTGGCGGCGTGGGCAGCGGCAGCCTCGACGATCTTGCGCTGCACGTTCAGGCTGTCCTCGCGCAGTGCATCGAAGGAACCCCAGCGCGTGCGGTCGGCGGGAATCGGATTCGCGGCGACCCACTTCGCATTGACGAAGCCGTTGAAGTCGTTGCAGGCGCTGATCTTGCTGTCGAGCTCCTTCACGTTGAATACGTCGGAGGGTGCGGCGAGGGCGCCGCTGCACGAGGCAATGCCTACCGCGAAGGCCAGCGGTTTCACGAGTCGGTGTTTCATGGGTTCTCCCTGGTTCGCGCCATAGCGCATGCGTTGCCTGATGGTGCACAGGCCTGACCCTGCACCGTAGGCAAGGAAGCCTTATGGCAGACAGTGTCGAAGGTCACGGGTGGACGCCGTCGGCCATGCTGCAGATCATGGTGGAGCGAGCCGTGCGGGCATTATCATCAGCCAATGAGTGAGCCCACGTTCCCCGTATTCCGCGCAGCCGGGGCTGCCGACATCCCTGCCATCGTGGCGCTGGTCGAGTCTGCCTATCGCGGCGATTCGGGTCGGCGCGGCTGGACCACCGAATCGGAATTGCTGGATGGTCGGCGTACCGATGCGCAAGCCGTCGGCGAGCTGGTGAACCGGCCCGGCAGTTGCATCCTGCTGGCCGAACGTGACGGTCGGTTGATCGCCAGCGCCCATGTGGAGCGGCAGGGCGACTCCGGCTATTTCGGCATGTTCGCGGTCGATCCCGACCAGCAAGGTGGCGGTCTCGGCAAGGCGGTGCTGGCCGAGGCCGAACGCATCGCACGCGAACAGTGGCAGTGTCGTGCGATGCGCATGACGGTGATCGAGCAGCGCGCCGAACTGATCGCCTGGTACGAGCGCCGCGGCTATCGCCGCACTGGCGAATACCAGCCGTTTCCGTATGGCGACGAACGCTTTGGCATTCCGCGCCGCGAAGATCTTCGCTTCGAAGTACTGCTCAAGGATTTCGCCGGACAGGCAGCATGAACGGCTGGGTGAAAGTCGGCACGCGCAGCGAACTGCTGCCGGGCGAATTCAGGGTGGTATGGGATGGCGACACGCCGATCGCGGTGTACAACATCGATGGTGCGCTATATGCGGTCGAGGACACCTGCACGCATGACGGCGGCGATCTGGCTGGGGGCGAGGTGCATGGCTTCGAGGTGGAATGCCCGCGACATGGTGCGCGGTTTGACTTGCGCACCGGTGCGGTGACGAGGCCGCCGGCTTATGAGCCGATTGCGAGTTTTCCGGTGCGCGAAGAGGACGGGGCGATCTGGACGCGGGATGATCGGTGACGAGATGTGCTGCAGTTCTTGATTCTTCTCGTCTGATCAGACACTCAACCTCTCATTTAGGTCTGGGGACACCAAGTTCGCAGCATGCCTTTGCTGACGTGCTTGATGCCGGCTTGAAGAAAGCACCGCACTTGTAGGTTGGGCTGAGCGCAGCGATGCCCAACATTGGGAGTGATCGTCAACGTTGGGGTTCGCATTCGCTCACCCCAACCTACGCGCTCCCCCTCACGAGGGTGCCCCAGGACATTCAACCGACTGATGGTCCAGCCCCTCGGCCTCTCTCTCGAAACTCACGGAAACCGGCTTGCCGTTCTGCCATTTCAGGCGAAGGACGTAGAGCGAGTCGTAGTCATCGTCGGTCCAGGTCGGCACCTGCTGCGCATCACCGCCGACGGCGGCAATCAGCTGTTGCGCAGCCCGTTGGGCCAGGTTGTGCTCCCACGCCACATAGATCGTGGCGGAACTGTTGGCTGGTTTGAGCAACGCCTGCTCAAGTTGGTGGATCTGCCAGAGTCCGAGTGACGTGTTGACCGGCAAGCCCAGGCTGATCGCCGTCGGCTCGATGGTGGCCAGGGGGCGCACGTAGTTGTATTCGATGCCCTTGTCGGTCGCCATGAATCCCGGGTTGGGCGCATAGATTGCCGTGGGTGTCCCGAACTTCGCCTGCAGCACTGGCGGTAGCGCCAGTGCACGGTTCAGGCCCTGGCAGTCGAGTTGCCCGAGTCCCTGCGCCGGCTTTTCTCCGTGGCGAAGGAACACGATCGTCTGGTCTGCCCGGGCATCGGGTATCAGCAGGGTGATTGCCAATGCAGTGACCAGCGCAGCGAGCGACTTCGCCATATCGACTCCTCATCTTGATGGGCTTGGGCGACGCCCGAGTCTATCGTCCGACGCCCGGGTCGTCATGGCTGCAGCATGCGGTGCACATCGATTGTTCATCTGAGCAGGCGCGTTTCGCGCTCAGAGTGGCTTCGGGTGACCGATTTTTTGGTCATCCTGGCGAAGGCTTGCTGAAATGGTTGTGGATATCGATGTCGACGTAGGGGCGGCTCGTTGCGTGGCGTTTCGCGCTGGGCCAACTGGCCAGGCGTTCGATGCCTACACCGCCGGCGAGTGTCGGTTGGCCACTGGTATCGGCCAAGCCCCCTGCGCTTACAGCAGGCCGGCCGGCAGACAGGTCGACAACAAAAGGTAGCGCGGCGAGGTCGAAAGCCGGGGTATGCGGTTCATGGGGGCGGCAGCATAGAGGTTGCTGTGGCCATTTGCCGCACGGCGGCAGGTTCTTGCTTGGCATTTGTTAAGGAAGGAGAAAGGGCGCCGAAAGGCAGCGTTTCTACCCTGTGCAGTATCGTTATTGGCGCGAGTTCCCGATGTCCGTTTCTGGCTGGACCATCCTGTGTGATTTCGACGGCACCATTTCCGTCGAGGACGTGATCGACTCCCTGCTCGACCGTTTCGGCCGTCCCGGCTGGGAAGTGCTCGAGCAGGACTGGCGCGCGGGCCGCATCGGTTCGCGCGAATGCATGTCCGGCCAGGTCGACCTGTTGCAGATGACCCGTACGGAACTCGACACGCATCTGGCCGGGTTGTGGATCGATCACGCGTTCCCGGGTTTCGTGGCGAAGGCGCGCGAGCTGAATGTGCCGATCCGCATCGTCAGCGACGGTCTCGATTATGCGATCCACCAGATCCTCGGCCGCTACGGTCTGGATGATCTGCCGCTGGCGGCGAACCATCTGGCCCCGGCGCAGCCGCCGAAGCAGTGGCAGCTGACCTCGCCGTTCCAGGCGGACGGTTGCCGCAGCGGTACCTGCAAGTGCGCCTGTGTGGCGCAGGCCCGCCAGACCGGTGCGAAGACCCTGCTGATTGGCGATGGCGCCTCGGATTTCTGTGCCGCCGACCGCGTCGATTTCGTGTTTGCCAAGCACCGCCTGATCGAGCACTGCCGCGCGACCGGCATCGATTACGTGCCGATCACCGGCTTCGAGGATGCGCTGGAGTTCCTGCCGAAGCTGCTCGATGGCAGCCTGACCAGCCATGCGCATCACGAGCATGCGCGTCACGGGCACGGTCATCACGAGCATGCGCCCGCGTTCTCCTGATTGCGTCGCGCGCGGCTTTTTATTCTGAATTCCCCGAATCATTCCGGATCTTTCCCATGAAAATCGACAAGACCGCCGCCGGCTTCATCGA
Organism: Rhodanobacter sp.; assembly: GCA_050737735.1. Taxonomy (GTDB): domain Bacteria; phylum Pseudomonadota; class Gammaproteobacteria; order Xanthomonadales; family Rhodanobacteraceae; genus Rhodanobacter. Next base: position 139,889 of record JBOHYM010000039.1, on the reverse strand, counting down.
CGACGCGCAGCTGCTCGCCGACGAGGCGAAGTACAGCTCCTTCGGTGACACCGTGCACTACGTGGATCCGCCGAAGATCTTCCGTCACGGCGAAGGCAGCTACATGTTCGACACCGCCGGCACGCCGTTCCTCGATCTGCAGATGTGGTACTCGGCCGTGAACTTCGGCTACGGCAACCAGCGCCTCAACAACGTGCTGAAGGATCAGATCGACCGCCTGCCGCAGGTCGCCAGCCAGTACCTGCACCAGACCCGCATCGAGCTGGCCAAGACAATTGCCGTCGACGCGAAGAAGAAATTTGGCCTTGATGGCCGCGTGCACTTCAATGTCGGTGGCGCGCAGGCGATCGAGGATTCGTTGAAGATCGTGCGCAACGCCAGCAACGGCAAGAGCCTGATGTTCGCGTTCGAGGGTGGCTACCACGGCCGCACGCTGGGCGCCTCGTCGATCACGTCCAGCTATCGCTATCGCCGCCGCTTTGGCCACTTCGGCGAGCGCGCGATGTTCCTGCCGTTTCCGTATCCGTTCCGTCGCCCCAAGGGCATGACGCCGGAAGAGTATTCCGACAGCTGCGTGCGCCAGTTCGAACGCCTGTTCGAGACCGAATACAACGGCGTGTGGGATCCGAAGACGAACCAGTGCGAATACGCCGCGTTCTACGTCGAGCCGATCCAGGGCACCGGCGGTTACGTGATCCCGCCACCGGGCTTCTTCAAGGGCTTGAAGAAGGTGCTCGACAAGTACGGCATCCTGATGGTGTCGGACGAAATCCAGATGGGTTTCTGGCGCACCGGCAAGCTGTGGTCGATCGAGAATTTCGGCGTGACGCCGGACATCGTGGTATTCGGCAAGGCGCTGACCAACGGCCTCAATCCGCTGTCCGGGCTGTGGGCGCGTGAAGAGCTGATCAATCCGACCGTGTTCCCGCCGGGTTCGACCCATTCCACCTTCAACTCCAACCCGCTCGGTACCTCACTGGGTCTGGAAGTGATCAAGATGGGTTATGAGCTGGACTACGAGACCACGGTGCCGAAGAAGGGTACGCACTTCCTCGAAGGCCTGCGCGACCTGCAGAAGCGCCACAAGGAAATCGGCGACGTCGATGGCCTCGGCCTCGCGTTGCGTGCCGAGATCTGCACCGAAGACGGCTTTACGCCGAACAAGGCTCTGCTGGACAAAATGGTCGACATCGGCCTGGCCGGTGACCTGGAGCACAACGGCAAGAAGATCGGCCTCGTGCTCGACGTGGGCGGCTGGTACAAGAACGTGATCACGTTCGCGCCGTCGCTGGACATCACGCACGAAGAAATCGACTTGGCGATTGCGCTGCTCGACCAGTTGCTGACCAAAGCCAAGAAGGGCTGAGGCCACATCGCATGACGTCCGCCGCGCGCGGATCTCGCGCAAAAAGAACCCGGCGATCGCTCGCCGGGTTCTTTTGTTTGTTGCAGAGTGAGATGTCGTTACGGCGCGCGCTTGAGCGCCAGCTTCGTAGGGCGGGCACTGCCCGCCGCTCTGCATCGACAAGGGCCGGCGGGCAGTGCCCGCCCTACAAAACCCTACGGTGCGCGCTTCAGCGCCAGCACCGCGTTGAGTCCGCCGAAGGCGAACGAGTTGCTCAGGGCGGCACGCACCGGCATCTGCCGGGCGACATTCGGCACGTAGTCCAGATCGCAGGCCGGATCGGCCTTGTCGAGATTCGCGGTGGGCGGCACCACGCTGTCGCGCAATGCGCCGATCACGGCCACCAGTTCCAGTGCGCCGGACGCGCCCAGCGCATGACCATGCATCGACTTGGTCGAGGACACCGCGAGACGGTCGGCGTGTGCGCCGAACGCGAGGCGGATCGCCCGGGTCTCGGTGGCGTCGTTGGCCTGGGTGCCGGTGCCGTGGGCGTTGATGTAGTCGACATCCTGCGGCTCCAGGCCAGCCTCGGCCAGCGCCTGACTCATCGCCGCGGCGGCGCCGTCGGCACTGGGCATCACGATGTCGGTGGCATCGGCGGTCATGCCGGTGCCGGCGAGCTCGGCCAGGATCACCGCGCCGCGCGCCTGTGCGTGTTCCAACGATTCCAGCACGAAGATGCCGGCGCCTTCGCCAAGCACCAGGCCGCGGCGGTTGGCGCTGAACGGGCGGCAGGTGTCGTCGGCCAGTACGCGCATCGCTTCCCAGGCACGCAAGGCGCCGTAGGTGATGCAGGCTTCGGTGCCGCCCGTGACGGCTGCATCGGCCATGCCGTAGCGGATCATCATGGCAGCCTGGATGATCGCGTGGTTCGCCGAGGCACACGCGCTGGCTACGGCATAAGTGGGACCGCGCAAGCCATACGCAATGCTGATCTGGCTGGCCGAGGCGTTCGTCATCAGCCGCACGATGGTGAGCGGGTGCGCGCGGTTGGAATTTTCTCCGTACAGCCGTTTGCTTTGTTCGTCCTGGGTGGTTTCGCCGCCGACACCAGTGCCGACGATCACCGCGGTGCGCACGCCGAGCTCGTTCTGACGGAAGTCCAGTCCAGATTGCGTGATCGCCTCACGCGCCGCATGCAGCGCGAATTCCGAGGTGCGATCGAGCATCGGCAAAGTGCGCTCGTCGATATTCGCCGCCGGGTCGAAACTCGCCGGCACCTGCGCCGCGATCTTCACGCGCAGCCGTTCGGCGTCCGGATGGAACAGCGGGCCGATGCCGCTGCTGCCTTCACGCAACCCCTGCCAGAGGGCATCGGCACCGACGCCGAGCGGGCTGATCGCGCCCATGCCGGTGATCACCACGCGGCGCATCGGGTTGCCCTGCGTCATTTCGCGACCTTTTCGTCCAGCGCCTTCTGCACCGCGTCGATCAGGCTCTGCACGGTGTCGCTGTCGAAGTTGGCACCCTGCTGGTCGGGGAAGGTGATGTCGAAATGCTCCTCGATGTCGAAGATCAGCTCGATCGCCTCCAGCGAAGCGATGCCCAGGTCCTTCAAGGTGGACTCGGGCTTGATGATGGCCACATCGATCTTGGCCTGCTTGGCGATGATCTCGAAAAGCTCTTGCTGGGTCGTATCGTTCATGACGATCAGGCTCCTGTCTGTGTACGACAATGTTACATACCAACCAGTCTAGGTAAATTTGCTTACTTATGCCTTTCATATCGCAATTGGAGCCGGACGCCCTGCTCGCGCATTTCATGGCGCAGCCGCCGGTCGGCTTCACGGTGGAGCTGTCACCGCAGGGTATGCCGAGCTTCGTGGCGCCGTTCGACCTGCTGACCACGGCGGATGACGATCTGCGTCGCCGCGTCACCCGCTTGCCGCTGTATCGCTGGTGGGGGCGCCTGCTGCGCTGGCGCACGCGCTTTGCCGGCACCACGGTGTCGGAATATGCACCGTTGCCATCTGCGGTGACGCCAGCTGACCTTGCGCAGGGGCTGAAGGCTGCCTACGGACGGGAATGTCGGCTACTGATCGTCAAGGACATCGCGCAGGATTCACCCCTGCTCAGTGACGACGAGAACATCTATGCGCGTGAATTCGCCCATGCCTGCGAGGCTGCGGATTATGTGATGCTTGAAGGGCAGGCGCTGGCCTGGGTGCCGATCGATTTCGCATCGAACGACGACTACCTCGCGCGACTGTCGTCCGGTCGGCGGAAGAACATCCGGCGCAAGCTGCGTTCGCGGGCCGATCTCGAGATCGAGGTGGTGCACACCGGCGACGCGCGCTTCCATGAGGAAGCCACGCTGGCGCAGTTCTACGTGCTGTTCGACAACGTGTACGCGCAAAGCGAGATCCACTTCGACCGCCTGAGCGCAGCATTCTTCCGCGAGGTGCTGCAGGACGCCGGCAGTGGCGGCGTGCTCTTCGTCTATCGCCATGCCGGACAGATGATCGGCTGGAATCTCTGCTACGAGCATGCTGGCAAGCTGATCGACAAGTACGTCGGTTTTGCCTACCCGCAGGCGCGCGAGCACAACCTGTATTTCGTCAGCTGGATGCACAACCTCGACTACGCGCGGCAGCGTGGCCTGACCCATTACGTGGCTGGCTGGACCGACCCTGAGGTCAAGTCCTTCCTCGGTGCAAGCATGACGTTCACGCGGCATGCGGTATATGCACGTAATCCGTTGCTGCGTGCCTTGCTGCGCAAGCTCGGCAGTCATTTCGAAAGCGATCGCAGCTGGCAGGCGGCAACGGAGGCCACCGATGAATAACCTGACAAACCGGCCCGTCGTACTCGATATCGACCATTCGGTCGGGCCGTTGCCCGGCCGGCTGGTGTTGCCATTGGAGCATTGGCAGGAGTCGATCCGTTTCGGTTGTTCGCTGACAACCATGCGGCGCTTCGGCACGATGCTCGATGAATTGCTGCCGACCGAATACGGCACCGTGTTCATGGGCAGCGGCGATTTCCATCACCTGAGCTGGCCGCTGATCGCGCGCCTGCAGTCGCGTATGCCATTTCAAGTCGTCGTGCTGGACAACCATCCCGACAACATGCGTTTTCCGTTCGGCGTGCATTGCGGTTCGTGGGTGCGCAAGGTGGCGATGCTGCCGCAGGTGAGTCATGTGCATGTACTCGGCATTACCTCGGCCGATATCGGTGGTGGTCATGCGTGGGAGAACTACCTGACACCGCTGCGGCGCGGCAAGCTGAGCTACTGGAGCATCGGCGTCGATACAAGATGGTCGCGCCGGCTTGGACTGGCGCACGCGTTCCGCGGTTTCGATACGCCCGAGGCGATGGTCGATGCGTTCGTCGAAGCGCAGCGCACGCAGGCCGCGCCGAGCTATCTGTCGATCGACAAGGATGCGTTCTCGCCCGAGGTGGCGCACACCAACTGGGATCAGGGCCGGTTGCTGACCGGTCATGCATTGAGCTTGATCGACAGCCTGCGCCACGGCCTGGTCGGTAGCGACATCAACGGCGAGGTTTCGCATTACCGCTACCGCAGCTGGTGGAAACGCCGGCTGTCGGCGATGGACGAGCAACCGGAGATCGATCCGGCCATGCTGGCCGAGTGGCAGGCGCAGCAGCATGCGTTGAATCTGCAGCTGCTGGCGGCGATTGCAGCAGTGTCCGGCTGAGCTCAGCGCAGTACAGCTTCGAGCACGTCGCAGATCGTCTCGACATCCGCGTCGGTCAGCCACGGGCTGTTGCCGATGCTCAGGCTGCGTGCGGCGAAATCGCGCGCATGCGGCACGTCCTGCGCGGGCACTACGCCGGCGAGATAGGCGTAGTCGGGCAGGGCATGGATGAACAGGCGGCTGACGCCCAGACCGGCGTGCCACAGTTGCGTCAGTGCAGCGTCGCGGCGCGCCTGATCGGGCAACAGCAACAAGAAGAACGGCCAGGTGCCATGTGTGCCGATGGGATCGTCCAGCACTTCGATACCGTCGATGCGGCGCAGTCGTGGCAGATGGCGTTGCGCCTGCGCGGACAACTGATCGAGGAAGGCCGGCAGGCGGGTGGCGGCGCGTGCGCCCACGGCCTGGCGCCAGTGGCCGACGTGGTGCAGCGGTATCGTCAACGGAAAGTCGTCGCCCACGGCGGCCACCGGATCGCCACGGCGCAAGGCCCGGCGCAACGGATTGCCGTACGCCAGCCGCAGGCCGCGCGGCTGGTACAGCGCAGCGTAGCCGAGCAGCTCGATGCTGCGCTTCGCCTCCCAGCCGAAGCTGCGCGGCACGATGCGTGCGGAGGTACGGGCCAGCCGCTCGCGCAGTTCCGGATCGCGTGCCAGCAGCAGGCCGCCCTCATAGATCGACAGGCCCTTGCCGGCAGCCAGGCTGAAAAAACCGATATCGCCAGCCAGCCCCACGCTGCTGCTACCGCGGCGTGCGCCCAGTGCCTGCGCGGCATCCTCAATCACATAGGCGCCGACGTTGTTGGCGACGGCCAGCGCGTCATCGACATCGGCGACGCGCCCGGCCAGATGAGTGGGCATGATCGCCAGCGTGCGTTCGTTGCAGGCCGCGCGCAATGCCGCCGGATCCATGTCGTAATGACCGGCGCGCAGATCGCATAACTGCAGCTCGAGTCCGGCCTGCTGCACCGCGATCGCGACCAGCGGACAGGTGTAGGCGGGCACCACCACGCGGCGGCGCCTGGGTTGCAGCTCGTGCAGCGCGGTCAGCGTGACGAGGAGACTGGCAGTGCCGGAGCATTCCAGTTGCAGTGGCGGCGTGCCGAGCAGCGCGGCAATATCGGCCGCCAGTGTCGCGGCGCCCGGACGCAGGTCGGCGAGCCTGAGTGGCAGGCCGGCAGTGGGTGGCAGTTCGTGATGGCGGCGGGTCAGCATGCGCGCAGCTTAGTCGGTGCTCAGACTTCGGCAGGTTCCGGCACGTGTTCGCGACTTTCGGCCATGCCCAGGCAGACGATACCGGCGATGATCGCGATCGCACCGAGCACGCGAGCGGTGTTGAGATGTTCGTCGAACAGCCAGACCGACAGCAGCATCACCGAGACCACTTCCAGATGCGAGGCGGCGAAGGCGGGGCCGATCGGCGCGTGCTTGAGCAGGGCCATCCAGGTGAAGAACGCGCCGACGTAGCCAATCACCGCGCCATACACCCACGGGTGGGCGAACACGCGCAGCACCCACTCGAGACTGGCCTCTACCGGCAGCGCCTGGGTGCCGGCGTACTTGAAGCTGATCTGCGCGAGGGTATCGAAACCCATCAGCAGCAGAAAGCCGATCAGGTAGAAACGCTTCATCCGCCGACTCCCACGATCACCACGCCGAGCGTCACCAGCAGGATGCCGACGACCCGCAGCCGGGTCAGTTTTTCACCAAACAGGAAGCGTCCGGCGACCATGATCGCGACGATGTTGATCGAGCCCAGCAGCACGCCTTCGGACAGCGGGATCAGCGACAGGAACGCGATCCACACCAGGAACTCGATCACGTAGCTGGCGACGCCGAGCCACAGCCACGGTCGCGATGCCATGTGCTTCCAACGCGCGAGGCCGTCACCGGCCGCTTCATCACCGGCGGCCGCCTTGAACGCCAACTGGCCGCCAGTGTCGAGCACGATGTTGAGCAACCACAGGCCGGCCACCAGCGGGGTAATGGAACCCTCCGCCAGCATCATCAGGCAGCGACGCGCTGCGTGGTGTTCGACGCGGCAATGCTGTCGAAGAAGCTGGCCGAGCGGTCGATCAGGGTGCGCCGTTCCTTGTCGATGGTGATCATGTGATAGCTGTCCTTGAGCAGCAGCAGCTCGGCCGGTGCGCTGACTTCGCGCATCACCAGCTCGGCATTTTTCAGGCTGGCAATGTCGTCCTCACTGGCGTGCGCGACCAAGCACGGCGCGGTCACCTGCGGCAGCTGGCTGCGCACTTCGGCGGCCAGGCCATACATCTCGGCCAGCGAGTACCACGGGTTGCCGGGCAGGCCGGCGGCGGCGCTGTCGCCACCGAGCATCGCCGTGCTGACCTGCGCGCGCAGGCGCTCGTCGCGAATGCCGTAGGGCGGTTGTTCCATGAAACTGCGGTTGCGGCCGATGCCGAGCTTCTTCAGCAGCGGCAGCAGGAACGACAATCGCGCCATGCGCGGAATGCTCCAGCCGTCGTAGCGGAAGGTGGCGCCATAGACGCCGACACCGGAAATCTGTGCGGGCCGGTCCGCGGCCAGCTTCAGTGCCAGCAGTGCACCCATCGACAGGCCGCCGACGAACAGGTGGTCGACCTTCGTGAGCATCTCGTCGGCCGCCTTTTCGACGCTGGCATACCAGTCGCGCCAGCCAGTGGCGAGCAGGTCCTCGACGTTGCCGCAGTGGCCAGCCAGCTGCATGCCGTGCACGGTGAAGCCGGCACGGTTCAGGCCCTTGCCGAGCAAGCGCATTTCCATCGGCGTGCCGGTCAGGCCGTGGATGAGCAGCACGCCGCTGCGGCCACCCTCGAAGAAGAAATCAGTCTGCTGGATCACACGCTTGCCCTGTATTTTTTGGACCGTCATCGTTTGACCGATGGCGGTCCTTGATGCGCTACAGGGTCGCAGATCGCGGTTTCCTCAGTCTTTCGAGGCTGCCGGGGCCGCTGCGGGAGCGGTGCCAAAGCGCACGATCACGCGCTGGCCGATGCGCAGGTTCTGCGGTTCGTCAAATGCCAGCACACATTCCACCGTGCGCGCGTTGGCGCGCACCTGCGGGTCGTTCTCCAGCGTGGCCGGACCGTAGACCTGGCCGATACGCAGCACGTGCGCGCTCCATTGATCGTTGCCGCGACCGCTATCAGCGACCACCTCGGCATGCATGCCGGGCTGGATCACCCCGACGAAACTCTCGTTGAGTTCGGCACGAACGATCCGCGGTTTTTGCGGCAGCAGGGTGAACAGCGGACCGGACGACGGCGACACGCTTGCGCCGGGCTGGGCCAGCACATGCACCACTTCGGCGTCGAACGGTGCGAGCAGGCTGCGCTGCTTCAGCTCGTAGCGGGCCTCGGCGAGTTTCTGGCTGGCCATGTCCTGCGCGGCCTGGTCGGCTTGTTGCTCGGCGTCGAGCTGTGCGGCAGCTTCGCGTGCATCGTCGGCACTCTGGCCATCGCCGGCGCCGGCAGCGACGGCGGCAATGAGCCGCCGGGCGCGTTCTTTCGCGGCCGCCTGCTTGACTGCCAGCAGCTTCAGTTGTGCTTGTGCCTGCTCCAGTTGCGCCTGTGCCGCATCCACCGCCAGCCTGGCCGGCTCGGTATCCAGCGCGGCGAGCAGTTGCCCCTGTTTGACGTGGTCGCCTTCATGCACGGCGACTGTGGCCAGGGTGCCTTCGCGCGACATCGACAGGTTCAGCAGGCCGCCTTCGATATCGATCCTGCCGCGGGCCACCGCGGCATACGCGGCAACGGGTTTGGCGGTGGCGCTGACGGGGGCATCGGCGGGTTTGGAGCACGCGCTCAGCAGGTACGGCATCGCGATGGCCAGACAGCCGAGGCGGATCAGCAGCAAGACCTGCGGGTGCCGTGGCGGGAAAGGTAGGTGCAGCTTCATGATGGGCGGCTTCATGATGAGATTTCCTGATCTGGCGCGGCCGGCGCGGGCGGGCGCTGGTCGCTGAGTATGCGGCCGTCTTCCATCGCCAGGACGCGATCGGCGTGGACGACCAGGCGCGGATCGTGGCTGACGCACAGCACGGTAGTGCCGTGGGTGCGGGCGATCCGGTGCAGGATGTCGATGATCATCTGGCCGTTGGCCGCATCCAGCGCGCTGGTGGGTTCATCGGCGAACAGCAGCTCCGGCTCCTTCGCCAGCGCGCGAGCGATCGCCACGCGCTGCTTCTCGCCGCCGGACAGTTCGGACGGCCGCAACCGCATGCGATGCGCCAGGCCGACTTCTTCCAGCGACTGCTGCGCACGGCGACGTGCCTCGGTGCGCGACAGGCCCATGTGGTTCAACGGCAACTCGACCTGCTCGAACGCGCTCAATGCGGGGAACAGGTTGAAGCCCTGGAACACGAAGCCGGTGTGCTGCAGGCGAAAGCGCTCCAGCGCCTTCAGGTCGAGCTGGCCCAGTTCGCTGCCGAGCGCCCGCACATGCCCGCTGTCGACCTTCTGCAGGCCGCTGAGGATCGCCAGCAGGGTGCTTTTGCCGCAGCCTGAAGGGCCGGAGATCAGGGTCAGTTCGCCGGCATCGAGGCTCAGCGAGAGTTTGTCCAGCACCTGGGTGCGCTGATTGCCGGACACGAAAGCCTTGCTGATCCCTTCGGCCAGCAGGGCGGGTGCGCGTACCTGTTCGGTGGCATTGGCAGGATGCATCGCGGCTACCTCAACAAGGTGGCAGGGTCGGCGCGGCGCATGCTACGCATGGCGGCCAGTCCGGAAACCGCGGCCAGCCCCATCACCAGGACGATGCAGGCCAGTGCCGCCGGCACATTCAGCACCACCGGCACATCCTGGCTGCGGGCCAGCAGCATCAGCACGATACCAAGCACGCCCGCACCGAGCAGGCCGAGCGCACCCACCCAGAACGCCTGTTCCAGCACCACCCGGCGCAACGCTCCCACGCCCACGCCCAGCGCATTGAGAGTGGCGTATTCGCGCATCGAACCATTGACTGCGGCGATCAGGGTCTGGCTGGTGATCACCGCACCGACCAGGAACACGATGCCGGCCAGGAACAGCACGCCGGCACCGGCGCCGGTATCGAACAGCCAGTAGCGCACCGAGATACTTGCGAAATCGCTGGCACTCCAGGTGGTGTAGGGACCGAACGCCGTGCTGCCGCGCAGGCGTGTGGCGACTGCCGCGGCCTGGGTTGGATCGCGCAGCTTGGCGACCAGATAGGTCGGGCCGCTGTCAGTCGGATCGTCGTCCAGCTGTCGCGCGGTATCCAGCGAGCACAGCACGTTGACGCCACCCAGCGCGCGCAAGCCGCTGCTGATGCCGACCACGCGCACCTGATGGCCATTGATGGTGGCGGTCTGGCCGATGCCGACGCCGAGCTGGTCCAGCACCGAACGGTCGACGACGACCGCATCCGGTTCTGCCAGTCGCGCGCGCAGGTTGGGCGCCAGTGCCTTCGAGAACATCAGGCCGTCGGGACGTGGGTCGATACCGGAAACAAACACCGAGACGCCGCCGGTTTCGGCGGGGCCGCGCCAGTCACCGTCGACCCAGATATATGGTTCGACCCGCAGCACCGCCGGGTCCATCAGGATGCGCGATTCCACGTCGGCATCGATCGTGCGACCCGAGCCCACGCTCTGGGTGCCGGGATAACCCACCCATACGTCCGCCGACGAGCCGGTGATGTAGAGACTGGTGCTGCCGAAGATGCCCAGCACCAGCGCAATCTGCAGCAGCTGCAGCAGGCCGGCGAAACCGACCGCGAGCATCGCCGGCAGGAAGCGCCGCCATTCGTAGATCAGCGTCTTGCGCGCCAGGGCCACCATCAGCGGTGCGCCTCGCCGGCGGTCGCTGCCGGTGGCGTATCTGCCTCGGCAGCGGGTGGCAATGGCGCACCGCCGAGTGCCTTGAACAGTGCCACGTAGGCCAAGCTGTGCCCGGCACGGGCGTCGGCCAGTTCGATCGCTGCCTGATCGGCGGCGATCCGGCTCTCGGCAAGATCGAGCGGGCTGCCCAGTTGCAGGTTCACCCGGGTTTGCGCGGCCTGGTCAACGCGCTGCAGCGCCTGCCACGCGAGCAGGCTGTGCTGTTCGCGCTGCTGCTGCTGCTGCACGGCGCCCAGTGCGGTCTCCACCTCGCTCACGCCTTGCAGTACGGCTTGCCGGTAAGCCAGCACGCTGGCTTTCAGCTCATGATCCTTGGCGTGCTTGGCGGCCAGCCGGATGCCCCAATCGAACAGCGGAATATTGAGCTCCGGCCCCAGCGAGACGATCGAGTTGGGGGTGGTGGAATGCCTGGTGTTGTTATCGATGTCGGTCGACCAGTCGATCGAACCGCCGATGCCGACACTGGGAAACAGGTCGGCGTGGGCCAGCGCCAGCGCGCCGGCGGCCTGCAGCACGTCCGCTTCGGCACGGGCAATCTCCGGGCGCGTGCGCACCAGGTCGGCTGGTGTGCTGTCGAGTTGCCATGCGCCCAGTTCGGGTGGCATGCCCGGCTGCGACCAGGCGGCGTCGGGCTGGTTCTGGCCGAGCAGCATGGCCAGTCGCTGGGCACTGGCCGTGATGGCCTGTCGCGGCGCTGCCAGAGCGGCGGTGGATTGCGCAAATGCCGCCTGCGCCTGATCCACTGCGCTGGGCGCCACCAGCTGCAGATGCTGGCGCACCTGCAGCAATTCCCATTCGCGCTCGCGCGCCTGGTTGATCCGCAGCAGCAGCTGTTCCTGCTGCTGCGCGGTGCGCAACCCGATCCATTCGCGCACGACCTCGGCAACCAGCGAAACCTGCGCAGTGCGCAGATCGGCGATGCCTGCGTCCAGCGCGCCTCGCGCCTCGCGACGACTGCCTTCGCCCCGGCCGAACAAGCCAAACTCCCAGCTGGCATCTAAGCCTACCAACTGGTAGGAGGCGTTTGCGCTCGGTTCGACCACATCGTTGGTGCTCGCGCGCAGCGAGGGCAGGTAACGTGTCTGGGCACTACGCCGCACCGCACGCACGGCGCGCAGGCGTTCGACGGCCTGCGCCACATCAAGATTATTGGTCAGTGCACGGTCGATCAGTGCATCGAGCCCGGCATCGCCGAAGGCATGCCACCAGCCGTGCAGATCGCTCGGCCTGGCTGGATCCGAAGCGATCGCATGCTGCCATTGCGCGGGCACTGGCGGGGTCAGCCTGGGCACCGGCGCGGCGCAGCCAGCGAGGCCGCCGAGCAAGGCACCGATCAGGCAGCCACTCAGCAGGCTGCCGGTGGTTGCCTTGCTCAAGATTCGGGAAGGCACGATATACATGGTTCCATGGCGATGACCCGGCGTTGCCGCGCCCAATCGGTATCCGTGGTGGTCATCATTAAGGTTGGCGTCATCGACTATTGTGAAGGCGAAGCACAGGATCGCAATAGGGGCGCGGCCAAACGTACAGGCAGGGTGCACACTGAACAGGGCGGCCCGATCTCATCTCAGGCCACCGGCGGGAAGTGCACTTCGACGCGCAGGCCACGTTCTTCGCCTGATCGGTAGGTCACTTCGGCGTGATGCCGTTCGGCGATGCGCTGGACGATCGCCAGGCCCAATCCGCTGCCTTCCTCGCCATTGGCGGCGGCACGGAAGAAACGTTCGCTCAGACGCGGCAGCAGTTCGGGAGCCACGCCGGGCCCGTCATCCTCGACACTCAGGCTGGCACCACCGTCGGCCCGCGTCTGCAGGTCGACGGTGACCGTGCTGCCGCGGCCGCCATAGCGCACGCTGTTGTCGATCAGGTTGTCCAGCAGATCCTGCACGCTGGCGGCATCGCCGAGGATGCATAGGGGTTGCTTGGTAGCCGGTTCCTGATAGCCCAGATCCACACCGGCGACCAGCGCGTCATGTACACGCAGCGAAACGGCTTCGGGAATCAAGCGGCCCAGATCCAGCCGCTTGCACTCCTCGTTGTCGTTCGGCGAGGCCTGTGCGCGGGCCAGCGACAGCAGTTGCGAGGTGGTTCGCGCGGCGCGATGGGTCAGCCGCTGGATGTGCATCAGCGCGTCGGTCACGGTTTCCGGTTGCGGGTCGGCCAGCGCGCGGTCGACATGCAGGCTCAATCCGGCCAGCGGCGTGCGCAGCTGGTGTGCCGCATCGGCGATGAAGCGGTCGTGCAGGGCCAGCATGCCGCGCAGGCGGCCGAACAATGCGTCGATGGTGCGTGTCAGTGGCTGGATTTCCTGTGGCACATCGGGGCCGTTGATCGGTGTCAACTCATGCGTGCGTGCAGCCAGTCGGGCCGTCAGCGGATCGAGCACGCGCAGGCCGCGACTGACGCCGAACCAGACCAGTGACAGTACACAGACGATCAGCAAGGTTTGCATCAGGGTGGCCAGCAGCAGGATTTCCCGCGCCTGCTCGTGGCGGTCGCGCAGGGTTTCGGCCACCGTGATGATCAAGCTGTCGCTGGGGTCATGACTGGCGGCGGTATGCACGCTGGCGGCGCGCAGCGCATGCTTGTCCAGTTGCGTGTCGTACAGCACCGGCACATCGCCCAGCGCGGGCGTCTGCGCAAGTCGCGGCAGGCGTCCATTGCCGGCCTGCAGTCCATGCCGGGTGCTGACGACGCTGAAGTAGCTGTGCCCTGACGGATCGTATTCGAGCAGGAACCGCGCCTGCGGCGTCAGCGTGCCGCCGAGCTCGTCGTTGCCAAGCATCTTCGCCAGCGTCAACGCATCGTCGCTGAGGTCGCGGTCATGCACCTTGTTGGCGTAGCCCAGGGCCACACTGTAGGTCAGCATGGCGTCCAGCAGCAGCAACGCGGCCATCGGAATCAGCAGGAAAATCAGCAGGCGTCGGCGCAGGCTGGGGCGGCGACGGCGGATGGGCGGCGAGGTCATGCCGGATCGCTCCCGGACTCCTCGGCCTCTTCCAGCAGATAGCCCAGGCCGCGGATCGTGCGCACGCCGGTGCCGCTGCCCTGCAGTTTGCGGCGCAGGCGATGAATCGCGATATCCAGCCCGTTGTCGGTCAGTTCCTGATCCCAGTCGCACAGTGCCTCGATCAACTGGACGCGGCTGGTGACGCGGTCAGCACGCAGCGCCAGCGCCTCCAGTAGTCCAAACTCGCGCGCGGTCAGCTCCAGCGGTGCCTGGTCGATCCAGGCGCGGTGCCCGGGCAGATCCAGCCGCAACCGGCCCAGTTGCAGCTCCGGCTTGCCCTGGCTGCTGGCCCGGCGCAGCAATGCGCGTACGCGTGCCTCGAACTCGGCCAGTGCAAAGGGTTTCACGAGGTAATCGTCGGCGCCCAGGTCAAGCACGCGGATGCGTTCGGGCAGGCCATCGCGCGCGGTCACCACCAGCACCGGCAGGACCGTCCCGCGGCTGCGCAAACGACGCAAAACTTCGCTGCCGTCGAGCGCGGGCAGGCCCAGATCGAGCACCAGCAGATCGTATTCGTGGTCGCGCAGCGCCGCATCGGCGAGATTGCCACTGGCGACGTGATCCACGGCATGGCCGCCATGCCGCAGCGATGCGCAGATGCCGTCGGCGATGGATGAATCATCCTCGGCCAGCAGGATGCGCATGGGGGACTCCTGGGGAGGTGGGTCGCGGATCAACAACCATGATGCGCGGCATGGCCCGATTCAGGCTGCTGCCCGGGCGGATACAGTGCGTCTGCGGATTCTCCGGCGTTGCGTCGCTGCAGACAAGTCGTGGTTGGCTGCGGTTTCTGCCCGCGACAGCGGCGTTCGGCCGCCGGTCAGGCAGGTTCCGCGGCTCGTGCAGGTCATACTCAGGCGTACGCGCGCCGGATTTCGCGATGCGGCGGGTAGTAGGCGAACACGTGGCTGTGGCTGCCGTAGAAATCCATGTCCTCGATGTGCTCGCCGCCGAGCCGTTCGGCCACCCGGTCGGAGGCCTCATTGCCGATTCGCACCAGGCTGATCACGCGCTGGGCATGCAGCTGGTTCCAGGCGAAATCGAGTACGGCATCGCCCGCTTCGGTGGCATAGCCGTGGTGGCGGTGTTCCGGCTTCAACATCCAGCCCAGTTCCAGGTCGGGCCAGCCGTCGGGGTACATCAGGCCAGCGCGGCCGATGAATTCGCCGCTGGATTTCAGCTCCAGTGCCCACATGCCGCAGCCGCGCAGCTGCCAGTGGCCCAGCAGCATGGCCAGCGAGCGCCAGGCATTGGTGCGGTCCAGTGGCTGTCCATCGCCGATCCAGCGCGTGCTGTCGGGGTCGGCAAGCATCGCGGCGTAGTCGTTGAAGTGCTGTTCGGTCAGTGCGGTCAGGCGCAGGCGCGCCGTTTCAAGAGTTGGAATATCAAACATCACAATCAGCGGTGGGTGGCGTCCAGCAATCCGGCCAGCGCACGGGTGCTGCTGGTGAGGCTCTCAAGCCAGGACAATCCGGTGATTGTCTCACCTGTGACCGAATCCACAAAATCCTCGGCCTGGCCGGGCGGCAGCAGGTGCCGGTAGTCCACCGTGATCTCGGTGCCGGGCGGCAGTTCGGCCAGCGCGAACACGAAGCCGAGATGCCACAACCCGTTCGGCGTGAAGCTGTGGTTGATGTAGCACTCGTCCGGCCAGTCGGGCGACAGCGTGTAGCGATCCTCGAACCAGCGCGCGCTGGCATGGAACAGGGCGCTGAGCTGCGGCGACGCGGTGATGTCGGCGTAGCGGAACGTGTCGTTGATGCCGTCGGGCGCGGTGATGATGCGCCCGGCTGCCACGGTTTCATCCAGGAACAGGCCCTTGCCGGCGCCATGGATGGCGGAGGCGGCAATGTGATAACGCGGCAGGATCATGGCGGATGTGGCGGTCAGGAAAGGGCGCGCGAGTGTAACGCAAGCGGCGCGACCCGCCATGGATCGCGCCGCCAGGTTCCCGTCCGTGGGAGGGTCCTGCTGATTACTCCCCTGTCGCGGCATCCTCGACCGCGGCCTTCTTGCTCCGGCGCCGGCTCTTGACGGGCTTGTCCGCCTTGGCTGCGGTCGTGGTTTCGGCGGCGCTGTCGGTGAGCAGGATGGCGGCGCGGTTGCGTTCAAGCGTTGCCGCGCCGATGCCCTTGACCTGGGCCAGGTCGTCCGCGCTCTTGAAGGGGCCGTGCGCATCGCGCCAGGCGGCGATCGCCTGCGCCTTGGACTGGCCGATGCCATCGAGTGAACTGGCGATGGTGGCGGCGTCGGCCTTGTTGACGTTGACGGGGGTCGTGGCGAGCGCCAGGCCGGGCAGTGCGAGGGTCAGTGCAAGGACAAATATGGCAAGTTTGTGGAACATGGCCTTTCTCCCTGGGTGTGATGGCGGCATCCGAGTGCCGCCGCGTCACTGTGGCTGGCGATGGGTAGCGGTGCAGTCGGGCATCCCATGGCGAGGCTGTGCGCAAGCATGCTGGCCAGCTGTGGGCATCCCCTGATGGCGTGTCGGGTGTGGCTGGGTGGCGCTGTTACAATGACGGTTTGATCGTCACCGGAGCCTGACCATGGATACTGCCCGCCTTTCCCGTTACGTCAGCGGCCTGTGGGACGACGAGATCGTGCCGCAGCTGGTCGAGTACATCCGCATTCCCAACAAGTCACCGATGTTCGATGCCAAGTGGGCCGAGCACGGTTACATGGATGCCGCGGTCAAGCTGATGGAAACCTGGGCGCGCGCCAAGCTGGCCGCGCTGCCGGGCGCCACGCTGGAGGTGGTGCGGCTGGAAGGACGCACGCCGCTCATCTATATCGAAGTGCCCGGCCAGGGCGATGACACCGTGATGCTGTACGGCCACCTGGACAAGCAGCCTGAGATGACCGGCTGGGCCGAAGGTCTTGGTCCGTGGACGCCGGTGATCAGGGGCGACAAGTTGTACGGCCGCGGCGGCGCCGACGATGGCTATGCGATCTTCGGCTCGCTGGCTGCACTGCTGGCACTGCACGAGCAGGGCATCCCGCACGCGCGTTGCGTGGTCATGATCGAGGCCTGCGAGGAATCGGGCAGCTACGACCTTCCTTATTATGTCGATCACCTGGCCGCACGCATCGGCAGTCCGTCGCTGGTGGTCTGCCTGGATTCCGGCTGCGGCAACTACGACCAGCTGTGGCTGACCACCTCGCTGCGTGGCATGACCGGCGGCAACCTCACCGTGCAGGTGCTGGAAGAGGGTGTGCACTCGGGCGATGCCTCCGGCGTGGTGCCGTCGAGCTTCCGCATCCTGCGCGAACTGCTGTCGCGGCTGGAGGATCCGGCCACCGGAACGATCAAGCCGAAGGAACTCTACGTCGAGATTCCCGCGCAGCGAGTCGAGCAGGCCAAACTCTCGGCCGAGGTGCTGGGCGACGATATCTACAGCAAGTTTCCATGGGTCGAGGGCATGCAGCCGGTCACCCACGATCTGGCCGAGCTGGTGCTCAACCGCACCTGGCGGCCGCAGTTGGCGGTCACCGGTATCGGTGGCATCCCGCCGCTGGAGAGTGCCGGCAACGTACTGCGGCCATTCACTTCGGTGAAGCTGAGCCTGCGCGTGCCGCCGACGCTGAGCGGTGCCAAGGCCGGCGAGTTCGTCAAGCAGCTGCTGGAGAAGGATCCGCCGTACGGCGCCAAGGTCAGCTTCACCCTGGAGAAGGACGGCAGCGGCTGGAACGCACCGGCACTGTCGCCGTGGCTGGAGCAGGCGGTGGCCGAGGCCTCGCAGCATCACTTCGGCGCGCCGGCGACCTATATGGGCGAAGGTGGCAGCATCCCGTTCATGGGCATGCTGGGCGAGAAATTCCCCAAGGCACAGTTCCTGATCACCGGCGTGCTCGGTCCGCATTCCAACGCGCACGGCCCGAACGAATTCCTGCACATCCCCACCGGCAAGAAAGTCAGCATGGTGGTGGCCGAAGTGGTGGCGCGGCACCACCAGCAGGGCGCCAAGGCCTGAGTTCGATCGCCGGCGCATGAGCACGGATACCGCCTATCTGGCCGCCAACTGGGCGCAGATCCGCCGGCGGGTCGATGACGCCTGCCATGCCGCCGGACGTGATCCGGCCACGGTAGCCATCCTGCCGGTCAGCAAGACCTTCGGCCCGGAGGTGATCCGGGCGGCGCTCGCGCTGGGCCTGCATCGCTTTGGCGAGAACCGGGTGCAGGAGATCCGCGACAAGGCCGCCGCACTGGCCGATGGCGGCATCGACTGGGTGGTGATCGGTCACCTGCAGACCAACAAGGCCAAAGAGGTGGCGCGGCTGGCCTGCGAGGTGCAGTCGCTGGACCGGTTGGAGCTGGCGGCGGCGCTGCACCGGCAACTGCAGCAGGCGGACCGCTCGATGGACGTGCTGGTGCAGGTCAAGACCTCGCCCGAGCCGAGCAAGTACGGACTGCCGCCGGCCCAGCTACCGGCCTTCCTGGATGCCCTGCGCGGTTATGACACCCTGCGCGTGCGCGGCCTGATGACGCTGGCGATCCATTCCGACGAGGCTGCTCAAGTGCGCGGCTGCTTCTCGCTGCTGCGCCAGTTGCGCGACCGGGCAGTGGTGCAAGGTCATGATCTGCCAAGGCTTTCGATGGGGATGAGTGGCGATTTTCCGCTTGCCATCGCCGAAGGGGCTACCGAGGTGCGTATCGGTACGGCGATTTTCGGTGGCCGGGCCTATCCGGCTCCGGATCAATGACATGAAAATCGGATCAAGTCCTGGAATGGTTGGGAGCAGGGTGACGTGTCAGCTATTGTTTGTTTAAAATCAATAACTTATATAAGTGTGTGGTGGATCACGATTTTTTGAAACGATGGAGTTCAGTTAACCGGGATCGAACAAACGGCCTAGGCCTTCTTGCTAACTTCACGCCCTAGTCACGTCGTCAGCTTCGCAGGCGGCTAATCCTGATGTAGTCCAGGGGATTTTTCCCGCATGCCAATCAACCGATTGACCGCTTTCTCCGTGCTCGCTGCCGTCTTGCTCGTTGCCGTTCCCGTGCAGGCCACCACCAGCAAGACGCAGAGCAAGCCGGCCCATGCGCAGCCACAACACAAGCAGGCGAACAGCAAACCGGCCCATCACAAGCCGACCCACGGCAAGCTGGCAAGCTCAGCGCACAAGACGTCCCACACTCATTCAGCAGCATCCCACGCGGCCGTTGCAGACAGCGACCTCCCGACGACGGTGGATACGGCCGAGACCGTCGAGGTGAAGTCGGCGCTGCCGACATCCCATCTGCTGCAGGCCCATACCTTCGCGGTGGCCGGTGCGACGGTCAGCGCCAATGCCGCGCCGGCCTGGCTGAACCAGGCGCCGGTATTCAATCCGGCCCAGATGCTGGTGCAATCCACCAGGCCGACTTATTTCGGCGCGTTGACCGCCGGTGATCGGAGCGTCGCGGCCGTGGATGCCGTGGCGGGCGACAAATCCGGCCAGACGCCGGACGCAGTCGGCAACGAGAACGTCACTGATCTGCGCAAGGCGCTGATCACGATGGCGATGAACCTGCGTGATATCCGCTATGTACGCGGCGGTCGCGATCCTTCGACCGGATTCGACTGCAGCGGTTTCGTCCGTTACGTGTTTGCCCATGCGATCGGCCTGCAGCTGCCGACCAACTCCGCTTCGCAGTTTCTGGCCGGGCTCAAGGTCAATCGTGCCGACATGAAGCCGGGTGACTTGGTGTTCTTCCGCACCCACGGCAAGCGCAGCATCTCGCATGTCGGCATCTACATTTCCGAAGGGCGCTTCATCCATTCGCCCAGTGCCGGCAAGTCGGTGGAGATCTCCAGCCTCAGCGACGCCTACTGGGCAAAGCGCTTTGCCGGCGCCAAGCGTCCTGAGGGGATCGTGCAGGTCGCGCACAACGGTTGATCCGATGCCCGTTGCCGTTGTTGTCGGAAGCCGCCGCGAGGCGGCTTTTTCATTCGCCGCGACCCGCCCATGGCATCGTCGGTGGGTGAACGATCCTAGGCGATGCGGGTCAGCGTATCCATGCCACGGTCGCGTCGATGCCTGCGCTGCGCGTACCTTACCGTCATTGATCCACCGGAAGCCCTCTGATGCCCTTCGATCTGCCACCCGTCACGCGCAACCTGCTGATCGCCAATATCGCCGTGTTCCTGCTGCAGCAGGTGATCGGCGACACGTTGCTGCAGTATTTCGCGTTGTGGCCGTGGGGACCGGATCAGCTGATGCAGGCGGCGAACGGCGCGGTGGTGTCGGTAGGGTTCCGGCCGTGGCAGGTGGTCAGCTACGCGTTCATGCATGGCGGGTTTACCCATATCCTGTTCAACATGTTCGCGCTGTACATGTTTGGCGGAACGATCGAACGCACCTTCGGCGCGCGCAATTTTCTCGTCTATTACTTTGTCTGCGCGATCGTGGCCGCCGTGGCACAGCTGCTGGTGGTGCAGTGGTTTACCCACGGCTTCTATCCCACCCTCGGTGCCTCGGGCGCGATCTTTGGCCTGCTGCTGGCGTTCGGCATGATGTATCCACACGAGAAAGTCATGCTGATGTTCCTGCCGGTGCCGATGCCGGCATGGCTGTTCGTCACCGGCTATGCCGTGGTGGAGCTGGTACTGGGCGTGACCGGCACCCAGGCAGGCGTTGCCCACTTCGCACATCTGGGGGGCATGCTGGGCGGCTATGTGCTGATCGAATACTGGCGCGGAAAGTTGCCGCTCAAGCCGAAGCGACTGCTGATGCGCTGATCGATGTGCAGGAGCGCACCCTGTGCGCTCCTGCATGAGGTGAGGCGCATTCGGAAATTGCCAAATTGCAGCGCTAGCTTCGTAGGGTGGGCAGTGCCTGCCGGCTCTGGCTTTTGTTGGATGCGAAACGCGGCGAGAGCGGCGGGCAGTGCCCGCCCTACGGGAAATCGCCAAGGGTATGGGGGTGTCCCGATGGCTCAGCGCAGCGCGAGGAAATCCGCGCTGACCACGAAGCGCACCGCGTCCAGCCGCAGGCGGGATTGCGGCAGGGCGGCACGTTCGCCGGCGACCGTAGTGATTTCGGCTCCTGCATGAGGTGAGATGCGTTCGGAAATTGCCAAACTGCAGCGCTAGCTTGGTAGGGCGGGCAGTGCCCGCCGGCTCTGGCTTTTGTTGGATGCGAAACGCGACGAGAGCGGCGGGCAGTGCCCGCCCTACGGGAAATCGCCAAGGGTATGAGGGTGTCCTGATAGCTCAGCGCAGCGCGAGGAAATCCGCGCTGACCACGAAGCGCACCGCGTCCAGCCGCAGGCGGGATTGCGGCAGGGCGGCGAGCAGGGCGGCACGTTCGCCGGCGACCGTGGTGATTTCGGCTTCGCTGACCGACGGGTTCACCGCACGCAGCGCGAGCAGGCGCGACAGTTCGGCGTCCAGCGTGGCCGTGGCGAGCGCCACGGCCTCATCGATGCTGGCCTGTCCGCGTGTGGCGGCAAGCGTCTCCGCGCGTTCCCGCATCGGCGGCACCAGCTTGCCGAGGAACTTGCGATAACGCACCACCTCGATATTGCGGTCGCCAGCCTTGCGCAAGGCGGTTTCGCTGGGTGAGAAGTCGGCGCGCTCGGCCAGCCGGGTGTCGACAGTGACGACGATCGGCAGGGGCGGCAGGAAGCGTTCGGCATCGAGTTTCCGGTCAGCCACGCATTCGAGCACGAACACCGTCTGCAACAGTGCGGTCCGTGGCGGCAGCACATCGTCGACCATGAAGGCGGCGTTGCCCTGTTCGCCGGACAGCGCCAGATCCATCGCGCCGGCCACCAGCGGGTGGTCCAGCCGCAGCAGCGGCAGGTCCTCGCGGGCCAGCGCCACCTCGCGGGCGAACGTCACCGACTGCGGACCTTCGGCGAAACCGGGCAGGGCATCGGTGGACAGGTATTGCGGATCGAGCAGCAGCACCTGGCCGCCGAGTTCCTCGGGGTGGATGCCGAACGCTTCCAGCAGGCGCTGCACGAAGGCGTCGCGGCTGGGATCGCGATCCTCGCGCGCAAACGCCTGCTGCAGCTCGTCGGCATGCAGGTCGCGGCTGGACGCCAGCTCCAGCAGGTGATCGCGGCCGGCGCGGATCAGTTCGGCCATCTGTTCGTGGCTGGCACGCGTCTCGGCCAGCAGCACGTCCAGTTCCTGGTCGCGGTTGTCGTCGCCGCGTGCGTGTTCGTCGGCCAGTCGCGCCAGCGGCTCGCCGTAGCGGCGCAGCAGCTCGCGGCCATCGGCCGGGCTCATGCGGAACGCGTCGATGCCTTCGTCGTACCAGCGCGCCAGCACATGCTGTGCACTGTCGGCGACGACCAGGATGTGGATGCTGATGTCGTGCTTCTGGCCAATGCGGTCGAGCCGGCCAATGCGCTGTTCGAGCAGATCCGGATCCAGCGGCAGGTCCCACAGGATCAGCCGGTGCGCGAACTGGAAGTTGCGCCCTTCCGAGCCGATCTCCGAACACAGCAGCAGGCGTGCGCCATCGGGTTGGGCGAAATACGCTGCGTTGCGGTCGCGCTGGATGATGCCGAGGCCTTCGTGGAAGCGTGCCACGCCGACGCCGCTACGGGTGCGCAGCACTTCCTCCAGCGCCAGCACCTTGGCCTGGCTGCGGCAGATCAGCAGGAACTTGTCCTGCGGATGTTGATCGAGCAGGGCGATCAGGGTGTCGATGCGCGGATCGGCGCTGTAATCGACCTCGATCAGGGCCGGCGGCTGCTGGATGTCGGCATGGAATTCGGCCAGCAGGGACTGGCGTGTGCTTTCCTCCAGCGTGTCGGCGTCCAGCAGATGCCACTCGGGCAGGCGCTTGGGAAAGCCGCCCACGCCAGCGCGGTTGTTGCGGAACATCACGCGGCCGGTGCCGTGGCGATCGATCAACGCAGCGAGCAATTCGCGCGCATGCGCCGGTTTGGTCGAGTCGGCCAGCTGCGCGGTGAGCGCCTCGTCGCCGTGGAAGGCCCTGGCCAGGATGGCGCGCTGGGCATCGTCGAGCGCGACACCATCGAGCAGCCGGTCGGCAATCCGCGATAGCGCCTGATAGGTATCGGCCTCGGCCAGATAGCCGTCCAGGTCGTGGTAACGCTGCGGGTCGAGCAGGCGCAGACGGGCGAAGTGGCCGCTGCGGCCGAGCTGTTCCGGCGTGGCGGTGAGCAGGATCACGCCAGGGATCGCGGCGGCCAGTTTCTCCACCATCGTGTAGCGCGGGCTGGCGGCTTCCGGCGACCACGCCAGATGGTGGGCTTCGTCGACCACCAGCAGGTCCCACGGCGCGTCCAGCAATTGCTGCGCGTGCTTGGGCGAGTTTTCGAGAAAGCCGAAGTCGGCGATCACCAGTTGTTCGTCTTCGAATGGATTGCTGTTGTCGCCGGATTGCTGGTCGTCGGATTGAGTCAGCGCTTCGCAGCGTTCCTCGTCGTAGATCGCGAAGCTGAGATTGAAGCGGCGCAACAGCTCGACAAACCACTGGTAGACCAGCGTGTCTGGCAACAGCAGCAGCACGCGCGAGGCGCGGCCGGTGGCAAGCTGGCGCGCGATGATCATGGCCGCCTCGATGGTCTTGCCCAGGCCGACTTCGTCCGCCAGCAGCACCCGCGGCGGTCGTCGCGCCGAAGCGATGCCGGCCACGCGCAACTGGTGCGGCACCAACCCGATCCGAGCAGCACCCAAGCCCCAGGCTGGCGAGCGGCGAGCCTCGGCGCGTCGTTTGAGGCCTTCCAGGCGCAATTCGAACTGTGCTACCGAATCGGTGCGGCCGCCGATCAGGCGATCATCGGCCTGGCTCACACTCTGTTCGTCGTCGAGCTGGCCTTCCTCCAGCTCGCGACCTTCACCGCGATAGATCAGCAGCTCCTCGCGGATCTCAACGCGCTCCACCAGGAACGCGATGCCCTTGCCGGCCACACGCTGCCCAGCGCGAAACTCGGCACGCAGCAGCGGTGCCGAATCGACGGCGTAGGGGCGTAGCACCCCGGCCTTGGCAAACAACACCTGCACGCCACGTCCTTCGACGCGCAATACGGTGCCGAGTCCGAGCTCGGGTTCAGCGGAGGAGATCCAGCGTTGACCAGGTACAAACATTGCGCAGCCGCTTAGCGTCGAGGGTCGTCGATTATCCGCTCAACGGCTGTGGCTGACCATGGCTTGCTGCGCAACGCGGCCGGTGGAATGGGTTGACAGTTCAGCGCATAGCCCGAAAAATTTCAGGACACTCCGGGGAATACATGTATCGCATTCCGGCATATCACCAGCATCCGCTACCCCCCGGGCCCGTGTTGGTGCCGGTATTGCCCTGCACGCCGAGATCCGTAATCGAATAAGTGCCGCAACCACCAGTTGCATCCGCCGCCTGGCTGTTTACTGGCACTGCTGTTGCCACATAACTCGCCGGGGTCGTGCCGGCGGCGGCGGTCACGGCGATGGCTACGCTGTAGTAATCCTCGTTGCTACTGTTGGGCACCTGGAGCGCACCACCCGTGGCAGCGTAGCCGAGGTCCGACAACGAGGCGTCGTAGGTGTTGTTGGCGGCGTAGTACCTTTCTTCCCGGCCGGACAGGTCAAGCAGCGCGGTTTTTGCCGAAGTGCGGCGCGACTGAAGGATCTGCTTCTGGTAAGCCGGAATGGCAATGGCCGCCAGGATGGCCACGATGGCCACCACGATCATCAGTTCGATTAGCGTGAAGCCGTTAGCCTTGCGCCATGTCAACTTCCTTTGCGCTGGCCGGAACGGGTGCATATTCGGGGTATGTGGCATGGCTTCCGGATTCACGGTATTGGCCTGTTGGGTAGCTGCGAATGCGGTTCGCATTGTCGTCACCATTTTCATCAGTGCAACTCGATCCACGTCAGGCGCCCACCATTATTGCCTGGCGGCGGGTTGATCTGGTTGACCGTACCGGTACCGTTGACGGTCTGGGAAACCAGATAGGGCTTGCCATTGGCCGTCACCACCGACGGGCTGCCGGTCGCGTTGATGGCAATCCCGCTGACGGGTGTTCCGTTGAGGGTGACAGGCTGGCCGCTGGCGTCGTCGAAGAACGACTGGTTGAAGAGGCCACCGGTTGCTGGGTTGAGTGCCATGGTCCAGCCTTGGGCGTTCTGCACGGAGCAGGCGAGCGGGGCATTGTTGGCGGGTATCGTGGTGTTCACGGTGAACGCACCCTCGAGTTCGACCGGGCTGTAGATCACCTGCTCGGTCTGGTTGTTGCCGGTGGTGCCAGTGGTACCGTCGACGCCGGTGACGGTGGTGCTAAAGCCGGGCAGGTTCATGTACCACCCGTACTGGGTTCCCGCTACCGATCCGCTGCCTGAGCTGCAGGTCGTCCCGACGAAACAGATGGAGGCGTTGCTGATCGTGCGGTAGCCCTGCACGGTTCCGTCGCTGGTCGAGTTGGTCGTCGCGGTGACCGATTGCTGTTGCAGCGCACTGGTCGTGAACCCGGCCGTGGGCGCCGTTGAACCGGTCAGGCCATTGAAGGGGGCGCCGACGGTGCCGGATTGGCCCACTTTCCAGTCCCAGATACCGTAGAGCGACTGTTGGCCGTAAGCATACTGGATGGCCGCCGTCGTGGTCTGCGGCGTCACGGCACCGGTGCCGAATTCCACCATGATACGGGGTGTTCCGTTGGCGCTTGGTGCCACCGACAGGGCCACGACGGACGTCGTGATCGGCTGACCGTTGGTTACCGACTTTCCTGTCGGGCAAGGTTTGGTCGTCACCGTGCAGGTGGTCGCGGTCGGTGTCGTGAACAGGGGTTTCGGGGTGCTGCTGGTTCCTGGAATGGTGGCCGTCGAATAATCTGTCACCCCCCAGTTGGCTGGCAGGTTGCTGGTCAGGTCGAATCGCCAGACGTTGCCGTAGTAATCACCTGCATAGACATAGTCAGTGATGTGGTCGCCGTCGAGGTCAGTCGGGGTCACGTAAGCGATGCCATCCGGTTTCGCGACCGTGCCTGCTACACCCGTATCCAGGTAATACACCTTGTCGAGCGCGCCGGTGGTGCTCAGGAACGTCATGACGTAGATACCGGCATGGCCGGTCGAACTGTTGAAGCCATTGCCGAAAATGACGCCCCATTCGCTGTTGTGCAGACGGCGGATCTGCGGCGTTCCGTAGGTCTGGCCCAGATTGGCCGCGCACGATGCATTGTTTGTGCAGGTCAAGGGGTTCGTGCCCGTAGCGGCAGGCAAACCCGTCGCCGGATTGGTGCTGGTGCCCGTGCTGCCCCATTCACCGATCACATTGCTGGCGGTAAAGGCGGTGCCCGGATTGGTGATGTCGATGGCATAGATCGCATTGCCACCCGCACCTAGGCCGCCAACCAGCCAGGTATGCCAAGCGTTGTTGTAGAACAGGTCACCGGTGCCCGGCGTCGCATCCACAAAATAATTGTGCGCGTAATTCGGGCTTGAATAATCCAGCGCCGCAGTGGTGCCGTTATGGATGCTGCTCAGCACCGCCTGCGGCATATAAGCAAACAGTTCTTTGCCGTCATTGCTCGCGCTGTCGTAGCTGCCGTCGGGATTATCGTTGGCGCCCGTTTCAAAAGCATGCAGGAAGCCGTCATTGGCACCGTCGTACACGACATTCAGACGTGGCGCGTCGGCAGTCATGAAGCCCGGATAGGTGGCGGCGCCAAGGGCGTTCTCGGGAATGGTCGCTGCGGGATACAGCTTGTCCGCCCAGGTGGCCGTGTACGGTGCAGAGGGTGCGCCGACCCATGTCGGGCTGGAGTCGATGATGTCAGCCAGCACACTGGTGCGGGCCCTGTAGATCTGGGGGGCCAAAGGTCCGGTTATCGGGACCTCATTGTTGCGGTCACCGCTGAGGTAGGCAAGCAGCAACGCGCCGCCGGTGTCGCCGGTGGTGGTGCCGGCCTCGAGCCATCCCTGCTCGGTCTTCGTCAATGTGGCAAAGGCGGTGGTATCGCCCGCGGGGAAACCCGTCGTGGAGAAGTTGATGCCGGGGCTGCTGGCTGCGCCACTCGATGTAAGCAGCGTGCGCGAGGCCTGCGCTGTGCCGGTGTTCGGAGTGGTCGCGGTGCTCGAAGTGGTCGCAGTACAGGTTCCACCGGTCAGTACACAGGACGCATCCCAATTGGCCACCGGGCTGATCGTCACGGTATTTCCTGTAACCACCAGAGTCTGCGAATCGAGTTCACCCCACCAGTTGGTTGGGTGGTAATAGGCCAGATAGACCTGTGTAGTCGTCTTCACTTCTCCCGCCTGCTGCACGTTCAGTCCGGCCGAACTGGCCGAGACATTCGCCGGGGTGGCCAAGAAGCAGGTGATCTCGTGGACGTTGTTAGAGCCGCCGGTGGAAGCGCCGAAGCCGAACAAGAAGCTGCTGGGCATTGTGCCATTGGATGCCGAAATGCTCTGGTTGGCGAGCACGGTATTGTAGGTGCCGCCGTTGTAGCTATACCAGAAGCTCAGCTTGCCATCCTGGGTGATCTGCAGTTTGTAGTTAATCGGTGTGGCGATGGTTCTGCTGGACGTGCCTTCATTGGCAATGGGTGAGCCCGAGGGCAGGTTTAAATATCCATTGGGTATGATCGCGTAGTCAGGCACGGCTATTGGGGTGGACATGACTGCGGGGATCGTAGTCGTGGTCGTGGTGGGGGTTGTGGTTATCGCTATTGGATAAAAGGTGTTACTCACCTTTCCGTACGGTGAATTGTCAGTGCCCGTATATCCATCATTATTGGTGCTGGTAGGTCCGGAAACCGTGGATCCTGCTGCTGCATATGAAGTATTATGGTGCGAGGTAACCTGCGTATACAGTGTCCCGCTATATGTGTTGGTGTTCTGGTTTTGACCATTTCCTGTCATATACGAATACGTATACGCATACGTGGTCGCGGAAGTGGTCGAGGCTGGCGTCACCACATAGCTGAATTGACCGGTTTGGCATGTCACCTTGACATCGGATTCCTGGACCGTGTAGCCGGCTGGGGCCAATGTCTGCAGGTTCGCCGTATTGACATTGCCGTAACCACGCAGCCCGATGCGTCCCGGTTGATAAAATTGGCCATTACCACCATTGCTGTTTGTGGCAGGGTCGCCTGTTGCGGTGTTATCGGCACTATTAAGAAAGTTGCCGTATTCATCCATGCCGAGGCCGAGATAGGCGCCAGCCATACCATCGTGAGGATTGTTCGAGTTCGAGCAGCTGTAGCCCAGGCTGCCGCCAAAGGCGCCGATATTGGGAGTTTGTGTACCATTCAGCAGATAAAAGCCAATGCCATCCGCGCCGTCCTTGCCAGTACCACCACTATCGCCACCATACGTATAGGTTGTAAAAGTAACCTGAAGGCCCTGACTGGATGAAAACGCCATATTGGGGTTGGAAATAATGGCTCCGCTCTGGTTGCCCTGGGCATAAGTCAGGCGCAGGGCACCACTCCCGGGGCTATCCGTAATAGCGGTGCAGGAAGGTATTGTCCCGCTCCCGTCGCCGGCGGTCATGCAGGCAGCACCGAACGGGACCCACGGGTTGGTGGCGGCTTTTCCAGTGAAGGCATCCGAGACAACATTCGCTGTTTGCGCGTTTGCTGCGGACATGCCGGCCATGAGGCAGGCGAAAACGATCCATGCCGATGTCACCCGAATCGTGGTCATCACAGTCCCCCAAGGTTTTTGATGCCGCTGGTCAGCTGAAAGATGCTTTGCACCACCGCGACCGCATTGGCGTTGCCGCCGTAGCCCAAGGCGGTGATCTGGTAGATCTGGCCCTGGCCATCCGCCGACAGGCCCAGATACTGGATATAGAACTGCGGATTGGCGTAATACGTGCCGCCCCCCGCGCTGCTGCTGCCACCGTTAACCTCGATGTTAAGACTGGGCGTCATGGTCGAGTACACCTGCCCGTTGAGGAGGGTCATCGGAGTGCCGGACGTCGGGAGCTGGATCTTTACCCCTACGCCGCTGCACACCGTGGCAGGCGTGACCGTGAGATGGGCGGTTGTACTGCAGTTGGCGTTTTGTGCCAGTAGCGAGAGATCGTTAGTCAGCAGGTATTCCGCATACAGTTCCGTGCTCTCGGCCACCTGGTAGGCGCGCGCCTTCTCTTTCGTGTTGGCGGCCATGCTTTCCTGCACGCGGAAGCTGCGGTACATGCCAACGGCCAGGAAGGTCAGCACGAGCAGCAGCAGCAGGCTGGCGATAAGTACAAAACCGCTTTCCGCCCGGGCTTTGGATGTCTTTGCGCAATTCATAGGTCGTGTCGGTGATGGCTTCTGGATGGAATGAGGCGGCGATCAGGGATTCGGATTCGGTACGGTGATTGCGACGACCCTGCTGATCGGCGATACGGTCGCAGGCTGTCCCGGCTGGCCGAACAGCGGATTGTTGAACGTCAGGGTGATGTTGGCGGATTGGACATGGGCCCAGTCGGTATCGGCAGCCACCGTGGTGGCGTTCATGTACTGGTTCGTCGTGGTGCCGGGGATGGCGACGTTGTAAGTCACCGTCATATTCTTGACTCCGGCCACGACCGTCAGGGGGCCGGTAGCAGTCTTGGCGCCGGCACTGGTGGTGACATTGACCGTGCACTGCAGATTGGTGCCGACGACGGCATAGGTGTTGACGACCAGCGAGCCGGTGAGGTCGGGTTGGCCGAGGCAGTCGAGCGTGTTCGAATCAGCCACGAAACGTACCTCGAGCGTATCCCCGGTACCTGTGGTGGATGCTGTTCCGGTACCGAAAATGGACTGTCCCGCGACGGTATAGTCGCCGATGACCGGGAATGACCCCCCAATCGAATAAGGTGTACTCGGCGGCGTATTGGGCGGGTAGTTGAGATAGATCGGGTAATAGCCGCCGGTCTGCACGGTATTGGCCATGATCGTCAGCGCCATGCGCTCATTGTCCTGCAACTGTGCCAGCTGTGCCTGCGCACTGAACGTCTGGCGTGTCTGGAACCAGACCTGGAACAGGCCGGCGAGCAGAAACGAGCCGATCAGGAGGGCGATCATCAGCGAGATGAGGCTGATACCGCGTTGATTGACGGGGAGCTTGCTCATAATGCTCAGAGTTGGTTGACGAGCGTATAGCTCATGTTGTTCGCCACAGTGGCCGTGCTCTGGGTGCCGCTGTTGACGGCGGCAGTCGCTTTTTGCGTCCACACCACCGTGATGCTGCAGA
Organism: Rhodanobacter sp.; assembly: GCA_050737735.1. Lineage (GTDB taxonomy): Bacteria > Pseudomonadota > Gammaproteobacteria > Xanthomonadales > Rhodanobacteraceae > Rhodanobacter. Next base: position 109,842 of record JBOHYM010000039.1, on the reverse strand, counting down.
CATAAGGTGTACTCGCCTGGCAGGCGACGGTGGCGGTCGAGCCAGGAACCTGGAGGTTCAGTTGTGTCGCCCAATGCTGCAGGTCGTAACCGGCCAACTGCCCGGGCGTGCAGGCGATCGTGCCGCAGTCCGTGTTCTGCCCTGCCAGGGCGGTATCGCTTATGGTGTTGTTCGTTATCGTGAAGCTGGCCGGAAACAATCCGGAGGCCCAGTAGCCCGGATTGGCCTGCATCGCGTCGGCCAGGCTGCGCGCCTCGATGGACACCAGTGACTCTGTCTGCGATGTGTGCGTGCTGGCGATGGCCGAGGCCTGCATCGATGCAATGCCGAGGAGGCCGATCGAGATGACGACCAGGGCCACCAGAACTTCCATCAAGGTGAAGCCGTGGTCGCGGATGTGTGAGATTCGGTTCATGGGCAGGTCCCCGGATTGGGTCCGGATGTAGCGGTGTTCAACGCGCTCAAGCCCACCTCAGACACCACCAGGCAGCGGTACCAGGCCACGGTGCCGTCGGGATCGTGCAGACTGAGCGTGCCAGCGTTTGAAGTGCCGCCCATGCGGTTGAAGGTCAGCGCTGCAAGTGTCGTGGGTGTCGTGAACACGGCATCTTTGCCACTCAGTGGCGGATGGATGCGCAGCAGGGTGTCGCCGGTGCCGGCGGCGGCATAGGCCTGATTGCTGGCGCCGTTGGTACCGCCAACGTCGGTGAAGACGATCCAGCCCGCATTCCAGCCGGTCGCGTCTGCGCTGCAGGCGGCGGTTGCTGCAGACATACCTGTAGTCATCGCCGCACAGATCGTGACGGTTACGCCTTGCTTGATGGCGGCCGAACGCGCCAACTCGATGTCGCCATTGAGGTCGCCGATCTCACTGGCGATCCGGTTCTGCGCGGTGACGCCCTTGTATGAGGGAATGGCGAGCGCGCCGAAGATCGCGATGATGGCAATCACCACGACCAATTCCGTCAGCGTGAAACCTGCTGACGGCCTGCACGGCGTGTGTGTCGTGTTCATGGGTGGATCGCCCCTGTATGGCGTCAAATGCCCAAGTTTCTGTTTTCATCGGGTAGTGTCCGATGAATTCCCTGATGCCCCTGCCTGCGGTATCCCCGTTATCACCCAGGCGATCCTGGCGACGGTTTCAATCTGCCGGAACGCGCCCTGTGTCGTGCGCGAACATGAAGATTTGACCTGCCAGAATGACCGGATGGCAGAAACAGCTTGATCCATATGGACGTCGATTTGAACTGCCGTCCATCGGGGAAAATCCACCGTTCGTCGGCTGGATATGGATGTGGATCAACAAGTTAGCGCAAGTTCTTGCGACGTGCTGTGCTGGCTGGGTCGCACGGCTGTCCGAAACAGATTCACCGAACTACTCCGGATATCTGTCATGCCGGCGCAGGCCGGCATCGCTGTTGCTCACGGCAAGGCGGCCCCTGATACGTGGATAGTCGAACGTTGGCACGTCGCCCTCACTCACAACCATCCGCATGACTGCGTTGTCCTGCCACGGAGAGCGATGCCGGCCTGCGCCAGCATGACGAAGGTGGCGTGAGGTGGGGATTTATTCCAGGCATCAGTGAGCTGGGTTGGTCCGCTGCCGTCCGCTCAGATCTCAGCCCACTGCCGCAGCAGGTTGTGATAGCAGCCGGTGAGCTGCACGCGGGCGGATTCGTCGGCGCCGGTGGCGGCGAGGCGCTGGATCGCGTTGTCCATGTCGAACAGCAAGGCGCGCTGGCCGTCGTCGCGCACCATGCTCTGCACCCAGAAGAAGCAGGCCACCCGCGTGCCGCGGGTGACCGGGTTGACGCGGTGCAGGCTGCTGGCGGGGTAGAGCAGCATGTCGCCAGCGGCGAGCTTGACCGTCTGCGTGCCGTAGGTGTCCTCGATCAGCAGTTCGCCGCCGTCGTAGCTGTCTGGCGGCGCGAGGAACAGGGTGGCGGACAGGTCGGTGCGGATTTTCGTGCCGCTGCCCGGCAACAGGCGCACCGAGCCGTCGACATGGCTACCGAAGTGCATGCCGACCTGGTAGCGATTGAACATCGGCGGATAGACGCGGTTGGGCAGCGCCGCGCTGATGAACAACGGGTGTCGTTCCAGCGCGGCGAGCACCCGGTTGCCCAGTTCGATGGCGACAGCGGAGCCTTCGGCCATCTGCTGGTTCTGCTTGACGTGGATGCCCTGGTGGCCGGCGGTGACGCGGCCGTCCACCCACGGCGCGTCAGCGGCGTCGAGCCGGGTGCGGAAGGATGCCAGTTGTTCGCTGTCGAGCAGGGCAGGGACGTGCACCAGCATGTTATGTGTACTCCGCGGGTCAGAACTTGTAGGTAAAGGTCACCATCGCCGTGCGACCGATGCCGGGCACGGAACGGCCGCCGTCCGACGGGATCAGAGCGTCGAAATACTGCTTGTTGGTGAGGTTGAGCAGATTCAGGCGCACATCGTAGCGGGGTTGATGGTAGGCCAGGGTGGCATCCCAGCGGGTGTAGCCGCCCGCGCTGACCAGGTCGGTGTTGGCGGCGAAACGCTGCGACATGTAGGTGGCGCCGCCGCCGGCCTCCCAGTGGCCGGCAAAGCTGTAGGTTGTCCACACGGTGGCGGTGTTGCGCGGCGTGTTAGCCGGCACGTTGCCCTGGGTGCCGTCCAGTGCCTTGATGATCTTGGCGTCCATATAGGTGTAGCCGGAGAACAGCTGCCAGTGTTCGGTGAGGTGGCCACTGGCACCGAACTCGGCGCCGCGCACGCGGATATTGCCTTCAAGCGCGTACACGCCGGTGGAAACCTGGGTGCGGGCGTTGGTCTTCTCCAGATCGAACACCGCCGAGGTGAGCTGCAGGGTGTCGTCGAGCAGGTTCCATTTGCCGCCGATCTCGTAGGAGTGGTTTTTTTCCGGCGCCAGGTTCTGCGTGCCGCTGGTGACGGCCATGGTCTCCAGCGACGGATCGAACGAGGTGCCATAGGACACGTAGTACGACTGCGCTTCGCTGGGTTGGTAGATCACGCCGCCGCGTACGCTGGTGAAATACACCGTCTGCGTCGCGTAGCCGGGCAACGACACGGTGTTGGTGACATCCGCCGCGAAGCGGTCGCGACGCAAGCCGGCCACCAGCATCCACTGGTCGTTGAAGCGGATCGTGTCATTCGCGTAGATGCCGGCCGTGTTCGCACTGGACTGAGCCAGGTTGCCGACCGTGGTGGTCACGTTGGCCGGTGTGGCTTGTGCCACCGGATCGAGCAGCGACAGCAGCGGCAGTCCGTTGCGGGTATAGGTCTGGTTGTCGTAGGTCTCGTGGGCCAGCTCGATGCCGGTGACCAGGGTGTGCTGCAGGCTGCCCGTGGCGAACTTGGTGACCAGGTCGGTCTGGCTGTCGAGCGTTTTGTCGTGGATCACGCGATCGTGGCTGGCCAGTTGTACGTAAAGGTCCTGCAGCGGCAGGCTGGTGGGATTGCCGGCCGCCTTGTTCAGCGTGACGCCGGCGGCGGTCACTACGGCGTTGGCTGCGGTCTCGCGTGCATCGGTGGTGTACTGGCTGTATTGCAGCTGGCTGCGCAGGGTCACATCCGGGTTGAAGGTGTGCTCCAGACGCGCGCTGACGTTGTTCACGTTCTGGTTGGTGCGGTCGTCGGTCAATCCGTACCAGTTGGCGTGGTTCACGTCCGCCGGGCGGCCGTTGATCGGTGGCAGGCCGTAGTCGGGCATGTCGTGATTGCGCTGCAACAGAGCGGACAAGGTGATCTGGGTGGGGGTGCCGATGCCCAGGCGCAGCGATGGCGCGATGCCATAGTCCTGGTTCTTCATCACGTTGCGGGTCGAATGCATGTCCTGCCCGTAGACGTTCACGCGCATGGCGGCGGTGTCCGACAGCGGCTGGTTGAAGTCCGCGCTGGTGCGGTAGCGGTCGTCCGTGCCGACGCTGGCGGACACTGTGCCGAACGCCTTGAGTTCCGGTTCCTTGCTGACCTGGTTGATCACGCCGCCGGTGGAGCCGCGGCCGAACAGCATCGATGACGGCCCCTTGAGTACCTCGATGGCGGACAGGTCGAAGGTGTCGCGGTAGTACTGGCCGGGATCGCGGAAGCCATCCAGGTAGATATCGGTGCGTGCGGTGAACCCGCGCAGGTTGATGTTGTTGCCGATCTGGCCGCCTTCGGCGCCGCCGATGGTGATGCCGGGCACGTTGCGCAGCGCATCCTGGAACGAGGTCGCGCCCTGTGCGTCCAGCAGGTCGCGGTTCACCACCACCACGGACTGCGGGATGTCGCGCAGCGCAGCCGGCACCTTGGAACCCACGCTGGAGGTGTCGGCGTCGTAGTGGCTGCCGATCACGCTGCCGGTGACATGCACCGGGGAGAGGTTCTTGGCCTGATCGGTATTCGGCTTGTTCGTGGCGACCATGTCGGAACTGGCGAGGGCCTGCGCAGACACCGTCATGGGAAGCGTGAGGGCAAGCACCAGTGCGGCGTGCAGAGGAGAGGCGCGGAGGGATTGGGGCATGGAATGCGTAGCCTTGTTCGAATTGTTTTTAAACACTGGGTTGAAGCGTTCTACGCAAACCTCTGAACGGGTATGCGAATGCTTTGCCTGCGCGGTGTGGTGTCGTGAAGTGCAAATATCGCAAATGCGAATCGTTTCTATTATCACATGCAGTTAGATTCTTGTGAAGAGCTGCCGTGCTCGCGCGGTTACTGATGGCTGCGTGCGCGCATGTATTCGGGGATGGCCGCTTGCAGCAGTCGGTCCGGGCCGCGCTCGACTCTGTCGTGCGCATGAAAAAGGCCCCGCATTTGCATGCGGGGCCCAGGTCTTCATGCCGCGTTGAGCTGCGGCATTCAGTGCGTGCTGCTTACCAGATCTTCACCTGCTTGCCGTCCGGACGCACCATGGCATCGCCGGGCTTGCACTGGAACGCAGTGGCGAAGGCGGGCATGTTCGACGGTGCTGCCATGGCGCGCAGCGCGGCCGGGGCGTGCGGGTCGGTATTGAGCGACAGCACCGCCTGCTTTTCGCGCACGCTGCCACGCCATACGCGAGCCCAGTTCAGGAAGAAGCGCTGGTCCGGGGTGTAGCCGTCGATCTTCTGATCGGCTTCGCCCGGGTGCTGCTTCATCGCGGTCTGCAGGGCGTCATACGCCACGTTCATGCCGCCCAGGTCGGCGATGTTTTCGCCCAGGGTCAGCTTGCCGTTGACGTGCAGGTCCGGCTTGTCCTTGATCGGTGCATAGGCGTCGAACTGGTCCACAAGCTTCTGCGTGCGGGCATCGAACTTGGCGCGGTCGGCCTTGGTCCACCAGTTCTTGTTGTTGCCGGCGCCGTCGAACTGGCTGCCCTGGTCGTCGAAACCGTGGCTCGCCTCGTGGCCGATCACCGCACCGATGCCACCGTAGTTGATGGCGTCGTCGGCCTTGGCATCGAAGAACGGCGGCTGCAGGATCGCGGCCGGGAAGTTGATCGTGTTGTCGGTCGGGTTGTAGTACGCATTGACCGTCTGCGGGGTCATGCCCCATTCCTTGCGGTCGGTCGGCTTGCCGATCTTGGCGATGTCGTAGTCGTAGTTGAATTTGCCGGCAGCTTCGATGTTGGCGTAGTAGTTGTCGGCGGTGATGTTCAGGCCCGACCATTCGCGCCACTTGTCCGGATAGCCGATCTTCGGCAGGAACGTGTCCCACTTGTCGATCGCCTTGGCCTTGGTTTCCGGGCTCATCCAGTCGAGGTTCTCGATGCGCGCCTTCAGTGCGTTGCGCACGTTGTCGACCAGCTCCTGCGCACGGGCCTTGGCTTCCGGGGTAAACGTCTTGGCCACGTACAGCTGGCCCAGCGCCTCGCCCATCGAGCCGTTGACCGCGCCCAGCACGCGCTTCCAGCGCGGCTTCTGCTCGGGCTGGCCGGCCAGGGTCTTGCCGTAGAAGTCGAACTTGTTGTCCTGGAAATTCTTGCTCAGGTAGTTCGAGGCATCGTCGATGGTGTGGAAGCGCAGGTAGGCCTGCCACTGGTCGATCGGCGCACTGGCCAGCAGCTTGTCGAACTCGGCGAAGAACTTCGGCTGCGACAGTGAGAAGCCCTTCTCGATGGTCACGCCCTGGGCGGCGAAGAACTTGTCCCAGCTGAAATGCGGGGTGGCCTTGTCGGCATCCTTGACGCTGACGAAGTGGTATTCGTTCTTCGGGTCGCGCTCCTCGACCGGCGACAGCGAGGCAGCGGCCAGTGCTGTTTCGAACTTCAGTACGTCATCCGCCTGGGCCTTCGCATCGGCTTCGGACACGCCGGTCAGCTCAAGTGCCTTGGCGATGTGGGCGACGTAGGCATCGCGGATGTCCTTGTACTTCGGGTCGCTGTAGTAGTCCTTGGTCGGCAGGCCCAGGCCGGCTTCGTTGGTGTAGGCGATCTGCATGTCGGCGTGCTGGAAATCGGCGCCGGAACCGAACTGGAACACCAAGCCATCGCCCTCGGCGTAGCTCTTGGTGATGTAATCGGCCACATCGGCGCCACTCTTCAGGGCGGCAATGGCGTCGAGCTTGGACTTGATCGGATCGAAGCCGGCCTTCTCGATGGCGTCATCGTTCATGCCGGACTCGTAGAGGTAGCCGATCTGCTGCTCGATCGAACCGGGCTGGGCAGTAGCTGCGCCCTTGGCGGCCGCATCGACGATCTCGTGCTGCGTGTTCAGGCTGGCATCGGCCAGCTGGTCGAAGGCACCCCAGCGGGTGCGATCCTGCGGGATCGGGTTGGCGGCGACCCACTTGGCGTTGACGAAGCCGTTGAAGTCCTGGCAGGCATTGATCTGCGGATCCAGTTCGCTGATGTCGAACACGCTCTTCGGTGCGGCCGGCGCTGCAGCAGCCGTGGTGGTGGCTGCGGCCGGGGCGCTCTTGGCCGGTGCGGGTTGCTGCTCTGCGGTCGGTTCCTGCTTGCCGCAGGCGGTGAGCGCCAGGCTTACGGCCAATGCCAGTGCCAGCGGCTTCAGATACTGCTTGGTCATGGATATCCCTCTGTGGGTTGAGTCGCCCGTCGGGCGGGTACGGTGCTTGCTCGCTGGCTGCGTGTTGCCGGGGTAACCCCGCAAAACGCGGCCATACCTGTTCACGCTAGGTCAAACGTCATGGGTGGAGACAGTGTCAAAGGTCAGGGGGCGGCTCCCCCGGCGGCAGCCGGCACAGCCTGCAGTTGGCTGGCGTCCAGCCGCAGGATGGGATAGGCGCCCACCTGCTGGGCGGCGTACCACGGCGAGCGCTTGAAGAAGAACTCGAGCCGCGCACCGGGGGCGGCGGCGAAGGCCGGGTCGTCGTGCAGCTTGCGGTCGAATTCGGCCTGCAGTGCCGGATCTTTCGCCAGCATCTCACGCGCCAGTTTTTCCAGCACGCGGGGTTCGCCGTATTCCTTGGGCTCGAAGATCGCGTCGAGGAAGCCCCAGTGCAGCAGCGAGTCGGGCGCCTGCGGTTCGAGCAGGTTGATCGCCACGTTGGCCGCGCGCTGGTCCAGCGGCACGATGACCGAACCGGGCGGCAGCGTGACATCGCGCTGCAGGGTGTGCAGGGTGAAGTCACGCAGCATCAGGTGGCCTTCGAACGGCTTGCTCGCCCATTGCGGATGATCGAGCTGGTAACCCCCGGCATGGATCGTCAGCGGGTGATCGAGACGGTGGTAGACGATGCCGTGCGCGTCCAGCTTGTCGATGATCGTGGTCCACTGCGCGGGCACCACGTAGGCTGCTGGCGGCGTGATCGAAAGATCCGGCAGCAGGCCGTTCCAGTTGCCGATGGTGTAGGTCTTCGGCTGGCTCGGGTCGTACTGGATCCATTCGCTGTTGGAAATGTCGCTGTGGGTGAGCGTGAACGCGTAACCCTTCAATTCGAACTTCGTCGATTGCGGATCGGGCTTGAAGGTCAGTGCCACACGGGCGCCCGCATCACGGACGCGGGCGATGGTGTCGGCATCGGCCTTGGCGGTGGCGGCGAGCAAGCCGGCTGGCTGCCGATTGATCTGCTCCAGCATCAGTTCTACCAGGTCGTACACGGCATCCACGCGCACTGCGTAGGGCTTGAGCATGTGCGTCTCGATCAGCAGCGCGGGGCGATTCTGCAGCGCCGCGTAACCGGTGGAGAAACGCTGGCCGGAGCCGAAGTTCTCGATCCCCTTGCGTGGGTCGTGGCCATCCTTGAACTCCAGATAGATCGAAGCGAGATGACCGCGCTTTTCGTAGGCAGGTACGGCGTGGTTGACGATCATGTCGTGTTGCCAGGTACTCACTGCCGGGTCGAGCTTGTGCGGATCTTCGGTGTACCAGGTCAAGTCGTACTGGTAATCGGCGCCGTCGGTGGTATGCACGTCGATCAGGAAATCCGGCAGCCACTTCTGCCACAGCTTCAGCCAGGCCTGCATCTCCGGTGCATCGGCCTTGACGTAGTCGCGGTTGAGATTGAGGTATTGCGACTGGCCACGAAAGCCCATGCGCTCGGGGCCGTTCTGGTTGATGCGGTGGTACGGCGACGAATTCTCGTGGCCGTCCACGCTGAATACGGGGATGTAGACCAGCACCAGATGGTCGAGCAGGTGCGGATACTTGTGCGTGATCGCGATATCGCGCAGCAGCATCAGCCCGGCGTCCTTGCCCTCGATCTCGCCGGGATGGATGCCGGCCTGCAGCAGGACCACCGGTTTGTGCGCGGCGCGCGCGGCGGCCGGATCGAACGTGCCGTCGCCGCTGGCGATCACCACGGTCATCGGCCGGCCTTGCGGCGTGGTGCCGAAGGTTTCCAGGCGGATCACGCCTGGCGCCGCCTGTTGCAGCCGCTGCAGATAGGCCAGCGTGTCGGCATAGCTGGGCGTGGTGCGGAACTTCGCAACCTCGGCCGGCGTGGTCCAGGCGGTAGCGTTCGGGCCGATGGCGTGTGCGCTCGTGGCGACAACCCCATGCAGGGCGAACAACAGAATGTGGCGAACCCTCATGCCTGAGCCTCGGGGCTGTCGTGTCGCAGCGCCGCAGGTGAGGCGGGTAGCGTATCGGGCGCCACCGCACCACCGGAAATGATGAAGGCCATCGCCTGGTCCATCGTCCAGTCGGTCGGGGTCAGCTCATCCAGTGGCACCACCACCAGATAGCCGCCGGTGGGGTTCGGCGTGGTCGGAATGAATACGGCCGCCATCTCGCGGCTGCTGCCGTCCTCGCTCATCACCCGGGTAACAAAGCCGACGGTCTTCATGCCGCGGCGGGGGAATTCCACCAGCACCACCCGTTGCACGCCGGAGGGCTTGTTCTGCAGCACCGCCATCAGTTTCTTGGTGCCGCCGTAGATCGTCTGCACCACCGGGATGCGTGCCAGCAGGCCATCGAAGGCATTGATGAAACGCTGGCCGATCACCCGGTTAGCCACCCAGCCGAGCAGGTACAGCGCGCCGAGCGTGATCAGCAGCGCGACGATGAAGGTCAGCGATTGCGTGCCCAGCGTGGCCGCGGCACGCGGTGCCACCAGCGCCAGCGCGCCGAGGAATGCATTGACCAGCGGTGCGCCGATATCAGCCAGCGTGCCCAGCACCAGTTTGAAGACGGCCCAGGTCACCCACAGCGGAATGAAGGTGAGCAGGCCGGTCAGCAGGTAGCGTTTGAGGCGCAGTGGGCGCATGGCGATTCTTGTCGATGGCGGGAAACGCTCATTGTAGATGACGGCCATGACGTACCGTGACCACACCGCGATACCAGCGCCGCAGCCCCGCAATCGCCACCAGCAACCACACCAGCAGGCTGACGTAGACGCCGACGGTCGGTATTACCCGCAGGAAGTCCAGCCGCAACGCATGCGCCAGTTCGTAGGTGCCGACGGTGTACATACCCAGCGGAAACACGATGTCCCAGTCGTCCACCTCATAACGCAGCGGCACATGCCGCCATGCGTAGCGCCACAGTTCCAGGATCACCAGCAACGGAATCCACCACGTCGCGGTGGCCCAGAAAAACAGCGTGAAGCCTTTCACGAAACTCATCAGTTCACTCAATGGCCCGGGCGTCGGTGTGTGCAGCACGATCAGGCTGCCGGCCAGCGTGGTGATCGCCAGAGCACCCATGTCGATCCAGTAAGGTGGTGTGAATTCGCGTGCGCGCAGCGGAAAGAACACCATGCGATAGACCACCAGCGTGATGATCAGCAGGTACAACGCAGCGCCCAGCAGATACAGGCACAACGCGGTGAACAGCCACGCGATGTCCAGGGACGGATCGTTGGCGATCAGCAGCACCAGCAGCACGGCCAGTGCTTGCGTGGAGACCACCGCCACCAGCCAGCCGCCATTGATGCTGCGGGTGAAGCCGGGCTTGATCCGTGCGGTGATGGTGGCGGCGAAGAACAGGTAGATCAGCGCGGCCCAGAACAGCGCGCCGGCCACGGCCAGTACGTCGGCCAGCACTGGCAGGGGCACCACCAGCAGGCACTGGCTGCCGAGTACGCAGGTGGCTGCGGCCAGCGTGAGAAAACCGGCGCCGCGGCCCGGGTCCCTGAAATCGGCGATCAGCTCGCGGCGAAAGCACAGCAGCCGCAGCCCGGTCAGCGCGAGCAGTGCGACGTAGGCGAGCAGGTTCAGGCCGAACAGTGCCCGCGCCAGGGCCGGCATGCCGTGCTGGCCGACGTCGATCGAAACGATGCCGGTGGCCATGACCAGAGCAAAACAGCCCGGGTCGAGGTGGCGGGCGCGGGACTGCAGGTAGTCGACGAGCGTCATCGCAGCCTCCGGGCGCGGCGGTGGATGGCGCGATTATCTGCCCAGCCCGCGCCAAGCCACTGTGATTTTTTCCCCGGCCGTGCGAATCATGGGTAGAACGAGGGGAACGATGGGCGGCCATGACGGACAGACAGCACCAGCAGCGCTTCGAATCGCTGCTGCAGGAACATCGAAAGATCGTGTTCAAGGTCGCCGGCCTGTACAGCCGCAGCGCCGCCGATCGCGACGACCTGGTGCAGGAGATCAGCGCACAGCTGTGGCGCTCGTTCGCCCGCTATGACGAGACGCGCGCGAAGTTCTCCACCTGGATGTATCGCATCGCGCTGAACGTGGCGATCTCGCAGGTGCGGCGCGAGCGCTGGTCCGATGCCGATCGCTTCGAATCATTGGAAGTACACCACTTGGAAACCGTCGGTGGCGGAGAGCCGGTTCACGAACAGGACGAACGGCTACAGGCGCTTTACGCATTCATCGGTCAGCTCGATCCGCTCAACCGTGCACTGATCCTGCTGTACCTGGAAGACCGCAACTACACCGAGATCGCCGACATCCTCGGCATCAGCGAAACCAACGTGGCGACCAAGATCAGCCGCATCAAGCAGAAGCTGCGCGGGCAGATGATCGCGGCGGAAACTACCGGAGCATGAACATGGAACTGGACGAGATGAAACTGGCCTGGCAGGTGCTCGACCGCCGGCTGGAACAGCAGCACGCGTTGAACCTGCAGCTGTTCAGAGATGGCAAGCTGGACAAGCTGCGGCGCGGGTTGCGTCCGCTGGTGTGGGGCCAGGGTATCCAGATGGCGATTGGCGTGCTCTTGGTGGGTGTGGCGGTGGCGTTCTGGACGACCCGCCTGCACGTCACCCATCTGCTGGTTTGCGGCCTGCTGGTGCAGGCTTATGGTTTGCTGTTGATCGTGTTCGCCGCGCGCGTGCTGTATCTGATCCAGCGCATCGACCATGCCGCTCCGGTGCTGCTCATTCAGCGTCAGCTGGCGGATCTTCGTGCGTGGCGCGTGCGCGTCGAGGCGCCGATGAATGCCGTACTCGGCTGCTTCATCTGGATTCCCGTGACATGGATGAATCTGGCCTGGTATGGCATCGATCTGTGGTCCCGGTGGTTCATGCTCTGGGCGGTTGCCAGTGGGCTGGTCGGACTTGCCGGGGTGATGCTGGTGTGGTGGCTGATGCGCCGTGCGGGCATGGCACGCAAGATCGAGGACAACGCCGCGGGGCGTAGCGTACAGAAGGCCCAAGCGATGCTTGATGAGATCGCTCGTTTCGAGCGCGAATGAAGAAGCTGTCCGTCTTTGCTTGCGCAGTTCTTTGCGTTCCGTATGGGATCATGCAGCTTGGAAAAGCCGGCGGACAGTGTCCGCCCTACGGAGCGGGATCGTTACCCCATCCCGGTCCCGAGTTCCGTCAGCGCGCCTTAGGCTTCAGCCGCACGTAGATCTGCTTGCGCACGATCGCGATGACTTTGCCGGAGGCGGTCCTCACCTCGGTCTCGAACCAGCGCAGCACTTTCTCGCCACCAGCCGCCGCGGCCCGCAGCTCATCGACTACGGCCGGTTCCAGCTTGAAATGGGCGTACACGTCCTCACGACCGGGTGCGACGAAGTCGATCGTGCCGGCCTTGTCCCACACGTAGTAGTCGTTGCCGAGTTGGTGCATCGCCAGCAGCATCCAGAACGGGTCGACCATCGCAAACAGGTTGCCGCCGAACTGCGAACGCACGTAGTTGCGATTCCACGGCCGCAGGCGCAGCACCACCTTCGCTTCGGTGTAGTCGTCACTGAGCGACTGGATGCGGATCGCGTTGAACAGGAACGGCGGCCACAGGTTGAGCAGGCGGCGGAAGGTGGAGGCACGCATGGTTTCGGAGTCCGGTTTTCGTGGGAGCGACTTCAGTCGCGACGCCGTTGCTGGATTGCCGGAAAGGCGTCGGGGCTGAAGCCCCTCCCACAGGTTTCAGGCTGGCGATAGCTTCAGAACAGCAGGGAAGCCATCCTGCGGCGATAACGCCCTACCAGTTCGGCATCGTCAAGCGTGGTGAACGCGGCGAGCAGGCGTTTCTTCGCCTGGCCATCGTTCCAGTCGCGGGCCTTCTGCAGGGTCGTCAGGAACTGCTCGAGTCCAGCCTCGGGGTCGCTTTCCAGCAGCAGCCTTACGCCGAGCAGGTCGCGTGCGGCCCAGTCGGTACCGTCGGCCTGCACGCGCTGCTGCAATTCGGCCAGCGTGGGCGCATCTTTCAGTGAATGCACCAGATCCAGTTCGCTGCGCAGGCGCACGGCGCGGGCATCGGTGGCGAGGTTGGCCGGCAACGCGGTCAATTCGGTTTCGGCGGCGTCGGTCTGGCCGCCGCGCATCAGTGCCAGCGCCAGATCGAGCTTCAGTTCGGCCCTGGCCGGTTCGGCAGCGATCGCTTGCTGCAGTCGCCCGATCGCCTGCTCGGGCGTTTCCGCCGCGCTTTCATCGGCGATATCGGTTTCCGGTGGCACTTCCAGCGGCTGCACATGGCGCGCCAGGAATTCGCGCAGCTGACCTTCCGGCAGCGCGCCGGCGAAACCATCGAGCACCTGGCCGTCCTTCACCAGCACCACGGTGGGCACGCTGCGGATGCCGAACATGCCGGCCAGCTCCTGCTGCTTGTCGACGTCGACCTTGCCTAGCCGGAACGCGCCGTGGTACTCGGCGGCCAGCTTCTCCAGCATCGGCCCCAGCGTCTTGCACGGCTCGCACCAGGTGGCCCAGAAATCCACCAGCACCGGGGTGGTCAGGGAGGCCTGCAGGACATCGGCTTCGAAGCTTTGCTGTTCCACGTCGAAGACATGGGCGGGGGCAGCAGCGGCATCAGTCACGGGAAGCTCCAGTTCGGCGGGTGTCGGTTCAGATCAGGGCAACGACCCAGCATATCAAGCACATCAGCGCGTTCACGATAGATTTGCGAGAATCCGTCGATCGTCCCGCCGGAACCAGGCATCGAGTACATGGGCACGACCCCGCCAGAAGCGCTGCTGATCTGTGAGCACTGCGATACGGTTTACCGTCGTCGCCCGCTGGCGCGTGGAGATGTGGCCCTGTGCGCTCGCTGCCACGCCGAACTGGAGCGCCATCAAAGGCTGAGCGTGAACGCACTGCTGGCGCTGGTACTGACGGCCTTGATCGTGTTCGTGCAGGCGAACATCTGGCCGATCGTCACGCTGGGTCTGAACGGCCAGTACAGTGGTACCACGCTGTGGGGCATGATCATCACGATGTGGCAGCAGCAGGCGCAGGTGGTTTCGGTGTTGGCGGCATTCACGCTGTTCTTTTTCCCGCTGAACAAGATGCTGATGCTTGGCTGGTTGCTGTGGTTTGCCCGTCGTGGCCAGCGTGCCCCCGGTTTTGTGCGACTGATGGTGACGCTGCATTACCTGCAGCCGTGGACGATGAGCGAGGTGTTCGTGCTCGGTGCGCTGGTGGCGATCGTCAAGGCGCACAACTATTTCGACGTGGTGCCCGATCCGGGCATCTATGCCTATGCCGCGCTGACCCTGCTGATCACGGTCTTTGCCGGCGTCGACCTGCGTCAGTTGTGGGAACTGACGCCGGAGGACCACGCATGAGTGCATTTCCGCGTGCCGCCGAACTCGGCCTGATCGGTTGCCATGTATGCGGGTTGGTATGCCGGCATGGGCCTGGCGATGAAGGTTCCGTGGACGAGGTTCGTGGCGAAAGCCTGGCGTGTCCGCGTTGCGGTTCGACACTGCACCGGCGCAAGCCATCGAGCTACGTGCGTACGTGGGCGTTGCTGATCGCCGCCTTCCTCCTGTACATCCCGGCCAACGTACTGCCGATCATGCGCACGGCCAGCTTGAACGACATCGACGACAACACCATCATCAGTGGTGTGGTGGAGTTGTGGGTGAAGGGGTCGCCGGACTTGGCCATCATCGTGTTCACCGCCAGCATCGTGGTGCCGATGCTGAAGTTCCTTTCGATGGGTACCTTGCTGCTGAGCAGTCGGCGTGGCACGGACTGGGCACGGCCGCAACGTGCCAAGCTCTATCGGCTGGTCGAATTCATCGGCTACTGGTCGATGCTGGATGTCTTCGTGGTGGCCTTGTTGACCGCACTGGTGCGTTTCAATCTACTGAGCCTGGTCGAGCCGTTGCCCGGCGTGATCTTTTTCGGCCTGACCGTGGTGCTGACCATGCTGGCCTCGATGAGTTTTGACCCCCGGTTGATCTGGGATGGCAGGGATAGTGATGACTGACGACAGCCACATGGAACCGGGTGGCCGGGACGGCAGCGACTTGCCACGACCGGTGGTGAAGCATCGTCGTTTCAATGCCTCGCTGATCTGGCTGATACCTGCGCTGGCCGCGCTGGTCGGGCTTTCACTGGTGGTCAACAGCTGGCTGCAGGCCGGTCCGCAGATCACCATCAGCTTCCAGAGCGCCGAAGGGTTGGATGCCGGCAAGACGCCGGTGAAATACAAGAATGTGGTGATCGGCCGGGTCGGCAAGATCCATCTCAGCAGCGATCACAACCACGTACTGGTCAAGGTGGCACTGGAGAAGAGCGCCGAGAGTTTTGCCACCCAGGGTACCCGCTACTGGGTGGTGCGGCCGCGAATCGGGTTGGGTGGGGTGTCGGGCATCGACACCTTGCTTTCCGGTGCGTTCATCGGCGTCGACTCGGGTGATTCGAGTGCGCCGCAGGACCAGTTCAAGGGGCTGGAGACGCCGCCGGCGGTGAACCACGGTGCGCCTGGTCGCAGCTTCGTGCTGCACAGTGACGACCTGGGTTCGCTGGATATCGGCTCGCCGGTGTATTACCGGCGCATCCAGGTGGGTCGGGTGGTGTCCTACCAGCTCGATCCCGACGGCAAGGGTGTTTCGCTGCAAATTTTCGTGGACGGCCCCAACGACAAGTTCGTCACCACCTCCACGCGCTTCTGGAACGCCAGTGGCATCGATGTGTCGGTTGGCGCAGCCGGACTGCAGGTCAAGACGGAGTCGCTGGCTACGGTATTGGCCGGCGGCGTGGCGTTCCAGGATCCGCGTGGGCCGCACGACAGCACGCCGGCAGCGGAGGAGACCAGCTATGCACTGTTCGGCGACCAGGCTACGGCGATGGCGCCACCGGATGGTGAGCCGCGTTATTTCCGCATGCGTTTCGAGCAGTCGGTGCGTGGGTTGGCGGTGGATGCGCCGGTGGAGTTCCTCGGCATCAATATCGGCAAGGTGGTGTCGGTCAATCTCGATTACGACGAAAAGGCGCAACGCTTCCCGGTGGTCGTGGGGGCGGTGGTCTATCCACAGCGTCTGGGCAACGCCTACGCGAAGCTGGAGGCACTGGCCAAGGCGCGTGGCGAGAATCCCGACCTGTCACAGCTGCTGGGGCGCCTGGTCGCTCACGGCCTGCGCGCGCAGGCACGCAGCGGCAACCTGCTGACCGGCCAGCTGTATGTGTCACTGGACTTCGTGCCGCATGCGCCGGCAGTGACGTTCGATCCGAACGCCAAGCCGCTGATGGTCCCCACCGTGCCGGGCAGCTTCGACAAGCTGCAGGAGCAGCTGGCCGAGATCGTCGACAAGCTCGACAAGATCCCGTTCGACAGCATCGGCAAGAACCTGGACCAGACCCTGGCCGGGCTCAATGCCACGCTGAAGCAGGTCAATGGCCAGACCCTGCCGGAATTCAAGACCACCTTGCAGGGCGTGCAGAAGACCATGGGCACGGCCAATGCCGCGCTGTCGGGCGATTCGCCGCTGCAGCAGAACCTCGGCGCCACGCTGGAGCAGGTGCAACGCATGGCGCGTTCGTTGCGCGTGCTGACCGATTACCTGAGTGGTCATCCGGAGGCCTTGCTGCGAGGTCGGCGCCCCGATGCCAAACCGGTCGATACACCGGCTGCCGCCGCACCACCGGCGCCGGCCACCCCATCGTCGCCTACCCCATCGCAGTCAGGGAACCCGCCATGATCCGTACCGGAATGCGTCTGCTTGGGCTTGGCGCCGCACTGGCCCTGACCGGCTGTGCGTCGGCACCGCTGCATTACTACACACTTATCGCACCGGCTGACGAGTCAGCCGGTGGGCTGGTTGCTGCGCAGTCTGCAACGCCGTCGCTGCCGTTCGAGCTGCTCCCGGTCGGCATCCCGGCGCAGGTCGACCAGCCGCAGCTGGTGGTGCGCGAGGGCGGCCAGGCGGTGGCCATGCTCAACAGCGAACGCTGGATCGCACCACTCGGTGACGAAGTGCGCAGTGCGCTGTCGGGCGATCTCGCGCGCGAACTGCACAGCCAGGATGTCAGCGGCCTGCCCGGCAACGACAAGCCGTTGTTGCGGATCAAGCTGGATCTGCGTCGATTCGACTCGCTGCCCGGCAGCTATGCCCTGATCGAGGGCAGCTGGAGCGTACGCGTGCTGCATGGCACCCAACCCGGTGTATTGGTGGCGTGCACCAGCCGTATCAGCGAAGCGGTGGGGCCGGGTTACGCGGCGCTGGTGCAGGGCCACCAGCGCGCGATCGGCCAGCTGGCGGCGCAGATCGCCGGCGCGGCGCGCGCGCTCGGCAACGGACAGGCGGCGGCGTGCCCGGCCGGGTGATCCACTTCAGGCAGCCGCTGCAGGCTTGGCGCCCGGCCCGTGCTGGGCTAGTCTGACCAGTTCACTGCGGCCGGCGATCGCCCGGCTGCGACAACCGCATCATGGCGCCAGGAATCATGCAGGACATTCAAGACACCGGTTCTCCCGATCAGGGCGGCACACCCGAACAGGGCTATGCCCCGCAGGCGGTGGAAGCCGCCGCGCAGGGCTACTGGACCACGCAGCGCGCGTACGAGGTGGTGGAGGATGCCTCCCGGCCGAAGTTCTTCTGCCTGTCGATGCTGCCGTATCCGTCCGGCGCGCTGCACATGGGCCATGTGCGCAACTACACCATCGGCGACGTGATCAGCCGCTACCAGCGTATGCAGGGCAAGAACGTGCTGCAGCCGATGGGCTGGGATGCGTTCGGCCTGCCGGCCGAGAATGCCGCGATCAAGAACCGCACCGCACCGGCCAAGTGGACCTACGCCAACATCGAGCACATGCGCGGCCAGCTTCAGCGCATGGGCTTTGCCTATGACTGGACGCGCGAGTTCGCCACCTGCCGCCCCGACTATTACCGCTGGGAACAGTTGATGTTCACCCGCCTGCTGAAGAAGGGCATGGCGTACCGCAAGAACGCGGTGGTGAACTGGGACCCGGTCGACCACACCGTACTGGCCAACGAGCAGGTGATCGACGGCCGCGGCTGGCGCTCGGGCGCGATCGTGGAGAAGCGCGAGATCCCGCAATGGTTCCTGAAGATCACCGACTACGCGCAGGAACTGCTGGATGGCCTGGACACGCTGCCGGGCTGGCCCGATGCGGTCAAGACCATGCAGCGCAACTGGCTGGGTCGCAGCGAGGGGCTGGAAATCCATTTCGCGGTGGAAGGCGAGAGCACGCCGCTGAGCGTGTTCACCACTCGCCCCGACACGCTGATGGGCGTCACCTTCCTGTCGATCGCCGCCGAGCATCCGCTGGCGTTGAAGGCGGCGCGGGACAACGAGAAGCTCGCCTCATTCATCGCCGACCTGAAACGCGGTGGCGTCTCCGAGGCGGAGCTCGAGACGCAGGACAAGCGCGGCATGGATACCGGCCTGCGCGCGATCCATCCCGTCAGCGGTGAACCGGTGCCGGTGTGGGTCGCCAACTTCGTGTTGATGGGCTACGGCACCGGCGCGGTGATGGCGGTGCCGGCGCATGACCAGCGCGACTGGGAATTCGCGCAGAAATACAGCCTGCCGATCCGGATGGTGATCGTCGATGCGTCGGTCGTCGGCGCGTTGAACGAGATCCGTCACGACCTCGCGCAGGGCGTCGGCATCGATCCGATGCGCGCCGCCCTGCAGGGGCGCGACAGCAACGCGCAGGACATCTCCGCGCCCGTGCGCGTGATCGAGGAATTCGAGCGACGCATTCTCGAAGACGCGGCCTGGACGCCGCGTGGCGTGCTGGTCAATTCCGGCGAATACGACGGCATGGATTTCGACCAGGCCCTGGGTGCACTGGCCACGCGTTTCGAGCGCGATGGCAGCGGTTCGCGCCGGGTCCACTGGCGCCTGCGCGATTGGGGTGTCAGCCGCCAGCGCTACTGGGGCTGCCCGATTCCGGTGATCTACTGCCCGAAGTGCGAGGCGGTGCCGGTGCCGGAAGACCAGCTGCCGGTACTGCTGCCCGAGGACGTCGCGTTCAGTGGCGTGCAGTCGCCGATCAAGGCCGATCCGGAGTGGCGCAAGACCACCTGCCCGCAGTGCGGTGGCCCGGCCGAGCGCGAGACCGACACGTTCGACACGTTCATGGAGTCGAGCTGGTACTACGCGCGCTACACCAGCCCCGGTGCGCATGCACAGATCGACGAGCGTGCCAACTACTGGCTGCCGGTCGACCAGTACATCGGCGGCATCGAACACGCGATCATGCACCTGCTGTACTTCCGCTTCTATCACAAGCTGTTGCGTGACGCGGGCATGGTGCACTCGGACGAGCCGGCGCAGAACCTGCTGTGCCAGGGCATGGTGATCGCCGAGACGTTCTACCGCGATCACGCCAACGGTTCGAAGGACTGGATCAATCCGGCCGAAGTCGACGTCCGGCGCGACGAGCGTGGTCGCGTCACCGGTGCGGTGCTGCGCGCGGATGGTCAGCCGGTGCAGATCGGCGGCACCGAGAAGATGTCCAAGTCGAAGAACAACGGCATCGACCCGCAGACCATGGTGGACAAGTACGGCGCCGACACCGTGCGCCTGTTCTCGATGTTCGCCGCACCGCCGGAGCAGTCGCTGGAATGGAGCGAGGCCGGCGTCGAGGGCATGTCGCGCTTCCTCAAGCGCCTGTGGCGCGAAGTGACCACGCATGCGGCGAATCCCGATCATCCGGTCACCGATCCGGCCGTGCTGGATGCCGGCCAGAAGGCACTGCGTCGTCAGCTGCACGAGACGATCCAGAAGGTCGGCGACGATTTCGGCCGTCGCCATGCGTTCAACACGGCGATCGCCGCGCTGATGGAGCTGCTCAATGCGCTGGGCAAATTCAGCGACCAGAGCGAGCAGGGCCGTGCCGTGCGCCACGAGGCGCTGGAGGCGATGGTATTGCTGCTCAACCCGGTGGTGCCGCACATCAGCCACGCGTTGTGGCAGGTGCTCGGCCACGCCGAGACCGTACTGGAGGATCAGCCGTGGCCCAGGGCCGACCCGGCTGCGCTGGTACGCGACAGCGTCACCCTGGCGGTGCAGATCAACGGCAAGTTGCGCGCTACCATCGAGCTGGCCGCGACCGCCTCGAAGGAAGAGGCCGAGGCGGCGGCACGCGCGCAGCCGCAGGTGATGCATTTCCTGGAAGGCATGAGCGTGCGCAAGGTCATCGTGGTTCCCGGCAAGATCGTCAACATCGTCGCAGGATGAAATCCATGAGCTTCATGAAAGCGGGACGCCTGTTCCAAGCCTCACTGCTGCTGATCTCGGCGCTCACACTGGCCGCCTGCGGTTTCCACTTGCGCGAGAACGCAGCGTTGCCGCCGTCGCTGCATCGCATCCATCTCAATGTCACTGGTGGCGGCGAATTCCCGCGCATGCTTTCCCGTGCGCTGGAGACTTCCGGCGTCACCGTCGAGGACAACAGCGGCGACGGCATTGCCGAGCTGCGCGTGCCGGTGGCGGCGTTCGGCACCGACTCGCTGACCAACGGCGGCTATGTGCAGATCACCGAGGAATCGGTGCACTACCAGGTGCAGTTCGATGTGACCGGTCCCGATGGCAAGCTGCTGATACCGTTGCAGCACATCAACATGTCGCGCGAATACAGCTACGACGCCACCAACACCGTTGGCAACGCCTCGCAGGTGCAGGCGATCCAGCACAGCCTCAACGACGACATGGTGCAGGCGATCCTGTTCCGCCTGGAGGCGGCCGGCAAGCACGGGCTGGCCGTACCGGCGAGCGCAGCCAGCACGCACTGATGCCACTCAGTCCGGGTCAGTGGCAGAAGGCCTTGGCGGCTGACCGCCTGGCCCCGGTGTATCTGCTCGCCGGCGAGCAGTTGCTGGTGCTGGAAGCCGCCGACGCGCTGCGCGCGCAGGCGAAGAAGCTCGGTTACAGCGAACGCGACGTGCTCGATGTCGGCCAGCATTTCGACTGGGACGATCTGGCGCGTTCCGCGGCCGGGATGTCGCTGTTCGCCACGCGTCGTTTGATCGACCTGCGCCTGCCCACTGGCCGCCCCGGTACCGAGGGCGCCAAGGCGATCAACGCGTTCTGCGCCGACCCGCCGCCGGATGTCACCTTGCTGGTCACCGCGATGGAGTGGAGCAACAAGCACGATGGCGCGTGGAGCAAGAAGCTCGACGCCAGCGGCACGATGGTGGTGTTCAACGCACCACGGCCGAACGAGTGGGGTGCGTGGATTGGCGCCCGGCTTGCCTCGCGTGGCCTGTCTGCCACGTCCGATGCCACGGCCTTGCTGGCCGAGCGCGTCGAGGGCAACCTGCTGGCTGCCGCGCAGGAAATCGACAAGCTCGCCGTGCTGCACGGGCAGGGTCGCATCGATGCCGCCGAGATGGAAAACCTGGTTGCCGACAGCGCCCGCTACGATGTGTTCAAGCTCACCGATGCCGCCTTCGTCGGCGATGGCGCGCGTGCGCTGCGCATCCTCGCCGGACTACGCTCCGAAGGCGACGAGCTGCTGGCGCTGATGGGCTGGCTGGTCAATCAGCTGCAACTGGCCTTGCGTCTCGCCAACGCGCACGACCTCGCCGCGCAGTTCCGCGCCGAACACCTGTGGCAGGCACGCGAGACCCTGTTTCGTCAGGCGCTGCGCCGCGCACCGCGCGAGCACTGGCTGCAATGCCTCGCGCGTGCCGCGCGCATCGACCGCATGGTCAAGGGCCGCGAAACCGGCAATCCCTGGCAGGAGGCCGAACGGTTGATCGCCGCGATGGCCGAACCGCGCGCGGCGCGGGCGCTGGTGTGAAACCACTCGCGATCTTCGGTGGCACCTTCGACCCGGTGCATCTGGGCCATCTCAGCGTGGCCTGGGAAGCCGCCGAACTGCTCGACGCTGACGTGCACCTGCTGCCGGCCAGCGTGCCGCCGCATCGACCGCCACCGATCGCCTCGGCATCGCAGCGTGAGGCTATGCTGCGCGCCGCGTTGCAGGGCCAGTCACGGCTGACCCTGGATATCCGTGAGCTGGAGCGCAGCGGCCCGTCGTACACCATCGACACCTTGATCGAATTGCGTGCGGAGCAGGGCGAGCGCCCGCTGGTGCTGCTGATCGGCGCCGATGCATTTGCCGGTTTGCCCGGCTGGCATCGCTGGCACGAGCTGTTCGAGGTGGCGCATATCGGTGTGCTGAGCCGGCCGGGTGTTTCCGCCAGCTTGCCGGACGAACTGGAGCGTGAAGTAGCCACTCGGCGCACTACCGAGGCATCGATCCTGCGCGAACTGCCCGCCGGCAAGGTCATCGAACTGGCTGTGACGCCGCTGGAGATCTCCGCCACCCGCATCCGCGCATTGCTCGTCGCCGGCCGCGATCCGCGCTACCTGCTGCCGGCCGGTTTGTTCGATGACGATCGGTTGCTGAGGCCGTACCGGAAGGCCGTTCGGTAGGAGATTCTATGTTCACGATCAAGCGGTTTGTGAGCCCCTCGGTTGATAGTCAGACTGAGTCTTGAGCAGCGCACAGGGCGAGTGGGGTGCGCTCCTACGCGTGAGACGGTTCCTGGATTGCCCACACGCTGTTGGCTTCCCCGTTGCGACCACGCCGTGCAGCCGCACGCGCCAGCGCTGCGAAGCCGGCGCCCAGCGCCAGCGCGCCGATGTCGATGGCAAACAAGGCGCCATGGCCACTTACCGCGCTGCGCCAGAACCACCAGCCGGTGGCGAGGCCATGAGCTAGCGGAACCAGGGCGGTGACGAGCGCCGCCAGCCACAGCAGTTCCTGGGCGGCGCGCACCGGGGGGCGCCATGACGCCCACAGCGCGCACAGCAGCCAGCCGACGAAGCAGACCCAGTGTTCGCCCGCATTGACGTTCCAGTCGAAACGCGCGGCCAACGGCGGCAACAGCTGCGCGGCGATGAACGTGGCGGAGATCGCCACGCACACGCCGATGCAGATGCCTACCGTAGCGCGGGCCATCACGATCGACGAGCGCCCCTGTTCCGTCTGGCGACGCTTGCGTCGCGATTCGATCCACAGCAGGTTGCCGGAGTAGAACAGGAACGCACCGCCCAGCCCCAGCAGGAAGTACAGCCACTGCACGACGATATTTCCGTAGTCGCCGAAGTGCAGTGCATACACCGCAGCCAGCGTGGCGTGGTTGGCGTCGCGGGTGCCGGGCAACTGGCTGCCGAGCAGGGCACCGCTGGTAGCATCGAGTGCCATCGCACCATCGCCGAGTGCGCGCGATGAGCTGCCGGTGATCTCGACTACCGCATGCGCGTCGCCGGCGTGGGCGAGTTTGAGATAGCCCGGCGTGAAATCGGTGACACCCTGCTCGCGTGCGACCTCGATCGCACGCGCATGCCACATCGCCAGCGGCTGCAGCGGTTTGGCGACAGCAGCCTTCTGCAGTACCGGTGCGGTGTTCATCGCCGCCGTCGATGCCGTCATCAGCCTGCCCTCGTAGATCAGCGGATTCAGTGCCAGCATCAGCACGAACAACAGGCACAGCAAGGCGCCGGTGACCGCGAACATGATGTGGAACGGCAGGCTCAGCACGCCGATCACATTGTGTGCGTCCTGCCAGAAACGTTTGAGGTTGCGGCCGGGGCGCAGTGCAAACAGGTCCTTCAGCAGGCGCGGCAAATGGATCACCAGTCCCGATACGAGCGCCACGCCATACAGCAGACTGACGACGCCCATCAGCCAGGTGCCGACTAGCGGGATACCCAGGGTGTAATGCAGTTCGTTGATCAGTTCGGGCAGGGTGGCTGCTGGCGGCGTCGGGCTGCCGGCCAGGTTTTCCAGGGTGGCAAACTGCCAGGTGCCGTGACTGTCCTGCCAGTAGGCGCTGGGCTGCGCCAGCGCGTAGCCGGGAAAGGTCATGCCGAGGTGATCACGGGCTTGCGGATGTTGCGCCAGGGCAGCGTCCAGCAGGTGTTGTGCATCTTCGAGCGAAGCGGCACCGGCATCGACGGCATGGGGTGTCGCCCACTGCCCCAACTGATGCTGGAACACCGTGATCGCACCCGCATAGAACGCCACGAACAGTGCAAAGCCGGCGACCAGTCCCACCCATGAGTGCAGCATGGTGAAGGTGCGCAAGGTGGTCGACTTCAGTTTCATGTGTGCTGCCTCATCGGACCCAGCCAAGCGCTTGCAGCAGCCACAACAACCCCAGTCCGAGCAGGGCCAACGCACTCAGCCAGATCCATGCGCGCTTGCCGCTGGAGAACAGGAAGCTGGCGCAGAACACGCCAACCCACAGCGGAAAGAAGGTAGCCAG
The DNA here is from genome assembly GCA_050737735.1 of Rhodanobacter sp. GTDB lineage: Bacteria > Pseudomonadota > Gammaproteobacteria > Xanthomonadales > Rhodanobacteraceae > Rhodanobacter. The sequence goes on along the minus strand of JBOHYM010000039.1, from coordinate 85,612 downwards.
CCCGGCCACCATGGTCGATTCCCACGAACCGGGCAACAGCCAGCAGACCAGGCCGAGCAGCGCGGCGGCGAGGAAGAAGCCCGGCACGATGCCGGCGCTGGCGCGAGCCCACATCAGCGCCTATCCCCTTGTGGGAGCGGCTTCAGCCGCGACGTTTGGGGATCGAAAGAATCAAGGGCGTCGCGACTGAAGTCGCTCCCACAGGGTTTCGGCGAGGTGGGGTCAGTAGTCGGCGTGCCGATGAACAAGGCCAGGTACGGCTGCACGGCCAGCGCCAGCATCCAGCTCGCCAGCATCGCGGACAGCCCGACGGCGATGCCAAGCACATCGATCCAGACGGTTAGCGAGAGCAGCGCAAGAACGATCCCCGCCATACAGGCGAGGCGCGGCCAGCCACGCAGCGCGCGCCACATGCAATGCGGTGATGCTGCGTACAACGCGACGGCGGAGGACGCCGCCATCGCGAAAGCCAACACGCACAACCAAGTGTTCATGCGGTACGCCTTACCAGCGGTAACGCGCGCTGAGGGTGACGTTGCGTGCGTAGCCGTAGTAGCACCAGACGGCGCTGTTGCAGGCGGAGACGTATTCCTTGTCGAACAGGTTGCTGGCGTTCAACTGCAGGCGCCAGCCCGCCACGTTGTAGTGCACGGACGCATCGAACAAGGTGTATTCCGGTGTCTTCCACTGGTTGTAGATGTCGCCGTAATGCGTGCCGACATAGCGTACTCCGCCACCGAAGCCGAGGCCGGCCAGTGCACCATCCATGATGGTGTAGTCGGCGCCCAGCGAGGCCTGTTGCTTCGGCAGTAGCGCGATCTGCTTGCCCAGCGAGGGAAGGTCGTTGGTGCGGGTCACCTTTGAGTCGCTGTAGGTGTAGTCGCCGTACACGGCGAGGTTGCGGTTGAAATTCCAGCGACCTTCCAGTTCCACGCCGCGCAGTCGTGTCTCGCCCTGCTGCACGCTGAATGTCGGGTGGTTCGGATCGATGGTGAGCGAGTTCTGTTGGGTGATCTGGTAGGTGGCCAGGGTAAGCAGGCCGTTGCCGCCGGCAGGCTGATACTTGAGGCCGGCTTCGTACTGGTCGCCGGTGGTTGGCTTGAACGCATTGCCGACGTAATCGGTGCCGACGGTCGGCTGGAATGAATGCGAGTAGGAGATGTACGGCGCCAGGCCGTTGTCGAACAGGTAGTTGACGCCGACGCGGCCCGAGAAGGCGTGATCAGTCTGGGCGGCCGTGCCGACGTCGCCGATCAGGGTGTCGGTGTCGGTGCGTACGCGATCCTGGCGACCACCCACGGTGATGCCCCATCGACCGAGCTTGATCTGGTCCTGCAGGTACACGCCCAGCTGCGTCTGCGTCTGCACGGTGCGGCTGGTATAGGCCGGCACCGTGACCGGACTGCCGTAGACCGGGTCGAAGATGTCCAGCGTGGGGGCGCTGAAGTCGAACGCGGAGGCATAGTCGTCCTTCGAGCGGCGGTAGTCGATCCCGGCCAGCACGGTGTGTTGCAGGGTGCCGGTGCTGAAATCGTATTGCAGGTTGTTGTCGACGCCGAAGGTCTTGGTGTGGTCTTCGTTGGGGAAGTAGTAGCGCGCCAAGGTGCGCTGATCCGCGAGCAAGCCGAACGCGCCCAGGTTGGCGCCGTTGTTGTCGACATTGGTCACGCCGTAGCGCAGGTTCTGGTTGAACGCCACGCCGTTGGCAAAGTCGTGGTGGAACGCGTAGCCGATCGAGGCGATCGTCTTGTCGTAGTCGTTCTGGCCCGGCTCGCCGGTGAAGCGGTTGGTCGGGATCTTGCCGTGGGGATTCGGCAGCAGGGTGCCGTCGGCGGGCAGGAAGCCGGCGCCATCGGCAGTGTCGCCCTTCTGGAAGCGCGAAAGCAGGGTCAGCGACGTGCTGTTGTCCGGCTTCCAGGTCAGTGCCGGCGCGAGGTAGTAACGGTCGTCCTTGATGTACTGGGTCATGGTGTTGCTGTTCTGCACCAGGCCGGTGAGCCGATACAGCACGGTGCCGGAGTCGTCCAGCGGGCCGCCGAAGTCGAACGTGCCCTGGCGCAGGGCGAAACTGCCGTACTCGACGCCTATTTCGTGCAGCGGCTGTTCGGTGGGCTGCTTGCTGACCATGTTGAGCATGCCGCCCGGCGGCATCTCGCCGTAGACCACCGACGACGGTCCCTTGATCACTTCCAGCTGTTCCAGCCCGTACGGCTCGATGCGGGTGATGCCGGTGCCCGAGCCATCGGCCAGGGCCAGTCCGTCCAGATAGCGCGCCGGGGTGAAGCCGCGCACCAGCAGCCAGTCGCTGCGCGAGTCGCTGCCGTAACCACCGCCCTGCGCGCCGGCGGTGTACCACACGGCTTCCTCGATGCCATGGATGCCGCGTTCGCTCATCTGCTCAGCGGTGATCACGGATACCGACTGTGGAATCGCGATGATCGGGGTATCGGTCTTGGTCACCGAATCGCTGTCCTTGGCGATCGGCGCGGTGACCTGCACGCTGCCAAGCGTGGTCGCGGTCTTTTGCTGTGGATTTGTCTTGGTATCGGTGGTCGTTGCCGTGACCGGGTCGGCAGCGTGTGCCAAAGGTGCCAGCATCGACAGCGCAGCCAGCAAGGGGAGGCCGAAAAGAGCGCTTCGGATCGCACGTGGAAGTGACGGTGCGCCATGCGTTGCAACGAGGTTGGATACGAAAAGGGTGGGGAGCGATGACATCGAAAACCTTGCTTGCGGACTTGCGGTGATTGGGCTGGCTGCACGCGTCGGAGCTGGCTGTGGTCGCTCATCGACCTCGCCGTAACCGCACGATGGCTGTCTCTCTGCACGGGTTGACGCAGCCAGTGGCGAGCGCAGGGCTCCTGTCACTGCATGGCATCAAGTGAGAATGATTCTTATTGTAAGTTGAGGCGAAGCGAACGGCAAGTTCATGCGCGCGTGCCAGCGCCGGGCACGGCATGCGCCCGCGCTGGCTGGCCACGCAGTTCAGGATTTTGCGGCTGCCAGCTGCCCGGTGATGTCGTTGATCGAATCACGGATGCGCTTGCTGAAGACCGAGTCGTCGTGGTGGATCAGCAGCAGGTGCTCGGTGGCGCGGGTCATCGCGACGTAGAGCAGGCGGGCTTCGTCGGCCTCGCTCTGGCCGGGCTTGGGCAGCGAGCCGAGGCCGGGGATGATCACGAACGGAAACTCCAGGCCCTTGCTGGAATGCATGGTGACCAGCTTGACGCTGTCTTCGACCACGAACAGGGTCTGCTTGCCGCTGCCGTCGGCGAGCCGGCTGGGAATGCCGGTGCGTTGCAAGGCCTCATGCAGTTTCTCGCCTTCCCACTGGTTGCGGAACAACACGGCCATGTCGGAATACGGACGGCCGCTGGCGTGCTCGTCGCGCAGGCGCGCGATCAGCACGTCGAGCTGGGCGCCGGCGGTGTCGGTGCGCACCAGCTCGGGTACGGCACCGCGGCGCCCGGCGCTTTCCGGCGCGATCAACGGCACGCCATCGTCGTCATCGCCGCGCGAGGTGAGCAGATCCTGGGCAAACGCGCGCGCGACCGAGAGGATCTCCAGCGTGTTGCGGTAGTTGAGCTTGAGGATGGTGGTGCGGCCCTGCGCCTGCACGCCCAGGCTCTTCCAGCTGATCTTGCGGCGATCGGCCTGGCCGTAGATGTTCTGCGCGTCGTCGTACAGCACCAGCAGCGAGTTGGTGGCCGGGTCGATCATCTGCACGATCAGCTTGTACCAGTCCGGTTCGAAATCGTGTCCTTCGTCGACCAGCACGGCGCCGTACTGGAAGCGCGGGATCTGGCCGCGATCGACGCCATCGATCACGTTCTGCACCATCTGCCCGAAGAAATCCTTGCTGCCCTGAGCGGGCAGATCCACGTGGTACGCCACCAGCATCTTGCGGCACCACTTGTGGAAGTTGTAGACCTGCACCTTCTCGCTGAGGCCGCGCTCGCCGATCAGCTGTTCGAGCCGTGCGGCCAGGGTCTTGTTGTAGCAGAGCACCAGGATCGGCTTGGACATCTCACGCGCGAGCTGCATCGCGCGGAAGCCGAGGATCATCGTCTTGCCGGAGCCAGCGACGCCGTGGATGATCCGGTGTTCGTCGCCGAGCGAACGCGCCAGCTGCTCTTGCTGCGAGTCCATCACCTTGACCAGATCGGGAATCTCCAGCGGCCGCACCGCCGCGTCGGTGGGCCCGAACAGGCCGAACTGACCGCTGCCGGCTTCGACCCGCAACTCGGGAAACAAATGCCAGCGCACGCGGTCGATCTGCGGCAGGCTGAGCGCCACCGGAAACACCTGCGGGAACATCGCCCACAGCCGCTCCTGGAACGCTTCGGCGTCGACCGTCTCGTACAGCTCGTCGCGGCAGATCACCAGATGCTCGGGTAGCACTTCGCCCAGCGCACCCTCGTCAAACTGCTTGCGGGTGATGTTGGCCAGCACCACGCCCCAGGCCCACGGCATGATCAGCTTGCCGGCGTAACGGGAGCCTTCCGGGTGGCGCAGCGCCTGATCGCGCTCCAGCACCACACCGATTTCCAGCGCATAGGCGCGTGCCTGCAGCAGCGGGTTGGCTTCCTTCACCAGCCCGCGATCGGTCACCAGGGTGAACTGGGTGCTGTCGGCGTGGCGGATGGTGTCGGCCTTCCAGTCCTTCACCTCCAGCACCAGCAGGCCGCGGCGCGGATGGAACACCACGAAGTCCGGATGGCGTTGCTTCAGCCCGACCGGCACGTCGTACCACAGCAGATAGTCGTCCTCGAGCTTCTGCTCCAGCCGTTCGGAAACGCGTTTCTCGCCACCGGTCATGCGCGGCAGGCAGCTGTTGCGGGTCGGAATGAGTGTTGCCACTGGAGCCCCTGAATGACGCGTATCGAGGGACGTTAGCGGATCGGACGGGACTGTCAATCTCGGACGGGCGTCGGGGGATGCCCGGCTGGAGTGCGGGCCCTCATTTCCAGTGTTGCAACTGCTCCGGCGTAACGTCCACGCGCCGGCAGGCGCGGCTGGCGATGCCGTCTTTCAGTGCGGCGCGGAACACCGGCGCGATCGACCACAACGCGTGGGCGGCCAGCCGTGCCTGTCGTTGCTGCCGGGGTGTGCGGCCGAGCAGGGCGACCGCCCAGTCCGGCAGCAACGCATTGCCGGCCAGCAGGAACAGGTCGCGCGACACGCCGGCGGCCGGTACCGGCAGGCGCACCTGCGCCAGCAGTTCCAGCACCACGCGCGAGCGTTCGGTATAGGCCAGCTCGGGCTGGATGTGGTGGAAGTAGTCGTTGACGGCCTGCTCCGACGCAGGCACCTCGCGGGCGCCAAGCGCCTCGGCAATGCGCCGCACTTCGTCGTAGTAGCGATCGGCCGCGCCGGGCGGCATCACCACGTGGCTGTAGCGGCGGTAGCCCTGCAGGAAGCTGTACGCCTCGGTGACCTGCACCCAGGTCAGCAGGGCCGGATCGTCCGCCGCATAGGGGCGGCCATCCTCGCCATGCCCGGCGATATACGTGTGGATCTGCCGGACGTGTTCGATCAGGGCCTCGCCGGCTGCGCGCGGCGCGTAGGTGGTACCGCCGACAAAGGCCGTGGTGCGGCGCAGGCGCCCGACCAGGTCGCCGCGGAAATTCGAGTGATCCCACACCCCGGCCAGCGCCAGCGGGTGCAGGGTCTGCAAGGTCAGTGCGGCGAGGCCACCCGCCAGCATGCCGGGGAAATCCGAATGCACGCGCCAGGTCGCGCTGTCCGGCCCGAACAGGCCGGGATCCCCGTGTGGATGGTCGTAGTCGATGCCACTGCTGCCATCGCCGGCACGCGGAAACGCACTCAGCACCCAGTGCCGGATCGCGGCACGAACCGGTTCGCGAATGGCACGGGCGAGGAAAGTGGGTGGCGACGGCATGCCCGCAGTCTACCGTCTGCGCGGCGCGCTGTTTGATCAGGCAGTTTGATCATGCAGTTTGATTTGGACGTCCATTGTGTTATCAATGGCGCCATGCATTCCGCCACCGCCCGCCTGTATTTCTGGTTTTACGGCTATCCGAAGCCAACGGCGGCGGTACGGGCACGATCGTTTTGACCTGATCGAAAGAACCTCACCGAACCGCCAGCTTCCCTGGCGGTTTTTTTATGGCCGCTGGAATCCTCACCAGGAGAACCGCCGCCATGCACCCCACCGACGACCTGCGCATCCGCGCCATCACCCGCCTCAGCACGCCGGCTGAGGTCATGCGCGATTGCGCCGTCACCGATGCAGCGATGACCACGGTGGATGACGCGCGCCAGGCCCTGCACGGCATCCTCGATGGCCGCGACGACCGCCTTGCGGTGGTGATCGGGCCATGCTCGATCCACGACACCCACGCCGCGCTCGAGTACGCCGCGCGGCTGGCACCGCTGCGACGGGAACTCGGCGATGCGCTGGAGATCGTGATGCGGGTGTACTTCGAGAAGCCGCGCACCACGGTGGGCTGGAAGGGCCTGATCAACGATCCCGACCTGGACGGCAGCTTCCACATCGACAAGGGATTGCGCATGGCGCGCGGACTGCTGCGTGACATCAACGCACTGGGCGTGCCGGCCGGCTGCGAATTCCTCGACATGATCACGCCGCAATACATCGCCGACCTGGTGGCCTGGGGCGCGATCGGCGCGCGGACCACCGAAAGCCAGGTGCATCGCGAACTGGCCTCCGGGCTGTCGTGCCCGATCGGCTTCAAGAACGGCACCGACGGCAATGTGAGGATCGCGGTGGACGCGGTGCAGGCAGCCGCCCAGCCACATCATTTCATGGCGGTGACCAAGGACGGCCAGGCCGCCGTCGCCGCCACGGCAGGCAATGGCGATTGCCACGTGATCCTGCGTGGTGGCCACGTGCCGAACTACGACGCGGCCAGCGTCGATGCCGCCTGCGCCGCCATCGAGAAGGCCGGCCTGCGCGGGCAGGTGATGATCGACGCCAGCCACGCCAACAGCGGCAAGCGGCCGGAGAACCAGCCGCGGGTGATCGAGGACGTCGCCGCGCGCATTGCGGGTGGCGAGCGGCGCATCCTCGGTGTGATGGTGGAAAGCCACCTGCTCGCCGGCCGCCAGGAATTGCAGCCCGGGCAGCCCCTGCGCTATGGCCAGAGCATCACGGACGGTTGCATCGACTGGGCCAGTTCGGTGCAGGTGCTGGAACGGTTGGCGCAAGCCGTGCGCCGGCGTCGCCGAGGCGAAGCAGCCCTGTCGTTGCGTGGCATGGCAGCAGGTGCCTGACATGCTGCCAGGCTGACATTTCTCAGCCAAGAGCCGTCGCCCAGCTGATCGAGCAGGCTGCCATCGACAGGAAATGAGTGCCTGACGAGCGGAGTGAAACCTCGCTCCGCTCGCGTCCGAGCGCATTGCCGATGGGCAAGTCAGCCGTCCAGCGTGGCATCCAGTGTGATGGTGGCCTTCAGCACCTTGGAGACCGGACAGGCTTCCTTGGTGGCCAGTGCGATCTTCGCGAAGGTAGGCGCATCGGCACCGGGCACTCTGGCCTTGCAGACAAGGTGCACGGCCGTGATCGAAAAACCATCGCCGTCCTTGTCCAGCGTCACCGTCGCCTTGGTGTCGATGCTGTCGGCGGTGAGTCCGGCACCGCCCAGACCCAGCGAAAGTGCCATCGAATAGCAGCCGGCATGGGCTGCTGCGATCAATTCCTCCGGATTGGTGCCGGGGCCGTCCTCGAAGCGCGAGCGGAAGCCGTAAGGCGACTCGCGCAGTACACCGGACTCTGTCGAGAGCGAGCCCTGACCGTCCTTGATGCCGCCGGACCAGTGGGCGGATGCGGATTTCTTCATGGGACTCTCCTGCTGAACAGTGGCGGACAGGCCCTAACCATGACGGGCGGTGTGTACAGGTGGCGCGAACGGATCGATACGCAGGCGTCACACCGGCATGGCTGGACTGATCGTATGCTTGGCAATGGACTTTCCCTGGCGAGGATCCCCCATGCCACCCATCATCCAGCACGATCGCCATGCGCACCGTTTCAGCACACAGGTGGACGGTGCCCATTGCGAGCTCGACTACACCTTGGCAGCGGGCGTGATGACGATCACCCACACGGAAGTGCCGCCTGCGGTGGGTGGTCATGGCATTGCGGCGGCACTGGTGCAGGAGGCGTTTACGACGGCACGCAACGAAGGCTGGAGGGTGGTGCCGGCGTGTTCGTATGCCGCCGTGTGGCTGGAGCGGCATCCGGAGTATCAGGGTCTGCGCGCCCGGAGATCGTGAACAGGTGCTTGCCCCCGCTATGATCGCGGCATTGCCGGCGCCAGCGTGGCGCCGATCCGGAGATCCGCATGGGTAACGACGATGCAGGCATGGCGCGTGCTGCGAAGAAGCGCCGCTGGCGCCCGTTGCATTATGTGAAGGCACGGCCGCGGATGCTCATCGCCCTGCTGATCTTCATCGTTGCCAGTGCCGCGCTGATGGCGATGAAACTGCGGCTGGCCACGGCGGTCCTGCTGGCGTTCGATCTGGCGGCGGTCGTGTTCCTCAGCCTCATCGCCCGCATGTTCAACCGTTGCACCGCGGCGCATATGCGCAGCCAGTCACGGGCACAGGACACCGGACGCTGGGGCGTCCTGTGGAGCGCCGTGGTGCTGTCGACGGTGGTGCTGGTGGCGTTGAGCAGCGAGCTGCATGCGGCCAAGGGTGGCGGCCTGCTGGCGCTGGGCGTGGGGACGCTCAGCGTGGTACTGAGCTGGCTGTTCCTCAACATCATGTTTGCGATCCACTATGCGCATGGTTTCTACGGCGATCTTGGCGAGAAGCACGCGGGGCTGGAGTTCCCGGATACGCCGCAGCCGGACTACTGGGACTTCGCCTACTTCGCGATCGTGATCGGCATGACCTTCCAGGTCTCCGATGTGCAGATCACCAGTCGCTACCTGCGCCACGTGGCCTTGCTGCACAGCGTGATCTCGTTTTTCTTCAACGTGTTCATCATTGCGATCACGGTGAACATCGTGGCCGGGCAGGGCGGCTAGCCGTTCGTGCGAACGATGTAACCGACGCGTGACCGGCGGCGAATGAAGGGATGGAGCGGCATGACCGCTCCACCCCTTTTTCCTGAGGAATGACCGATGAACACACGCCTTGCCCTTGCCTTTGCCGCCGTCATGACCTGTGGTCTCGCCACCAGCACCGCGTTTGCACAGGACGCGATGGCCGCCAGCTCCAGCAGCGCGATGTCACACGACAGCATGCAGAAGGATTCGATGAAGCATGACGCCATGGACAAAGGCGCGATGAAGCAGGATTCGATGAAGATGGGTGCCATGAAGCACGCTGCCATGAAGAACGACAGCATGAAGCCGGATACCATGAAGAAAGATACGATGAAGAAGGACGCCGACACCACGAATTCGGGCGGCTGATACGCAGGGTTCCACCGGCGGGGTGTCGCCCGTACGGCACCCCGCCGAATACTTTTGCTGCGCGCCATGAGGGCGGATACTGGGTCATCCATCCGCTGCAGGCCATCCGGCATGATCTCGCCATTCGCCAGCCGTCTCGGCATCGAGCATCCACTGATCCAGGCACCGATGTCCGGCTCGACGCCGCCGGCCCTGGTCGCTGCCGTGTCGAATGCGGGCGGCCTTGGTTCGCTCGGTGCCGGTTACCTGGAACCGCAGGCAATCCTCGATCAGGCGATGCAGATCCGCGCCCTTGGTGATCGCCCGTATGCGATCAACCTGTTTGTGTTGCCGGACGAGTTCGAGGCCGACATGGCGGCGGTGACGAAGGCGCGCGAGCAGCTTGATGCATTGATGGCACAGGAAGGCCTCGATGTCCGCACCAGCCTGCCGGCACGCTGGGCGCCGCGTTTCTCCGAGCAGTTCGCCGCCCTGTGCGAGGCGCGTCCGACGGTGGCAAGTTTCGCGTTTGGCGTGGTCAGCCCGGCGCAGCTGCGCGAGCTGCATCAGCGCGATATCTACGTGATCGGTACCGCCACCACGGTGGCCGAGGCACGTGCCTGGGCCGACGCGGGCGCGGATGCCGTCTGCGTGCAAGGTGCCGAAGCCGGCGGCCATCGCAGCACCTTCCTGCACAAGGCCGAGGACGCGATGATCGGTCTGTTTGCGCTGCTTCCGCTCACCGTGCATGCATTGACGGCTTGCACCAGGGATGTTCCGGTGATTGCCACCGGCGGCATCATGGACGGTTCCGGCATGCTGGCGGCGGAAGTGCTCGGCGCGGCGGCCAGCCAGCTGGGTACCGCCTTCCTCACCTGTCCGGAATGTTCGGCGGCCGAGGCATGGAAGCGGGATCTGCTGCGGGCTGAGGATCACCAGGTCACCACCATCACGGGCTTCTCCGGGCGTGCCGCCCGCGGCCTGCGCAACCGCTTCGTCGAGGCGATGCCGACGGCGGCGCAGAGCTTGCCCTATCCGGTACTGAACGCGCTCACCGCGCCGTTGCGCCGTGCGGCCGCTGCCGCCGGGCGCGGCGATCTGCTGTCCGAATGGTGCGGGCAGGCTGCCAGCCTGGGCCGCCCGCAGCCGGCCGCCGAGCTGGTGGCGCGCCTGACGCACGAGTACCGGCTGGCCAGGCGGACGCTGGCGTGCTGACCCGGGCCTGAAACACGGCCTGACGACAGGGCGGGTATACTGCGCACGCGCCATTTTGCGCTGCGATCCCGCATCGAGGCCCACCCTCTTGAGTACTGCCCGTACGAACAAGGCCGTCACCACGGCCACCCTGCGCAAGTCCGTCATCGATGCGCTGGAAGAACTGAAAGCCAAGGACGTTCGCGAGATCGACGTTCGCGGCAAAACCTCCATCGCCGACCTGCTGGTGATCGCCTCCGGCACCTCCGCGCGCCACGTCAAATCCATTGCCGACGAAGTGTCCAGGTTCGCCAAGAAGGCGGGTGTGATGCCGCTGGGTGTGGAAGGCGAAACGGAAGGCGAGTGGGTACTGGTCGATCTCGGCGATGTGATCGTCCATGTGATGCTGCCGCGCATCCGCGAGTTCTATGGTCTGGAACGGCTGTGGACGGTGGGTGATCACGGGCACGAAGTCGACGCTGCGCAAGCCGGCTGAGCCGAATCCACAGCATGCGCGCGCGCCTGATCGCCGTGGGTGAACGCATGCCCGGCTGGGTGGCCGAGGGTTTTGCCGAATATCGCAAGCGGCTCTCGCATGAGTTGCCGCTGGAACTGATCGAACTGAAACCCGGCAACCGCGGCAAGGGTCGCGACGATGCACGGGCGATCCAGGACGAAGGCGCGGCGATACTGGCTGCCTTGCCGCACGATATCCATGTGGTTGCGCTCGATGGCCGCGGCAGAACGTGGTCCAGCGAGGAACTGGCCGAACAGTTGGCGAAGTGGCGCATGGCCGGCCACGATCTGGCGTTTCTGATCGGTGGCCCCGACGGCCACGCCCCCGACGTGCTGGCGCGCGCCGACCAGCGCTGGTCGCTCGGCCCGCTGACGTTGCCGCACATGCTGGTGCGCCTGGTGCTGGCTGAGCAGTTGTATCGCGCTACCACGATCATGGCCGGGCACCCTTACCACCGCGCCTGATGGCAGACTCGCGAAAGCGCGCGGCACGAATCTACGTCACCGCCCTTGCCACCGGAGTCGCCATGAGCTTCCAGATCCGCCACGCCAGCATCGACGATCTCGACACCCTGGTGCCGCTGTTCGACGGCTACCGTCAGTTCTACAAGCAGGCATCGGATCCGGCGCGTGCGCGTGCCTTCCTCGCCGAGCGCCTGGCGAAGCATGAGTCGCAGATCCTGCTGGCGCTCGACGATGCCGGTGCCGGCCTCGGCTTCACCCAGCTGTATCCGCTGTTCTCGTCGGTGCGCGCCGTGCGCACTTACCTGCTCAATGATCTGTTCGTGGTCGCCACGGCGCGTCGCCAGGGCGTGGCGAAGGCCTTGCTGGTCGCCGCCGCCGATCATGCCCGCAGCCTGCGCGCCGCCAGCCTGTCGCTGTCCACCGCACTCGACAACGCACCGGCGCAGGCGCTGTACGAGTCGCTGGGCTGGCAGCGCGATCAGGGATTTTGCGAGTACAGCCTGGTGCTTTAGCGCGTAGCGCGTAGGTTGGGGTGAGCGAATGCGAACCCCAACGCTGATGGCAAGCCCCATCATCAGGCATCGCTGCGCTCAGCCCAACCTGCAAAAGCGGACGCAACAAAGCAGCAGCGCTGCGCCTGACGCCGTCGCCAGCCACTATCCTTGCGTCTCGTACGGTTCCAGGAGCAACGCATGCTTTATCTGGCCTCGCAGTCGCCGCGCCGGCGTGATTTGCTGGAGCAGCTCGGCGCTGCCTTTTCCGTGCTCGATGTGGATGTGCCGGAACAGCGCGCCGCCGACGAACTGCCGCAGAACTACGTTCATCGCGTGGCGCGCGACAAGGCGCGCGCAGGTCTGGCCGTGCTCGCCGCCGGTGATCGTGACGCCGCCATCGTGCTTGGCGCCGATACCGAAGTGGTGCTGGATGGCGAGGTGTTCGGCAAGCCACGTGATGCCGACGATGCTGCAGTGATGCTGCGCCGACTTTCCGGGCGCATGCATGAGGTCATCTCGGCGGTGTGGCTGGTCGGTGCCGCGCTCGAACAGGGTGATGCCTGCATATCGCAGGTGCGCTTCGCCGAGCTGGATGAAGCGACGATTGCGTCTTATGTTGCCACCGGCGAGCCGTTCGGCAAGGCGGGTGCGTATGCGATCCAGGGTCGCGGCGCGGCCTTGATCGAGCATCTGCAGGGCAGCTATTCGGGTGTGATGGGCCTGCCGTTGTTCGAGACGACCCGATTGCTGCGTGGCTTCACAGCGCCACGCTCTTAGCCAGCCAGGTTGGCTGCCACGAACCAGCCGACCACCGCCAGCAGGTTGTTGACGCCGTGTGCCAGCACGCCGGGCCAGATCGATCCCGAGCGCAGCCGCAGCCACGCCAGGGCAAGTGCCAGCAACAGCAGGTCAGGTAGCGCGAACCATTGCCACTGCAGACCGGGCAGATGCACCAACGCGAACATCAGCGAACTGAGCGCCACCGCCCAGCCAGCCTGCCAGCGTTGCCATAGCGCCGACAGCAGCACGCCACGGAACAGCAGTTCCTCCACCAGCGGCCCCAGGCTCACCACGACCAGCACCAGCACGATGCGCCATGCCAGTGGGGTATTCGCGCCAAGCTGCTGGATGTTCTGGGTCACGCTATGCCCGTGCGCCAGCAGCTGGGTCAGCCATCCGCCGAGCAGTGGCGCCGCCAGTCCGATCACGACGGCTAGCGCGAGAAACAGCGGGCGTGCCGGTCGCGTGAAACCGAAACCGGGCGGCCACGCCTGCGGCCAGAGCCGTGGCCAGCGTCGGCGTACCAGCAGCAGGATCAGGATCGCGGCCAGACTCAGCGTGAGTATCACCATCAGTGCCGGCATGCGCGGTTGATCCAGCATGCTACGGATGCCGTCGTCGGCATGGGCGAGGCCTTGCCACGGGTGCACGAAGCCCATCGCCACGCCAAGCACCAGTGTGATCAGGCTGCTGCCGACGGCCTGCAGCACGAAATACAGCGCGATCAATCCCAGCGCGGCCCACAGGCCCGGTGCACGCACGACAGGTGGCGCGATGAGCGGCACCGGCGGTATCGCGGACGGCGTCAGCAAAGTGTCGGTGGGCATGGCATCCATGGTGAAGCCGATTCCGGGTGCGGACAGGCCAGTGACTGCGTGGCATGGGTGACGTTCAAGGTGCCCAAGCTAGCTGGCCGCCGGCAACAGGCGCAATCGGCCGATCGGCACGGTCGCGGTGATGGATCGCGCGGGGCACCGTGGCTTGCAGCAGCGGGTTATCCCGGTAACATCGAGGCACCGATCGGGCGTGGGGACATCGATGGCCATCGACTTTGGCAGGACTGCCAGCGACTACGCGCACCACCGTGCCGGGTTTCCCGACGCCTTCTTCGAGCGACTGTTTTTCGACGGCACGGTGCATGAAGGCGACCAGGTGCTGGATCTGGGCACCGGCACCGGTACCGTTGCCCGCGGGCTGGCGATGCGTGGTTGCGAAGTGACTGCGCTGGATCATTCCGCGCCCTTGCTGGCGGAAGCCGCGGAACTCGATCGTGCCGCCGGCGTGCAGGTGAAGCAGGTGCGTGCGCGGGTCGAGAATGCCGAGTTTCCGTCGGCGTCGTTCGACGTGATCACCGCCGGCCAATGCTGGCACTGGTTCGAGCGGCAGCGTACGGCCGCGCAGTCGCGCGGCTGGCTGAAGCCGGGCGGCCGACTGGTGATTGCGCACTTCGACTGGCTGCCGCTGAACGGCAACATGGTGCAGGATACCGAGCGACTGATCCTGGCCTGCAACCCCGGCTGGACGCTGCACAGCGGTAGCGGCCTGTACCCGGCGTGGCTGAAGGATGTCGCCGAGGCCGGCTTCACTGACCTGCGCACGTACTCGTTCGATCTCGATGTGCCGTACAGCCACGTGGACTGGCGTGGCCGCATCCGCGCCAGCGCAGGCATTGGCGCAGTGCTGGACAAGGCCAAGGTGCAGCGCTTCGACAGCGAGCTGGCGGCGATGCTGGCGGCCCGCCATCCGGCGGAGCCGATGGGGGTGCCGCATCGCGTATGGGTGCTGAGCGCAGTCGCGCCGGGCCTGCTTGCCTGACAACAGGCCTGCGGGGCCTCAGCTAAGCAGCATGACGCGTACGACACCGATCCCGGCCATTACCAGCAAGGCTATCCAGCCGAGCATGCTGACCATGAAACCCGGGCCGCGCTTGCCGGCATCCTTGAGATAGGCCAGCGCGTACCACACCCGCCCGACCAGCCAGACCAGCCCGGCGATACCGGCCCATCCGCTAAAGCCGTAAGTCGCCGCCAGCCACAGCGTCGGCAGAAACATCAGCGTGCCTTCCAGCGTATTCATCTGCACCCGGTAGGCGCGCTCGAACGCCGGATCGCCACTGATCGCCGGTGCCTTGATGCCGTACTTGTCACGGGCGCGACCCACGGCCCACATGGTGCCGAGCAGCAGCAGGACAGTGAGCAGGGTCACCAGGGCGGGCAGGTGGGTCATGGCAGGTCCTCGGGAAAGATCGCCTACTGTAGCGGCAGCGCATGATTGGCGTGAGTCTCGGCAAGACGTTATCGTCGCCAAGCGTGCCGGGGGCGGTGCATCAATCAGCGAGGGGCGTATGGACTGGCAGAAAGGCGAAACCAGCAACAACGTCGAGGTCGACAGCGGTAATGGTGGCGGCGGTGGTGGTGGCCCGGGTTTCGGCGGTGGCCGCATGGGGCTGGGCGGACTGATCGTGCTGGCCATCCTGGGCTGGGTCTTCTTCAAGAACCCGCTTGCACTGCTGGACCAGGGCAGCGGTCAGGCCAATGCACCCACCCAGAGCGTGCCGGCCCAGGTCGACCCGCAGCAGAAGCTGTTTGTCGAAAAGATCCTCGGCTCGACCGAAAAGACCTGGGGCGACATCTTCGCCGCCAATGGCCAGACCTATGTCGATCCCAAGCTCGACTTGTTCGCGGGTGGGGTGAATACCGCCTGCGGTGCCGCATCGACTGCGGTGGGGCCGTTCTATTGTCCGGGTGACCAGAAGGTCTATCTGGACCTCGCGTTTTTCCAGGAGCTGCAGAACCGTTTCCATGCATCGGGGGATTTTGCCCGCGCCTACGTGATTGCCCATGAAGTCGGCCATCACGTGCAGAAGCTGACCGGCGTGTTCGACAAGGTCGAGCAGGCGCGCCGTCGGGGTGCGCCGATGGACGGTGCCGATGGCCTGTCGGTGCGGCAGGAGCTGCAGGCGGACTGCTACGCCGGAGTATGGGCGAACCGCAGCCAGCAGCGCCTGCAGTGGCTGCAGGCCGGCGACGTGGAGTCGGCGCTCAACGCGGCCAGCCAGATCGGTGACGACACCTTGCAGCGCGAGACACGTGGCACGGTGGTGCCGGATTCCTTCACCCACGGCACTTCCGCGCAGCGGGTGAAGTGGTTCAAGACCGGTTTCAGCAGCGGTGACATGGCCCAGTGCGACACGTTTGCCGGGACGCCCTAGGATGGTTTGACGAGGGTCGACGAAGAAGGCCCGTCACATGGCGGACCTTCTCGCTTTAAACTCCGCAGGCTGCGCGCCTAGGGGTGTGCCTTGGTCAGTATCGATGGAACATCCCTGCCTGCGTTGCGGTGCCTGCTGCGCGTTCTTTCGCGTCGCCTTCCATTGGTCGGAGGCGGAACCTTTTCTCGGCGGCAACGTACCGGCGGAGCTGACCGAAAAACTCGACCCGCACCGGCTGGCAATGCGCGGTACTGATGCCGCACAAGTGCGCTGCGTGGCGCTGCAGGGCACCGTAGGTGTGGCGGCGCATTGCGGTATCTACGCGCAGCGACCGTCGGTGTGTCGCGAAGTGCAGCCGTCGTGGGAGTTCGGCACGGTCAGCCTGCAATGCGACAAGGCGCGTTTCGCCCATGGGCTGTCGGTGCTGACGCCGCAGGACTGGCTCGACCCATCCGATGCCGGTGCGCCGCCGCTGCCGCAGAGCGCCTGACGGTTTCCGCGTCGTAGGGCGGGCACTGCCCGCCGCCCATTCCGTCGAACGATAGCGTTGAAGCGCCGGCGGGCAGTGCCCGCCCTACAGTCGATTGGATTGTCGGCGATGCGAATGGACGTCAATCGAAGCGGTAGATATCCATTGCCAGCAGGCCCATGTCGATGCCTGCGTCGATGCGTTGCGCGTGGGCATGTGCGCCGGCCGCGCCGAGCGCCACAAACAGCGGCAGCAGATGTTCGTCGGTGGGGTGCGCGCGTTCGGCAAACGGTGCCTGCCGGCGGTAGTCAAGCAGGGCGTCGATATCGCCGGCCGCAAGTTTCTGCTCGATCCAGTCGATGAACGGTTTGACATACGGTGCCTGCCGCTCGTCGCTGTAGCCGGCGCGCAGGTCGTGCAGGTTGTGGGTGATGCTGCCCGAACCGATCACCAGCACGCCCTCGTCGCGCAGTGGCGCCAGCGCCTGGCCCAGCGCGTATTGGTGTGCGGGGCCGAGTTCGGGCTGGATCGAGACCGGCACCACCGGGATGTCCGCCGCCGGATAGAGCAAACGCAGCGGGACCCAGGCGCCGTGATCGAGCCCGCGCTCGGGATCGGCAATTGGCGTCAGGCCGGCATGATCCAGCAACTGCATGACGCGCTCGGCCAGTGCGGGTGCGCCCGGCGCCGGATAGCGAAGTTGATACAGCGGTGCGGGAAAGCCGCCGAAATCGTGGATGGTTTGCGGTGTGGTCGCACTGCCGACCTGGGGGCGCCGCGAGAGCCAGTGTGCACTGGCCATCACGATCGCCTTCGGTCGCGGCAATACGGCGGCCAGTTCGGCCAGCCGTTCGCCGGTGAGACCGGGTTGCAGCGCGGTCATCGGCGAACCGTGCGAGATGTACAAGCTGGGCAGGGTAGTCATGGCGTCGTTCGTTGGCGAGGATGTCCAACGAAGTATGTGGGCGTTCGCGAATTTTCCAGCGGCGCCGGCCGGAAACGTTGCGTCGCCCGATCGAAACAATCGGGCGACGCGCGTGCGGCTTACTTGCGGTGGGGCGGCTTGCCGCCGCCGTGGCGTGGCTTGCCATCGCCGGATTTGAAGCCACCCGGCTTGAACCCGCCAGGTTTCTTGAAGCCACCTGGCTTGTGTGACGGCGCGGCGCTGCCGGCGTCGGTGTCGGTGTCCTTGCCATCCCACTCGTGGATGCGCAACTGCTGCTGCACCACCCACACTTTCTTCAGATGCTCGAACACTTCCTTCGGCATGCCATCGGGCAGGTCGATCAGGCTGTAGTGGTCGCGGATGCTGAGGCGGCCGATGAACTGGCTTTCCAGCCCGGCTTCGTTGGCGATCGCGCCGACGATGTTGCCCGGCTTCACGCCATGCTCGTGGCCGACCTCGATGCGATACGTGCGCTTGCCTTCCTCGGTGGCGTGCGCGCGTGCCGGACGGTGGCCGAAGTCGCGCGGCGCCTGCTCGTGTGCGCCGTGCTCGCGCGGCTTGTGCTCACGCGGCGGGCGACTGGCGCCAGCTTCGCGTTCGAACGACGGACGCCGCTCGTTGCCGGCGCGTTCGCGTGGTGCGCGATCGGTGCGCTCGCGCGAGGCGGGCTCGTACTTCTCGCGCTTCGGCGGCGCCAGCAGCAGCGGCTGGTCGCCCTGCGCGATGCGCGCCAGCGCAGCGGCGATCTCGATCGCCGGCACGTTGTGCTCCTGCTCGTACTGCTCGATCAGTTTCTGGAACTGGCCGAGCTCGCCCTGCGCCAGCATGTCGCTGATGCGCTGCTTGAACTTGCCGATGCGCACGTCGTTGACCACGTCGACCGACGGCAGCTGCATCTGCTCGATCGGCTGGCGGGTGGCGCGCTCGATCGCGCCCAGCATGCCGCGCTCGCGCGGGCTGACGAACAGGATGGCATCACCCGCGCGACCGGCGCGACCGGTGCGGCCGATGCGATGCACGTAGCTCTCGGTGTCGTAGGGGATGTCGTAGTTCAGCACGTGGCTGATGCGTTCCACGTCGAGGCCGCGCGCAGCGACGTCGGTGGCGACCAGGATATCCAGCTTGCCGTCCTTCAGCTGCTGGATCACCCGCTCACGCTGCGGCTGCGCGATGTCGCCGTTGATCGCGGCGGCAGCCAGGCCACGCGCCTGCAGCTTGCCGGCGAGTTCCTCGGTGGCCTGCTTGGTGCGCGCGAAGATGATCATCGCGTCGAACGGCTCGGCTTCCAGGATGCGCGTCATCGCGTCGAGCTTGTGCATGCCGCTGACGAACCAGTAGCGCTGGCGGATGTTCGGCGCGGTGCTGGTGGAAGTCTTGATGGTGACTTCGACCGGGTCTTTCAGATGGCGCTGCGCGATCTTGCGGATGACGCTGGGCATGGTCGCCGAGAACAGTGCGACCTGACGCTCGGGTGGCGTGGCCTGCAGCACCTTCTCGACATCGTCGATGAAGCCCATGCGCAGCATTTCGTCGGCTTCGTCGAGCACCAGGTACTTCAGCTCGGACAGGTCCAGCGTGCCCTTGTCCATGTGGTCGATCACGCGGCCGGGCGTACCCACCACGACGTGCACGCCACGCTTGAGCGAGTGCAACTGCGGGCCGTAGCTCTGGCCGCCGTAGATTGGCAGCACCTGGAAACCGGGGATGTGTGCGGCGTAGCGCTGGAACGCCTCGGCGACCTGGATCGCCAGTTCGCGCGTGGGCGCCAGCACCAGCGCCTGCGGCTTGCCGGCGCGCGGGCTGATGCGCGACAGGATCGGCAGCGCGAACGCGGCGGTCTTGCCAGTGCCGGTCTGTGCCTGGCCGAGCACGTCACGGCCTTCCAGCAGCGGCGGGATCGTGGCGGCCTGGATCGGTGAAGGTGATTCGTAGCCGACGTCGGTCAGGACACGCAGAACGTCGGGGTGCAGCGCGAGTGCGCCAAAGCCGGACGGGACCGGGGCGTTGTCGGAAACGGGGGATGACATGGGAACCTCGAAACAGAGAGCGGGGCCGGGAATGCGGCGCGCAAGTCGTGCATTCTATCAGTCTGTGGCCTTGCGCGTTGCGGTATGGGCTGAACGTGATGTGGCCGGTGCATGATTGGATGGGGATGGTGAAAATAAGGACGATGGACGTGCTTGAAACGATTTCAGAACAGCGGTTGCATGGCGGTGTGCAGGGTTTTTACCGACATCATTCGGACGCCTGCGGCAGCCCGATGCGGTTTGCCGTGTACCAGCCGCCGCAGGTCGCGCAGCAGCCGTGTCCGGTGCTGTACTTCCTGGCCGGACTGACCTGCAGCGAGGAAACCGCCACGATCAAGGCCGGTGCGCAGCGGCTGGCCGCCGAACTCGGCCTGGTGCTGGTGATGCCCGATACCAGTCCGCGCGGTACCGGCATCGAGGGCGCCACCGGCGACTGGGAATTCGGCGAGGGTGCCGGCTTCTATGTCGATGCCACCACAGCACCGTGGTCTTCACGCTTCCACATGTACAGCCATGTGGTCGAGGAGTTGCCGGTATGGATCGCCGCCCACTTTCCGGTGGATGCCTCGCGCAGCGGTATCTGCGGCCATTCGATGGGTGGTCACGGGGCGTTGACGATTGCCCTGAAGCACCCATCGCGTTACCGCTCGGTCTCCGCGTTCGCGCCGATCGTGGCGCCGAGCCAGGTGCCATGGGGACGCAAGGCGTTGCCGCGCTATCTGGGTACCGAGCCGGCTGCCTGGGCCGACTACGACGCCTGCGAGCTGGTGCGCCGGCAGGTCTTTCCCGGCACGATCCTGATCGATCAGGGTGAGTCCGACCCGTTCCTCGATACGCAGTTGAAGCCCGAGCTGTTCGAGCAGGCTTGTGTCGAGGCAGGGCAATCGTTGCTGCTGCGCCGGCATGCCGGCTACGACCACAGCTACTGGTTCATCACCAGCTTCATCGACGATCATCTGCGCCATCACGCTGCGGCGCTGGGTTTGCGGTAGGCAATTCGGTTACGAATGTGGGAGGGGCTTCAGCCCCGAAGCTGCTGACTTGATTGCAGGCAAAAGCATCGGGGCTGAAGCCCCTCCCACAGAACCTTCAGGCCTTGGCCGCAGGGCGGTGATTCGAACGGCGGCGCTGGTTGCCGGCGGCATGGTCGCCACGTCCCTGCGCGGCATAACCGTTCGGCCGCGCCGCGCCAGCGGGCTTGCCCTGTCGCGGTGCCCGCTGCTGTTGCTGACGCTGACCGCCGCCACCCTGCTTCGGACGCGGCGCACCGGCATCCAGTCGCAGTGGTGCGGACGGCTCGTAGCCGGCCACGTTGTTGATCGCGATGTCCTGTTTCAGCAGTTTGCGGATGTCGAACAGCAGGCCGCTTTCGTCATGGCTGACCAGCGAAACCGCGAGACCTTCCATGCCGGCACGACCGGTGCGACCGATCCGGTGCACGTAGTCTTCGGCGACCGACGGCAGATCGAAGTTGATCACGATCGGCAACTGCTCGATGTCGATGCCGCGGGCGGCGATATCGGTAGCCACCAGCACGGTGACGCGGCCGCTCTTGAAGTCGCTGAGCGCACGGGTGCGCGCGTTCTGGCTCTTGTTGCCGTGGATCGCGGCGGTGCGCAGGCCCGAGGCATTGAGGAAGGTCACCAGCTTGTCGGCGCCGTGCTTGGTGCGGCTGAATACCAGCGATTGGCGGCGGCTGTCGACCGACA
Organism: Rhodanobacter sp.; assembly: GCA_050737735.1. Taxonomy (GTDB): domain Bacteria; phylum Pseudomonadota; class Gammaproteobacteria; order Xanthomonadales; family Rhodanobacteraceae; genus Rhodanobacter. The sequence continues at coordinate 64,418 of JBOHYM010000039.1, read as the reverse complement.
GCAGATGCAGCAGCAAATCGCGCTTGCGCGAGGTGTCGACCGGATGCACCTGGTGGCTGACCAGGGTGGCGACCGTGTTCGGCGTCGAGACCGAGATCTCGCGTGGGTTGTGCATGAACTCCATCGCCAGCGTCTTGATCGCCGGTGCGAAGGTGGCCGAGAACAGCAGGGTCTGCCGCTTCTTCGGCAACGCCACCAGGATGCGCTTCAGTGCGGGCAAGAAGCCCATGTCGAGCATGCGGTCGGCTTCGTCGAGGATCAGCGTTTCCACGCCGGACAGATCCAGCGTGCGCTGCTGCATGTGGTCCATCAACCGGCCCGGGGTGGCGATGACGATGTCCACGCCGCGGCGCAGCGCGTTGATCTGCGGGCCCATGCTGACGCCGCCGAAGATGGTGGTGGCGCTGACCTGCATCTGCTTGCCGTAGTCACGCAGGTTCTCGTGCACCTGGGCGGCCAGCTCGCGGGTCGGGGTGAGTACCAATGCACGCGGGCGACGCGTCATGGTCTGGCCGCTGGTGGAAAGCTTCTGCAGCAACGGCAGCGCGAACGCGGCGGTCTTGCCGGTGCCGGTCTGGGCTGCGGCGAGCAGGTCGTGACCTGCCAGCGCCAGCGGAATCGCGGCGGCCTGGATCGGGGTGGGTTTCGTGTAGCCGTAATCGGCAAGCGCACGCAACAACGCGGGCGCAAGGCCCAGCGAATCGAAGGACATGTAACACTCCTGAGCAACCCGGAGTGTTCATACCGTGTTGCAGACTTGGGGGAAGAAGCGGCGGTGTGCCGCAGCAGTCAGAGCGACTGCGCCGGCAAGTATAGCGGATAAATGGATCCGCCGTATGCATGGGCAACGGCACTACCCGTGCGTTGGGCCTCAGCGATGCAGCCGCGCCACCAGCAGATAGCTGTTGTACGGCGTATGGCCGCGGAGGGAGGTGACGCGCACTTCGAGCCCGGCCGCTTCCAGCGGCACGCGCAGTTCGTCGACGGTCGGATAATGCTGTGCGCCGCCTAGGATCCAGCCGGACGCGCACAGGAAAAATTCTTCCAGCCGGGTGGCGTGGAAGCGCCAGTTCGGTTCGCGCAGGACATTGCGGATCACCAGCAGGCCGTCGGGTGCCAAGTGCGTCGTTGCCGCCTGCAGCAGCGGAAGCTGGCGTTCGACGGGCAGGTAGTGCAGCACGTCGAGCAGGGCGACATGACCATGGACCGGCGGCAGCGCGGCGATATCGGTGCAGATCAGTTGCATGGTTCGTTCGAAGCCGCCGTGCCTTGCCGCTGCCCGCGCGGACTCGATCTTGCGGGCGTCGTGATCCACGCCGATGTAGTGCGAACCGGCGCCGACGGCGTGCAGGTATTGACCGAGCAGGCCGATGCCACAGCCGATATCCAGCAGTGGCAGGGCGGAGTGACGCAGCAGGTTCGCGGTGGCCGCATAGGCCGGATCGTTGGCCAGTTTCCAGCGCGCATGCAGGCGGTGGCCGCAGCGACTGTAATGACTGGCAATGGCATTGCGTGTTGCGCGATCGAGCGCTTGCATGCCGCATCCCCCGGTACGCCGGCTGGGCGTCCTGTCGCGATGGTTGCGGCAAACCCGGGTCGACGCAAATGCAGCCACCCCTGCGTGCTACTTTTCACGCCAGTTCTGCTGGAGCCTGTCGATGTCGATCCTGTCGCCGTTACGCGAACTCAACCACGAGCAGCGCCACACCGTGCTGGCCAGTTTCCTCGGCTGGACGCTGGATGCGTTCGACTACTTCCTGCTCACCTTCGTCATCGTCGCGGTGTCGAAGGAATTCCATGTGGACAAGGCCAACATCACCTATGCGTTGTTCCTGACGCTGGCGGCGCGGCCGCTGGGGGCGTTGTTGTTCGGGCGACTGGCCGATCGCTTCGGACGCCGGCCGATCCTGATGCTGGATGTGATCCTGTTTTCGGTATTCGAACTGGCCACGGCCTTTGCGCCAACGCTCACGGCCTTGCTGGTGCTGCGCTTCCTGTTCGGCATCGCTATGGGTGGCGAGTGGGGCATCGGTGCGTCGCTGGCGATGGAGTCGATACCGGCCAGGTCGCGTGGGCTGATTTCCGGACTGCTGCAGAGTGGCTATCCGTGCGGGTTCTTTCTTGCCGCGCTGGCGAACTGGTTGCTGATCGATCATGTCGGCTGGCGCGGGCTGTTCGTGGTCGGCGCGGTGCCTGCGTTGCTGGTGCTGTATATCCGGCGCAAGGTGCCGGAATCGGCGGTGTGGCAGCAGCAACAGCGGACGCAACCCAGGCGCGGCCTGCTCGAGTCGATGCGCGGGCACTGGAAGCTGGCGCTTTACCTGATGATCCTGATGGCTGCGTTCAACATGTTCAGCCATGGCTCGCAGGACATGTATCCGACCTTCCTGCAGGTGAACCTGCATATCCCGGCCGGCTCGGCCACCGCGTTCATGCTGGCGGCACTCCTCAACCTTGGCGCGCTGGTCGGCGGGCTCTACTTCGGCTCGATGTCGGAGCGGATTGGTCGGCGCAAGGCGATCATCATCGCCGCGCTGCTGGCGATACCGGTGATTCCGTTGTGGATGTATGGCGGCTCGTTGCTGCTGCTGGGGTTGGGTGCCTTCCTGATCCAGGTGATGGTGCAGGGCGCCTGGGGCGTGGTGCCGACCCATCTCAACGAGCTGTCGCCGGCTCACATGCGTGGCACCTTGCCTGGCTTCGCCTATCAGATGGGCAATCTGCTGGCGGCGATTACGGCTACTGCCCAGACCTGGATAGCCCAGTGGCATGGCGGCGATTTCGCGTTCGCGATGTCGCTGTGGATCGGCATGGTCGCCTTGCTGCTGGCGCTGCTGACCTGGCTGGGGCCGGAAGCGCGCGGACTGGATTTCGACCAGGCGCAGCCGTTATGGGGATGTGCTGACAGAAGCACGCGGATAGAAGCACGCGGATAGAAGCACGCTGATAGAATCAGCCACTTTCTACTTCAAGAGACAGGCAATGAAGGCTGGCAAGGACAAGGTGATCGCGATCCACTACACGCTGACGGTGGACGGCGAGAAGGTCGAGAGCTCGCACGATCGCGACGAACAGTTGTGGGTCCTGCTTGGCCACGGTCAGCTGATTCCGGGTCTGGAAACGGCGCTGGAAGGCCATGAGGCCGGTGCGACACTGCAGGTCGAAGTGGCGGCGGCCGATGGCTATGGCGAGCGCCAGGAAGACCAGATCCAGCGCATGTCGAAGAAGTATTTCCCGCAGGCGAACCGCCTCAAGCCCGGCATGGTCACCGTGCTGAAGCTGAAGGACGGAGGCCAGCGCGCGGTGACCGTGCACAAGGTCGGCATGAGCGCGATCGACGTGGACCTGAATCACCCGATGGCCGGCAAGGCACTGCATTTCGACGTGGCGGTCAACGACGTGCGCGATGCCACCGAGGAAGAGCTCCAGCACGGCCACGCGCATCCGCCGGGCGGCGAAGCGCACTGAGCTTCGGTTGCATTGGAGTGACATGACAACGGCGCCCCTGGGCGCCGTTGTTCGTTCACCTCTTCATTCCTTGGAAGGGCCTCAATCCAGCAGTCGCTTGCCGTACTCGAAATGATCCACCCAGTACGGCCCATCAATATCGTCCAGCCGCACCGTACCGCCGCTGTTCGGCGCGTGCACGAAGCGGCCCTGGCCAACGTAGACGCCCACGTGGTCGACGCCGCCGCGGTTGCCGAAGAACACCAGGTCGCCGCTGGCCAGTTCGGTCATGCGGCGGATCTTGCGGCCCTGCATGTCGGCCATCGCGCGCGAGCTGTGCGGCAACAGGATGTCGGCCGCGTGTCGGTAGATGTAGTCGACCAGCCCACTGCAGTCGAAGCCGCTTTCCGGTGTGTTGCCGCCCCATTTATAGGGCGTACCGACCAGTGCCATCGCGCGGAACAGCACGTCATTGGCCACCTGCGCACTGGCTGCCGAAGGCGCCTGCGGCGGCAGATCGGCCAGTGCGGAATGCGACGACTTGAAGGTGGCTTCGCGCCGATGCGGGGTGCTGGCGCAGGCGGTCAGCAGGGCGATGCCGGCGGCAAGCATGGTGAATCGCAACAGTGGCCACAGCGGGCGTAGATCCGTCGGCAGCTCGGGTTGATCTCGTTGCATCTGGATAACCTCGGCGTGTGGCGTGTCGAGATTATCAATTCAATAATTGATATGCAAATCAATGAATTTGAATCTTCTTTGAAGTTAGTTTCTCAACTTGTTCCCGAGTGACCGCCTGCGGTGCCTGTGTTTCGATTGGCCTGGCGTTCTTCGCGGTGGGATTGAAGCACCGGCGCATCGCTGCATGGCAGGCGGCGTCACTAATCCGGATCGTTACAATCAGCGGATGAATGCTTCGCGCAGTGATGTGTTGATTCTCGGCGGCGGTGTCATCGGCCTGGCGTGTGCGCTGTACCTGCTCAAGGCGGGAGCCAGCGTGCGGGTGCTTGAACAGGGCACGCCCGGTTGTGGTAGCTCGCATGGCAACTGCGGCACGATCACGCCAAGCCATGCGGCACCGCTGGCGATGCCGGGCATGATCAGTGTCGCGCTGCGCTCGATGCTGAGCGCGGACGCGCCGTTGTATCTCAATCCTCGTTTCGACGGGCCGCGGCTGCGCTGGCTGCTGGGCTTCGCGCGGCACTGCAACTGGCGCGACTTTGCCCGCGCGACCACCGCTCGCGCGGCGATCCTGCAACGCTCGCGACAGCTGCTGGCGGAGCTGGTGCGTGACGAGCCGCTGGACTGCGAATTCGTCGAGGAGGGTGACCTGTACGTCTATCGCACGGCACAAAAGCAGGCGGCGGACGCGCGCGATCACGTCGCCGTGCTGGAAGGTCTCGGCATCGAAGTGCAGCGTTTGCGCGGCGAGCAGATCGAAGCGATGGAGCCGGCGTTGAAACCGGGCGTGGTCGGTGGCCTGTTGCATCCCGGCGATGCGCGATTGCGGCCGGATCGCTATGCAGCCGAACTGGCGCGACGGGTGACCGAGCTGGGCGGAGTGATCGAGACCGGCGCGCGGATCGAGCGTTTCGGTACGGCCAATGGCCGCATCAGCGATGTGCACAGCAGTCGTGGTGTCTTCCAGGGCGATCGGGTGGTCATGGCGCTTGGCGCCTGGTCGCCGCTGTTGGCAAAAACACTGGATCTGCGCCTGCCGATGCAGCCGGGCAAGGGTTATTCGCTGACCTATTCGCGCCCTGCGCGTGCACCCCGTCATGCGCTGGTGCTGCGAGAGGCGTCGGTCTGCGTCACCACCTGGGCCAGCGGTTACCGGTTGGGCAGCACGATGGAGTTTTCCGGTTACGCCGAAGGGCTCAACCGCACCCGGATCGATGCACTGCGGCGCGGTGCCGCCAGCGGCCTGCACGAACCGGAAGGCCCCGAGTTGCAGGAGGAATGGTGGGGTTGGCGACCGATGAGCGTGGATGAAGTGCCGATCATCGGCCCCAGCGCGCGCTGGTCGAATCTGCTGCTGGCAACCGCGCACGGCATGCTTGGCGTGAGCATGTCGGCCGCGACCGGCGAACTGGTTGCCGCGATGCTGGCGGGGTCGGCGTCACCCATCGATGCAACGCCTTATGCACCGGCACGTTTCGGCTTGTAGATAGCATCCTGCAGCAGTGGCGCATATCTGCGTGATCGTTTGACGACGACTTCAGCGGTTAGCTGCTAGCTTCGCCCGAACTGCCGAGGGCATAGCGATGACCGCAGGCCATGACCTGATTGTGCTGGGCGCCGGCTCCGCCGGCCTGGCGACCGCTTTCCGCGCCGCGCAGCATGGCGCCCGCGTGGCCCTGCTCGATCCTGGTGCACTGGGTGGCACCTGCGTGCACCGCGGCTGTGTACCAAAGAAGGCGTTGTGGTTTGCCGCACAACTGGCGCAGGCACAGCAGCTCGCGCTCGAGTTCGGCTTTGCCTCGCAACCGGGGCCGCTCGACTGGGAACACTTTCGTGGGTTGCGCCAGCGGTATATCGATGCAATCGACCAACGCTATGCCCAGCGCTTGCCGGAAGCTGGCGTGGAGCTGCTGCGTCAGGCCGGGCGCTTTGTCGCCACCGATACGATCGAGTTGTCGAATGGCAGGCGGTTGCAGGCGGCACACATCGTGATCGCCACGGGCGCACGGCCGCGTCGGCTTGCGCTGCCGGGTTTCGAGCTGGGCATGGTCTCTGATGACATGTTTGCGCTGCATGCCTTGCCGCGGCGCGTCGCGATCGTGGGCGGCGGTTACGTGGCGGTGGAATTTGCCGGTTTGCTGCGGGCGCTGGGCAGCGAGGTGGACGTGCTGGCCCACGACCGGCTATTGCGGGGTTTCGATGCGGAGCTGGTACAGGCTCTGGTGCAGCAGATGGCAGTGCAGGGCATTCGCCTCGACCAGCATTGTGCGATCCAGGCCGCGCACCGCACACCGGAGGGCATCGTACTGGACGATGCGGTGGGTTCGCGTGGTCCCTACGACGCCGTGCTGTGGGCGGTGGGCCGCGTGCCCAACACCGAGGCCTTGGGGCTCGACGTGGCAGGTGTGCATATCGATGATAACGGTCACGTGCTGACCGATGGGCGGCAGGACACCCACGTGGCGGGAATTCATGCAGTCGGGGATGTCACCGTACGGAAGGCGTTGACGCCGGTGGCGGTCGCCGCCGGTCGGCGGCTGGCGGATCGGTTGTTCGGCGGTCAGCCGGAGGCGCAGCTGGACTACGAAAATATTCCCAGCGTGGTGTTTGCCGAACCGCCGCTCGGCATGGTCGGGTTGACCGAAGAACAGGCCCGCACCCGATACGGCGATGCGGTCAGGACGCATTGCAGCCGGTTCACGCCGATGCAGTGGGCTCTCGTCGGTCGGAAAGAACAGAGTGTGATGAAGCTGGTCTGCGTGGGCGCCGAGGAGCAGGTGGTCGGCATCCATGCGCTGGGTCCTGGCATCGATGAAATGTTGCAGGGTTTTGCGGTGGCGCTGAAGCTCGGCCTGCGCAAGCGCGACCTGGAGGCTACCGTGGCGATTCATCCGACGTCGGCAGAAGAATTGGTCTTGATGGATTGAGAGCCGGGAATCGGGAATCGCAAGGGCAACATCTGTGCAGTGCACACGGCCCTGCCTTTTTTCGATTCCCGGTTTCCGGCCCTGGCTACAATGCCCCCATGGACACCTTTACCTTGCAGCGCGGCCGCGTGCCGCTGTTGATCAGCCTGCCGCACGACGGCAGCTTCATTCCCGACGACATTGCCGCGTGCATGCGCCCTGCAGCGCGGCGTTCGCCAGATACCGACTGGCATGTCGGGCGGCTGTACCAGCCACTGGCCGAGGCGCTGGGCGCCAGCGTGCTGAAGCCGCTGGCTTCGCGTTATGTGATCGATCTGAACCGGCCAGCCGATGGTCATGCGCTGTATCCGGGGCAGCGCGAGACCGGCCTGGTATCGACCATCGGTTTCGATGGCGAGCCGCTGTACCTGGAGGGTGTCTTGCCCGATGCCGAGGAAGTTCAACAGCGGATAAACGAGTACTGGAAGCCCTACCACCAGGCCATATCGCAAGAACTTGCAAGATTGTGTGTCGAACATGGCCGGGCCGTGTTGTGGGAGGGCCACTCCATCCGCAGTCGGGTACCCATGTTGTTCGACGGTCAGCTGCCGGATTTCAACCTCGGCACAGCATCAGGAGCGAGTTGCGCTGAGCCACTGCAGGTGCAGTTGCAGGCTTGCCTGGAGTCGCAATCGCGCTTCAGTTTTGCCGTGAACGGCCGTTTCAAGGGCGGTTACATCACTCGTCATTTTGGTGCCCCTGCAGCGGGCGTGCAGGCGGTGCAACTGGAACTGGCGCAGCACAATTACATGGATGAGGAGAGCTTCGGTTACGACGAGGTCAGGGCGGTAGCGGTGCAGAAACTGATCGAAAGATTGTTGAGCATAAGTCTGGCGTTATCGCAAAATATTGCGAGTGAAGCCAGCGCGAAGGGAAGTCAATAAGTGACATCTGCCCTGACGTAAAAAAAACCGGTTCCATTCAGTCTAGGTATCCCTCCGCTGCTGCTATTGTCGTTTCCGTCGCGCCACCCGAGTTGCCGGGTTCCGGCCGGGTTCGCGATACCCAATGATCTGAGGCCCAACATCATGATGCGTAAACTTGCGATCGCTTCCCTGCTCGTTGCGGGCGTAGCTCTTTCCGGTTCTGTGCTGGCTCAGGCTGCTGCTCCACAGGCAGCGATGGCACCCCAGCAGAGCGCTCCGGCCGCGACCCCGGCTGCTCCGGCGGGTGATGCCATGAAGGCTGATGCCATGAAGGCCGCTCCGACCACGACCACGACTCACCACAAGAAGCATAAGAGCGGCAGCAAGAAGGCTGCTGCTCCGGCCGCTGCCAGCACGGCAGGCTGATAGCTCGACTCGGTTGTTGTGAATCCAAGGCCTCGTCGGTGCAAACCGCGGGGCCTTTTCATTTCGATGCGGCGAACCTCCCGCACTGGCTCAGCGGGCCGATGGCGGCAATGCCGCAATGCATTTCAGCTCGATCGCGATCGGGGTCGGCAAGGCGCTGATGCCCACGGTGGTGCGACAGGCGTCGACACCGACGAAATATTCCGTATACAGCCGGTTGTAGGTCGCGAAATCCCGTGGCAGGTCGGTCAGGAACACGGTGACATCGACCAGGTCGGTCCATGCGGCGCCGCTGGCTTCCAGCACGGCACGTACATTGGCAAATACCTGGTGGCATTGCGCCTCGATGTCGTAGCCCACCAGGCGGCCGTCCACGTCGTGCACGTTGCCGGGGATCGCGTTGTCGCCCGGTTGGCGCGGACCGACGCCGGAGAGAAACAGCAGGTTGCCGACACGGCGAGCGTGCGGGTAGGCGCCGACGGGGGCGGGCGCCGTATCGGTGCGGATGGCTTCGCTCACTGGCGCGGTTCCGGTATGCGGACAAGCCGCTGCATCGCGTTGTGATACGCCGGCAGCAGGGTTTCGCGCGAGGTGACGTGCATGTCCAGGTCGTTCACGTGGCCGTTGTCCAGGCTGTAGCACCACGCGTGCACCGACAGGTTCTGGCCGCGCTCCCATGCGTCCATCACCATCGTGGTATGGCAGATATTGGAAACCTGCTCGATCGCATTGAGCTCGCACAGGCGGTTGTTGCGCAGCTGCATCAGGTCCAGCGAGGCGAGCATGGCGGAATGTTTCTCTGCCACCTCACCGACATGCCGCAACCAGTTGTCGACCAGGCCGAGCCGGCGCTCGTCGAGTACCGCCTGTACACCACCACAGCCGTAGTGTCCGACGATGATGATGTGCTCCACCTTGAGGATATCGACCGCGAACTGCACCGTGCTCAGGCAGTTGAGGTCGGTGTGCGAGACCACGTTGGCGACATTGCGCTGCACGAAGATGTCGCCCGGCGGCAGGTCGACGATCTGGGTCGCCGGCACGCGCGAGTCGGAACAGCCGATCCACAGGTATTTCGGCGCCTGTTGCCTGGCCAGACGTTCGAAGAAATGCGGATCTTCCGCGCGTACGGCGGCCGACCAGCGGCGGTTGCTGTCGATCAATGCTTGCAGGGGACTGTTCAATATCCTGGCTTCCGTCAGTAGCGAATGCAGATGTTCTTTGGCTCGGTGAAGAAGTGCAGCGCATCACTGCCGCCCTCGCGGCCGAGCCCGGATTGCTTGGCGCCGCCGAATGGGGTGCGCAGGTCGCGCAACAGCCAGCAGTTGATCCAGACGATGCCAAATTCGAGCTGGCCGGCGAACCGGTGGGCGCGGGAGAGGTCTTGCGTCCACAGTGAGGCGGCGAGGCCGTAGCGGCTGTCGTTGGCGATCGCCAGCGCCTCGGCTTCGTCCTCGAACGGGATCAGGCTGACCACCGGTCCGAAGATTTCCTGCTGGTTGGTCTGCGCCGACGACGGCAGGCCCTCGATCACCGTGGGTGCGATGAACCAGCCGTCGGCGCAGCGGCCGGGTACGCTGATTGCGTGACCGCCGCACAGCACATGGCCACCCTCCGCACGGGCCTGTTCGATGCAGCCAAGCACCTTGTCGTAATGCACGCGGGAAACCATCGCGCCGAGATCACTGCCGGCATCCTGCGGGTCGCCGACCTGCAGCGCCTGCACCTTCGCGAGGTAGCGCTCGCAGAAGGCCTCATAGATCGAGCGCTGCACCAGCAGGCGCGAGCCGCACAGGCAGATCTCGCCCTGGTTGGCGAAACCCGAGCGCACGATGGTGTCGAGGTTCGCGTCGGAAAGATCGGCATCGGCGAACACGATCGCCGGATTCTTGCCGCCCATCTCCAGCGACACTTTCTTGAATTGCGTGGCGGTCGCGCTGGCAATCTGCGCACCGGTGGCGGTGCTGCCAGTGAAGGACACCGCCTTCACCAGCGGATGTTCCACGATCGCCTGGCCCACCGTCGGGCCGCGGCCCTGCACGATGTTCAGCACGCCGGGCGGAAAGCCGGCTTCGATGCTCAGTTCGCCTAGCAGCGCCGCGGTGCACGGAGTCACTTCCGAGGGTTTGGTCACCACCGTGTTGCCGGCAGCCAGTGCCGGCGCGATCTTCCAGGTGAACAGGTACAGCGGCAGGTTCCATGGACTGATGCAGCCGACGACGCCGAGCGGTTGCCGCAGCGTGTAGTTGATCGCGCCGGTTTCTGGCGCGCCGCTGGCCATCGCGTGCGACTCGCTGCCCCAGGCCATGATCGCGGCCGCGAAATGACGCAGGTTGCTGATCGCGCGCGGGATGTCGAGTCGGCGCGCGAGGGCGAGCGGCTTGCCGCTGTCGCGCGATTCCAGCGCGGCGAATTCCTCCAGCCGTGCCTCGATCAGGTCGGCCAGCCGCAGCAGCAACTGGGCACGCTGCTCGATCGGCGTGTTCGCCCAGCCGGCGGCGGCGCGGCTCGCCGCCGCCACGGCGGCATCGACGTCGATCGCGGTGGAATCGGGGCAATGCGCGAACAGCGCGCCGGTGGCCGGCTCATGCACGTCAAGCCAGGCATCGTGCTGCGGTACCTGCAGACGACCGTCGATCAGATTGGCTAGGCGCGGGATGGGCATCTGCTCAAGCTTAAAACCAGCGTGCCGTAAATGCACCGGATTGTGCGAGCGACTTCGGTCGCGATGGCCTCTTGAGAGGTCGGTTGCGGCTGAAATCATCTCCGCGACCGAAGGAAACCCTTGCAGGGCAAGGATGTCGGTTCAACTCAGCGCCCGCGTCCGTCCGCCGTCCACGGCAAGGCTTACCCCGTTGACATAAGCCGCCGCAGGCGTGCACAGGAACGCGATCACGGCCGCGATTTCGCTCGCCTCGCCAAAGCGGCGAGCCGGCACCGTGGCCAGCATGCCTTGGGCAATGGCGTCCTCACTGCGTCCGCTGGCGGCGGCTTGTGCCGCCAGCAGGCCGTCGAGGCGCTGGGTGCGGGTGAACCCCGGCAGCACGTTGTTGACCGTGATGCCATCGGCGGCGAGTTCCGCGGACAGTGTCTTGGCCCAGCCAGCCACGGCGGCGCGCACGGTGTTGGAAACACCCAACCCGGCGATCGGCTCCTTCACCGAAGTGGAGATCACATTGACGATGCGGCCGTAGCCACTGGCGCGCATCCCCGGCAGCAGCGCCTGCAGCAGGGTCTGGCCGGCGAGCAGATGCTGGCGGAAGGCCAGCTCGAACGCGGCTGGCGTCGCTGCGTATGCGGGTCCGCCGGGCGGCCCGCCGGTGTTGTTGATCAGGATGTGCACCGGCTGATTGGCGGCGATGTCACCCGCGACGGTCTGCAGGTTTGCGGTATCCAGCATGTCGACGCTGCGCCAGTCGTGCCGCTGGCCCGCATGAGTCTGCGGCAGCTCTGCGGCGACAGCCTTCAGGGTGTCGGCCGAGCGTGCGAGCAGGGTGACGCTGGCACCCAGTTGCGCCAGTTCGATCGCGCTGGCGCGGCCGATGCCCTGCGAGGCGCCACAGACCAGCGCGTGACGCCCACTCAGATCCAGTTGCATGGGATGCTCCCGTCGGGTTTCAGTGCCACAGCAGGCGCATCGCCAGGGCGGCGAGCCAGCATAGCCAGCCCAGCCACGGGCTGTAGCGCCACACCCGTTGCCAGCGATTGATGCTGGCGTCCTCCAGCGCGGGCAGGGCGGGTGAACGCAGCGCATGCTGCATCCGGATCCAGATGCGAAAGGCCGTGGCGTGGCCGTGTTCCGGTTCGGCAATGATCTTCCATTGCTGCGGATGGTGCTGGCGCAGCAGGGTGGCGAGCCGGAACTGGGCCGCATAGGACAGCACGAACAGGCCGATGCCGGCCACCAGCAGCGCGAGATACAGGGCGATCACGGCGGACTGCTGCTGGCATGGCTGTTGCTGTCCTTGCTGGTCGTATTGTTGCTGCTGGAGGTGCTGTTGATCCAGGGTATCGGCAATACCGTACGCAGGTCATTGAGCACGCCGTCACCTTTCGGCGCCTTCTTGCAGATCGCGTTGTCGATCGCCTTGGCATAGGTCTTGTTCATCATGCCGACCCACAGCGTGCCGTCCGGGCCGTGCGGAATGCTGAAGCTGCCCGCCGAATTCATCTGCAGCGTTGCGGCGGTGGTGTTGGCGACCGACGCGGGTGACTGCTCCCAGTAGGTCTTGCCCGACTGCTGCGCGGCGGAACTGTAGACCAGCAGGTAACGCGCCTTGTCGCTGTCGACCTTGGCACTGCCGAAGGCGCCGGTGGTCTCTTCGCTCCAGCCCATGTGCTCGCACAGATCGATATCATCCGTGTGGATCGGCTGGAAGCCCTCATCCAGCAACACGATGGTGGGCGCGAACAGGTAGCTGGCATGCAGCCAGCGGCCATTCAATGCCGATTTCAGCGCTACCCGGTAAGGCAGCTTGACGTCGGCCGGCAGGCGAAAGGCGAGGAAGTAGCTGTGCGTGCCATTGAGGTTGGCAACCATGCTGCCGCTGCCCAGGGTGAACTTTTGCGGCTGCCACGGCAGCATGCTGCTGTAGGAGAAGTCGGCGAAGTTGCTGCAGCATGGCGAAGCCTGCTGCAACTGCTGCTTGGCTGCTTTCAGCACGCCGGCCGAATCTTCAGTCGGAGCACGCAGGTTCGGCGGAATCAGTACCTTGGCGCTATGGCAGCCAGCCAGCAGTACGGTGAAGAGCAGGGCGGCGACGGTAGTGAAGCGATACGGCATGGTGGGCACGGTACTCAGAATTCGGCCGTTCCGGCCGCACGGGGATAGGGGATGGCGTCGCGGATATTGGCCAGGCCGCAGACGTAGACCAGCAGTCGCTCGAAACCGAGGCCGAAGCCGGCATGCGGCACCGTGCCATAACGGCGCAGGTCACGGTACCAGCCATAGGTCACGGGATCGAGGTTGAACTTCGCCATGCGGCGGTCGAGGTAATCCAGGCGTTCCTCGCGCTGGCTGCCGCCGATGATCTCGCCGATGCCAGGTGCGAGCACGTCCATTGCCGCCACGGTTTTCTCGTCATCGTTCAAGCGCATGTAGAACGCCTTGATCGCCTCGGGGTAGTTCATTACGACCACGGGACGGCCAATATGTTTCTCGGCGAGGTAACGCTCATGCTCGGTCTGCAGGTCGATGCCCCAGGCGACCGGGTAGTCGAACTTCTGTCCGGACTTCTGCAGGATCGTGATCGCGTCGGTGTAGTCGATCCGTTCGAACGGCTGGCTGATGAAGGCTTCCAGCCGGCTGATCGCGTCCGGCTGCACGCGCTCGGCGAAGAACGCCATGTCGTCGGCGCGCTCGTCCAGCACCGCCTTGAAGATGGCCTTGAGGAAGGCCTCGGCGCAGTCGGCATTGGCGGTGAGGTCGGCGAACGCGATCTCCGGCTCGACCATCCAGAACTCGGCCAGATGGCGCGGCGTGTTGGAGTTCTCAGCGCGGAAGGTCGGGCCGAACGTATACACCTTGCTCATCGCCAGGCAGTACGCCTCGACATTGAGCTGGCCCGATACGGTGAGGAACGCCTCGCGGCCGAAGAAATCCTTGCGGAAGTCGATCTTGCCGTCGGCGGGACGCGGCAGGTTGGCCAGGTCCAGCGTGGACAGGCGGAACATGTCGCCGGCGCCCTCGGCATCCGAGGTGGTGATGATCGGCGTGTTGATCCAGAAGAAACCCTGTTCGGTCAGATGGCGGTGGATCGCCATCATCATCGTGTGGCGCACGCGGGTCACCGCGCCGAACAGGTTGGTGCGCGGACGCAGGTGCGCCACTTCGCGCAGGAATTCCATCGAATGCTGCTTGGGCTGGATCGGGTAGGTTTCCGGGTCGTCGACCAGACCGGTGACGATCACCTCGTGCGCCTGCAACTCGAAGCTCTGGCCCTTGCCCTGCGACGGCACCAGGGTGCCCGAGATGATCAAGCCGGCGCCGGCGGTGAGATGTTTCACCTCGCTCTCGTAGTTGGACAGCGTGGCGGGTACCACCGCCTGGATCGGATCGAAGCAGGAGCCGTCGGTCACGTTGACGAAGGACAGGCCGGCCTTGGAGTCGCGGCGGGTGCGTACCCAGCCGCGCACGGTCACCGTGCTGCCGGCGTCGAGCTTGCCGGAGAGAGCCTGCTTCACGCTCAATAAGGTCGGACTGACCACGGCCATCGTTGAAACTCCTGCTGATGCGCCACATATCGACGCGTATGAATGAGTGGTACGCACGCGGCGACGCGCGAGGCCAAACCGGCATGATAATGTAGCCGTTGCCCGCGCTGCGACTTTCCGGGCCGTCAGCTGCACAGAACATTGAGGTTGGATTCGCCTGCCATGACCATCACCATCACTCCCGCCGCCAACGAGCGCATGCGCCACTTTCTGGCTGGCACGCCGGCGGCGGCTGGTGTGCGTTTCGGTGTCAAGCGCACCGGCTGCTCCGGGTTCGCCTACGTGGTGGATCTGGCCGAATCGGTTGGCGAGGGCGACCGGCTGGTCGAAGTGGACGGGGTGCCGTTGATCGTCAACGACAAGAGTCTGGCGATGGTCGAGGGCACGGTGATCGACTTCCAGCGCCAGGGCCTCAACGCCAGCTTTGTGTTCCACAACCCGAATGCCACCGGCGAATGCGGTTGCGGCGAGAGCTTTACCGTCGGCTGAGCCGGTTTTGCGCCGTGCCGGTCATGATTTTCAATGACTTGCGCGATCATTCGCCGGCATCGTACAATTCCGCTTCTGTCCATGCCCGCAAGGCCGTGGACGGGACACTTGCCTCACCGCACCAGCGGGAGGCTGCGAGGCCGCAAGGCCGCATCCACAAGGAGTCAAACCCCAATGACCCTGCGTCATTACGAAGTTGTGTTCATGGTCCACCCTGACCAGAGCGAGCAGGTTCCGGCCATGCTCGAGCGCTACAAGGCACTGATCGAGACCGACGGCGGCAAGATCCACCGCCTGGAAGACTGGGGCCGCCGTCAGCTGGCCTACCCGATCGTGAACCTGGCCAAGGCACATTACGTGCTGCTCAACATCGAAGTGAGCCAGAACGCGTTGAACGAGCTGGAGTCGGGTTTCCGCTTCAACGACGCCGTGCTGCGTCATCTCGTGATCCGTCGCGACGAGGCCGATATCGAGCCGTCCTTCATCCTGAAGTCGAAGGAAAAGGATGACGCCAAGTCCACCCGTCGCCGCGACGACGAGGGTGATGGCGAAGGCGAGGGCCGCCCGCGTGGGCGTGACCGCGACGACAATGATCGCGACAGCGACGACTGATAGGAACCCAGACCATGTCCAAGTTTTTCCGCCGCCGCAAGTTCTGCCGCTTCACCGCCGAAGACGTGAAGGAGATCGACTACAAGGATCTCAACACCCTGCGTCAGTACGTCACCGAGAACGGCAAGATCGTGCCGAGCCGCATCACCGGTACCAAGGCGCGCTACCAGCGTCAGCTGGCCACCGCGATCAAGCGCGCCCGCTTCCTCTCGCTGCTGCCGTACACCGACAACCACGACGTCTGATCTAAAGCCGGGGATCGGGATACGGGAATCGGGAATCGCAGAAACATTTGGCTCTGCAACTTCCGATTCCCGATTCTCTATTCCCGATTCTCCGCCCTTCGGACAACCGTCCTCTGGCTGCGCCGGGCCACACCGGTGCTAACGAAAAGGAAGCATCATGGAACTCATTCTTCTGCAGAAAGTCCGCAACCTCGGCACGCTTGGCGACAAGGTCAACGTGAAGCCGGGCTACGGCCGCAATTTCCTCCTGCCGCAGGGCAAGGCCGTGCGCGTCAATGCTGCCAATCTGGCGGCGTTCGAACAGCGTCGTGCCGAATACGAAGCCAAGGCCAACACCTTGCTGGCCGATGCCGAGGCACGCAAGGCCAAGCTGGCCGATGTGTCGGTGACGATTGCTGCGCACTCCAGTGCGGAAGGCAAGCTGTTCGGCTCGGTCGGTCCGCGTGACATCGCCGAGGCACTCGCTGCCGCCGGTCATACCGTCAACAAGGGTGAAGTCATCCTTGGCGAAGGCCCGCTGCGCAACACCGGCGAGTTCGAGGTGGCGATCCACCTGCACGCCGATGTGCACACCAGCGTCAAGGTGATCGTGGTCGGCGACAAGTAAGCGATACGCATCAAACGATGAAAACAAACGGGCGCCGCAGGGCGCCCGTTTGTTTTTCGGGAATCGGGAATGGTTGAAGAGCCGGGAATGGGAAGTCGTTCAAGCTGGCCAGCTCGTGGCATTTTGCTTCTGACCATTTCCGATGCCCGATTCCCGATTTCCGGCTTTATCCCCAGCAACCCACAGCTTATCCACAGAGTTATTGTCTCGGCGGGTGAGATAGTGCCGCGTATGATGGCTGTCAGTACGGTTGCCCGCGAGATGTCGGTGCGCTGCCCGTTTTCCGTGAGGTTATCCTCCGTGAGGTAAGTCGATGTCCTTCGTGCCCGAACGCAAATCCTCGTCCTCGGCCATCGAGGCACTCCGGGTACCGCCGCACTCCATCGATGCCGAACAGGCGGTGCTGGGTGGCCTGATGCTGGCGCCGGACGCGCTCGACAAGGTAGCCGACCGGCTGGCCGAGGGTGACTTCTACCGCAAGGACCACCGGCTGATCTGGCGTGCGATCAACGAGCTGGCGAACAAGGGCATGCCGTGTGATGCGGTGACCCTGGGCGACTGGTTCGAGAGCAATGGGCTGGCCGAGATGGTCGGTGGCGCCGGTTATCTGATCGAGCTGGCCAACAGCACGCCGAGTGCCGCGAATATCGCCGCGTATGCCGAGATCGTGCGCGAGAAGTCGGTGATGCGCCAGCTGATCGACGCGGGCACCTCGATCACCGAGGACGGCTACCGGCCCGAGGGCAAGAGCGTGCAGGAGGTGCTGGAAAGCGCCGAGCAGCGCGTGTTCCACATTGCCGAATCCGGTGCGCGCGGCAAGAAGGATTCCGTCTCGATGCGCGAGGCGGTGAAGGACGCGTTCCGCCTGCTGCACGAGCGCTACCAGAACCGTGGTCAGCTCACCGGCATCACCACTGGCTTCACCGACCTGGACAACCTCACCTCCGGCCTGCAACCGTCGGATCTGATCATCGTCGCGGCGCGCCCGTCGATGGGCAAGACCGCATTCGCGCTGAACATCGCCGAGACTGCCGCGATCCGCAGCAAGAAGGCGGTGGTGGTGTTCTCGATGGAAATGTCCGCCTCGCAGCTGGCGTTCCGCCTGATCTCCTCGGTGGGCCGCATCCATCAGCAGCACCTGCGCAACGGCGACTTGCAGGAAGAGGACTGGCCGCGTGTTTCCAACGCTATCTCGATCCTGCAGGAGGCGAAGATCTTCATCGACGACACGCCGAGCCTGTCGCCGGTGGAACTGCGTTCACGCTCGCGCCGGTTGCACCGCGAACACGGTGGCCTGGGCTTGATCGTGATCGATTACCTGCAGCTGATGCAGGTGCCCGGCAACAAGGAGAATCGCGCCACCGAAATTTCAGAAATTTCGCGTTCACTCAAGGGCCTCGCCAAGGAGTTGAACGTGCCGGTGATCGCCCTGTCGCAGTTGAACCGCTCGCTGGAACAGCGCGCTGACAAGCGTCCGATGATGTCCGACCTGCGCGAATCCGGCGCGATCGAGCAGGACGCCGACGTGATCATGTTCATTTACCGCGACGACTACTACAACAAGGAATCGCCGGACAAGGGCATGGCCGAAATCATCATCGGCAAGCAGCGCAACGGCCCCACCGACACCTGCAAGCTGACCTTCCTCGGTCACTACACCAAGTTCGAGAACTACGCGCCGGATTCCTTCGTCGGGTCGTTCGATTGAAAGCCGGGAGTAGGGAATTGGGATTCGGGAATCGTTCGAACCGGCCAGCTCGCGGCATGCTTGCTTCTGACCATTCTCCATTCCCGATTCCCGATTCCCGGCAGTCATGAGCCGCACTACCGTCGCCACCATCCATCTCGGTGCGCTGCGCCACAACCTCGCGCGGCTGAAGACGCTGGCCGCGCCGGCGAAGGTGATGGCTGTGGTCAAGGCCGATGCCTACGGTCACGGACTGGAACGGGTGGCCCGCGCGCTGGATGGCGAGGCCGAGGCCTTTGCGGTGGCCGCGCTGGGCGACGGCCTGCGCCTGCGGGCAGCCGGACATCGGCAGCGCATCGTGGTGCTGTCCGGTCCGGACAATGCCAGTGATCTTGCCGAAATGCAGCGGCTGCAGCTGGACGCGGCGATCCATCACGAAGATCAGTTGCAATGGCTGGCGCAAATCTCGCCCGCGCGAGGGCGCCTGCGCGTGTGGCTGAAGATCGACAGCGGCATGCATCGGCTGGGCTTTGCGCCGGAGCGTGTCGCCGAGGTGCATGTGCGGTTGGCTGCGATGCCTGGTGTTGATCCCGAGATCGGCCTGCTCACGCATTTCTCCGAATCTGAAGTGTTTGACGGTGTGCAGACGGCGGCGCAGATCGCCCGCTTCGTCGAGGCGACGAAAACGCTCGATGGGCCGCGCTCGCTGTCCAATTCCGCCGCCGTGCTTGGCTGGCCGGATGCTCGCGGCGACTGGGTGCGCACCGGAGGCCTGTTGTATGGGTTGTCGGTGGTCGATGGGAAAGCCGGTGCCGATTTCGGCTTCCGCGCGGCGATGACGCTGGGCACGCGCCTGATCGCGATCAACCGCATCGGCAAGGGCGAGCGCATCGGCTACAACGGCACCTGGAGCTGCCCGGAGGACATGCCAGTCGGCGTGGCGGCGGTAGGTTATGGCGACGGCTACCCGCGTAGCGCCATGGCCGGTACGCCGGTACTGGTGGGTGAGCAGCGCGTGCCGCTGATCGGGCGCGTCTCGATGGACCTGATTACGCTGGATCTGCGCGAGGCGCCCCATGCGAAGGTGGGCGATCGCGTCACGCTGTGGGGGCCGCAATTGTCGGCGGAAATCATCGCTGCGCAGGCCGGCACGATCTCCTATGACCTGACTTGCGGCATGACCCGTCGCGTGCTTTTCGTCGAAAGTGAAGATTGACCCTTTTTGCGGTGGATGCCCGTCTCACTCCTTGCGAAGGCCTTGCCGTAGTCTCAATGCTCGACGACGCCAGAGTCCGAAATTATGAAGGTGCTTGAGTTTCGCGAGCTTGCTGCCGAGAGTGCTGCCAATGCGCAGGCGCTGCTGTTGCCGATCCCGATCCCATCACTCGAAGCGAGGGGGCGATTAGAGATTCGGGTTGTCGGCAGCAAGGAGGATTTGGCGGCTATCGGTGTTCTGCCCACATTTGGAGATATGTTGGGATGGTCGTTCAACGATCATCCGCACGATGCGTCCCACTCCAGTGACTTTACGATCTTGGTGTGGAGTCAAGCGCTGTCGGATTCTGTCGAGATCCTATACGAAAAAGCTGGTCTGCTTCTGCTTTATCGGATGGGCGACTCTTATCAACTCATGGCGAGCAGGTATGGCTGCCCATGCTTGGAGATCTCCGATGGCATCCGTGATTCTCTGATTCAGTTGATCCCGTCGCTTTATTTGTCCTGCAATTATGAGGGGCTAATCTGTGCTGATGTCGATGACATTGTCGGGCTGTTGCGGAACGGTGGAAACCTTGAGTTGTTCCATCGTTGGGGTGATCCAGTTGACACGATCAATCAATCGATCGCCTGGGTTCGTAGTAACCTCGTTGCCGGAAGGACTCCATCCGGCCTCTGCATGGGGCTATATCTTTCTGACTCATGGATTCGACATGCCCCTAGCGTAAATATTCTGGAATGTTTGGACTCCTGGGTGCAGCGAATTGAACTACCCGACGAAGCAGAGACACTTTCAATTCCGTGGGTTGTGTGGCACTCCGGCGAAGGGAGTCTGGTGACGTGTTTGGAAGTTTCTTAAGCGGGAGCCAAGCCGTTGAGTTACGAAGATGACGCGATAAGGTTTCTAACCGAGTACAAGTGTAAGAAGGAAAGAGAGCTGGAGCGAAAATTTTCGCATTCGGATACGCGTCGATGCCCCGACCAATGTGTGGGGACGTGGAAAGATTTTGATAAGAACGATGGTTTTCGTTTTCCGGATAGTGAGCGGAAGGAAGTGGGGAGTAGTGGGGATGATAGGAAGCGCCTGATCATCGTTCTTGAATCACCGCACCGAGATGAATTTTCTAAGAGGTTTGCTAAGAGGGATGAGCCTGGTCCGGCTTTCGGCGTAACGGGGCGGAATATCCGCAATTATATCTGGGCCGTTCTGAAAGGGGTTGAGATTCCTGAGGACACTGAGGTTGTGTTGATGAACGCTATTCAATATCAATGCTCTCTTGGTGAGAAGACAGGGGTCTGTCGCGATGAAGTGTTTGACAAGTTGTGGTGGAATAAGGGTGAGGGCGATTTTGAAAACAGGATTCGTGATCTTGCCCGACTAGGCGATGTGATTTTCAATTGCTGCACAAGGGGGAAGGGGCGTCATCAGTTGATCAATGAAGCGGTTGAAAAGAGTTTTTTGGATCGTGAAAAAGTTGAGCTTCTAGTTGGAACCCATCCGTGTATCTGGCATTGGAGAATTCCAGATATCGAATTCAGGCCGCACCCATCGTTTACAGTGACTAACCTCTAATGGCCAAAGCCAAGACCGCCTATGTCTGCACCGAGTGCGGCGCCGAGCACAGCAAGTGGCAGGGCCAGTGCGTCGAGTGCGGGGTGTGGAACACGCTCAGTGCGATCGTGCTGACACCGGCGTCGGCGGCAAAGTCGTCGGTCGGCGCGCAGCGTTCCAGCTATGCCGGCAACGCTGCCGGCGCACCGCAGATCACGCCATTGACCGCGGTGGCGCTGACCACCGAGGCGCGCACGCTGACCGGCATCGGCGAGCTGGACCGCGTGCTTGGCGGCGGCCTGGTGCAGGGCTCGGTGGTCTTGGTCGGTGGCGATCCGGGCATCGGGAAATCCACCTTGCTGCTGCAGATGCTCGGCACGCTGGGCTCGCATCTGCCCAGCGTGTATGTCACCGGCGAGGAGTCGCTGTCGCAGGTCGCCTCGCGCGCGCAGCGCCTGGGCCTGCCGCTGGAGCCGCTGCGGGCGCTGGCCGAAACCTGCATCGAGCGCATCCTTGAGCAGGCGATGGCGACGCAGCCGCGGGTACTGGTGATCGATTCGATCCAGACGATCTGGACCGAGTTGCTGCCCGCCGCACCCGGTTCGGTGAGCCAGGTGCGCGAATCGGCGGCGAAGCTCACGCGCTTCGCCAAGGAAACCGGCACCTCAGTCTTCCTGGTCGGTCACGTGACCAAGGAAGGCGGCATCGCCGGTCCGCGCGTGCTCGAGCACATGGTCGATGCGGTGCTGTATTTCGAAGGCGAGTCCGGTTCGCGCTTCCGCGTGCTGCGCGCGTTCAAGAACCGCTTCGGCGCGGTCAACGAGCTGGGCGTGTTTGCGATGTCGGACAAGGGGCTGCGTGAAGTGCCGAATCCGTCGGCGATCTTCCTGTCCTCGCATAGCGGGCCGACCTCGGGCAGCGCGGTGATGGTGACGCGCGAAGGTACCCGGCCGCTGCTGGTCGAGGTGCAGGCGCTGGTCGATCAGTCCTCGCTGGGCAACCCGCGCCGCGTCACCTTGGGGCTGGAGCAGAACCGGCTGGCCATGCTGCTGGCCGTGCTGCATCGGCACGGTGGCGTGGCGGCGTATGACCAGGACGTGTTCGTCAACGTGGTCGGCGGCATCCGCGTGCAGGAAACCGCCGCCGACCTGCCAGTGCTGCTGGCGGTGCTGTCGTCACTGCGCGACCGGCCGCTGCCGGAGCACATGATCACGTTCGGCGAGGTTGGCCTGTCCGGTGAAATCCGTCCGGTGCCGAACGGTGAGGAGCGTCTGAAGGAAGCCGCTCATCACGGTTTCCAGCGCGCCATCGTGCCGAAGGCGAATGCGCCGAAGAAGGGCAAGGTCGGCGAGATGGAGGTGATCGGGGTGGAACGCTTGAGCGAGGCAATCGACGCCTGTCGCTGAGTGCCTGCGCGCTGATCAGGTCAGCGGACGATGCAGGATCAGTTCCAGCACGAACTTCGAGCCGAAGAAGGCGAGCACCAGGCTGGCCATGCCGATCAAGGTAAGGTTGACTGCGCGCTGGCCGCGCCAGCCATGTCGCCAGCGTCCATAGAGCAGGACGCCGAACACCAGCCACGCCACGATCGACAGGATCGTCTTGTGTGCCAGATGCTGGCCGAACAGGTTGTCGACGAACAACGCGCCGGTGAGCAGGGTCAGCGTCAGCAGCAGAAAGCCCGCAGCGATCAGCCGGAACAGCAGGGTTTCGGTCAGTGTCAGCGGCGGCAGTGCGCGCAGCCACGGGCCGAACTGGCGATGGCGCAGCGCGCGATCCTGTACCGCCAGCAGCAGCGCCAGCACGGTCGCGATCGACAACACACTGAATGCGATCAAGGCCACTGTGACATGCAGCTTGATCTGCCAGCCCATCGCCAGCGGCAAGGTCGGCGGTGCGAGGAAACTGTCCACCCCGATCAGCACGGCGGTCAGCGGAAACACGATTACGCCCAGCGCGGCGACCGGGCGCGAGAAATTCACCAGCAGGGTCAGCGCCGATACCACGAAGGCGACCAGCGACAACGCGGCGAAGAAGTGCAGGTCCAGCGCGCCACGGTGCATGCCAAGCAGGATGCCGGCATGCACCAGCACCGCAACCCCGGCAAGACCCAGGGCCAGTCGGTTCAGCGGCGCTCCGCCGCTCAGCAGCGGCCGTGCCAACCCTGCGGCGGCGGCGAGATAGAGCACGATGGCGAGCAGGGCGAGGACATGGATGACCATAGCCATGCAGTGTCGCACAGGCCCCTGCCGGCTTGCATGGGGAGCCGGTCCATCCGTCCGCTATAACATCCGTCCGCTATAATCGGCCACTTTCCTGTACACCGGTCCCGTCATGTTCGAGTCGCTCAGCCAACGCCTTTCCACCACCGTCAATCGCCTGCGCGGCCGCGGCCGGCTGACCGAGGAAAACATCCGCGAAGCGCTGCGCGAGGTGCGTATCGCACTGCTGGAAGCGGACGTCGCGCTGCCGGTGGTGCAGGCACTGATTCAGCGCATCAAGGTGCGTGCGGTCGGCCAGGATGTGATGAAGAGCCTGTCGCCGGGCCAGGCGCTGGTGAAGGTGGTCAGCGACGAACTGACCGTGGTGATGGGTACCGCCAATACCGAACTGAACCTGGCCCAGACACCGCCGGCGGTGGTGCTGATGGCGGGCCTGCAGGGTGCCGGCAAGACCACCACGGTGGCCAAGCTGGCGCGCCTGTTGACCGAGCGCAAGAAGAAAAAGGTGATGGTGGTCAGCTGCGACGTCTATCGTCCGGCCGCGATCGAGCAGTTGCGCACGCTGGCCGAGCAGGTTGGGGTGAAGTTCTTCCCGTCCGAGGCAGGGCAGGATCCCGTCGCCATCGCGAAGGCTGCCATCGCCGCGGCTCGTCGTGAAGTGGTCGATGTGCTGATCGTCGACACCGCCGGCCGTTTGCACGTGGACGAGGCGATGATGGCCGAGATCAAGGCGCTGCACGCCGCGATCACGCCGATCGAGACGCTGTTCGTGGTCGACTCGATGACTGGCCAGGACGCCGCCAACACCGCCAAGGCGTTCAATGAAGCGCTGCCGCTGACTGGCGTGATCCTGACCAAGACCGACGGCGATGCCCGCGGCGGTGCCGCGTTGTCGGTGCGTTATGTCACCGGCAAGCCGATCAAGTTCCTCGGCGCCGGCGAGAAAAGCGATGCACTGGAACCGTTCCACCCGGATCGCCTGGCCCAGCGCATTCTCGGCATGGGCGATGTGCTGTCGCTGGTTGAGGAAGTCGAGCGCAAGGTCGATCACGAGAAGGCGCAGCAGCTGGCCCAGAAGGTGATGAAGGGCAAGCGCTTCGATCTGAACGACATGAAGGATCAGCTGGAGCAGATGGGCAATATGGGCGGTCTGGCCGGCCTGATGGACAAGTTGCCGGGCGTGGCTGGGCTGCCGGACAGCGTCAAGTCCAAGGTCAACGACGGTGAGATGAGCCGGATGATCGCGATCATCAGTTCGATGACGAAGAAGGAACGCCGCCATCCGGATCTGCTGAACGGCTCGCGCCGTGCCCGCGTGGCCCGTGGCTCGGGCACCCAGCCGGCCGACGTCAACCGCCTGCTCAAGCAGTACATGCAGATGGAAAAGATGATGTCCAAGCTGTCCAGGGGCGGCAGCAAGGGCCTGATGCGCCAGATGCGCGGCGCGATGAAGGGCATGGGCGGCATGGGTGGCGGGTTGCCGCCCATGCGCTGAGTCGCGCCGGCAACTCGCCCGAAGCCGGCGTCATTCCCGCGAAAGCGGGAACCCACTTTGACTGTTGCAACCCACAGCAAGATGGGTTCCCGCTTTCGCGGGAATGACGACCGGGTGGTGGGGTTGCCAGGTCGCGGAGGCCTTCCATTTTCCCGAAAAACCGCTAAAATGCCCCGTTTACCGCGCACGTCTCTCGTGCGCCTGCCGCTCATTCGGCAATTCTGGAGTTCTACCATGGTCAAGATTCGTCTTTCGCGCGGTGGCGCCAAGGGCCGCCCGTTCTACCACGTCGTTGTGACCGATCAGCGCAGCAAGCGCGACGGCCGCAACATCGAGAACGTCGGCTACTACAACCCGGTCGCGTCGGGCAAGGACAAGCGCCTTGAGCTGAATGTCGAGCGCGTCAAGGAGTGGGTGGGCAAGGGCGCCCAGCTGACCGACAAGGTCGCCGCGCTGATGAAGGAAGCCGGCAAGCAGCAGGCTGCTGCCTGAGTATGACTGCAGCCAGTCGGCGCGTCCTGATCGGACGCATCGTCGGGCTGTACGGTGTGCAGGGCTGGCTCAAGATCGAATCCTGGGCTGAGCCGCGCATGCGGATTTTCGATTACCAGCCGTGGCTGCTCACTGCAGCGCCGGGTGTGGAGACGCAGATCTCGGGAGTGAAAGGTCGGACGCAGGGCAAGGGCATGGTGGCCCAGTTGCCCGGAGTGGACGATCGGGAACAGGCCGCAGCGTTGATCGGTACCGACATCTATGTCGCCCGTGAACAGCTGCCACCTCCCGCGAAGGATGAGTATTACTGGGTCGATCTCGAAGGAGTGGAGGTCGTCACCACGGAAGACGTGAAGCTGGGGCGGGTCAGTCACCTGTTCGCCACCGGTGCCAACGATGTCGTGGTAGTGAGGGACGGCGAGCGCGAGCGGCTGATTCCTTTCATCCAGGGTTCGTATGTGCGTTCGGTGGACTTGTCCGCAGGGCGCATGGTGGTGGACTGGGATCCCGAATTCTGACGTTGCATCGCATCGCGACAAAGGGTTGAGGATCCATGCGCATTGACGTCGTCACCTTGTTTCCCGACTTCGTGCGCCAGTGTGCCGCCGTCGGTGTGGTGGGACGCGCGCAGCAACGCGAGTTGCTGCAGGTGGAAACCTGGAACCCGCGCGACTACGCCACCGATCGGCACCGTACCGTGGACGCCAGTTCGTATGGTGGCGGTCCCGGCATGGTGATGATGATCGAACCGTTGCGCACGACCCTGGCGGCCATGCGTGAAGCCGTAGCGGAACCGGTACATCTGATTTATCTCAGTCCGCAGGGAGCGCGGCTGACGCAGGGACGGGTGGAAGCGCTGGCGAAACGGCCGCGCATCGCCTTGCTCTGCGGGCGTTACGAAGGTGTGGACGAGCGCTTGCTGGCGCACGAGGTCGACGAAGAGCTGTCAATCGGCGATTATGTGCTGTCCGGTGGCGAACTGGCTGCCGCGGTGATCATCGACGCGGTGGGCCGGTTGCAGGACGGCGCGTTGAATGACGCGCAGTCGGCCGAGCAGGATTCATTCTCGGATGGCCTGCTGGATTGTCCGCACTATGCAAAGCCGGTGCACGATGCGCTGGGCTCCGTACCGGAGGTATTGCTGTCCGGTGACCATGCGGCGATTGCGCGCTGGCGCCTGAAGCAAGCACTGGGACGGACCTGGTTGCGGCGCCCGGAGCTGTTGTCGCAGCGTGCACTGGATGCCAAGTCCCGTGCATTGCTGGATGAATTCCGCCGCGAACATGCTCGAAAAGAGCCGGCTCCAAAAGAGCTGACCTCAAAAGAGCAGATGCGGCAAGACGATGCGGTCGAGTGATGGCTGCAGCCCTTGATTGATAGCAATTTAAGTGAACCGAACAGGTGCGCCATGAACAAGATCATTGAACAGTTTGAATCCGAGCAGATCACCCGCCAGCTGCCGGAATTCAGCCCCGGCGACACCGTCGTGGTCAACGTCAAGGTGAAGGAAGGCAACCGCGAGCGCGTGCAGGCGTTCGAGGGCATCGTCATCGCCAAGCGCAGCCGCGGCCTGCATTCGGCCTTCACCGTGCGCAAGATTTCGCACGGTACCGGTGTGGAGCGCGTATTCCAGGCGCACAGCGCCGCGATCGACTCGGTGACCGTGAAGCGCAAGGGCAAGGTGCGTGGCGCCAAGCTGTATTACCTGCGTGGTCTGGAAGGCAAGGCTGCCCGCATCAAGGAAGACGTTGCCGCTGCTGCTGCCGCCAAGGCCAGCGCGAAGGCTGCTGCGGCCGCTGCCGCCGAGTAATCCTCGCTGCGGTGGTTGCACCAATGAAAAAGCCCGCGGAGCGATCCGCGGGCTTTTTTGCTGTGACTTTTTTTCCCCTCTGGCAAGTCCTTCGGTAGTTAGTGCCGTAGGCTGGGGTGAGCGCGGCGAACCCCAGCGTTCCCTCGGTGTGGTGTTGGGGTTCGCTCTGCTCACCCCAACCCACAGCTGCCCGGCCCCGGCCGATCCTAGTCCAGTCGCTGCGGCTGCTGCAGGAAATTGCCCTGCACGAAGTCCACGCCGCAAGCGAACAGCAGCGACGTGCTGGTGGCATCCTCGACCCATTCGGCAATCGTCTGGCGCTTCAGCTCGCGCGCCTGCTGGCAGATCTCGGCGACCTTTTTCTGGTTTTCCGGATGCTGCGGCAGTTCGGCCATGTAGCTGCGATCGATCTTCAGATAGTCGGCATCGATGTGGTTGAGCATCTGGAACGAGTTCAGTCCCGAGCCGAACTGCTCCAGCGCAAAACGACCCCCCAGCTTCTTCCAGCCCTTGACGAATTCCTGGGCCGGACGCAGCAGGGTCATCACCTTGCTCTCGGTCATCTCCAGCACGAGGTGACCATATTTCAACGCAGCTCGGCCGAGCCGTTCGGCCAGCCAGGGCAGCAGCGTATCGTCCTGCAGTGAGGCGGCCGTGAGCTTGATGAAGAACGTGGTCTGCTGGCCGTGCGCCTCGCGTGATTGTAGCGCGCTGATGGCCTGATCGAGTACCCAGCGGTCGATCGCACCGGTGAGGTTGTGCTTTTCGGCGATCGGCATGAAGAAGCCGGGCAGCACCTCACCCTGCGGACCGTTCATGCGCAGCAGGATTTCCGAGTAGTCGCCCTCGGCGTCCTGCAGGCTGATGGTCTGCTGGTGATAGAGCACGAAGTCGTCCTGGGTCAGGGCCTTCTGCAGCAGGTCCAGCCAGTAGCGGTCGCGTTCCTCGTCGGCTTTTTCACGTGCGGCCGGATCATGCAGCTCCACCTTGCTGCCGCCGAGGCTCTGTGCGGTGCGCAAGGCATGGCTGGCCTGGTTGAGCAGCGTTTCGGCATTGGCATTCTTTTCGCCCAGCAGGCTGCCACCGATGCTGGCGGTGACCGTGATCGAGCGCGTGCCGGCATCGAAGATTTCGCTGCTGATGCTGTGCTGGAGCTTGGCGATCCATTCCCTGATCGCTTCGTCAGGTCGCGAATCCAGCGCCACGCCGAAGGTATGCTCGGCGAGCATGCCGGCGATATCGTCGGTGCCCAGCAGCATGCGGATGCGGCCGGCAAAGGCGGCCAGCAGCTCGTCAGCCTTGCCCAGGCCGATGCCGGCGACCAGCGACGCCCAGTTGTCGGGTTCGATCAACAGCAGGGACTGGCCTTTCTTGCCCTTGGCTGCCGCGGTCACTGCGTCATCGATACAGACCAGCATATGGGAGCGGTTGTACAGCCCGGTGACCGGATCGCGCTGAAGCTGTTCCAGCACGGCAGGATCGATCATCTGCCGGCGGAACACGATCTGCAGGCAACGTTCGCCCTCGAAGGTGGCTGGAGCAAATTCCACCGTGGCATCGAAGCGGCTGTCATCGGCGCGACGCGCACGCAACGTGAGCTGGGCAGGGAACTTGCCCTGGTGGGCCTGCCCCCTGAGCAGGACCTTCATCTCGTCGGCATTGGCTGCATCGATCATGTCCAGCAACGGCAGTCCGAGCAGGTCATCGAAACTCTCGTAGCCGAAGGTTTCCAGGTAGGCGTGGTTGGCACGCACATGCATGCCTTCATGCACATAGGCAATGGCATCGGTGGAGGAGTCGAGCAAGGCATCGCAGCGCCGCTCCGTCTCGCGCAGCGCCGTGTGCAGCCAGCGTACCTGACGGCGCGTCTGCAGCGATTCGAACTCGCGCTGCAGCACCGTAATCAGCTGCTTCGGCTGGCTGCGTGCAGCGACACCGCGGGCACCATGCACGAACAGATCCGCCACGCTCTGGTTGTCGATGGTCTGGACGAGGCCCACCAGCGAGTAGTCCCGGCCGTAGGCATCGAGTACCTTCACCACTTCGTCGATGGTGATGGTGGTGACCGCCGGATCGAACATCACGATGTCCGGCTCCAGCTCGTTCACGGCGACTTGCAGTTGTTCGACCTGGGTGGCGCGGGCCGGCCGTACCGCGATGCCGGTATTGCGCAGCAGGCTGATGATCTGTTCCGCCTCCTCGAGCGAGCTTTCGACGAAGAGGATCTTGATGACGTAATCTTTTTTCATGGGGCGTTGAGCTGTCCGTTGATCACCGCGGTCTGGGCGAAGCGGCCTGCAGTGGCGTTCGCCTCCGTTGTTTGTAACGGATTCCGCCAGTGGCCGCCAGCGGAAAACCGCACAAGGGTGGTCATGCCCCCGGATTTACAGCGGACGCTTGGAGGCATCACCACCCACCTCGCGCACCAGCCGGGGTACCAGATAGCCCGGCAGCCGTGCGCGCAAGGCATCCATCAGGGCCAGCGCGCGGGTGTCGTCCACCTCGAAATGGGCCGCACCGTGCACCTTGTCGAGCTGATGCAGGTAGTACGGCAGCACGCCGGCGGCGAACAGGCGCTCGGACAGGTCGGCCAGCACGCCGGCATCATCATTGATGCCGCGCAGCAGCACCGACTGGTTCAGCACGGTGGCGCCGGCATCGCGCAAACGGGCACAGGCGGCATCGACATCGGCGTCCAGCTCATGCGCGTGGTTGGCGTGCAGTACGACCACTTTCTGAAGTGGTACGGCATCGAGCCAGGCCAGGAAGGGCGCGTCGATCCGCTCGGGCAACACCACCGGCAGGCGGGTATGGATGCGCAGACGGGTGACGTGCGGCAGTTCGGCCAGGCCGCGGCTCAGTTCCTCCAGCTTGCCGGTGGCCAGTGCCAGTGGATCGCCACCGGAGAGGATCAGCTCGCGGATCGAGGGATCCTCCCGCACGCGTGCCAGCGCCTCGCGCCACTGCCCGGCCGCGGCGATCTCCTCGCCATACGGAAAATGCCGGCGAAAGCAGTACCGGCAATTTATCGCACAGCTACCGCTGGCGATCAGCAGCGCGCGGCCGTCGTACTTGTGCAGGATGCCGTGCCCGGCCCTGGAGGCCATGTCGCCCACGGCATCCGTGGTGAAGCCTGCGACGCGATCATGCTCGATTCGTTGCGGAAGCACCTGCAGCAACAGGGGATCGGTGGGGTCGCCGTGGCGCATCTTCGCGACAAATCCGCGTGGCACACGCAAGGCAAAGCCGGCATCGTCGGCGGGAAGCAGGTCAGGGCGGTCGCCCAGACCCACGGTTCGCAGCAGTTCGCCGGCGTCAGTGATCGCGTCCCGCCAGAGTTCGCGCCAGTCGGCAGTGGGCGAAGATAGGCGGGCGCTGGGGCTTGCGGTTATCATGTCGGGCCTTGAGCGGGCCGTGGTGCCCGTGACAGATACCTATTTTAACCGCCCGGCGGGCGGTTTTACCTTTGGAGCAGACAACGCATGGCGACCCTTGGCCTCAATGATGTCAAAACGGGCAAGAAGATCCTCCACAACGGTGATCCATGGATCATCACCGAGGCCGACTTCGTCAAGCCGGGCAAGGGGCAGGCGTTCACCCGCATCCGCATCCGCAACCTGAAGGATGGCCGTACTACCGAGCAGACGCTGAAGTCCAGCGACTCCTACGAGGAAGCGGACGCCACCGACACCGACATGCAGCTTTCGTTTATCGATGGCATCGGCAAGGACAAGGTGTGGCACTTCATGAACATGGAGACCTTCGAGATCGTGCCGGCCTCACTGGCGGCGATGGGCGACACGTGGAAGTGGCTGAAGGGCGAGGAAGAGTGCGTGGTCACACTTTTCAACGGCGGCATCATCGCCGTGCAGGCACCGAAGTTCGTCGAACTGAAGATCACCGAGACCGATCCGGGCGTTCGCGGCGACACCTCGGGTGGTGGCGGCAAGCCGGCCACGCTGGAGACGGGCGCTGTCGTACGCGTGCCGCTGTTCGTCAACCAGGACGAAGTCATCAAGGTGGATACCCGTACCGGCGAATACGACAGCCGCGTCGGCAAGTAAGTCGATCGGTCGCCCATGAAGTGATCGTCATGAGGTGATCGATGGCAAGGGGCGGCCGCCGCAAGGTACCGCCCCTTGTCGTATCCACATCAAGCGCACGCGATCGTGGTCGCAAGCGAATCAGGCAAGGTGAGGTGAAAATGAGTGCCACTCCCCCGCAGTCGGTCGATCTGGTCATCGAGGCCCGTTGGGTGGTTCCGGTGGAGCCTCACGCGGTCGTGCTCGAGCATCACGCCGTGGCGATCGACAAGGACACCATCGTCGCCGTACTCCCGATTGCCGAAGCCCGTGTCGCCTATGCGCCGCGCGAACGTGTCGAGTTGCGCGAACACACGCTGATCCCGGGCCTGATCAATGCGCATACGCACAACCCGATGACCCTGTTGCGCGGCTTGGCCGACGACCTGCCGCTGATGGTGTGGCTGCAGCAGCACATCTGGCCGGCCGAGGCGAAGGTTATCGGGCCGGAGTTCGTGCGTGATGGCGTGGAGCTGGCGGTGGCCGAGATGCTGCGCGGGGGCACCACCTGTGCCAATGAAAACTACTTCTTCCCCGATGTGATTGGCGCAACCTATCGCAAGCTCGGCTTCCGTGCCGTGGTGGGTTTGCCGGTGATCGAGTTTCCAACCGCATGGGCGAAGAGCCAGGACGAATACTTCGAGCGTGCCGGCGAAGTGCATGACAGTTTCCGTGGCGATGCGCTGATCAGCACGGCATTCGCACCACATGCGCCGTACACGGTGTCGGACGAAAGCTTCGAACGCA
This sequence comes from Rhodanobacter sp., assembly GCA_050737735.1. Lineage (GTDB taxonomy): Bacteria > Pseudomonadota > Gammaproteobacteria > Xanthomonadales > Rhodanobacteraceae > Rhodanobacter. The sequence goes on along the minus strand of JBOHYM010000039.1, from coordinate 32,567 downwards.
TCCGCGTGCTGGCCGACCAGCTCGACATTCCGGTGCATCTGCACACGCACGAGACCGCGCACGAGGTCGAGGATGAAAAGAAGAAGAGCGGGCTGCGCCCGTTTCAGCGTCTGCAGAAACTGGGCCTGGTCAACGATCGCCTGATCGCGGTGCACATGACCCAGCTGACCGACGGCGAGATCGCCGCCTGTGCCGAAGCCGGCGTGTCGGTGGTGCATTGCCCGGAATCCAATCTGAAGCTGGCCTCCGGTTTCTGCCCGGCGGAAAAGCTGCGCAAGGCTGGCGTCAACGTGGCTCTTGGTACCGACGGCTGTGCGTCGAACAACGATCTGGACATGTTCGGCGAGATGCGCACGGCGGCGCTGCTGGCGAAGGCCGTCGCCGGGGATGCGTCAGCGTTCGATGCTGCCTACGCACTGCGCGCTGCCACCCTCAACAGCGCGAAGGCGATCGGGCTGGAGGCGAAGATCGGCTCGATCGAGCCCGGCAAGCAGGCCGATCTCACCGCTGTGCGACTGTCGGATCTGGAAACACAGCCGTTGTTTCAGGTTGCCTCGCAACTGGTCTACGCCACTGGCCGTCACCAGGTCAGCGACGTGTGGATTGCCGGTCGGCGCAAGCTGGCCGAACGCGTGCTGGTCGACATGGATACCGACGCTATCCTTGTCCGCACCCACGCCTGGCGCGAACGCATCGTCGCCGGTTGAATCGGAGAAGCCTGTGAACCGCTATCTCGTCATCCTGCTGCGCAAGTCGCAAGTCGATCCGGCCGCGGTATCGGCACACCGGGACTTTCTCGCCGAATTGCACGCCCAGGGCCGCAACGAAATGCACGGTCCGTTCAGTGACGGATCGGGCGGTGCTTATCTTTTGCGCGCGAACGACCGGGACGAGGCACTGCAGATCGTGCAGACCGATCCGGCGTACACCAGCGGCGGCTGGGAGATCACTGTCCGTGAATGGCAGACCCGCTAGGTTGTCCACACTCTCCGAGTACATGTCCATGTCACCGACCGCCAACGTCAGTCCCGAGGAAATCGCCCGTTTCGGCCAATTGGCGGCACGCTGGTGGGACCCCGACGGCGAATCGCGCCCACTGCACGACCTCAACCCGGTGCGCGCGGCGTATATCGCGGCCCGCGTCGACCTGCGGGGTGCCCGCGTGGCCGACGTCGGCTGCGGCGGCGGCCTGCTGAGCGAGGCACTGGCGCGCGCCGGCGCGAATGTCACCGGCATCGACCTGGGTGAGAAGGTGATCGACGTCGCCAGGTTGCACCTGCACGAGTCGAACCTCGACGTGGATTACCGTGTGCAGTCGTCTGCCGAGCTGGCCGCCGCCGAACCGGCCAGCTTCGATGCCGTGTGCTGCATGGAGCTGATCGAACACGTGCCCGATCCGGCGGCACTGGTGCATGACTTGGCAGCGATGCTGAAACCGGGTGGACGGCTGTTCATGTCCACGCTGAACCGCACGCCGGCCGCGTTCGGCGCGGCCATCCTCGGCGCCGAATATGTGCTGCGCATGCTGCCGCGCGGCACCCATCACTACGCGCAGTTCCTGAAGCCATCCGAACTGGGGCGGCTGCTGCGGCAGGCCGGGCTGGAGCTGGAGGACGTCTCGGGCCTGGGCTACAACTCGCTGCAGCGCAAGGCGTGGCTGAGCCGCTTCACCGCGGTCAACTACCTGCTCAGTGCGTATCCCACAGGGACTTCCTACGGTCGCAAGCCGGCATGAGCGTGCTTCCTCAAGACATTCAAGGCGTGCTGTTCGACCTGGACGGTACCCTGCTCGACAGTGCACCGGATCTTTACGCGGCGCTGGTCGCGCAGTGCGCGGAAGAGGGTGTAGCACCACCACCGTATGCGCCGGTGCGCGAGGTGGTTTCGCGCGGTTCGCGTGCCATCTTGCGTTGCGCGTTTGCCGAGCGCGGCGAGCCCGCGCTGGATCTGCTGATGCCGCGCTATCTGGAACTGTACCGGCGCATGCTGGCGGAGCAGACCGGTGCGTTCGATGGTGTCGACGACCTGCTCGTGCGTATCGAGGCGCGGGGCCTGCGTTGGGGCATCGTCACCAACAAGCCGGCTTTCCTGACCGACGAGCTGGTCAGCCGGATCGGCTGGGCCAGCCGCGCCAGCGCGGTGGTGTCGGGCGATACGCTGCCGGTGAAGAAGCCGGATCCGGCACCGGTGCTGCTGGCCTGCGCGCGTGCCGGACTGGCGCCGGCGCAGTGCCTGTTCGTCGGCGATGACCGCCGCGACATCCTGGCCGGTAACGCCGCCGGCCTCTACACGGTGGCGGTGAGCTGGGGATATCTCGACGGTGGTGACCCGCATGCGTGGGGTGCCGACGTGGTACTCGCTCATCCGGCCGAGCTGGCGGCTCTGTTGCAACTGCAACCGGTCACGGCATGATCGAACTGGTCGAACAGCATGCCGTGCTGCAAGGTTTCATCGACAAGTGGCTGTCGGTGCAGCCGCAACAGCGCGTGGCGCTGGCGTTTGTCGATGGCCGCCGTTATCCCGGTCACATTGCGTTGGCCGCGCTGGAGCAGGAGTTGCTGGGCGCCGCCTACGGCATCCGCGAGCCGCAGGTGGCGGTGGCCAAGCTCAACTGGTGGGCCGAGGAGCTGAGCGGTGCCGCCGCCAGCGGGGGGCGTCATCCGTTGACCCAGGTGCTGTTCGACGACGAACGTGCGCATGCTCTCGCCGGCGACCTCTGGCTGGCACCGGTGCTGGCTGCGATGGCCCAGCTGGAGCAGGGCACCGCGGCGGATTTTTCCGCCCAACTCGATGCGGCCATGCCACTGCACGGCGCGCTGGCCGCGCTGGAAACCGCCTGGTGGTACGGCAGCGAAGCCTCATCCGCACGGGCCGCGCGGGTCGCCACGCTCAACCACCTGCTGTACGCACTGCTGCGGCTGGAGCAGGACGCCGAGCGCGACCGCTTGCCACTGCCGATGGCCCGGCTGGCACGGCATGGCCTGAGTCGCGCCCAACTGCGTGCGTCCAGTGAGGCGCGGCAACAGGCGGTCAAGGCGCAGTTGGATGATCTGCAGGCCAGCTGGCGCGGATCAGCGGCACTGGCCGGGCCACTCAGCGTGTTTCGCGCGCTGGAATCGCGCCACGGCCATCGGTTGGCGCAACGTGCCGCGCGCACCGGCGACGCCCTGGCCGCGCTGCAGGCCGGCCAGCCCCGTACCGGCCTGGCCACGACGCTGCAGGCGTGGCAGGCTGCCCGCGCATGGCACCGGCAGTCGCCGTAATCGTTCAAGACGCAGTGTTTCCGCCACGCCACTATTGCGCAGCGGCCTGCCAGCCCCAAAATTGAAAGGCTTCACGGCGACCTGCTCGCCGCTGCCAGGATCCAGCCATGCCGAACCAGGAAAACACCGCCCGCCTGCTCCCCGACGTCGCCGTGCACGCGCAGCCGCATCTTGCCGGTGCGCTGGACTGGGTCGGCATGGCCGACATCCAGGTACCGGTGCGCTTCGACGCCGGTGACGGCGACGTGCAGCGGGCGAGCGCCAAGGTCGGTGCCTTCGTCAACCTGAAACGGCCGGACAAGCGCGGTATCCACATGTCACGGCTGTACCTGCAGGTCGAGCAGGCGTTGAGCACGCAGACCCTGACCGCCGAGTCATTGCATGCCTTGCTGCGCGGTTTCCTTGAGTCGCACAAGGATCTGTCCGACCGAGCCTGCCTCAGCATCCATTTCGAGCATCTGGTGCGCCGCGCCGCCTTGCGCAGCGACAACAGCGGCTGGCGTGCGTATCCGGTCTGTATCGAGGCCAGTCTGATTGGTGACGATTTCCTGCTCGAATTCGGTACCGAAGTGGTTTATTCCTCCACCTGCCCGGCGTCGGCTGCGCTGTCGCGCCAACTGATCCAGGATCAGTTCGTCAATGATTTCGATGCTGGCAAGCCGGTCGATCACGCCGCTGTGCTGGCCTGGCTCGGCAGCGAGCACGGCATCGTCGCCACCCCGCACGCGCAGCGCAGCGTCGCGCGCCTGCGCATTCGCCCCGTGGCCGGAGCTGGCTTCCATTTGATCGACCTGATTGACCGCGTCGAGCACGCGCTCGGCACGCCGGTGCAGACCGCTGTGAAGCGCGAGGACGAACAGGCGTTCGCGCTCGCCAATGGCGGCAACCTGATGTTCTGCGAGGACGCCGCCCGGCGCATCCAGAAAGCACTCGATGCCGACGATCACCTCAGCGACTTCCACATCCGCGTCGAACACCAGGAAAGTCTGCACCCGCATGACGCGGTGGCATACGCGAGCAAGGGTGTGGAAGGCGGCTACGGCTCGACGCCGTGAGCCCGGCAAGCAGCTTCGTAGGGCAGGCACCGGCCGCCGGCTTTTGCCACGGGCAGCAGCGAGAGCGGCGGGCGGTGCCCGCCCTACGCGGCGCGTCGCTCAGCGGTCGAACGCCAGTCGCTGGCCGCACTCCATCACGTCAAACAACGTGGCCGGTGCGTAGGTGACGGCTTCGACCACCCGTTCCAGCGTCAGCCTGCCTTCGAACACGCGCTGCAGTGCGAACTGCACCAGCGGCAGGGCGGACGGGGCTTGTCGTACTTCTCGTCAGCGGATGCTCCCAAGCCGGGATGTCCTTGCCGTACTTCGACAAGTTTGGCGTTCTTGATCAGCCATCAGTGGACGTCGGGGGAATCTTCCTGGCAGCGGCAGCGGGGGTAATGGAAGTGTTCGGGCACCGGGTCTTCGCCACCGCTGCACAATGGCTGGCAGCGCAGCAGCCGCCAGCCGGCCAGCAGGCTGCCGCGCGACGGTCCGAAGCGCGCGACCGCAATCCGTGCATAATCGGAGCAGCTGGGGTGGAATCGGCAGCGTTGTCCGAGCAAGGGGCTGAGCCAGCGCTTGTACAAACGCAGCAACCACAGTATCAAGCGTGTCAGGAAATTCACGTTGCCAGAACGGCTTGCAGCATGTAAGTGGTACAAGTATTCCAGAAGCAAGCTTGCTGGTGTAGAACACATGGGCTATAACACCCGGCCGCCACGGCCAAAAACGGTGAAGGGATATGGCGAAAACGACGCGTAATTCGACCGCCGCGACGGCGCACAAGAAAATCTCGGTCAGGGCACAGGTTGCCAGGGCCGGCAAATCGAAGGCAGCTGTCGCAAAAGGACTGGCCGTGAAGAGCACCAGCAAGAAACCTGTCAAGAAACCTGCAAAGGCGGTCCACGCCGTCGCCAAGCCAGCGGGCAAGGCCAAGGCCAAGAAGGTGACTGCAAAACCGGCAACGAAGAAACCCGTTGCCAAAGCGGTGGTCAAGAAAGTTGCTGGCAAGGCGCAGCCGAAGAAGGCCAGCCTGGCCAAAAAGCCTGTTGCCAAGAAGGCTATCGTCAAGAAAGTCGCGGTCAAGAAACCGGCGCCGAAGAAGGTTGTTGTGAAGAACACCAAGTCCAAGGGCAGTGCGGCCAGCAAGACGACCGCCAAGCCTGCCGCCAAGCCGGTAGCCAAAAAGGCTGCCGCACCGGTCAAGCCGACGGTGAAACATGCTCCGAAAGCGGCGGCCAAACCGGTCAGCAAATCCGTCAAGGTTGCAGCCAAGCCGGTCGCGAAGCCGACGCCAGCTCCAGTTCCTGTTGTAAAAAGCGTATCCCCGTCACCCGCCAGCACCCTTTTCAAGGGCAAGGTGGCGAGTGCCACCGCCATGGTGACGCCACGTGCAGCCCCAACTGCAGCGCGTCATGCCTCTCCTCATAAAAATCAGAAAAACTCGTCGGCCTCAATGAATAAACTCGCTGCAAAGAATCTAGACAACGGCATCACCCGGGAAGATGGGCACTACGCGCTGCCGTCCACCACTACGGTCACCTTGCCCAAGGGTTATCACCCTTCGAGCAAGGAGGAGTACATGAACCCGCAGCACCTGGCCTACTTCCGCAACAAGCTGCGCGACTGGCGCGATCAGCTGGTGGAAGAGTCGCGTCAGACCATGGAGAACCTGCGTGACGAAGTGCGTGATGTCGGTGACGAAGCCGAACGCGCGACCCGCGAGACCGAGAACTCGCTGGAACTGCGTACCCGTGATCGTTACCGCAAGCTGATCTCCAAGATCGACAAGGCGCTGCGCCGGATCGAGGACGGCAGCTATGGTTTCTGCGAAGAGACCGACGAGGAGATCGGCGTCGATCGTCTCGATGCCCGCCCGATCGCCACGCTGTCACTGGATGCCCAGGAACGTCGTGAACACCTGCAGAAGCAGATGGGCGACTGAGCCTGTTTGGACTTCCGGGATAGATAGCGAAGCCCCGCCTTGTGCGGGGCTTCGCTTTTCAGCGCCGCGTGGGCGATGCGATCACGCCAGCGCCTGAGCCGCGTAGCCTTTCAGCTTTGCCAGCATCGCGGCCAATCCGTTGGAGCGGGTCGGCGACAGATGCTTGGCCAGGCCGATCGTGGCAATGAACTCGGGCTCGGTGGCGACGATTTCCTGTGCCGGGCGATCGGAGTACACCCGCAGCACCAGCGCGATCAGGCCGGAAACGATCGCCGAGTCGCTGATTGCCTCGAAATGCATCTTCGACGCATCGCCGCTGGGCACCAGCCACACCATCGACTGGCAGCCGTGCACACGATATGCCTCGGTCTTGCAGGTTTCGGGGAACGCGGGCAGCTGTTTGCCGAGGTCGATCAGGTACTGGTAGCGCTCGGTCCAGTCGCCGAAGAAGGCGAATTCCTCGGCGATGTCGAGCTGTGCCTGGGCAGCGCTGGGTGGGGCAATCATGTTCATGCGGGCATTATCGCGCAGCACGCAGGCTGACGCGAAGAGTGTGCGATGACCGTTGTTCAGTTCTTCAATACGCTCCAGCGGGTGCCCTGCGCGCCGTCCTCGATCACGATGTTCATGGCGGCCAGTTCGTCGCGGATCGCATCGGCGCGCTTGAAGTCGCGGGTGGCTCGGGCGCTGCGACGCTCATCCAGCAACGCATCCACGCGTGCGGCATCGACCGGCTGTTCGCCGCCGCGCTTGAACCATGCTTCCGCATCCTGCTGTAGCAAACCCAGCAGGGCGCCGCCGCCGAGCAATGATTTTTTCGCTTGAACAGCAGCTTCATGGCTGCCGCTGCCGTGAACAAAGGCGTTACGCGCTTGGCGCGCAGCATCGGCCAGTACAGCCAGTTCGGCCAGTGCCTGCGGTGTGTTGAGGTCGTCACACAGGGCTGCCTCCACTGACGCTGGCACCGGCAGCGCGCCAACGGGCAGCTCGATACCGGCCAGATCGCGCAGTACACGATACCAGCCATCCAGGGTGCTCACGGCCTGCGCGATGGCACCCTCGGACCAGTCCAGCGGCTGCCGGTAATGGCCGCGCAGCAACAACAGGCGCAGTGCCTCCGGCGCATGCAGCTTCAACAGTTCATGCACCAGCAGCACATTGCCCAGCGACTTGGACATCTTGCGGCCGTCGAAGGTAAGCATGCCGTTGTGCATCCACCAGCGGGCGAACAGTTTGCCGCCATGCGCGCAGGTGGACTGGGCGACTTCGTTTTCGTGATGCGGAAACAGCAGGTCGACGCCGCCGGCATGGATGTCGATGGTTTCGCCCAGATGCGCCGCGCTCATCGCCGAGCACTCGATATGCCAGCCGGGGCGACCAATGCCCCACGGGCTGTCCCAGCCCGGCAGTTCCGGTGTGGAGGGCTTCCACAGCACGAAGTCGGCCGGATGTTTCTTGTAGGGAGCCACCTCGACGCGGGCGCCCGCAATCAATTCCTCGGTATCGCGGCCGGACAGTGCGCCATAGTCCGGATAGGAGCCAACGTCGAACAGCACGTGGCCTTCCGCCGCATAGGCATGGCCACCGGCAATCAGGTTCTCGATCATCGTGATGATCTGCCCGATATGGGCGGTTGCATACGGCTCGATGTCGGGTGCTGCGATGCCGAGGCCGGCCATGTCCTCGAGGTAGGCCTGGGCGAACTTGTCGGTGATCGTGCCGATCTCGACGCCCTGTTCCAGCGCGGCGGCGTTGATCTTGTCGTCCACGTCGGTGATGTTGCGTGCGTAGACCACGTTCGGGTAATGCCGCCGCAGCAGCCGTGCCAGCACGTCGAACACCACCGGGCCGCGTGCGTTGCCGATATGCACGTAGTTGTAGACCGTGGGACCGCACAGATACATCGTCACGCGCTGCGGATCGAGCGGCGCGAAGGCTTCGGTACGACGGGTCCGGCTGTTGTAGAGCGAAATCGGCATGGAGGGGAAATCCGCAGCGTAGCCCGCGCGCCTGTTGGGCGCGGTTGGCCCGGCATATTAACAAGGTGTAAGCAGGATAGTTGCGTAAGGTTAACTCTAAGCCTGTATTCAGCGTGAATTTGCTGAAATGTGTTCAGTACGTGCATATGCACGCTTGTTGTTTCTTATGGGAGGTCGCAATGACCAAGTTATGGCTCTCCGCACTGGTTCTGGCCTTGATGGCTTCCGGTGCATATGCGCAGGATGCACGTTACCCGCCACCACCCGGGCCGCCCTCGGGCAGCGACGACAACGCTCACTACGGCTGGGCTGATGTGCTGCGTGCGGATCCGGTGCAGGGTGTCGTACGTAGCGTAGTGCCCCAGCAACAGTGCCAGAACCAGACCGTGGTTCAGCAGAATCCCGGCAATACGGCCGGAGGCACCATCCTGGGTGCAGTGGTCGGTGGTGTACTCGGCAATACCATCGGTCGTGGTGGCGGTCGCGCGCTTTCGACCGCGGTGGGTGCGGTGGCCGGTGGTGCAGTAGGCGGTCAGGTGGCTGCCAACAACGCAGGCCAGACCGCACAGAACGTGACCACGTGCCAGCAGGTCAATACCGTCAGCGACCAGCGCCGGATCATCGGCTATGACGTGGAGTACCGCTATCGCGGTGAGGTGTACACGTCGCGGCTGAACTACGATCCGGGCGAGCGCCTGCGGGTGCGCGTGCAGGTCGATCCGGCCGACTGATCCATCCTGTACATCGCCGCCTTCGGGCGGCGACGTCGTTTGCGGGTTCAATTTTTTGTTGCATGGCAGCGAAATTGTCGCCATCATGTCCGCCAACCATCTGGAACCCTGCATGTCCGCAGCCGTCTATACCGCCACCGTACTTACCAGCGCCCGCGCGGCTGCTGGCATGACTTCGCGTGCGCGCCGACCGCTGTATCGACATTCGGCCGGGTAGGCTGTCGCGCGCGTTTTCATGTGTATCGACGATAAAACCCGGCCTATGTGCCGGGTTTTTTGTTTTTGGGTTTTGATTCTGGAGCAGTCATGAGTCTTCGTCACTTTCTTACCACCCAGGACTACAGCCGCGCCGAGATCGACGCGTTGCTGGTGCAGGCCGCCGAATTCAAGCGTTCGCCGCGCGGCCAGCAGCTGGCCGGCAAATCCATCGCCTTGCTGTTCTTCAATCCCTCGATGCGCACGCGCACCAGCTTCGAGCTGGGCACATTCCATCTTGGCGGCCATGCGATCGTGCTGGCGCCGGGCAAGGATGCGTGGCCGATCGAGTTCGAGGTCGGCAGCGTGATGGATGGCGATACCGAAGAGCACATTGCCGAGGTGGCACGCGTGCTGTCGCGCTACGTCGACCTGATCGCGGTGCGCGCGTTCCCGAAGTTCCAGGACTGGGCGGTGGATCGCCAGGACAAGGTGATCAAGGCGTTCGCGCAATACGCCACGGTGCCGGTGATCAACATGGAGACGATCACCCATCCATGCCAGGAACTGGCCCATGCGCTGGCGATGAAGGAGCACCTGGGCAGCTTGCAGAACAAGAAGTACGTGTTGACCTGGACCTATCATCCGAAGCCGTTGAATACCGCGGTGGCGAACTCGGCCTTGCTTATCGCGACCAAGCTGGGCATGGACGTGACCCTGCTGTGTCCGACGCCGGACTATGTGCTGGACGAGCGCTATATGGCGTTCGGCGAGCAGAACGCGAAGGAGAACGGCGGCTCGCTCAGGGTCAGTCACGACATCAAGGAAGCCTACAGCGGGGCGGACGTGGTCTACGCCAAGAGCTGGGGTGCGTTGCCGTTCTTCGGTCGCTGGGAGCAGGAGAAACCCATACGCGAGGCGCACAAGCACTTCATCGTCGACGAGACGAAGATGGCACTGACCAACCACGGCCTGTTCAGCCACTGCCTGCCGTTGCGCCGGAACATCAAGGCCACCGACGGGGTGATGGATTCGCCGGCGTGCATCGCGATCGACGAAGCCGAGAATCGCCTGCACGTGCAGAAAGCAGTGATGGCGTCGCTGATGGCTGGTCGCTGAAGTCCGGGAGGACGTCATGTATACGCCCAGTTATTTCAAGGAAACCCGGATCGAGGTGCTGCGCGCGCTGATCCACGATTACCCGTTCGCCACGATCGTGACCCATACGGACGCCGGACTGGTGGCCAACCACCTGCCATTCGAGCTGGTCGGTGACAACCTGGTGCATGGACATGTCGCGCGTGGCAACGAACTGCGCAACGCCGACGGCGCCGAGGTGCTGCTGATCTTCCGCGGACCGGACGGCTATATCAGCCCGAACTGGTATCCGAGCAAGCACGAGACCGGGCGCGAGGTGCCGACCTGGAACTATGCGGTGGTACATGTGCATGGCCGGTTGCGTGTGGTCGAGGACGCGGCGTGGTTGCGTACGTTGCTGAACACGCTGACCGACAGGCACGAGGCGGGACTGCCGACACCGTGGAAGGTGTCGGATGCGCCGGAAGACCACATTGAGAAATCGCTGCACGGCATCGTCGGTCTGGAGATCACGATTGAGCGCATCGAGGGCAAGTTCAAGCTGAGCCAGAACCATCCGGCAGCGAACCGTGCGGGCGTGATCGTAGGTCTGCACCTGCGCAATGGTCGTGGTGACGTGGCACTGGCCGATCTCATGTCTCAACAAGAGGAGTCCGATTCGTGAGCAGCGCACATCAGCATCACTATCGCGTGGACGTGGACTGGACCGGCAATCTCGGCAGCGGTACGGATGGCTACCGCAATTACAGCCGCGAGCACGCGATCCGCATTGTCGGCAAGCCGACCCTGGCCGGTTCGTCCGATCCCACGTTCCGCGGCGACGCCACGAAACACAATCCCGAGGACATGCTGCTAACCGCGTTGTCCACCTGTCACATGCTGTCGTATCTGCATATGGCCACGGTGGCTGGCGTGGTGGTAACTGCCTACACCGACGCTGCCGAGGGCACGATGGAAACCGAGGGTAACGGCGGCCGCTTCGTCGAGGTCGTACTGCGACCGACGGTGACCATCAGCGCCGCCAGCGATCCGGCCAAGGCCGAGGCTGCGCATGAGGATGCCCACCACGCCTGCTTCATCGCCAATTCCGTGAATTTCCCGGTGCGCTGCGAGCCGCGCATCGTGGTCGCATCCGTTTAATCACTATATTTTCAGGATATGCAAGCCATGAGCAAAGATATCGTTCTCGCCTTTTCCGGTGGCCTCGACACCAGCTTCTGCGTGCCTTATCTGCAGGAGCGCGGCTGGGCCGTGCATACCGTGTTTGCCGACACGGGTGGCGTCGATGCCGAGGAGCGCGCCTTCATCGAGCAGCGTGCGGCCGAGCTGGGCGTGGCCTCGCACGTCACCGTCGACGGTGGTCCGGCGATCTGGGCAGGCTTCGTGAAACCCTTTGTGCAGGCGGGTGAGGGCTACCAGGGCCAGTATCCGTTGCTGGTGTCGGATCGCTACCTGATCGTCGAGGCTGCGCTGAAGCGCGCCGCCGAACTGGGCACCAAGGCGATCGCGCACGGCTGCACCGGCATGGGCAACGACCAGGTGCGCTTCGACCTGACGGTGAAGTCGCTGGGCGACTACGAAATCGTGGCGCCGATCCGCGAGATCCAGAAGGAGCACACCCAGACACGCGCCTATGAGCAGGCCTATCTGGAACAGCGTGGCTTCGGCGTGCGCGCCAAGCAGCAGGCCTACACGATCAACGAGAACCTGCTCGGCCTGACCATGTCCGGCGGCGAGATCGACCGCTGGCAGGCGCCGGGTGAGGGCGCCGCGGGCTGGTGCAAGCCGCGCGCCGAATGGCCATCCAAACCATTGCGCGTGAAGATCGGTTTCGTCAACGGCGAGGCGGTGACGCTGGATGGCGAGAAGGTCGCCGGCCACATCCTGCTGGCCAAGTTGAACGGTTTGTTCGCCCAGTACGGCGTCGGCCGCGGCATCTACACCGGCGACACCACGATCGGCCTGAAGGGCCGCATCATCTTCGAGGCGCCGGGCCTGATTAGCTTGCTCACCGCCCACCGCGCGCTGGAAGAGGCCGTGTTGTCCAAGCAGCAGAACCGCTTCAAGCCGGAAGTGGCGCGCAAGTGGGTGGAGCTGGTCTACGAGGGCTTCTTCCACGATCCGCTGAAGACCGACCTGGAAGCCTTCCTTGCCTCCAGTCAGTCCACCGTCAACGGCGAAGTGACCTTGGAGACCAGTGGAGGCATCGTCAACGCCGTCGCCGTCGAGTCGAAGCACATCCTCAACGCCAAGGGCGCCACCTATGCGCAGTCGGCCGACTGGGGCGTGGAAGAGGCCGAGGGCTTCATCAAGCTGTTCGGCATGAGCAGCACGCTGTGGGCCGAGGTCAATCGTTCGTGAGCCGGGAATCGGGAATCGCGAATCGGGAATCGTCAGTGCTGCTCGACGCGACGCTGCAACACCTGCGCACGTTGGTCAGTTTCGACACGCGCAACCCACCGCGTACGATCGGCACCGGCGGCATGTTCGATTACCTGCGTGCACAGTTGCCCGGCTTCCAGGTGAAGGTGACCGACTACGGCGCCGGCGCGGTGACCCTGCATGCAGTGCGCGGCCAACCGAAATACTTGTTCAACGTGCACATGGACACGGTGCCTGATTCGCCGCACTGGACGGCGAGCCCGCACGAACTGCGCGTGACCGCGGATCGTGCGATCGGGCTCGGTGCCTGCGACATCAAGGGAGCCGCGGCGGCACTGCTGGCGGTGGCGAATGCCACCGACGGTCCGCTGGCGCTGCTGCTGTCCACCGACGAGGAGGCGAACGATCCGCGCTGCATCGCCGGCTTCCTCAGCGAGTCACATGCGTACCAGGCGGTCATCGTGGCCGAGCCGACCAGGGCCGAAGCCGTGCTGGCACATCGGGGCATCCAGTCGGTGCTGATGCGCTTCGCTGGTCATGCCGGCCACGCGTCGGGCGAGCAGAAGCCGAGCGACAGTGCCTTGCATCAGACAGTGCGCTGGGGCGATGCGGCGCTGGATTTCGTGGCCGCGCAATCGCACGAGCGTTTTGGCGGACTCACCGGGCTGCGCTTCAACATCGGCCGCATCGAGGGCGGCATCAAGGCGAACATGATCGCGCCAACAGCCGAAGTGCGTTTCGGCTTCCGCCCGTTGCCGACGATGGATCCGGACCAGCTGTTGCAGCATTTTTCCACGCTGGTGGATCCAGCGCCGGTGGAGTTCGCCGAGACGTTCCGCGGTGCCTCGCTGCCGGCCGGTGATACCGCGCGGGCGGAGGAACGCCGGTTGGCGGCGCGTGACATTGCCGACGAACTGGAGCTTCCAATCGGCAATGCGGTGGATTTCTGGACCGAGGCGGCGCTGTTCTCCGCCGCCGGCTACACCGCCTTCGTCTACGGCCCCGGCGACATCGCCCAGGCGCACAGCGCCGATGAATGGGTCGCGCTCGATCAATTGCAGCAGTACGCAGAAAACCTCTATCGGATCGTTGAAAGTGGAAACGCATAAGCACACCCGCAAGACCATCGTGCGCCTGCTCTCGAGCATGGGCAGCGCGAAGGAAATCCAGCAATACCTCAAGCGCTTCTCCGAAGTCGACGCCAAGCGTTTCGCCGTGGTGAAGGTGGGTGGCGCTGTGCTGCGTGACGAGCTGGCCGATCTCGCCTCGTCGCTGACCTTCCTGCAGCAAGTCGGGCTCACCCCGATCGTGCTGCATGGCGCTGGCCCGCAACTGGATGAAGAACTGTCCGCTGCCGGCATCGAGAAGCACACCGTCGGTGGCCTGCGTGTCACGTCGCCCAAGGCGCTCGGCATCGTGCGGCGTGTGTTCCAGCAGCAGAACCTGAAGCTGGTCGAGGCGTTGCAGTCGATGGACACGCGCGCCACCTCGGTGGCGACGGGCGTGTTCATGGCCAGCTATCTCGATCGCGAGACCTACGGCCTGGTCGGCAAGGTCGACAGCATCAACCTGGCGCCGATCGAGGCCAGCCTGCGCGCGGGCTCGATCCCGGTGATCGCTAGCCTTGGCGAGACCGACGAAGGGCAGATCCTCAACATCAATGCGGACTTCGCCGCCAATGAACTGGTGCGTGTGTTGCAGCCGTACAAGATCGTGTTTCTCACCGGCACCGGCGGCCTGCTCGATGGCGACGGCAAGCTGATCGACTCGATCAACCTGTCCACCGAGTACGAACACCTGATGCAGCAGCCGTGGATCAACGGTGGCATGCGTCTGAAGCTGGAGCAGATTGCCGACCTGTTGTCCGGTCTGCCGCTGACCTCGTCGGTGTCGATCACTCGGCCGTCCGAACTGGCCAAGGAGCTGTTCACTCACAAGGGTTCGGGCACGCTGGTGCGGCAAGGCGAGCGGGTGCTGACTTTCGATTCATGGGAAGGCATCGACCAGGCGCGGATGCGCACGCTGATCGAGTCGAGCTTCGGTCGCATGCTGGTGCCGGATTATTTCGAACGTACGCAACCATTGCGCATCTACGTGAGCGAGAACTACCGCACTGCGATGATCCTCACTGAAGAGGACGGCCTGCCGTACCTTGACAAGTTCGCCGTGCTCGACGACGCCCAGGGCGAGGGCTTGGGGCGCGCCGTATGGCAGGTGATGCGCGAGGAGAATCCACGCCTGTTCTGGCGCTCGCGCCATGGCAATCAGGTCAACCACTTCTACTATGCCGAATCGGATGGCTGTCTCAAGCAGCCGCTCTGGAAAGTGTTCTGGTACGGCATCCACGACTTTGACACGATTGCCCGCTGCGTGGCGCATTGCGCGCAGCGGCAGCCGACACTGACGGATTGAGCCATGAGCATGAACAGGAAAAGCATCGGCATCGTCGGCGCGCGCGGGCATACAGGTGCCGAATTGATCCGCCTGATCGCGGCGCATCCGGCCCTGGAGCTGGCCTTCGTCTCCTCGCGTGAGCTGGACGGGCAGCGGGTGGACGCGCAGGTGCCGGAGCACCACGGTGAGCTGCGCTACAGCGCACCGACGCATGAAGATCTGCCGAAGCTGGGTGCCGACGTGGTGATTCTCGCACTGCCCAATGGCAAGGCCGCGGTTTGCGTGGCGGCATTCGACGAGGCCGGTGCGGATCCGGTGATCGTCGACCTGTCCGCCGATTATCGTTTCGACCCGACCTGGTATTACGGCTTGCCGGAGCTGACCCGCGACAAGTGGCGTGGCGAGAAGCGCATCAGCAATCCCGGCTGCTATGCCACAGCGATGCAGCTTTCCATCGCGCCGTTGAAGGATCTGCTCGCCGCGCCGCCGGTGTGCTTCGGCGTGTCGGGTTACTCCGGTGCCGGTACCACACCGTCGGACAAGAACGACCCCGAAAAATTGCGCGACAACCTGATGCCGTACGCGCTTACCGGCCACATGCATGAGAAGGAGGCGTCATTCCGCCTCGGCGTGCCGGTGGAGTTCATGCCGCACGTGGCGCCGCACTATCGCGGGCTTACCGTCACCACCAACCTGTATCTGTCGCGATCATTGAAACGCGAGAACGTGCTGGCCCGTTTCCATGCGGCCTACGATCACGAAAAACTGGTGACCGTGCTGGACGAGGCGCCGTGGGTTAGTCGCATCGCCCACCAGCACCACGCCGAGATCGGTGGCTTTGCGTTGTCGGCCGACGGCAAGCGCGTGGTGATCGTGGCGACGCTGGACAACCTGCTGAAGGGCGCGGCGACGCAGGCGATGCAGAACATCAACCGCGCGATCGGTGTCGACGAATACACCGGCATCCCGGTGGTATAGGAGCAGCGTGTCGTGAACTCCTGCCAGGGCCGTGTAGGGCGGGCACTGCCCGCCGCCTTTCCGATACGCCGCCGTGTATTTTGACAAGTGCGGCGGGCAGTGCCCGCCCTACGGCTGAAACGAGTCTTGAATTTGTGGAGAGGTACTGAGTGCGAAGCAAGCTTGCCGCAAGACCCATTCGCGCACACGATGCGCAGCTGCAAATCATCCGGGAATCACCATGACCCAGCCCCTCTGGCAAAAATCCGGCGTACAGATCGACGCGAAGATCATGCAGTTCCTCGCCGGCGACGACGTGCTGCTGGATCGTGAGTTCTTCCTGCACGACATCACCGCCAGCAAGGCGCATGTGGAAGGGTTGGCGAATATCGGTGTGGTCAGCGCTGATGAGGCGACTGCACTGAAGCGCGAGCTGGATGTATTGGCTGATGATTTCCGATCCGGTGCCTTTGTGCTGGACGAGCGCTACGAGGACGGCCATTCGGCGATCGAGGCGCGGCTTACCGAACGGTTGGGTGATGCGGGCCGCCGCGTGCACACCGGCCGCAGCCGCAACGATCAGATCCTGGTAGCCACGCGGTTGTGGTTGAAGGATCAGCTGGCCGCACTGCAGACGCATTGCCGCGCTATCGCCCAGGTCTGTCTCAATCGCGTGGCACAGCCGGCACTGCCGCTGCCCGGTTACACCCACCTGCAACGCGCGGTGGTGTCATCCACCGCGATGTGGTTTGCCGGCTTCGCCGAAGGCTTCATCGACAATGCGCTGCGCGCGCAGCAGACGTCCGCATGGATCGACGCGAATCCGCTGGGCACCGCCGCCGGTTATGGCGTGAACCTCAAGCTCGATCGCGAACACACCACGCAGGTGTTGGGCTTTGCCCGCATGCAGGTGTCACCGATTTATGCGCAGCTGTCGCGCGGCAAGTTCGAGATGGCGGTCCTGGAGGCGATCGCCAGCGCGCTGCTGGATCTGCGCCGGTTGGCCTGGGATCTGTCGCTGTTCACCACCGCCGAATTCAACTTCGTGAAGCTGCCGCCCGAGTACACCACCGGCAGCTCGATCATGCCGAACAAGCGCAACCCCGACGTGGTCGAACTGCTGCGTGCCAGCTACGCCAGCGTCGCCGCCGCGCGCACCGAGATCGAGCAGCTGCTGTCGCTGCCGTCGGGTTACCAACGCGACCTGCAGTTCTCCAAGGGCTCGCTGTTCCACGGCTGCCGTCATGGCTTGGGTGCGCTGGAACTGGTGCCGGATCTGCTGGCGCGAATGGAATGGAACGAAGCGGCAATGCGCGCGGCGATCGAGCCGGCGATGTACGCCACCGACGTGGCGATCGAGCAGGCTGCCGCCGGCGTGCCGTTCCGCGATGCCTATCGCGCGGCGGCCGAGGCCGCGAGCGCGGCGGGGCAGGGCCGTACCCCCGAGGCCAGCCTGGCAGCACGCACATCACCGGGTGCCGGCAACGATCTGCGGCTGGATGAGCTTGCGACACGACTCGCGCGGCTGGATCACTGACGTCATGACCTCGACACCAACCAGTCGGGACGATGCGCCCCATTATCGGTGGGGCGAAGTGTGCGATGGCTGGCATCTGCTGCAGGGGGATGACCTCAGTGTGATCGAGGAACGTATGCCCGCAGGCGCATCGGAGGTGCGTCATTGGCATGCACGCTCGCGACAGTTCTTCTACGTACTCGAGGGCGAGGCCAGTCTGGAGCTGGAGGGCATCGTGCATGGCCTGCGTGCCGGACAGGGGTTGCACGTGCCGCCGGGTGCGGCGCACCAGATGCGCAACGAAAGCGAGGGTGATGTGCGTTTCATCGTGGTCTCCGCGCCCCCAAGCCACGGTGACCGTATCGTTGTGCCGCTCGCCGGAGCCGCGTGATGGCCTCGTCATCGGAGCGCGCCATGCCGCCCGAGCAGCTGCTGCCAAGCTGGCGCCGCGCAGTGCTCAAGGTCGGCAGCAACCTGCTCGCCGCCGATGGTGGCGGCCTTACCCCGCGTTACGCCGAAGCCCTGGCTGGTTTCATTGCTGCCAGTCACGCCGATGGCCGTCAGATCGTGCTGGTGTCTTCGGGCGCCGTGGCGGCGGGTCGCGCGCTGCTGCGCGAGCACAAGTCGGCCGGCGATGCGCTGGTCGCGCGACAGGCGCTGGCTGCGCTGGGCCAGGCGCCGATGATCGCGCTATGGCAGTCGCTGTTGGCACGGCCGGTGGCGCAGGTGCTGCTCACCCATGACGACCTGCGCAACCGCCGCCGCTACCTCAATGCGCGCGCCACCCTGCGCGAGCTGCTGGTGCTGGACGCGCTACCGGTGGTGAACGAGAACGACACCGTCGCGGTGGACGAACTCAAGCTCGGCGACAACGACAACCTCGCTGCGATCGTCGCGGCGCTGGTCGATGCCGATCTGCTGCTGATCGCCTCTGATGTCGATGCGCTGTACAGCGCCGATCCACGGCACGATCCCAATGCCATGCCGATGAGCCATGTCGCCGCGCTGACGCCGCAGATCATGGCAATGGCCGGCGGCAGCGGCAGCACGGCGGGCACCGGCGGCATGCGCACCAAGCTGGAGGCCGCGGCCAAGGCCGCAGCCGCCGGCATTCCCACCGCACTGTTCAACGGTCGCAACGAAGCCACCGTGCAGGCGCTGCAGCGCGGTCGCCTGCATGGCACCCTGATCGCTGCGGGAAGCAGTCGCATGCAGGCGCGCAAGTACTGGCTGCGGCATGCACCGGCGGCACCGGGATACATCCGTGTCGACACCGGCGCTGCGCAGGCGCTCGCTGGCGGTCGCGTCTCGCTGCTGCCGGGCGGCGTGCTCGGTGCCGAGGGCGAGTTCCATCGCGGCGACCTGGTGGAAATCGTGGATGCCGCGGCGCGCCCGGTCGCGCGAGGCCTCAGCCAGTACGGTGCCGTCGAGGTACGCCGGCTGGCCGGGCGGCACAGCCGCGAGATCGAGAGCGTGCTCGGCTACAGCTATGGCGCCGAGGTGGTGCATCGCGACGATCTGGCCACGATCGGTAATCTGGAGGCTACGGCATGAGCGAGATCCGCCAGCAGGCAGCAGCCTGCCGTGACGCCGCGCGGGTCGTCGCCGCCCTCGGCAGCGAGGCCAAGCGTGCACTGTTGCGCGATATGGCCGCCGCGTTGGAGGCGCAACGCGATGCGGTGCTGGTGGCGAACGCCAGCGACATGCAACTCGCCATCGCCAAAGGTGTGCAGGGCGCGATGCTCGACCGGCTGCGGCTGGACGAGGCGCGTGTGGCCGGCATCGCCAGTGCATTGCGTGAGGTAGCGGAACTGCCCGACCCGGTCGGTCGGGTGACTCGCCGCGAGACACGGCCCAACGGCCTGTCGATCGAGCGCGTGCGCATTCCGCTCGGCGTGGTGGCGATGATTTACGAGGCGCGCCCCAACGTCACCGCCGATGCTGCGGCGCTGTGCCTGATGGCCGGCAACGGCGTGATCCTGCGCGGCGGTTCCGAGGCGCTGCATTCCAACACCGCGATCGCCGCTGCGTTGCGCAGCGCCTTGACCGCGCACGGCGTGCCGGCTGCCGCACTGACCCTCGTCGAGGACCTGCGCCGCGAGACGATGATCGAGCTGCTGCAACTCACCGACATCGTCGACCTCGCCATCCCGCGCGGTGGCGAAGGCCTGATCCGCTTCGTCGCCGAACATGCGCGCGTGCCTGTGATCAAGCACTACAAGGGCGTCTGCCACCTGTACGTGGATCGTGCCGCCGATCTCGATCTGGCACTGAACCTGCTGATCGACGGCAAGACCACACGGCCCGGTGTTTGCAATGCGCTGGAGACGCTGCTGGTGCATCGCGATGTGGCGGGATGCTTCCTGCCACGCGCGGCCACGGCCTTGCACGAGCGCGGTGTGCAACTGCGTGGCTGCGAGCGCAGCCGCAACTGGGTGCCAAACATGCAGCCGGCCAGCGACGATGACTACGCCGCCGAATTCCTCGACCTGATCCTCGCGGTGCGTGTGGTCGACGATCTCGATGAAGCACTCGCACACATTCAACGCTATGGCTCCGATCACACCGAAGTGATCTCCACCCACGACGAAGCCGCCGCACAACGATTCGTGCAGTCGATTCGTTCGGCGGTGGTGATGGTCAATGCCTCGTCACGCTTCAGCGACGGCGGCGAACTCGGCCTAGGTGCCGAGATCGGTATCTCGACGACGCGGTTGCATGCCTATGGGCCGATGGGGGCTGAGGCGCTCACGGTGGAGCGTTTCGTGGTACGTGGGGAAGGGCAGGTAAGGCATCCGCAGAGTCGCTTCAATGCCGGATGAATATCTATGGCTGCTAATCAGCGTTGCACTTCAAAGTTGATATCAGGCCGTAGTCTGTGGTGCCAAGCCAGAGCTGCGGCCATTGAGCACGAGTAACCAGACGGCGGGTGCCAATATGTAGGCAACTGTGTTCAACGCGAGAGCCCAACCGCCAATCCGCGCAAACGAAACAATCCCAGCGGCGACGCTGAATGAGGGATCCGCCTTGGTTGCCAAGGTCGAAAGGAGTCCCACCGTTGTTGCGTAGGCCAAAAGCTCGCTCAAGGTCGCGGTAACAAGCACGCCCACGACCGAGAGTTGGGCCATGCGCCTCGCTGCGATCAATGCAATGGGAGCTGCAACTATGATGGCAACGTAGTACACGAGTTGACTCGCGATTTCGGAAGATGCCGCATCAGCAATTACCTCAACAGCGAAGCATAGAAGTAAGTAGACAATTCCAAAGACTATATACGGAAGTAGCTTCTTCATAGTTCCTCCTAGGCCTAACGCTGGAGTTAAGCGGTGGCGAAGCCGTCCGCTTGAATGACGGGTTAGACCTGCATGGTGCATCCAGGCAGCCCGACCCGCAAGCAAAATGCGCGCTACCGCAAAGCAGTCCGGAGACTGGCTGCCAACTCAATACGCTCCTCGGTGGTGTAGAGAACTTTCTGCCCCGCATTCAGTCCGTCGTTTGAGTAGCGAGGAAATACATGAAGATGGTAGTGCCACACATCTTGATTGCCGGCTGGCCCGTTGTGTTGGCGAGTGGAGATTCCTTCACAACCGAAGGCATTCCGCATAGCGTGCGCTAGGCGACGCGTGGCACGAAAGAAGTCGCTGCCAAGGTTGTCCGGGATGTCCAACACGTTCTCATAGTGGCTCCGAGGTACCACCAAACAGTTGCCTTTTATTCCAGCGTAGTGGTGAGTCGGAACCAAAGCGAACACGTTGGCATCCACCAACACAACGGCTGATTCTGGAGCAGGCGATGGAAGTGTCTCAGCAATACCGCAGAACGGACACTCGTATCTGGATGGAGCATTCTTCATAAGGCCTAACTACTGAATATACGGACCACTGGGTCCGGTTATACATTCCCTGTTGCGCTCGGGAATCCCCGTGCAACTCATTGACTCACTTGAAGCTTATCGGTGCCGGGTCCGGCTAACAACTTGTCGTATAACCGGACGGAGAGATCGGCTCAGGAAATGCCCGCGTGGGTTCGAAAGCAGGTGTTTCTCGAGGAGCAGGCAACGGTTTTCTCAATGACTGGACGTGGCCCACGTGCGCACCGCCTCCGCAAACGCCAGACAATCCGCAAACCGGTTGTACAGCGGCGCGGGCGAGATGCGGATGACGTCGGGTTCGCGCCAGTCGCCGATGATGCCGTGTTCCATCAGGTATTCGAACAATGCCCGCCCGCGTTCGCGGCCGCCGGTCACGCGGATGGACAGTTGCGCGCCACGGCGTTGCGGATCGGCGGGCGTCACCACCTGCAGTACATCGCCGAGTTGGGTCTGCACCAGCCATTCCAGATAGCCGGTGAGCTGCAGTGATTTTTCGCGCAGGCGATCCATGCCGGCGCGGCGGAAGATCTCCAGCGACACACGTAGCGGTGCCAGCGCGAGGATCGGTGGATTGGACAGCTGCCAGCCGTCCGCGCCGGCGGTCGGCACGAACTCGGGGCCCATCTGGAAGCGGGTGGTCTTGTCGTGGCCCCACCAGCCGGCGAAGCGGGGCAGCACGGCTTGCGCGTGGCGCTCGTGCACGAAGGCGCCGCCGACGGCGCCGGGGCCGCTGTTGAGGTATTTGTAGCTGCACCAGATCGCGAAGTCGGCGTTGCTGTCGTGCAGTTGCAGTGGCAGGTTGCCGACGGCGTGGGCAAGATCGAAGCCCACCGTGCAGCCGTGTTGATGTCCCAGCGTGGTGATTGCCTTGAGATCGAACGCCTGGCCGATGCGATATTGCACACCGGGCAGCATCACCAGGGCGATGCGCGAACCGTGTTCGGCCAGCGTGCGCTCGATCGCGGCCATCGAAATCGCGCCGTTGGGTTCATCGCCGGCCAGCTCGATCAGCGAGGTGGCGGGATCGAAACCGTGGAAGCGGATCTGCGATTCCACCGCGTAGCGGTCGGTGGGAAACGCGCCGGCCTCGATCAGGATCGCGTGGCGTTCTTGCGTCGGCCGATAGAAGCTCACCATCATCAGGTGCAGGTTGACCCCGAGCGTGTTCATTGCCACCACTTCGGACGGCTGTGCACCGACCACGGCGGCGAGGTCGTCGCGCACGAACTCGTGGTAGTCCATCCATGGCAGGCGGCCCTTGAAGTGGCCTTCCACGCCCAGCTCGCCCCAGTAGTCCAGTTCCGCGTTGACGGCGTCGCGCACGGCACGCGGCTGCAGGCCGAGCGAGTTGCCGCAGAAATAGACACTGTCTGACGGCCGACTGTCATGCCCTTCGTGCGGCGGGATCAGGAACTCGTCGCGGAACGCGCGTAGCGGGTCGGCGGCATCCTGGGCACGGGCCCAGTCGGCGGTGGCCTGATAGTCGGGCATGGTGCTTCCTGTATCGGCTTTTGTTCCACAGGGGCTTCCTGTGGTTGTGGGAGTGGCTTCAGCCGCGATGCCTTCCAGCCTTGGTCAGCACTAAAGCGTCGTGGCTGAAGCCGCTCCCACAGGGATGGTGGGTGGGGCTTGCTTACTTCAGGCGTGCAGCGATCGCGTCACAGCCTTTGTCGAATCCGGTTTCCCAACTGGCGCCGGCCAGACTGTGCGTGGGCCGCACGCAGCGCAGCTGGATCGCATGGCCGTTCTTGAACCAGTAGTGCTCGATGTAGCTGAACTGGGCGCCGTTTTCCTGCGCGGTATAGAGGTTGCTGTTCGGCTGCGGCGGCACCGCGGAAATCTTGTAGCCGGGGAGTGCCATCGCTTTCGCGGTGGCATCGCTCCGGAACTGGTTGAAGCCGCTGACATCGCCGGCCTGGGCCACCGTCACCGTGATGCGGGCGAGGCTGGTCTTGCCGGTGGGCGAGGGATCGGGTACCTGGAACACACGCGTTTCCGGATCGCCCTGGGTTTCCATGATGTCCAGCCAGCTGTCCGGCGTGCTGAAACTGACGCTGCCGTTGGCCATGCTGACATCGGTGGCGTGGACGCGGCCAGCCAACAGCAGGGTGGCGGTCAGGACCATGGCGAGGGTGGCGGTACTGCGCAGAAAACTCATGCGGACTCCAGAGAAGTATTGTCGGGGACGAAGCGATGCCGGGGCAGGCCCAGCCATTCCAGTGCGGTACCGTGAAACAGTCGGGCGCGGTCGGTGTCGTTCAGGCCTAGCGCCTCGATACCGCTGCCGGGCTCCTGTTCGCCCAGCGGGAAAGGATAGTCGGTGCCGAGCATCACCTGCCGGGCGCCCGTCACATCCAGCAGGTAGCGCAACGCCAGATCGTCGTGCACGCAGGAGTCGAAATAGAAACGCTGGAGGTATTCGCGCGGGTTGCGCGGGTTGTCGGTGGCGACCAGGTCCGGGCGCATCTTGAAGCCGTGCTCAATACGACCGATTGACGAGGGGAAACTGCCACCGCCGTGTGCCAGCATCACGCGCAGCTTCGGCAGCCGCTCCAGCACGCCACCAAAGGCGAGGCAACAGGCAGCGCGCGATTGCTCGGCCGGCATGCCGACCAGCCACGGCATCCAGTACTTGGGCATCGTCGACGCCCCCATCATGTCCCACGGATGCACCAGCACGGCGGCGCCGAGATCGGCGGCGGCTTCGAAGAACGGGAACAGTTCCGGCGCATCCAGGTTCCAGTCACCGCAATGCGAGCCGATCTGCACGCCCTGCAGGCCGAGTTCGTCGATGCAGCGCTCCAGCTCGCGGATCGCCAGATCGGGTGCCTGCAACGGCACGGTGCCGATGCCGGCGTAGTGGCGTGGATAATCGCGACACAGGCCGGCCATGTGATTATTCAGATGGCGGTGCAGTTCCAGTGCCTGGTGGCCCGGCGCCCAGTACGAGAACAGCACCGGCACGGTGGAGATCACCTGCACGTCGACGCCGAAGCGGGCGTAGTCGTCGATGCGCGTCTGCGGATCGAACGCCGAATCCCACACCTCGCGGAAGAACCGGCTGTCCTTGTAGATGCGGTGTCGCCCATCGGTATGGGTCATCACCGGAAAGCGGTCGTCGCCGTACTTGGCTGCCAGGTTCGGCCAGTCGCGGGGCAGGATGTGCGCGTGGGTATCGATCTTGAGCATCCGTGCAGTGTAAAACCTCTGCGTGCTGCCGTCGCGTCGGGTCTGTAGGGCGGGCACTGCCCGCCAGCTCTTCGTCACGACCCAGTGCGGTGGGCGGTGCCCGCCCTACGGATCGGTGGTACCTGCGACAGGCTCCTGCCGGCTGCGGTTCACCACGTATGCCAGCGTGTTGACGTTGTCGACCAGGCGGTCGCTGAGCCGTGTCAGCAACTCGCCAGTGACACGGTCCCCGGTGCCCTGCAGCAGGGTCATCAGGGTGCGTTGTCGGGCACGCAGGTCCGGCAAGGCGTCCATGCTGCGCTGTTCGCGCAATGCCGTGGCGATGGCCTGCACGGCGTCGGCGGATTGGTTGATGAAGTCGCCGATCTCCGCCTGTGCGGGCAGCGTAGTGAGGTCGTCGATCATTGCTTCCAGTGTCATTGCGGTGCGCGCCAGCCGGTTGCCGTTGGCGAACAGGGCGCGGGCCAGCGCAAGCAGCTCCGGCGGCGTGGCCGGTTCGGTGCGCATGCGATCGATCGAGGCCTGCGCATTCGTGCGGGCAGTGCGGGCTGCACTGCGTGTCTCGTGGTGCGCGTTGCGCTGGCCGGGTTGCGCCAGCGCGCGCAGGTAGCTGGCGTAGGCATCCAGCATGACCGCCAGCGCGGCACGCGCCCGGCCGCGCTCCCAGGTGGGCCACGCCACATAGGCGAGCAGCGCCATGCCGCAGCCCAGCGCCGTGTTGATCACCCGGTCCATCACCGCCATGCCGGAGTTGACGCCCTCGAACGAAAGCAGGATCACCACGGTGCCGGTCAGTGCGGCCACCGCGATGCCGTAATGCGCGGTGGCCAGATAACGGAATGCCATGCACAACACAGCCATCAGCGCGAGATGTGCCCAGGATTCGTTCGGCGTGATGTGCAGCAGCGCGGTGGTGAGCACCAGTCCGAGCACGGTACCAAGCACGCGCAACAGGCCGAAATTGAAGGTGGCGGCAAAGTCCGGTCGCAGCACGATCGCTGCCGTCATCGGCAGCCAGTAACCGTGCGGCAGCTGCAGCAACCGTGAAATCCACAGCGCGGCGCTGAGGCAGACCGCCATGCGCAAGGCATGCCGGAATGCCACCGAGCGTGGGGTGAGGCTGGCGCGCAGCGTGGCCCAGGTGGAACTGCTGCGTAGCGCCTCGGGCAGTTGGGTCTCCGCCGCGCTGGCGCGCAATTCGCCACGGCTGCCGGCCCAGTCGGCGTTGCGCACCGCTGCTGCCAACTGGCCGGAGAGCGCATGGATATGCGCGGTCAGGCTGCTGCTGTGGCCGCGGCCATCGAGCAGGGCGTGTTCGGTGGCCTGCAGGGTCCGCAACGCGCGGGCGGCCTGCTCGGGCGGTTCGGCCTGCTCCAGCGCATCGGCGATCGCCGCCAGGACACGGGCGGCATCGTCACGAAACATCGCGTGGATGGACGGGTTGGCGTGCAGTTCGGCCATCGCGGTGAGCTCCAGCCGAATGCGCTCGGCCAGCTCCAGCAGCACCCCGAAGGCTTCCATCGCGCGGCCATGGGCGCGATGACGACCGAGCAGGGTCTGCTGCAAGGTGGTCATCGCCTCGGTCAGTGCCGGTACCTCCGCATCGTCATGCGCCGGTTGCCTGGCCAGCGTGGCCAGGCCGGCATAAACGGTGGCCAGCGCATGGCGTTCCGGCAGATAACGCTGCCACGGCCACGCCGCCAGCGAGAACAGGGTGAGCAGCAGACCGCCGCTGAAGATCAGCGTGGCACCGCTCAGCGCACCGACCAGCGAGGTCGGCGTCGACGCCGTGATCACCAGCAGGATCATGCTGGTCATGCCGACCCGCGCGGTATCGGTACCGAACACCACCAGCAGGCCGCCGAAGAAACCGCAGGCGGCGGTGGCCAGCAGGATCGGCAGCAACTGGCCGCCGATCAGGAAGCCGCACAGCGAAGCCAGCCCCGCCGCCAGCGAGGCCAGCAGCAGCTGGCGCAGGCGCTGGCGATACGGCCCCGGCTGGTCGGAGAACATCGTATCCAGCGCGCCGGCGCCGACGGCCAACCCGGCCTCTGTGTGTCCCGTAGCCAACCCGATGCCCAACGGCAGGATCACCGCCGCGGTATTGCGCAATACCACCTGCCACGGCACATCCGGCCGCTTGATCACGGTCAGGCTTTCGATCGCATGGGCGCGTAGCGAATAAGCGCTGGAGGGCATAAGGCGAGAGTGAGTAGGGAGGAGTGAGAAACGAGTATGGCAAAAACCGCGCGCTCAACGCTTCACGCTCGCTCCCGCACTCAACCGTGTAGGGCGGGCACTGCCCGCCGGCATTTCGGTTCAGCCAACACGGAGTGGTGGAGCAAAGGCGGCGGGCAGTGCCCGCCCTACGAAGCTGCTCCTTCCTGCTCTCAGGCGCGGCCGGCGAACTCGCCGGTGAGCGTGTTCACCCACACCTTCTCGTCGGTGCTGATGTACTCGGGCACCTGCACTTCGATGCCTGTGTTGAGCTTGGCCGGTTTGTTGCGCTTGGTGGCGCTGGAGCCTTTCATTTCCGGTGCGGTGTCGACCACGGTCAGGATCACGCTGCTCGGCACCTGCAGGCCGACCGGTGCCTCGTCGATCACCTGCACGTAGTAGCCCTCGATGCCTTCGACGATGTAGCCGGCGTTGTCGCCGACCAGTTCGGGCGAGAGCAGGTACTGGGTGTAATCCTCGGCGTCCATGAACACGAACGCGCCGTCGTCCATGTACGAGAAGTTCGCCGCGCGACGGACCAGATCCATCTCTCGCAGGTCATCGTCCGCGCGCAGGCTGAGGTCGAACTTGCGTCCGCCGGGAATCGAATACAGGGTGAAGCGGAAGGTGACGTTGCCGCCTCGGGCACTCGGCGAGCTGCGCTCGATGTCGCGCACCTGGTAGACGGTACCGTCGTGTTCGACCACGTTGCCTTTCTTGACGTCGGAAGCTTTCATGGGTGTGATGCCGGGAATGGTGAATGGGGAATAGGGAATCGTAAAAGCGGGTTCACCGCTGTCGGGGAGGGCGTCGAGGTGGGAGCGCGATCTTGCCTTTGCGATTCCCCATTCTCAATTCCCGATTCCCGGCTATTTGGGTTGCAGCCGCACGGCGCCATCGAGGCGGATTGTTTCACCGTTGATATAGCGGTTGCCGAGGATGAAGGCTACCGTGTCGGCAAACTCGTCGGGCTTGCCCAGGCGCGACGGGAACGGGATCGAGGCGGACAGCGCCTCCTGCACCTGCGGCGGCATGCCGTCGACCATCGGGGTCCAGAAGATGCCTGGCGCGATCGTCGCCACGCGGATGCCGAAACGTGCCAGTTCGCGCGCCATGGGTAGCGTCATGCCGACCACGCCGCCCTTCGAGGCGGAGTAGGCGGCTTGGCCGATCTGCCCTTCGTAGGCAGCGACGCTGGCGGTGTTGATGATCACGCCGCGCTCGCCGTCTTCACCGGCCTCGTTGCCCTGCATCAGCGCGGCACCCGCCTTGGCCACGTTGAAGCTGCCGACCAGGTTCACCATCACCGTGGTGGCGAAGGTGTTCAGCGGCATCGCGCCTTCCTTGCCCAGCACGCGGCCGGCGCCGAGGATGCCGGCGCAGTTCATCACCACGTTCAGCCCGCCCATCGCGTCGCGTGCGGCGGCCACGTTGGCGACCACACCCTCCTCGGAGGTGACGTCGGTACGGAAGAAGCGCGCGGCGTCGCCCAATTCCTTCGCAGCAGCCTGTCCCTTCTCCTCATTGACGTCGAACAGCGCGACCTTGCCGCCATGTGCGACGAGACGTTGCGCCACGGCATGGCCGAGGCCGGAGGCGCCGCCGGTGATGATGGCCTTGACCTGATTGAGCTGCATGGGAGTCCCTCGGATGCCTGAAACGGTCATGGTAACCGAGAGGCATGGCGTCCACGAAGCTGTCGAAGGCCAAACGTGAAGGCCGTTCAGCGGAATATTCACGCGGCCTTGGGGGACGGGCGGCGATCTTGCTGGCAGGGCAGCGATGCCTTGACCTGAGCGTTGCTCAGGCGACCGTCCCGGGCAGTCCAGGGAGTTCGTCGTAGCGAGGCTCCCTGACCTTTGAACCATCACAAAGCGGAGTGTGTTTATGAAGAAGCAATTGGGTACGTGGTTGATCTGCGGTGCATTGCTGATGTCCACCTCGGCCGTGGTGGTGGCTCAGCCTCAAGGTCAGGATCATCGGGACCAGGATCATCAGGACCAGAATCATCGCAGCATGTACGAGCGCGGGCACAGCGAGGGCTGGTACAAGAGGGGTGGTCACATGCCTGCCGAGTACCGTGGCGATTCCTATGTAGTAAGTAATTGGCGGGGCGAGCATCTGCGGGCACCGCCGCGTGGCTACCACTATGTGCGCAGTGACAACGGCGATTTCATCCTCGTCGCCATCACGACCGGTGTCATTGCCAGCATCATTGCTGCGCACCATTGATCCGCCACCCGCATCTGCCAAGTGGGGAACGTAAGCGACAGGCCCATCGAGAGGTGGGCCTGTCCTGCGTATCCAGGCCTGATGTCGAACAATGCAGCAAGCGCCGGGCGTGATGAGGTGTTGCGCCCGTGACATGGTCGTATATGCCGAACACTGGAAAGCAGGGATATTTGTCGGGCCAATGCATCAGCTGCCGCGTCCTTCTGCAACTGCCTTGGGACAGCGTTCAGCCTGGTAGATGGTTCGATTGGTTGCGTTCAGTATTGAGAAGTCAGGCTTTGATCGCGGCAGCCGTCTGGGTGTCCAGTACAGCCAGCGCCTCTTTAACGACACAGGGAGAAATGAATGAAAAAGCATCTGACCTTACTTGCCAGCGGCCTGATGGTAATCGGGCTGGCTGCCGTCGCGGCCCCAGCCCCGCAGCGTGGCGATCAAGGCCCGCAGGACAATCAGGGTTGGCATGACAATCATGACAATCACGATGACCGGGGGGACCATGGCCACGACCGGGGTCGCGATGATCAGCGCGACCATGACGACCATCGTGGCTATTACGTAAGTCACGACCGTGGCCGGCATGAGGGTTGGTACAAGAGGGGCGGCTATGTGCCGGTCGAGTATCGCGACCGGCGCTATGTGGTCGATGACTGGCGCGTGTATCACCTGCGTCAGCCGCCGTATGGTTATCACTACGTACGTGGCGATGATGGCCAGTTCCTGCTGGTGGCGGTCGCCACGGGCGTCATTACGGACATCCTGTTGTCCCATTGACGCGGGGAATGCGGTCGATCCGATCCGGCTGCGGCCAGGTCGGATCGACTGCCAATCGCGCGGGCGGCAATTACGCCGCGCGATCCAGCACTGACTGCAGATGCGGCTTTGCCAGTTGAGCGAAAGGGGTCACTGCCGGCGGCGGATTCAGCGATGCCTGCAATTCCTTCTGCCACACGCCCACATCCCACCATCGCCCAAGCTTGTAGCCGCACTGGCGCCACACACCGGCGGCGGTGAAACCCATCGCTTCGTGCATCGCCACACTGACCGTGCCGGGCAGAGTGATCACGCCGACGGCCTGGTTTATGCCTTGCATGCACATCACATCCAGCAGCGTGCCGTAGAGCTTGCGTGCGATGCCGCGACGGTGTGCGTCGGCATGCACGTAGATCGAGGTCTCGGCGATCCAGTCATAGGCGGCCCGTTCGCGGAAGCGTCCTGCATAGGCATACGCCAGCACGTCACCGGCTTCCTCCCATACCAGCCAGGGGTAGTGTTGCAGGCGGGAGCGAATGCGTTCGCGCATCACGGCGATGCCGGGTAGTTCGGTTTCGAAGGTGGCTACACCGTCGGTGATCGAGGGTGCGTAGATCGCATGGATGGCAGTGGCGTCTTCATCATGGGCGATGCGGATCATCGGCTCGGGGCCTTCAGCATGTCAGGTATTTCCAGTTGCGTGGTTTGCCCTCTGCCAGCCATTCCAGTGTGCTGGCGAGGCGCTTCTGGCGGGTGGCATCGGTCCTGGCCTCGTTGATCCATTCGACGTACTCGCGCTGCGCGCTGGCGCTGAATCCTTCGTAGCTCTTGCGTGCGGCGGCATGCTTTTTCTGTGCGAGCAGGGCGGCGAGATCATCCGGCAGGGTTGGCGCTGGTTTCGGTGCGGCTTTCGGGCGCGTCAGTTTCACGCCGGCCTCATTCAACGCCATCGCTTTCCTGATGTACGCGGTGAGCTCCTTTTTTGAGGGAAGGTCCTTCAGTGAGATGAGCTTGCCGAAGTCACCCATGCCGTTCTCCGTTTCGCCGCCCACGACCTCCTTGTGCAGCCAGAAGCCGAAGCTGCAGTGCTGCTTGAAGGCCGCCATCGAGCACATCATCGCGCCCTTGTAGCCGAAGTGCGGGAAGCTCCACTTCAGGCTTTCCTCCACCTCCGGGCAGGCGGCATGCACCACGGCACGGAGGTGTTCGAGGATCGGTCGGGCGAATTCGGCCGACTTCGCGATATAGGCGTCGATGCGTGGGTCGTGGCTGGCCATGGCGTGCCCTTCTGAGTTTGAGCTTCAGAGTTCGAGGATGAAGAAGCGGTCGCAACTGAAGTGACCGGTGCCACCCATCGGTGCGCACAACGGCGTGAAACCGCTGCGTCGGTACAACGCTTGCGCCGCATCCATGCCGGTCAGCGTTTCCAGATAGCAGCGACGGAAACCCAGCATGCGTGCCTCATCGAGGCAGCGCTGCATCATCGCCGTGCCGGCACCGATGCCACGGGCCGCGGGCAGGAAATACATCTTGCGCAGTTCGCATACGTCCGGCTCGGCATGCTCCAGCGGCGCGATGCCACCGCCACCGATCACCACGCCATCGCGTTCGACCACGAAGTAGGCGCAACGCGATTGTGCATAGGCTTCGTACATGCCATCCACTTCGGCATCGTGGATCGCGAAGCCGGGCCCGTCGGCGCCGAATTCGGGCATCACGTGCCGGATGATGGCGGCCATCACGGGGTTGTCGCGAGCCGTGATGGGGCGGATCAGGAAGGGTGTGGACATGGGCGATCGTGTGTGGGCAGGGAGAGGCTTCAGCGCGCCGTGCGGGCGCGAGTGACGCGGCTGGCGGTTTCCTTGTGCAACTGCGTCGCCAGCCACGCGCCGGTGGCGACCAGCAGGTCCAGATCGACGCCGGTGGTCATGCCCATGCCGTGCAGCATATAGGCGACATCCTCGCTGGCGACGTTGCCGGTGGCGCCCTTCGCGTACGGGCAGCCGCCCGTGCCGGAAACCGAGCTGTCGACCACGCGCACACCTTCCTCGAGACAGGCGAGGATGTTCGCCAGCGCCTGGCCGTAGGTATCGTGGAAATGCACGGCCAGCGCTGACATGGGCACTTCCTGCGCCACCGCATGCAGCATCGCGCGCGCCTTCGCCGGTGTGCCGACGCCGATGGTGTCGCCCAGCGAGATTTCGTGGCAGCCCAGCTCGTACAGGCGCCTGGCCACACGTACCACGTCGCCGACCGGCACCTCGCCCTGGTACGGGCAGCCGAGTACGGTGGAGACATAGCCGCGTACCTTCACGTCATCCGCTTGCGCGTGTTCCATCACGGATACGAAGCGTGCGATCGACTCGTCGATCGAGGCGTTGGTGTTCTTCTGGCTGAAGGCCTCCGACGCTGCCGTGAAGACAGCGACTTCGCGCGCGCCGACCTCGCGTGCGCGCAGGTAGCCCTGCTCGTTGGGTACGAGTACGGGATAGCTCACACCCGGCACCTTGCGGATGCCGGTGAAGACCTCGGCCGCATCGGCCAGTTGCGGCACCCAACGCGGGCTGACGAAGCTGGTCGCCTCGATCGTGGTGAGGCCGGTCGAGGAGAGACGGTCGATCAGCGCGATCTTCACGTCGGCCGGCAGCAGGGTCTTCTCGTTCTGCAGACCGTCGCGTGCGCCGACTTCGACGATGCGGACGTGGTTGGACGGATTCATGAGGAAGCTCCGATGTCGGGTTGAGATTGCGACGGTCGCTTGACGGGACGCCGTAGGGCGGGCACTGCCCGCCAGCTCTTGTTCGTGGGGGG